>DASXZH010000051.1:0-15047 GCA_036502005.1 Fimbriimonadaceae bacterium
GTTAAAATAAGGTTTAGAGGGCTACTTTCAAAGGTTTGTCGCTCGCGCCTCTCCCGGTTCGCGGACTCACCGACCTCTCCATCCGGGAGAGATTTGTGGCTGCAAAAACGCCAAGGTTTCCTTATTTTAACGCCTATGGGCGAGAGGGGTGAGGGCTTTGCGATAGCCGATAATCCCCTAACTCAACGGGGTATGAGGGGTTAGGGATGGGTGTTTACGATCTTTGAAATTCATTTCAAAACGCGCGCTCGGTGCCCCCTATATGCGAGGACGCAAAGTCGCCTAGTTCCACCCAGCTAACTGTGTAGGAAGCCTAAGACTGCGCACCGAGCGGAGGGGGAACCAGTGGAGCGAGGAACGAGCGGAACTGGAGGGGGTGGCAAACGGGCCCGTCGCGACCAGCGACTCCACGGAACTCAAACATTTTGCAACCGAGTAACGAGCTCCGATTTTGTACCTTGAAGGTCAGAATGCTCACTTATCCGCGAGTCTGGTACAAGCTTTCACGGCTAATCGCTTCATCGGAAAGAGGGCGGGTGCGCGGAATATCTCTCGTTCCTTCAAGCCAGGCAGCAGCGCGCTCAGCCAGCGTTAGCGAAGCAGCGCGGTTCAGGGGAGTCACTTGCTCTCTGAGCACTGTCTCGACATATTCCGGAAGACCCATGCCGTGAGCCTGAGCCTGGGCGACGAGGCTTGCTTCGATTTCGGCCGGGAGCTCGATTCTTACAGTCATAGTGTTCTATCCGTTTCTATTCTAGAATATCGGCGCATCCCCGGTTTAGAAGAGAAAAAAAGTGATCTGTAAGGCAGACATTTTCATTTTCCGTTGCGTCTAATGCCGTATCCGATAACCAGCAGAATAAGAGCGACGAAGAGGATCAACATCGTGGCATACGCAACGTAATGGCCCGTAACATCCTTGTAGTATTGGCCCGCGACATCATTCGTTGCCGGGTCGCCAATCGCTGTCCCGACAGTTGAGTAGATCCCAAAGAAAGAGAGGAACAGTAAGCCCCAACCTACTTCACGGCAAATAATCGCCTTCCTCAACACCTTCTCATCGTTCGTCGGGTAGCCGACCGCAAGTCCACCAACTAAAACAGCCAAGATTGTGAGAAAGACAATTGTGGCTAGCGCGCCGTCCATGTTCTTCGCAACTCAATGCCAAAAATCAAAAATCAAAAATTCCGTCAATATCTCACTCCGAGCTTCGTCCGATCAGGATAAGGCGGATGCTTGCTATCCAGTGGCTTGTAATCTGCGAGTCGCTTGTTGAGCTCTTCGATCGCCTTATCTAGCTGCGCATCATGGCCTTGACGCCACAGATAGGGGTCCAAGTCCACATCGATGTCCGGCGAGACGCCCCAGTTTTCCACATCCCAGGTATGAGTCCAAGGATTGTAAAAGGCGTTGTCGGGCGAGTTAATCGCGCCGCCATCAATAGTTTGGAATCCGAAAGCGGCAATAAGACCGCCCCAGGTTCGCTTACCAATGATAGGTCCAACTTTATCCTGCCTAAACAGCCAAGGGAACATGTCTCCACCGGAGCCGGCAAACTGGTTAATGATCATAACCTTGGGGCCATAAATCGCCGATCCCGGCGTCGGCCACTCCTTTCCGTAACGGGGTGCAAATACCGCGTCGAGCGGCTTTTTCATCTCGTGGATCATGAAGTCGTTGATGAGGCCGCCGTGGTTGAACCTCTCATCCACAACGATTCCGTCCTTTCCAACCTGAGAATAGTAGTACCGGTTGAACGCTTCCCAACCGCCCTGGGCCGTGTCCGGAACGTGGACGTAGCCGCCTCGGCCGTTTGTCATCTTGTTCACATAGCGACGGTTATCTTCTTCCCAAGCTCGCTGCCTTAAGCCAAATTCGGACGCAACCGGAACGACGGTCACCTCACGAGAGCCTGTACCATCAGCTTTCGGCCCAAGTTTGATCTTGACCTGCTTGCCGGCTTTGCCTTCAAGTGCTTCGTAAACGTCAGTTGATTCGGCTAGGTCCTTTCCGTCGATTGCAAGCAGGAACTCGCCAGCTTTGGCATTGATTCCTGGCTGCGCTAGCGGTGCATAAAGGCCGGGATTCCACCTCTCGCCGTCATAAATCCGAGCGATCTTGTAACGGTTGTTCTCAAAATCGTAATCTGCTCCCAAGAGGCCGCCGGGCACTTGTTTGGCGCTCGGAATATCTCCTCCGCCTGGGAATTCGTGGCCCACGCAGAGTTCTCCAAGCATATCGATAAACAGATAGTTCAAGTCATTTCTTGAACAGATGTTCTTCACAAAAGGCTCGTAGCGCCGCTCCATTTCGTCGATGCTGATTCCGTTTGCAGTTGGAGAATAGAACAGCAGGCGCTCGTTGCGCCAAACTTCGTGATACATTCGAGCCCATTCGATTTTTGGATCGATCTTCACCTGCGTGCTGGAAAGATCAACCAAGCCTTCTCCGGGCGAAACTGGCATCGCGGTGGAAACGATGGCCACGGTTGGGCCTGCTGAAACCAATGCCTTTGAACCATCTGCGCTCGTATCGATAACTGTCCCTCCCACATAGAAGGGCGTGTACTTTCGATCCGCGAAGCTGAATTTACCAACCGAGGGAGGCCCTGGCCGCCGCAACGCATCCGCTAAAGGCGGCATCGACATTATGAGGAAACTCCCGCTTGTGGCGGGTACGAGCCCCAAGTGGACGGCAGCCGGAATGGGCAGCGCGATGATTCTCGATTCGATTCCATCAAGATCGATTCCAAACTTCGGCGCTTCCGGTTTTGCGGGCGCCTTTGGCGCATCTGCCTTGGCCGGCGCGGGGGCTGCCGCAGGGGCATCTGGCTTGGCCGCTTCTTCGTCGCTCTCCGGCTGCAGTGGGTTGGGGTCGTCCTTCTTCAAAACCACGGCGTACACGGAACTTACGGGGTTGACGCTGTTCAGGCTGGAAAGGTCGAGCCAACTGCTGGACTGCCCGATATTGGTGCTGGCGTAGAAATACAGCATCTTTCCGCCCTTATCAAAAATTGGTGAATCGGCATCGGCAAAACCATCCGTGATGCAGGTCTTCTTCGCGGTGTCCACGTTGTAAACAAAAATCGCGTTGTAGTGGTTTTCCAGATCTCGCGCCCAAGTGATCCACTTGGAGTCTGGTGACCAAGCCGGCGTTTCCGTGTGGCGCGGATTGTTGTAAATGGTGGTGTCGACTTTGGTGTTGACACCGGTCTTAACGTTCACAATCCAAAGCTGGGTTTTGTTGTCCCGATAAGCCACCATCGAGGAATCCGGCGACCATACCGGCGAATAGTAAAAGCCGGGCGTCTCGCCCAGATCAAGGGTCTTTTCCTTGGCCGTGGATAAGTCCCAAAGGCCAAGCTGCTGCCTATCGTTCACATCGGTGATATAGGCAACAGTTCTGCCATCGGGTGACCAAGCGGGGCCCTCGCGATGAACTCCTTGCTTCTCGTCCAGAAGATGAATATCGCCCTTCTTTGCGGGCGCCGTGAGCACCCAGCCGCGAGACGCGACGGCAACTCTAATTCCGTTCGGAGAAAGCGAAGCCCCTGAAACCGCTTGAAGAGTCTTGAACTCGGCCCGCGTTCCGGGAAAATCGCCATGGATTGTCACGGGAACGCGCTGGCTCTGCTTTGTATCCGGATTATAAGTCCAAAGCGAACCCAGCTTTTCGTAAACCAAGCCGCCGGGGCCGGCCGTGACCGACTTTATATCAAATCCTTCGCCCTTGATCTCTTCCTTTTCGTTGCCTGTATCCGTGTTGTAGCTGTAAAGGCCAACCGGGCCGCGCTTATCAGACATGTAGTAGATCTTGTTTCCAACCCAAACCGGCTGCTCGTCGTTTGTGTTTTCTTTAGGGATCTCCTTCACTTTGGAATCGGCTAAGTTCGCTACAAAAATTGAATAGGTTTGGCCGCCACGATATCTCTTCCAAGCTGTTTCCCACTTGATGCCCGGAACGTAGGCGATCTTGGAGCCATCCGGTGAATAGCAACCCATCGACCCGCTCGGAAGTGGTAACGGTTTCGGGAATCCACCTGTTACGGGCACCGTGAACAAGCGCGGCAAGTCGGTGTTGGCGAGCATGGTTGATCCAAAGAGGATGGATTTCCCATCTCTTGTCCAACCGAGGGCGACGTCTGCCCCTGGGTGAGCGGTTAGCCGCTTTGGAGGGCCCCCTTCCGCCGGCATAACGTAAGCATCTTGGTTTCCGTCATATTCGCCGGTAAAGGCGATCCATTTCCCATCCGGCGAGAAATACGGAGACCTTTCCGCGCCAACGCCTGAGGTGAGTCTGCGCGCCTCGCCGCCGGAGCGAGGGACGGACCACAATTCGTCGGCGAATTGAAATACGATTTCGGTCGCGTTCATCGTCGGGTGCTGAAGCAGCAGCGGTTCTGTACCCGCGTCGAAAGTAAAAGGTGCCTGTGCGTGGCAAAGGGTTGCAGCAATTAAGGGGAGCAGCATCATCGCGTGGTAATGCTATCCCATTAAACGCGCCAA
Organism: Fimbriimonadaceae bacterium; assembly: GCA_036502005.1. Taxonomy (GTDB): domain Bacteria; phylum Armatimonadota; class Fimbriimonadia; order Fimbriimonadales; family Fimbriimonadaceae; genus DASXZH01. The sequence continues at coordinate 4,506 of DASXZH010000051.1, forward strand.
AGTGAAATTTAATAGGTCTTTAGGACTTCTTGAGACCAAACAGGCCCCCTGTTAGAATGGCTACAATGTCCTGTGCGCAGCTACATCGTGGGAATTGCGGGAGGGTCGGCGGCGGGGAAGAGCACACTTACGAGGGCGATTCGGGAAGTCCTTTCTGAGTTGAGTCCGGATTTATCTATCGAGACGATCTCTACCGATGCATACTTCGTGAGGGGCAACGAAGGAGCCCCGACCTTCACCTCTCCCACCACCGGGAACCTTGAATTCGACTGCAATCGCCCAAATTCAGTGGACGCAAACCAACTTTTGCTAGACATTGAGTTGGCTAGAAATGCGGCCCCGGTTGTCATAGTCGAGGGGCTGATGATTCTCCACACTCAAGGAATCCGCGAAAGACTGGACCTAAAGATCTTTGTCGATACAGACGCCGATGTCCGCGCCCTTCGCCGTATGCTCCGCGACTTAAAAGGCGGCCGAATGTTTTCCGATCCCGAAAATATAGCTCGCTACTATCTGGAGTCGGCTAAACCTGGCCACGAGCGTTATGTTCAGCCTTCAAGGGTTTTTGCCGACCTTGTTGTCTCCGGGGATGCAGATCTGGGCGAAAAAGCGGCTTTGCTGGCAAATTTGATTCTTAGCAAAGTCTCCTAGGGGGGCTTTGCTCGTCTGAAGGGTAGAACTAAGTTGCCAATAGGCATGGATTGCCTTGTGCGACGTTCTTGTACGAACGAAACATTAACAAGCGGTTACGGAGGACAAATGAGAGCTTGGCTAGAGATTGATCTTGGAGTCATCGGGCAAAACGTTGACGTTATCAAATCCTACATAGGAAAGACCGGCATCATCGCGGTCGTGAAGTCCGATGCGTATGGGCATGGCATTGAGCAGACGGCGAAACTACTAGAAAAGAAAGGCGTTCTCGCCTTTGCTGTAATCTCGCTGGAAGAAGCAGTTCGCGTCCGTCGCGTAAGCAACATCCCCGTCCTCATCATGGGCTACCTCGATGATCAAGAAATCGAGCAGGCCATTGCATGTGGATTCGTTCTCAGCCTTTTTGACAAAGACTTAGCCCATCTCTACGAAGCAGCCGCCCATAAGCTTGGCCGCACTGCCATGGTTCACTTGAAAGTTGAAACCGGCCTTAACCGATTGGGCTTGCAAGCCGACGAGGCTGAGTTCATTCTGATGAATCAAGGCAAGTTTCCTCACCTTAGAATCGAGTCTGTTTACTCTCATCTTTCAACTTCCTCCGTTCGCGAGGACAACCTCGGCCAGTTGGCGAGATTTCAAAAGCTGCTCGCGAAGTTTCACGCGGCCGGCGAAAAGCTCCCGCTTCACATGGCCAACAGCCATGCCCTAGGCAACTTCCAAGAAGGATTTTTTAGCGCAACCCGACTTGGGCTCGCGCTGTACGGCGTTGACGAGGTCATACCCGGGTTGCAGCCATCCTTGGAATGTAAGGCAGTCATCATTCAGCGCAAGACCGTCAAGAAAGGCGAAGGCATTAGCTACAACAAGCTATTCCGAGCGCCCAAAAATATGGAAGTTGGCGTGATTGGCATCGGCTACGGCGAAGGACTATCTCAGGCTCTGACAGGGAAGGCCAATGTGCTTGTCAATGGAAAGAAAACGCCCATTCTCGGCCAGATTTGCATGAACCTTTCCGTAATCGATCTAACAGGCATTCAAGGCGAGCGGGGAACCGTCGTCACCGTCGTCGGAAAGCAAGACGACGAAACCATTAGCGTAATAGATCTAGCCAAAGCAGCCGGCATCCGGCATCACGAAATCCTTTGCCGTTTTGGTCTTGCTCTGCCACGAACGTACATCAACGACCCGTTTGCAGTGACCGATCAGACGGTGAGAAACATCTTGTTGGAGCCAGTGGAAGCGGTTGTCGGCGCTTCCACCTAACATCTAATAGCTGTTGGAGAAGGACAGTGTGGGGATCGGACGAGGATGAACGCCCTGGCGCTCTTTCTCGAACTGCTCCATTCTTAGGCGCATAACCTTGTGGGTTCTATGCAGTCTGGAACGGATCGTCCCTATGGGCTTCCCAACAATCTCTGCGATTTCTTTGTAAGGAAGGCACTCGACATCGGCCAAAGCCACGAGAAGCCGCTGCTCATTTGAGAGCGAGCTTAATGTGCGCTGCAAATCTTCGTTGAGGGTATTGCTCAACAGTTCGTTCTCAGGATTCAGCTTTGCGTCCGGAACATCGAAAAATAGGCCTTCGTCGCTTGTGTCCTTTTGCAACGGCGCATCGAAAGACATCGCCCGAATTCGTCTTCGGCGGCTGCGAAGCAGGTCCAAGAACAGACGGGTAACAATCCTAAAAATCCAGTTTTCGAAGGGTTTATCCCCTTCGTAGTCAGAAAAGCTTCTATAAGCCCTATAGAAGGCTTCTTGCGTAAGATCTTCCGCATCTGGCCGGCTTCCGGAAAGCCTATAGGCCATGTTGAAGACCTTCTTATAGGTGGCCTCCATCAACGAGTTAAATCTTATCTGGTCATACGACGCTAACGGAATTGCAGTACTCGACATATCTTTTTGCGCTCCAGCACTAACTGGAACGCCTCCCCTTTTTTGGCCGTAAAAGAACCGGCCATTTGTATAACTTCATTCTTCCTCATGCTGTTCCGGCTGTTATGTCGTCGTTTTTGCCTACGTCGAAACCTCTAAACTCGCTGCCAGGTTCCTTCACATGCAAAATCGTGCAAGAGTTTTTAATGATCTGAAGTCATCAGTTGGGTTTATCATTAGAGAGTCTATAAAGGAGTCGCGTGAATAATCGTAAAGTTGCTTTGGAGCTTCGAGACGTGGTCGCCGTTGCCGCTGTTGTAGTGTCGCTTTCTTGGGTGGCCTCCGCTGTGGCAGGCCGACTGCAGTCAGATCGCGCTTCAGGCGTTGCACGGATCGGTAAGCTGGCCAAAGGCGAACTTCTATACGAGCAAGATCACGACAGCATGTTTGTGCTGGCGGCTGAAGATGTGTATGATGACGGCTGTCCAAGCACGAAGAAACAAGATCCTCGTTGTATTCGAGACATAAAGGTTCCAACTCGGGATTGGCCTCTTGCTCTGATGCCCTATGTAAAGGACGTGAAGGCATTCGTTAACCCGGACACCGGGGATCCGCAGGGGTATTTCTCGGAAGGCAACCCAAACTATCTGCCCAGGAATTGGAATCCATATGCCCAGTTCGCGTACAACTACACTTTTTTGGCGCCGATAAGTATTGGAACGCCCGTCTTCGGGGCTCAGCCTGGCGGCGGCCCTCCAAGCATTGGGAGCGAAGCTTGTTTTCGATCCGCTGCAATTCATCCTGAAAAGACAGTCCTTTTCGTTAGCGCCCAGACATTTGCGGCCTATAACGATGCGGCTAAACAGTTCGATCCGCCCGATTATGATTTGGCGATGCCACCGGGAGCTTTTGCCCCCTTATATTTCTCTACAAAACGCTTGGTCTTAGGTGGCGATCCGGGATCAGCGGAAAATCCCTCCCAATACTATGTTGGATGGGTCAAAAATTCTCCTCGTGGAGAGTTCACCTCAAATATCCGCGTGTTAAAGCCAAAACCGGGCGCTTACACTGCCTGGCTCGATGGACACGTGAGCATCCAAACCGATGAACAGCTCGCGGCCGGCACTGACTTCGATACGTCAGCTCCTGAAAACAAGGCGGACTATAACAATGGCAAGTATTTAGGATGCGATATCACCGACATCGACAAATACCTTTGGTCTTTGGATGGAACTGTGCGTGACCTCAGGTAGCTTAGCGCTCTTCGCCTTGGATCTTGGTCCGGTAAGCCCTTGGCGAAACTCCGAGCTCTTGGGCGAAAGTAGTCGCCAGCCACGTAGCGCTACCAAATCCTGAGCGGGCCGCCACTGATTCCACAGGCAAGTCGGTCGTGGCCAACAAATGCTGAGCATTGGAGAGCCTAACATGCCGCATTTCATCAAGCAGAGAATGCCCAAGTTGGTCTTTAAAGAGCTTCTCCAGAGTCCGCCGCCCGACTGGCGCCATCTTCACAATATCTGGAACAGTAAGACCTTCGCAGGCTTTTTCTCGTATTAAGCGCACCGCCGCCGCAACATACGGGTCGTTTATGGCAAGCGTATCGGTAGAGCGACGGGAAACGACCGTAGTTGGAGGAAGGAGTAGCGGTTCTTCGGGGGCCCGTGCTCCCTCCATTAACCTATCAAGTAAGGAGGCAGCCTCATAGCCCACTCTCCTTGCCGGCGTCGCGATGCTGGAAAGCGGCGGATAACCAAGGCTTCCTAAATACGGATCGTTATCCACACCCAAGATCGCGACCTGGCTCGGAACGTCGATTTCTCCGGCAAAGCAGGCCTCGCTAACAATAAGAGCGTGCTCATCGTTATCGGCAAAGATGCCTATCGGTTTGGGAAGCATTTTCACCCAGTTGGCCAATTTTGCATCCGCGCCGCCCATCGTCCATGGCTGAGCGGAAGGTGCATGTTCTTCCTCAAGAGTGTAACTTGAGCACCCAAACCCGTTTTCATGCAGGGCGCTTTCAAAACCCTGTAAACGCATTGCCGAAAATGTGTGGTCCGTTCGGCCTAAAAAGGCGAATCTCTCTAATCCGAGATCCATCAGGTGGCCGGCAGCCAGGCGGCCTACGGCGACGTCGTCCACAGAGATCCGAGGGATCTTGCTAGAACCCTGCCAGGTGGCTACGTCCACAAACGGGCATTTCATTTTTTGGAGGTTTGTTAAAGTTCGATTGTCGAACAAGAAGGCGATAATCCCGTGCGGGTTCCATTCCTGGAGGGCATCCATGTACTCGGATTTCGGATCAACGAAATGGCACATCCACGCCTTTTTAGGCGCGGCATAGTCGCGAACGCCTTGAAGAACGTCGTGGTTAAATCCAACAAGACGTTCCATTAGAAGGGCGATCTTTCGGATCCTCTGCACCTAAATATTTTAACCCGAACCTGCGCAAACCAAACGAACGAATGCGCAAACCTTAAGCTATTGGCCCGTTATTTTTGCTGGATTTGATAAGGTGTAGAAACGGCCGCCACAGACGGCGTGCCTGGGAGGGTCTATGAGAGACACAGTTATAAGAAGGCGCTTTCGCGGGGCGGGAAGCGCGCTCGCTAAACTTGCCATGCTGGCAGCTTTTGGCACGTCGGCGGCAGTATCGAGGGCCGGTGTGATGATGGAGGGATTCTATTGGAACGTCCCATCGATTGGCGCGGGGAATGCAGGAGCGGACTGGTGGTATGACCACCTTGCACGGCAAGCCAACACCCTCAAGCTTGATGGATTTAGCGCGATCTGGATCCCACCGGAACTGAAAGGAGCTTCCGGCGGATACTCCATGGGTTACGACCCATTCGACGATTACGATTTAGGTTCAAAGAATCAGATGTCGACGGTTACGACCCGGTTCGGAACCAGAACCCAACTTGAGCGCATGTGCGCCATGATGCATGCCAGCAGCTTGCAAATCTACGCAGACCTTGTAAATAACCACCGGGACGGCGATCCTGGCAACTATGTTTACAGCTATTTGGGTGCCTACGGAACCGCCGGCGCGGGCCGATTCCCCAAACAACAAACGGATTTCCACCCGTATGTGGCTCAGGATCCAAACGTCCCTGCCGGCAGTGGGGAAAACTTCAACGAGTTTGGCCGCGACCTTGCTCCTATCAACGCAACTCCCAGTGGCTATGTCTCGAACGGACTCAATGCAGCAGGGGATTGGCTAACCAAGGCCTTGGATCTAAACGGCTACCGAATGGACGATGTTTATGGCATCTCAACCAACTGGTTGACGTCCTATCTTGGTTACAACTCCCTCGCCGGCAAGTTCGCTGTGGGCGAGTATTACGACTACACCGAATCAGACTTGGAATATTGGATCCAAACAATGATGAGTGGCCGGGCCAGCGCCTTCGATTTCCCACTTCGTGGGGATCTGAAAGCCATGTGCAACACGCCCAGCAGCTTCAATATGGCTCAGTTGGACCATGATGGCCTAACCGGCGCCGATCCCACCCACTCAGTAACTTTCGTGGATAACCACGACACGGATCAAAGCGACCCTGTGTCTCAAAACAAAATGTTGGCTTATGCCTACATTCTCACCGCCGAGGGTTATCCGTGCGTGTTTTATAAAGATTGGAGCGCTGATTCCGGTTGCTACAACCTTGGCACTTACATCAATAACTTGATCTGGATCCACGAGAATCTAGCTAGTGGAACGACCCTCCAGCGTTACAAAAACAACCTTTTTTTTGTCTACGAGCGACAAGGCGGCCAACATCTGCTAGTGGGTCTGAACAACAACACCGGCTACGACTATGTTTGCAGCAACGTTCAAACCGGTTTCGGGAACAACGTTCATTTGCACGACTATACGGGGCATTGTCCTGACGTTTACACCAACGGCAGCGGGCAAGTGACAATTACTTTGCCGGTTGCAACAAATGGAATGGGATACTGCGCCTATGCTCCGGCTGGAATCACGGGAAGCTTCACCGCTCCTGTAACGAACACCACCCAGGAGTATGCGGGTGCAACCGATTTGGATATCAAACCGGCGGACAACACCACCCTTGAAACGGTGGGCCAAGTCTGGTGCGCGGCAAGCCAAACGATCAATGAGGCCCTCTACTTCACTACGACAAGCTGGACTAGCTCCACCTACATTTATGTAGAAGTCGACAATCCTTCGGGAACTAAGATCGCCAGCGGCAACTACTACTCGAGCACGGCTCAGGGAACAAAGGTGAACGCAACCGCCAGTACGGCAGGTTTCTACACCTTCAAGATCCGGTCGTACAACACTCCATCTGGGAACCCAAAACCCACTTATTGGATGGATATTAACTACCACGCTCCTCAGACCGCGTCTGGTTTTTAACCCAGGCGAGGGAGAATCATAGGGCCACCGGCTTGTCCGGTGGTCCTTTTCTATTTGAGCAAGGCAAAATGGAACCCAAACTTACTATTTGTCATTGCGAGGAACGCAAGTGCGACGAAGTCGCGCTGGAGTGACGCGGCAATCTACCTGGCCTACCACCGGCTTCAAGTTAAGAGCTAGCCCACGCAATTACTTCTATAATGACTGCTTCATGAGTCTCCCGACTGACCAATATCCGGTGGCACTTTCAGTTAGATTGCCGCGTCACTCCAGCGCGACTTCGTCGTACTTGCGTTCCTCGCAATGACAAAAATTATGGATGGCTGGGCGAATTGATTTTTCTCCTCTAAAAGTCAAATTTGGTAGTCTAAACCTAATGCGGTACGGGCGAATCTTCTTCGTTTACATCATGGCGAGCGATTCGCGCGTTCTCTACACTGGCGTCACCAACGCGCTAGTTCGGCGGGTTTCTCAGCACAAGGCCGCCGAAGGCTCCGCATTTACTGCGCGATACAGGGTCGGCAAACTCGTTTACTATGAAACATTCGCTTATGTGAAGAGCGCCATCGAGCGGGAAAAGCAGATTAAGGCCGGAAGCCGAGCAGATAAAATTCGGCTTATAGAGAGTGTAAATCCTGACTGGCGGGATATTAGTGACGATTTCAGGCTTATGTCCGCCGATGTGGTCGCAGCTTTTACCCCGAGGAATAATTGTTGTCCTTGGCGAATCTAGGCTATTGGGGCTTAATTCCAACTCGTAATTTGTCATTGCGAGGAGCGGAAACGCGACGAAGTCGCGCTGGAGTGACGCGGCAATCTACCTGGCTAGCCACCGGCTAACGTATCCAGAGGCTAGCGCCGTCCCTCCCACCCATCAAAGCGGGTTGTAAAACATCGAAACCAGGATTTGCCCTCCCGCCGTCGTTAAAAAATGGAGAACCAAAAATCCCGCCAACTCATCAAAAGAAGACCCTCAAAAAACTGTGAAAACAAAATGTATGTTTGAACTTGATTTGTCAACCATAAATGGACATGACAGGTTCAAACTCCCAAACTATACACGATCCAAAATGCAACACCTTGAGATCAGACAAAGGGCCTAGATGAACTCCTACACTGCGTAAAATGACGATGAGGGTCTTGTTCTTGCCTATGTCTCCAAAATCAATTTTCCGTTTCTGCGCCATCGCACTGATCTGTTCCGCCTTCTCCCACTCTCTTGCCGACCAACAGAAGTTGGTGGTCGAGATTAAGGGCACGCCGGTAGGCGAAAATGTCCTAACCCAAAACCCCGATGGATCGTTCGACTCCGAGTCAAGCCTTAGCCTCGGCAGCGTTTCTATTAAAAGCTTTATAAAGGGCCATGTTAAGGCCGGGAAGCTCCTCGATTACACAAGCGAAACATCGGCGATGGGAAGCACGGTGACGTTCTCCCTATCAAAGGGAACCCTAGCCGTGACCAATAAGGGCAAGACAACCACCGTTCCCTTTAACAGCAAAAGTGGCCTTTACGCAGGCAATTACCATCCAGTATTGCTGGCGGGCATGTTGCAAGCCGCGCTTAAAGCGATTCAATCAAACCCAGCCACCAAGGCGGTAGAAGAAAAGGTCTTCTTCATGGATGTGGGCGCCGAACTTCCCTTTAAACTTGACCTAATGCCCGATAAGCGTATTACCGTTGGAGGAGAAACCAAAACCATTCGGGAGTTCAGCGGGGTAATCGCTACCGTACCGTGCACGCTCGACATGGATGAATCCGGCAAAGTAGTGGCCTTCGATGTTCCTTCCCAAGGATTGCGGTTCATTAGAGAGGGGTGGGATGCAATCTTCGAAGACCCGCTCAAGAAATATCCTGAGTTCAGCCAATCCACCTACAAGGTCAAAACCGAAAAGGGCGTCAAGATGAAAACCAGGGATGGGGTTGACCTGGTTTCAGACGTGGTTCGGCCGGACGATGGAGAAAAGCACCCAGCCATCCTGGTAAGGACTCCTTATGGGCGCGGAACAGAAGCCGTAAACGGAACTTTTTATGCCTCACGAGGTTATGTCTACGTGGCGCAGGATTGTCGAGGCAGGGAAGACAGCGGAGGCGACTGGGATCCGTTTGTAAACGAAGGGAAGGATGGATACGACGCCGTTCAATGGGTCGCGTCTCAGCCCTGGTGCGACGGCAACGTTGGAATGATCGGAGGTAGCTACGATGGCTATGTCCAGTGGGCGGCCGCCGTCGAAAAACCACCTGCGTTAAAGTGCATCGTTCCCGAGGTTTCCCCTCCCGATGCCATGCGGAATATCCCTTACGACCATGGCACCTTTGCCCTTTACCTAAACCTGTGGTGGGCAAAGATTGTCGCCGGCAAGCACACCGATTTCTCCACCCTGCGCAGTTCGTTGCCGAACCCGAAAGGCATTACAACCCTACCCCTATCCAAGACCGATTCGGCCGTGCTGGGCAAGCATTTGGACTTCTATCAGAAATGGCTGGCCAGGCCCAAGCTCTCCGATTGGAAGGGCTGGGACTATACGTATCATTTGAACAACGTAGATATCCCAGCCTTGCACATATCGGGCATCTGGGATGGCGACGAGATCGGAACCCACATCAATTGGAACACGATGCGAGGGCTTGGGCGCAAGAACCAATGGATCGTTTTCGGGCCCTGGGTACATGCTTTCAACACCAACCACAGCTTTGGCGGAGTCGAGTATGGGAAGGACGCCATCATCGACCTCGACAGCTTGACGATGCGCTGGTTTGATACCTGGTTGAAGGGCAAGGATGTGGGCTTAAATAAGGTGGCCCACGTTCGGCTCTTTGTGACAGGCGCCAACAAATGGGTGACGATGCCGGACTGGCCCTCGCAAAGTATGTCGCCCAGAACTAGCTACTTTTCTACGACCGGTTTAACGGCGTCGCCTGGCGGGCACGGAACCAAAACTTACACTTATGATCCGGCCAAGGACACAAAGATTCCAGAAGCCTACTTGGATGTCAATCCGGACAAGGCTACGACCGTCGTAGACTTGAAAATCTTGAAAAAGAAGATCCCGCTTTTGTTGAAGACCGCGCCGTTCAAGAAAGACACCGCCATTGCCGCGCCGCTATCCGTGAACATTTACTTCAAAACCTCCGCTCAGGACACCGATTTCTTTGCCTTGATTCTGGACATCGATGCTAAAGGTGTGGCGCGAGGGGTTGGTCAGAGTGGCAAGTTGCGGTGCTCCTACTTAGAGGGCATGGATACGATCGAACCCTTGACCCCTGGTAAGACCTATAAGGCGACGTTAACCCCCTGGGACTTCGCCCATGAGTTCAAGAAGGGCCACCGGCTGGCAGTGTTGATTGTTTCGTCCGAGTTCCCGGTCTTCGCCCGCAACTTGGGTTATGTCCAGTCCTTGGCGAACGGGACGAAGATGCAAAAGCAGCGAAACACGATCCTGATGGATCGCGCTCATCCAAGCTCGTTTAGCTATTACGTGCTTTGGGAAAAGTGAAGAGGATTTTCGATTCTGGGTCTACGAGATTTTCTGTGGGTTAGGTCTAATCTTAACCGATGGACGGTTCAGATCTTTACACACGTTTGCTGGGTGTCAGCGCTCCTTGGTTTGTCTCTTCTGTAGAGTTTGACGAGAGCAGCCAG
>DASXZH010000052.1:0-32084 GCA_036502005.1 Fimbriimonadaceae bacterium
CAAACCTTTGAAAGTAGCCCTCTAAACCTTATTTTAACGCCTATGCCCCGAAGGGGTCATGCCCCGGTAGCCGGTGGTTAGTCCGCGACACCACTGGTTTCGACGCCGTTCCCAATCCGCACCCCGGAGGTGGTGCTACAGATTCTTCAAAACCTCATTCCGGTTCGATTAAGGAAGCTCACCCTTGGTTGCAAACACAAAATAAATACCGATGTGTAGCACCGCCTCCGGGGTGCGGGGGTTTTCGTAACCATTACCGGTGGTGTCGCTGACTAACCACCGGCTACCCAGGTTTCGTGCCTCCGCCATGGGGAGCGAGGCTAAGTTGGCAACACCACGGTAAACGCAGCTCCGGGGTCGCGATTCTCTGCCGAAATATTCCCGCCCCTGGCCACAACAATGCTCTTGCAGATGGCCAGCCCGATTCCAAACCCTCCGCTTGCTTTCGTGCGGGAAGTCTCGCCAGTTGTTAGCCGATCAAAAATGGATGGCAAAAGCTCCGGCGGTACGCCAGGGCCCTGGTCGGAAACGGTGATGCACGCAGTCCCATCGCTAGGAGCAAGGCTTATGGAAACCGTGCTCTCCAAGGGGCTATAGCGCAACGCATTCTCCAATAGATTATCGAGCACGCTCTGCAGTTCTTCGGGCCGAATACCGGCCTGTGCGCTGGCGAGACTGGCAACCAAATGAACACCACGCTCTTCGAACCGATCTCGCCAGCGTGCAACTGCTAGCTCGACAAGCGGTTTTAACTCAACCAAGGGAGCAGGTTCAAGATCCGAACGCGTCGACCTTAGGAGTAACTCCACCAGCCGGGAAAGACGCTCAACTTCGGGAACGAGGGAAGCAACGAGGGCTCGATATTCTTCCTCCGATCTGGGATTCATCAAGCTTGTTTCTAGTCTGGCGAGAAGGGTTGTCAGCGGAGTTCTAAGTTCGTGGGCTGCGTCAGCCGCGAACTGCTCCTGGCGTTTAGTGGTCTCTTCGATCCGGTCAAGCAAGAAATTTAGCTGGATCGCAAAGGAGCCGAACTCCGCACTATCCTTTGAATGCAAACGCGCCGAAAGATTTACTCCGCTTTCGGTCGCCGCCTGCTGTGTTAGCTCTTGCAAAGGCTTAAAGGTCGCCTTGGCCGTGTACCAACTCACGGCGCCCACAATGAGTTCTACCAAAATCCAAAGCAGGAAAAGAACCTGGTCTAGCTTGGTTAATTCGCCCCCTTTCTCAGTCCAATCCAGAGTCGCACAAAGGGTGCAACCTTGAGACTTCTGGCCATCAGTCAAGAAAACGTGTCCGCCGGAACTGACCACCTGGAAGTGATCCGTTAACCGAGGTCGAAGCGGCCCCACCGTAGCCAAAGGGGCGGTACCACTTCCGAAATAGCTGAACGTGATGTCCGGAAAGGATTCATGGGCTTCGCCCAAGTCGGGAGTTGACGGAGGACCCTTCCAATCGGATAGAGTCTGCGTCAAGCTCGTGCGGAGGCTGTCCTCTGAAACGCCAAGCGCTTGGTCGCGAAACAAAACTGCCACCCCAACAAAAAGCACTCCGAGAAGCACACCGGAAACGCCAATCGTTGAAAGGACTAATCTAGTTCGATGGCTAATCAACGGCAGTCCCAACGATGGCGTAGCCCTGCCCCCTTACGGTCTGGATCATGCGGGGTCTGCCACCCTCTTCTGTTTTTTGTCTAAGATAGCCGATATAGACTTCTACAATATTATCGCTATCAAAGGTCTTTCCTTTCCAAACTTTATGCAGGAGAGAAGCCTTGGAAAGGGGTTTGCCCATATTCTTAACCAAGAGTTCCAGCATGGCGTATTCGGTCTGAGAAAGGACGAGCGGATATCCGGCGCGCTCAACTTCTCGCGTCTCCGGATCAATGGTCAGATCTCCGCAAACAAGAAGTGACGCCGACGGCCCTGCCCTACGCAAAAGCGCCCGTATCCTGGCGAGAAGCTCCGCCGTTTTAAATGGCTTGGCCAAATAATCGTCTGCGCCAAGATCGAGAGCTTTTACTTTGTCGTCCAGTCCACCCCGCGCCGAAAGAACGAGAATGGGTGTGGTAACACCCTCATCTCGCACTTTTCGAATAATCTCGAATCCGCTTAGGCCGGGAAGCATAAGGTCCACGATGCCAAGCAGGAATTTCTTTTGGCAGAGAGCGTCCGCCCCTTCCCTGCCGGTAACGGCAGTTGCCACTTGATATCCGGATTCGGTCAGAGCTTGTCTGAGAACCGGCAGCAAAGCCGGTTCATCTTCCACTACAAGGATTGGGGTCATCATTTTGAGGATAGTCGATTAGTCGAGGATCGAAAGACGAATGTCGAAGGCCGGAGAGACAGCTCTCAAAACGTCAGAAACTCAGAACCGAAAGGCTCCTACGGATACGACATTCGACATTCGACCTTCGGCTTTCGACTTTCGACCTTTAATCCCCCTTCTCGTCGCTCTCTTTGCCGCCTTTTAGCGCTCTTTGAAGATCGCCTGTTAATTCTTTGCCTTCACCTGCAGGATCGGCGCCTTCAACGTCGCCAACCTTCCCAGTCTTCGCGTTGATTTCAACTTCCCAAAGCTTGCCCTTGGAAACAACCATGACTGAATAGCCCCACAGGCCATCCTCGTGCTCATAGGTGGCGTTAAATGCCTTGCCATTGGTTTTGTGCTCTGCGATCGACATCGCCTCCCAAGGCGTGATCTTGCCTGCCCTATCTTGTGAGGGTGCGGCGATTGCCGAACCGATCAACGCGGCTCCTGCCAAAACGGTGGCCGAAATTGTAATCAGTGTCCATTTCTTCATGTTTTTATCTCCGCCCGCCTATGAAAAAGGCGAGCCACTGTTAAGCATCTAATGTTAACAAACCGATATCGCTGAGAAAATTCTCAGGAACTGGCAAATAGCCAAATCGCATAATCTTTCAGGTGATGCCCGCATGAAAAGATTATTGATCCTCTCCCTTATTGCAACCGCCTCGGCGACCCTGGCCCAAGCTCCAAATTATCATCTTGAGAAAGAAATCAAAGTCGGTGGAGATGGCGCTTGGGATTATTTGGCCGTCGATTCGAAAAGTCATCGTCTCTATCTAAGCCGCAGCAGCCATGTGATGGTGATCGATACCACCAACAACTCCGTGGTCGGAGACATTCCCGATACACCCGGCGTTCACGGCGCCGCGATTGTTACTAAGCACGGAGTGGGATTTACCAGCAACGGCGGCGACAGCACGGTCAAGGAATTCGACCTTACGACGCTCAAAGAGGTCAAGCGTATTAAAGTGGGCGACCGGCCCGACGCCATTCTTTACGATCCTTACTCGGATCGCGTGTTCACTTTCAACGCGGCTAGCCACGACTCGACAGCGATTGATGCGGCTACCGGCGAAGTGGCCGGCACGATTCCGCTCGATGGAAAACCCGAGTTCCCCGCTACGGATGGCAAGGGCAAGATGTTTGTAAACATCGAAGACAAGAGCGAAATCACCGAGTTCGATCCGAAAGCTTTGAAGGTAACCACCTCCTGGCCCATCGCACCCGGCGAGGAAGCGAGCGGGCTTGCAATTGACCGCAAAAATCACCTACTGTTCGCGGTTTGCTCGAACCAGAAAATGGCGATTCTTGATTATACGACCGGCCAAGTTGTAGCATCGCCGACGATCGGGAACGGGCCCGACGCGGCCGGATTTGATACCGGTTACGCGTTCAGCTCCAACGGCGAAGACGGGACGATTACGGTAGTTGGCAAAGATGCAAGCGGCAACTGGGCGCCGGTGCAAACGGTTCAGACCAGGAAGTCTGCGAGAACCATGATCGTTGATCGTGGAACCCACAAGATCTATCTTGTTTGCGCGGAATTTGGGCCCGCGCCGGCCTCTATTCAACCGAGTCGACGGAGACGACGTCCGCCAATGATCCCCGGCACCTTTACTCTTCTCATAGTTTCTCCTTAACAACCATGCGATCAATACTAGCGGTCTTTCTTCTAGTGCTACTGTCCGCCTGCGCGTTCGCGCAAGGTGGCCCTCCCTTAATCACCGATGACCCGGGCACTCCCGGAAATCATCATTGGGAGATTAATGTAGCGAGCACTATTACCGACCTACAACTTGGGAAAGTGTATGAGCTGCCCCACCTGGACCTAAATTACGGCTACGGCAACAACCTGCAGCTTAAACTGGAAGGCCCGCTCACTATTTTGAATTCGCCCGGCCACAGCTACACAAGCCTCGCCTACTCTGACTGGGGCGTTAAGTGGCGATTTCAAGAAGAAACGAAAAACCTGCCGGCCATGTCGACCTATCCGCAGATTCTGTTTGTGGGCAATCAGGAGCTAGCGCGTCTCGGAATTTTAGACCCGGGGACAGACTTCTATTTGCCTATGGAAGCCACCAAAACCTTTGGCCACTTTATACTTGATGGCGAGTTCGGCCTGCTTTTAAGGCAGTTCACGGGAACGCAAGTCTCTACCGGCGTCTGCGCTGAATATGATTTGCTAAAGAATCTGGCCCTTTTGGGTGAAGTCCACTTTATTACGTCGTCCCAATTTGTAAGGGACGAATCCGTTTGGAACCTTGGGTTCAAATACGATTTTACGGAGCACGAATCGCTCTTGTTCTCGGCCGGGCGCAGCTTCCTTCGGGAAGGAGACGACGAACCCGGCTTTTTGATGTATTTGGGTGTTCAGTTCAGGGTCTAGATGTGGGTTCTGGGATGAATCGCCCATGGGACCGAAATGCTCTCAGAGGGACATCCAGAATCGCCGCAGGTATTCGAAACCCGGGCATTTTTGAGTTCTAGCTATTCGTAGGCCCGAAGGGTCGTTCTTCCTATAGCCCATGGGTGAGCGGCTCCAGCCGCGAGCCCTGGGTAGTAGGAAGAACGACCCTTCGGGCCTACGGAAAATGCAGGGCTTTTAGCTCCTAGGTTGGGAGCTGAACCCATAGATTGGGGGCAGTGCCTCGGTACAAGAGGCTAGAAATGCAACACCTCCGCCACAGTAAAGGTCGTCCGCTGTCGGCGGGGACCTGACGAAGAAACGAAGGTTGACGCACCGGCAAAGTCCTCTCGAATTTCAAATCGCGAAAGGAGATACTTGAAGTTTTTCCAACCAAGGTCGTATGTCGCCGTAGCTGACCATAGAGTTACAGGCGTTCCTGTGCGGAGCCCCGAGTTATCGCCCGCTCGTTCTAATCGCAAGGTTCCGGAGCTTAGCCCATTGAGCTGTTTCTTCATGTAAACAGCTTCCCCATCCCATGTGCCTCCCCCAGGGCCAGCCGCCGAAGCGTAATCCAGACATGCTACGAACTTTAAATCTGGATGCGCCTGATATGTTGCAAACACGTCGAGAAGGTTTACGAAATGAGTCCCAGGGTTCGGAAAACCGATGCCACCATAGGTCCCCGCCGGATTTGTGCGATCGGAACCCTCGGGACCGGAGTAGTTCTGAATACTAATATTTAGCTTGTCACTGGCAGCATAAGCAAGCTGCAAGCCCCACGATTTACCATTGTGGGACTCCACATCTTCGTTCCATCCGTTCACCAAATACACTGTCCCAGTTAACTTAGGGGACAGGGCATAGCTGGCATTAACGCCTAGGTGATAATCTGGCTCCATCAATGTGAAATCAAAAGACCGTGAATAGTTGTCCTGTGTACGACTATCCAGACCCTCATAACCTATCCACGTATAGAACTGGCCGGCATTGATGGTCAATGACCTTTTTCCGGGCGTGGCGTAGGTAAGGAATGCCTGCCCGATATATTCGTAAGGGTGGACGCCACCGGGCTCAGTGCCATGAAGAACGTCCGCCGATCGCCCGGCGATGAGGTTGATTGTTACGCCAATCGGAACTCGCGCGGAGGGAGCCTTTAGAATGTCCAGATCGGCTTCCGCCAGAGTTGGGCAGTTGTTCTTAACATCGAACCAACGATCGTTGAGATCTAGATGCGGTTGTCCAGAATCGTACATATAGTAGAAGTCAAGGTATCCCCCAAACGTGAACGGGGTGTCCTTTGGAGTTGCCGTGGGGGCCGAATTCTGGCCTGCGGCAAGCGCGATAACACCCAGTAGAGCTGAATACATTGGCCTAACCCTTTTCCTTATCCAAGGCCAGGTTCAGCTTGAGCACGTTAACGGAGCTGTCGCCGAAGATCCCAAGAAAGGGCGTCGTCGTGTTCGCGTTTATGAGGTTCAGAACCTGCTCTTTCGGCATATGGCGCGCTTCGGCCACCCTTCCGGCCTGGACCTCGGCGTTGGCGGGGGTTATGTCGGGATCTAGGCCACTCGCGGAGCGGGTAACCGCATCGGACGGGATCTCCGCATCGGGCGCTAGTTTGTTCTCTATTCTGTAGGCGGCAGCCAGATCTTTAATGCCGTCGAAGTTGCCCGGATCATCCTTGCCGTTCGGCAGTTTCTTGTGGATGCCATTGATGAGCTTGTCGCTGGTCGGGCCAAGGTTAGTGCCGCCCGAGTTGGTTGGATCGTAACCGCTCCCGGCCGCCGATGGACGCGGGTGGAAATACTCGGGCCTGGTAAAGCTTTGAGCGATCAGCCCGGAGCCGACGATATTGCCATTGGCATCGCGTATCATGCTTCCGTTGGCTTTATCCTTAAAAGCGGTCTGACCGATTGCCCACACGATTCCGGGGAAAACAAGTCCCGCCAGGACAAGGAAGGCCAGAGTTAGCGAGATTGCGGGTCGAAGTTGTTTTAGCATGTTATTTCACCGGTGCGAGGTGCATAAGAACGAGAAGATGGTCAAGGATCCAGATTCCTGGGAACGGAATCAAGATGCCGCCGATTCCGTAGATGAGCATGTTTCGGCGGAGGATGGCGGCCGCATTCATTGGCCGGTAAGCCACCCCTCTTAGTGCCAAGGGGATCAGGGCCACAATGATGAGCGCGTTAAAAATGACGGCCGCCAAGATGGCCGAGTGAGGGCTGCGAAGGCCGATGATGTTCAGCGCTTTCAGCTCCGGATAGGTGACAAAAAAGATGGCCGGGATGATGGCGAAGTACTTCGCAACATCGTTGGCGATGCTGAAGGTCGTTAGCGAACCTCGGGTGATGAGCAGTTGTTTGCCGATCTCCACAACCTCGATGAGCTTGGTTGGGTTGGAATCGAGATCCACCATGTTGCCGGCCTCTTTTGCTGCTTGGGTGCCAGAGTTCATGGCCACGCCGACATCGGCCTGGGCGAGAGCGGGGGCATCGTTAGTGCCGTCTCCCGTCATAGCAACCATTCGTCCGCCGCTCTGCTCGGTGCGGATGTAGGCCAGCTTCATTTCGGGAGTTGCTTCGGCCAGGAAATCGTCCACTCCTGCTTCCGCGGCAATCGAAGCGGCGGTAAGCGGATTATCGCCCGTGATCATCACCGTCTTTATTCCCATCTCGCGCAGTTGGGCAAAACGGCTTTTCATGCCGCCCTTCACGATGTCTTTAAGCTGAATGACGCCGAGGACTCTGGCGTCTTGGGCGACAACGAGGGGTGTACCGCCCTCTTTCGAGATCTTCTCTACGATGGATTCGACTTCCTTCGGCATGCTGCCGCCGTTCTCGGTTACAAAACGTCGGACGGCCTCGGTTGCGCCCTTTCGGACTTGTTTGCCTTCCACATTCACGCCGCTCATTCGCGTGTTGGCGGAGAACGGAACAAACTCAGCGCCGATATTGGTGATATCCCTCTCGCGAAGGCCATATTTCTCCTTGGCGAGGACGACGACGCTGCGACCTTCTGGCGTTTCATCGGCGAGCGAAGCGAGCTGAGCGGCATCTGCCATCTCCGAATCGCTCACACCGGGAGCGGCATGAAACGCCGTCGCCTGACGATTGCCGAGGGTGATGGTGCCAGTCTTGTCGAGCAAGAGTGTGTTTACATCTCCCGCCGCTTCCACCGCCCTGCCGGACATAGCCAAAATGTTGTGCTGCATAACACGGTCCATTCCGGCGATGCCGATGGCACTTAGCAGCCCACCGATCGTGGTCGGGATAAGGCAAACGAGCAGAGCCACAAGAACGGTAATGCTCGGAACATCGCCCGCTTTCGCTTGATCTACCGCGAACTTTGCAAACGGCAACAGGGTTACGGTGGCGAACATAAAGATGATGGTGAGGCCGGCAAGAAGGATGCTGAGCGCAATCTCGTTCGGGGTCTTTTGGCGCTGAGCGCCTTCCACGAGGGCAATCATTCGGTCCAGGAACGATTCCCCTGGATTGGCGGAAACGACCACAACAATGCGGTCCGATAAGACTCGCGTTCCTCCTGTTACGGCGCTGCGATCGCCTCCGCTCTCTCGAATGACCGGCGCAGATTCGCCAGTGATGGCTGATTCGTCGACACTTGCGACGCCTTCTATAATCTCGCCATCGGCTGGGATCATATCTCCTGCTTCGCAAACAAACTTGTCTCCTTTTCGGAGCTCGGCGGCGGGCTTGCTCAGTTCTTTGCCGTTGACTAGCTGGCGGGCAACGGTGTCCGTTTTGGTTTTGCGCAACGCATCGGCTTGCGCCTTGCCTCTGCCCTCGGCCATCGCTTCCGCGAAGTTGGCAAATATAACCGTAAACCACAGCCAGAACGCGACTTGGCCGACAAATAGGTTCTCTTCCCCGCTCACTCCTGTGCAAAGTCCGCGGAGGAAAAAGAACGTAGTTACAACGCTACCGACTTCGACCACGAACATAACAGGGTTCTTGGCCACCCGTCGCGGGTCAAGCTTGCGGAAAGAGTCGCCGATGGCGCGCTTCACGATCGTCGGCTCGAAAAGCGACTTTGGCGCGTTTCGGGGCTTGATCGAGATGCTCTCGTCAGTTAGAGTGGAAATCGGCTCATTTGGAGTTTTAATAGCCATGTTTTAGTCCTAAAAGGTTTTCCCCGCATGCATTTGGAACTGCTCCACAATGGGTCCCAAAGAAAGGGCCGGGAAGAAGGTAAGCGCGTTGACGATAATGACCACGCCAACAAGCAGTAAAACAAACGTGGCGGAGTCGGTTGGGAAGGTCCCCGCCGAAGCGGGAACGATCTTCTTTGAAGCGAGACTTCCTGCCATAGCCAGCAATGGGATGATCATAAAGAACCGCCCGAAGAGCATGGCTATCGCCAGCGTAAAGTTGTAGTGAGGCGTGTTAGCGGTGAGCCCCGCAAAGGCGGATCCGTTGTTGCCCACCGCTGATGCGTAAGAGTAAAGTATCTCTGAGAACCCGTGGGCGCCACTGTTGTTCAGGTTGTTCGACGTGTTGCCCTCGTAGTTGCTTGGATCGCTCCCGTTAACATGGTTTACCATCGCGAACATTGGAAGCTTTCCTTCTTGGGCGACTTGGTCCTTGGTGAACGTTTTTGCGTCGCCGGGCGGATAGTGCGTGTTTGCGCTAAGGGCGGTCCAGCCGAGGATATTCGCGGCTAAGATGAGGGTGGCGAGCATGGCCATTTGCACCTCGAACTTTTGGATCTTCTTGCCGATGTATTTAGGCGTTCGGCCGACCATAAGGCCCGCTATAAACACCGCGATGATACAGAACATGAGCATTCCGTAAAGCCCGGCACCTACGCCTCCGAAGATCACTTCACCGGTGAGGATATTGAACATCGGCACAAGTCCGCCAATGGGAGTGAACGAATCATGCATCGAGTTCACGGCACCGCAAGAGGCGTCCGTAGTGACGGTTGCAAACAAGCCGGATGAGCCTATGCCAAAGCGGGTTTCCTTGCCTTCCATATTGCCACCCGGTTGTCCAGCACCGGGTGCTGTCTGGATATGAAGGGCGGCCAACTGCGGAGTTGCCGCCTGCTCGGCTCCGATGCAGACAAAGGCTCCGGCAAGGAACATCGCGCTCATGGCGGCGAAAACTGCCCAGCCCTGTTTTGTATTTCCTACCAGCTTGCCAAAGGTGTAGGTGAGGCCGGCAGGGATGGCAAAGATGCACAGGAGCTGAATGAAGTTGATGAGGTTGTTTGGGTTCTCGAACGGGTGCGCGGAGTTCGCGTTGAACAGCCCGCCCCCGTTGGTGCCGAGCATCTTTATAATCTCTTGGCTGGCAACCGCGCCGAGCGGGATCGTCTGCCTTGCGCCTTCTAGCCCTGCAACATCTTTCAGATATTGGAAACTCTGAGGAATGCCGTTGGCGACCATAACGACAGCGCCAATCAGACAGATTGGGAACAAGACATAAAGCGTCGCGCGGACGGTGTCGACCCAGAAGTTGCCGATTCCACTTGCGGATTTTCGAGAGAAGCCTCTGATCAGAGCAACAGCGATGGCTATTCCAGTCGCGGCAGACATCCAGTTATGGATAGCCAGCGAAACCATATTGGAGAAATAGCTGACCGTCTGCTCGGGTGTATAAGATTGGTAATTGGTGTTCGTGGCGAAGGAACTGCTCGTGTTGTAAGCCAAATCCGGAGTCATTTGCGAGCCGTTAAAGCCTTGTGGGTTCAACGGGAATAAGCCCTGCAGCCTCAAAAGCGCGTAGGTTAGGACGATGCCCACCACGCTGAAGCAGAGCATGGCAAACGCATAGGTTGTCCACTTCTGGTCCTCATCGCGGTTGATGCCGCACACCTTGTAGATCCCGTTCTCAAGCCAGCCAAGCACGGGATGCAGAAAAGTGCGCCGCCCCTCAAACACGTTGGCCATGAAGGTACCGAGCGGCTTCGTGATCGCCAAGATCACAAGGAAGAACACCACTATTTGGAGGATGTTGTGGGCCGTCATGTTAGAACTTCTCCGGTTTGAGTAGGGCGTACAGCAGGTACACGATCAGGCCGAGAGCGACTATGCCGGTCCAGAGATAATCACTCATTGGAGTCTCCTCTGAGGTGTTCGCATCCGCGCACATACCAAGCGCAGAGCAAGAAGAAAAGAATGCTTACCGCGATATAAAAGACATCGGCCATGTTTTGACTCCCGGATGGGGACACCCTAAATGCTACGGGAGGGGGGCATTAAGCCCGCGTAAGGGGATGGCGCAAGGGCATAAGGAATTCGTAAAGGTGGCCCTAAAGGCAAATGTGGCTTGGCGCAAGCCTCCCACTGCCCACCATAGGCGTGAATAAGGTTCGGAGCGATTCTTTCAAAGTGCGTAGCACGCGCCTCTCCCGGTTCGCGGACTCACCGCTTTCCTTTGTCGGTGTGCCTGAGTTGGTTGCCATGCGCATATTGGAAAGCTTCCGACCTCTCCATCCGGGAGAGATTTGGGGTTAGGCATGCGGAGAAATCCTTAAGTTGATAGCTATGGGGGTTGGGGGGAGAGGTCAAAACAAATCAGTCGTTAATTACCGAGCGGAACCGGAGCGGGTTACTTCCCATGACGCGCCAAAATCTCCGGCACGCCGATGGCGTAACACGAAGGTAGCCTGGGGTTAACAAATTCAAGGGCAAATCGACAATCCAAGCTAAGCCACTTGTGGCCAAGCGAAGGATTGTCGATTTGCCCGTTGCCCTAAACTAGTGGTGCATTTTGGTGGATTTGACTCCAACCTTTCGAACCGTATTGGCTGCCAACGGGCGCGCCTGAGCGGTCGTTTCCGGTCCGAACACAGCCACGCGGTTATCCATTTCGTCGACAACGTACAGATTGCCTTTGGAGTCCATGTTCACGTCATACGGGCCATTGAGAACGCCGGAGCCATTCGAAGGTGACACCGTGTACAAGAAGTTGCCGTTTGTATCGTAAATGGCGACATCGTCTGCTACCAAGTCCGCTACAAAGATTTGACCCGTTCCCTTATTTACATAAAGTCCCTGCGGGCCTTGGAGGGCATTGCCACCTGTGTTGCCAAAGGTGCCCAAATAGGTGCCCGTGGGCGAAAAGGCAAAGATGGCGCCGGACGTGTAGTCCGATACAATAATGTTGTTTGCTCCGTCCAAGGCAACTCCGTCAGCATCTTGAAGCGTCTGGCCGGCGATACCGCTGTTCCCTACCACCAACAAAATGCTGCCAGTCGCTGAAAACTTAACGACCGAAGCCTGGTTCGTAACTCCAGCCGTTGTCGTGTTTGAGCACGCAACGTAAAGGTTGTTCGAGGAATCAACGTTGATCTGGTAAGGGAAACCGCATTGGTTCTGCAGCAACGTTGCCACGAACTTACCAGCGGCGTTGTATTTCACCACTCTGAAATTTGGAGCATCGGCCACATAGATGTTGCCCGCCGAGTCTACGGCCACACCCTGGGGACCAGCTAATAACCCGGTAGCGGTTGTGCCGGTGTTGCCAAAATCCCCAACCTTGTTTCCGTTCTTATCGAAGGTGGTGATCCTCGGCGTTCCGTTAAGGTCGATCGCGTAGCTTGCCACGAACAAGCTGCCCGCGGCGTTGATCGTAATCGCGTCAGGTTCGCTTAGAGTGGCTGCGGAGCCGATGGAAGATTGGAAGGCGAAAGGCGCGGTGCCGGTGGATCCGCCATTATTTCCCCCGTTGTTTCCTCTATGGAAGTCGTCCCCGCCCCCTGAACAACCGGCAAAGATTGTGAGTGAGGCGGCAAATGCGCCAAGTGTCAAAAATTTAATAGTGTTTGATTTCATATTCGATGCGCTCTCTCCGATAGTGCGGCGTGCTGGAATTGACCTGGATTCACCTTGGTTTTCCAATCTCCTTAAGTATGCCTAGTAGGTTGACGCTCAAGACGGTGAATCTTTTCGGCTTCTTTCTGGCTCGTTCCTACGTCTCCAATTCACTTATATCGCGCCTCGGCCATGGACCGGTTAGAGACGCAGGGAGATAATCTTGGTAGAAAGCGCCCTACCATTGGCTTTTTTCATAACAGGCACCGCAGCAGGAATTGGAGTTTGCGCCTACGTATTGAAGGCAAAGACATCTTTGCTTGCCCAGGCCGTTGCTGAACGCAACGATTCTTTGGCTCTGCTGCAAAGCGAGCTCAACACAGCCCGGGAATCCAAGGCAACCTTAGAGGAGCGGGTTCGCGCGGCAGAAGAGTTGCGGGTTGATCTGGCTGCCAAAGAGGTTAAAGTTGACGCCCTGATCGAGGAGATCACTCTCTTGCGTGAGGAGCGATCACACATCCAAACAAAGCTGGAGGAAGAAAAGCGAGCGTTTGGAGAGCAGAGGAAAACTTTGGACGATGCCCAGCTAAAGCTTGCTGATTCCTTTAACGCGCTTTCTTCCGATGCCCTTCGCAAGAACAACCAGGCCTTTTTGGAGCTTGCGCAAGAGACGCTGGCCAAGTTTAACGAGCAGGCTAACGGCGATCTGGAAAAGAAGCAGCAGGCGATTGACAATCTCGTCAATCCTCTTAAGGAATCGCTTTTAAAAGTGGACGAGCACATAAAGGAGCTTGAGGGCAAGCGGACCTCGGCATACGCAACCCTGACCGAGCAGGTTAAAGCTCTTGGCGAATCGCAAAACAAGCTTCAGGGTGAAACTTCCAACCTGGTGAAGGCCCTGCGAAATCCGAACCAGCGCGGACGCTGGGGCGAGATGCAGCTTCGTCGGGTTGTTGAAATGGCCGATATGCTCTCTTGGTGTGATTTCTCCGAGCAGCAAACCACCACAAACGATGGCAATGTTTTGCGGCCGGATTTGACCGTAAAGCTCCCCAATAACAAGGTTATTGTGGTGGACAGTAAAACCCCACTAGATGCCTACTTGCGGGCTGTTGAAGCGACGGACGATGCAGAGAAGGCAGACGCTTATAAGAACCATGCACGCCAAGTTCGCGAGCATGTGAAGAAGCTGAGCAGCAAGCGGTATTGGGATCAGTTTGAATCCACGCCTGAGTTTGTGATCATGTTCATCCCGTCCGAGCCGATGTTCGGCGCCGCGGTCGACAACGACCCCATGCTCATCGAGGATGCAAGCAACCAGAAGGTCTTGATCGCAACGCCGACGACTTTGATTGCCTTGTTGAAATCGGTTGCCTACGGTTGGCGTCAGGAGCAACTAGCCGAGAATGCTCTAAAGATAAGCCAGTTGGGCCGGGACTTGTACGCTCGGATGGCGCAACTTGCCGAGCACTTCTCCAAGGTTGGCAAGAGCCTCGATCGAGCGGTAGTCCACTACAACGAGACGGTCGGGTCCTTTGAAAACCGCGTTCTGCCTCAGGCTCGTAAGTTTAAGGAGCTGCAGGCTTCAACTTCTGAGGATATCGAAATCCTGGAGCCTTTGGAAAGAACGACACGCGTGATTCAGGGACGCGAGCTTAAAACTCGGACGCACCTTCAGTCGGACACGATCGATCTGTTTGCTGAAGTGGCCAATTAGGGATAGAACTTAGAATTTAGAACTTAGAACCGAGTAAGTAGAACTTAGACGGAACAACAGGATCTCCCGTGAATCCGATCTAAGTTCTTCTTTCTAAGTTCTACGTTCTCCCTGCCAAGTTCTCCGTTCTTCGTTCTATTTACTTCCCCAGCGGTCCCCCGCAAAAATACGACCTTGCCAAAATTTAACCAAATGGTTTATTCTGAAGTGCTATGGCACAAGACCGGAAGGGCCAAATACTTGCGGCAGCCTATGAAATCGTCGGCGAAGACGGCCTCGAGGGTCTGCATGCACGCTCCGTGGCGGCAAAGGTGGGGATCAACCACGCCGCCGTTCACTATTACTTCGCCACGCGAAACGATCTGCTGCTCGCTTTAGCGGAATACACGATCGCACGATTTAACGCGGACCGAGACAAACTCATGTCCAATGCGGCTGATCCAGCAGCAAGGATCGAGGCTCATCTCGCGCAAGCCGAGGCCTACTGCAAGACCAAAAGCCGGTTCGTAAAGAACTGGGCTTCCCTTTTCGTGGCGGCGATTGCTGATGAGAGGTTGCGCAAAGTTTTGGCTGAGCACATGCTGGATTGGGCAAAGTCGGTTATGAGTGATATCGATTCCGGCGGCACGCAGATTAAGAAGACCAGCCCGTTTGTTAATCCAGAACTGCTAGTTGGCTCTTTGTTGGGTTTGCTGTTGCTTTGCCACACGATGGGTCCGAAATTCGACCCGGCCGACCAACTCGATCTCATCGCCGGGTCCTTACTCGCCTGAACCGCCGATTTGCTCATCCTGTTCGCCAAGTTTTATCTTTCGCGCCTCTCCCGGCTCGCGGACTCACCGGCCTCCCCAACCGGGAGAGGCATGGATTTTCGCATAAAGTAAGGCTGTGGCAGATTTTGTCAGGTCCCACCTTTAAGGTTTAGCGAAGCGGTATAAAGCTTGAATGGGCAATCTGGAGACAAAGAGAAATCTCGCGAAGGCATTACGCTCTCCGGGAACGCCGGCCGAGCGGGTCCTGTGGAAGTGCCTTCGGGCTAATCGGTTTTATGGATTGAAATTCAGAAGGCAACTGCCGCTCGGTCCCTACATCGTGGACTTCTACTGTGAAAAGCTCAAGTTGGTAATCGAACTTGATGGCGGCAGCCACGTTCTTAGAGCGGCATATGAGGAGAAGAGGGAGGCGTATCTGAAATCACTCAGCCTAAAAGTCATTCACGTTAGAAATTATGATGCTATTAACTCGACGGCCTGGATCCTTAATCGAATCGCCTCGGAATGTGGTCTGGCCGAGTTCGAAAAGTAGACCAGACCTTACCGCGTCCACCGATATTGGCTTCGGAAGCCCCAAACCTCTCCCGATTGGAGAGGTCGGTTAGGAACGAACCGGGAGAGGCGCGAGCCGACCAGATTGTAAAGAAGCGGCCTACCGCCGTCACTCGGCGTTCTTTCTCGCCATTTCGCCCAATGGCGCTGGCCCCAAAACCCGCCAACAGGCCGCGTAGTGGCCTGGCTCTGCTTCAAAAAGGCTTGGATCTTCTTCCGCGCGTGCGTCTCTTACTGGGCAGCGTGGTGCGAAGGCACAGCCTTTCGGAAGGTTGTCGAACCGAGGAGGCTGGCCGCCAATCGATTCCAAAGTCTTTACGCCAACCTTCGGCAGGGCTTTCAGCAAAGCCTGAGTGTAGGGATGAACCGGCCTTCTTAAAACAGCTTCCGCCGGCCCCATTTCGACTACCCTGCCCGCGTAAAAAACCGCAACGCGCGAGGCAAGCGATCCGATAACGCCGACGTCATGTGAGATGAGCATGACGGCCGTTTTCTCCTTCTCCTGCATGTCCCTTATGAGTCTTAAAATTTGGGCCTGGAGGGTTACATCCAACGCGGTAGTCGGCTCATCGGCGATGAGCACCTTGGGCTTGCAGGCAAACGCGATCGCGATGACCACTCTTTGCCGCTGCCCGCCACTAAGCTGGTGTGGGAATTTTCTAGCGGAGGCGGCTGGGATGGGAACGCCGACATCTTCGAGAAGCTGAACCGAACGGCTCCAAGCCGATTCTCCTTCGAATCCCTGGTGGATGCGCAAGGCCTCAGCGATTTGGTCACCGACTCGCATCATAGGGTTCAGACTTGTAAATGGATCTTGCATGACTAAGGCAATCTCCTTACCGCGAATACTGAGCCAGTCTTTGGGTTGGAGCGTGGTGAGTTCGCGCCCCTCGAATTTGATCGAGCCGGCCGTGATCTTGCCCGAGGATTGCAGCATGCCCATGATGGCGAAGCCGGTCATCGACTTGCCACAACCTGATTCTCCCACAATCCCTAACGTTTGGCCGGCTTCTAGGTCGAAGCTGACGCCGCGCAGAATTTTGACGGGGCCGAAGGAGACCTCAAGATCGCGGACTTGGAGAATTTTGTTCGTACTTTCGGAAGGCGAAGCAGGTGGCGAACCAGCGGATGCATAAGGACACAGATAGCTGTAAGCGATCCCCAGAGCGCACCATGGAAGCGCTGCAGTAACGAAGGTCAAAATACCACAAGACAGAACTCCAGCCACGTACCCTATGACACCGCAAATGAACAACGAGACGAACATAAGCCACGCGTTCCGACCGTACAGCAGGTTGAGGCTCTTTTTTATGCCAGCTACAGGACCCACGCCGTCTTTGAACACAATCAGCGGCGCAAACGCGAGTCGTCCGACGAGATAAATACCGGGAATCAAACCGCACACGAGGCCGGCGCAAACCACGAGCAAGCACACCGTCGAAGTCGCTGAGACAGCGAAAAAGCGTCTATAGGGGAGGAAAACATCCACTGACCGAGGGTATCGAGTCTGACTCAGCCGGCCCATATTCGCAAGCCCAACGTACAGTGGAGAGATTAAGAAAGCCGCGAGGAAAATGCCTATGAGCGCAGAGGGTTGGAGCTGGCCAGCGGGACGCCGTAGCCAAGAAAGAAAAGTCAGGAAGGACTCCGCGACCGCAAATAGAAAAAGGCTGAAAACGAAAGTGAATGAACTTGCTAATAGCCATGCGATCCAATCATCGAAAATGGTGCGCCAGGACTCGCCAACTACTTTCAGATCGAGCGCCCTGATGGGCCCGTTGCCACTATAACCCATTATCGCCAGTATAACTCATGAGTTTTGTCGCCCCGACGACAATTCCGCCACGTACTTGCTAGGAGCAACGGGACCTTTCTTGAGAAGGGCAGCGGAATTGCATGCGCCATGCTTTTAGACATTGTGTGCTGATTTACCGATATTTTCTATCCTGTGACTTGGCGTTGCCGGTCGCCAATCGAGACCTCGCCACCTTTGTTTTGCAAACACACGAAACATTCAGAATCCAGCCAAAAGACCTTGACCTTGAGTCGTCATCCGGGCACACGTCACTCGCCAAAAGATTCGATCCTGACACCGCATAACGCACAACGCACAACGCACAACGCAGAACGCACAACGCATGGCCCTCCGGGCCATGGGTGCCATACTTAAACCATGCCTTCGATGATTCGTGTGGTTGTGGCGGAAGATGAACCGGGATACCGTGGCGCGTTGCAAAAAACAATGCAGCTCATGCCGGATTGCGAACTACTGGCGCTCTGTAAAGACGGGGCGGAAGCTCTCGATAAGTGCCTCGCCGATCCGCCCGATGTGCTCCTTACCGACCTCAACATGCCGCGTATGAGTGGGGCCGAGCTGGTTCGCCGTTTGCTAAAGCAGGAGAAAGACGTAAAGGTTGTCATCCTTACTTCTCACGAGGAAGACGAACTCGTGTACGAAGCTTTCCGCGCTGGGGCGTTGGGATTTCTCCTCAAGACTTCGACCCCTCATGATGTGATCGACGCGGTTAGGCTAGCTTCGAAAGGAGAGGCCAAGATCACGCCCAAAATCGCCACAAAGGTAATTGCCGACTTCAAGAGATTCCAGGAAGACGAGGAGACCGACGATTCCGAGCTTTTTGTGCTCAGCGATCGTGAGTCGGAGATTTTGGATCTGGTCGCCGAAGGGCTGCGAAACAAGGAAATCGCGTTGCGCCTCTCCATAGCAGAAAAGACCGTGAAAAACCATGTGAGCAATATCTTAAAGGCGCTGCAGGTGAACAGTCGAACCGAAGCCGCCATGAAGGCGGTGCGCGCGCGAATGGGCGATAAGTCTTAAATGCCATTCGACCGTTCTAACGACTATACCGATGCCGTGCCAGTGGTTAAGGGCCCTACCGTGGGGCGGTTTATGGCGATTTGGGTTCCGTTGGGCCTTGCCTTTTTTGTCTTTATGGGGTGGCTTTGGGTTCGGCCCGATCTTAATAGCGGCGAGACCACTAAACAGACCGAAGGCTGCTTAAGCAACTTGCGCGAGCTCGCCCGCGGCTTTCAAATGTACGCGGCCGATAACAACGATACATTGCCCGGCCCTTCGACCGATGGGAAGACGGGCTGGACAGATGAGATTAGACCCCTCTTGCGCAAGGTTCAGGATGAAGAGCTGCTGTTTGCTTGCCCGGTTCAGCGGCGCTTGGATCCAGAGAGTTCGGGCTATGAGTTGAACCAGGACGCGGCCAGCCAAAAGCTAAGCGACCTGGGTCCACAGAACCAGTTGGTGCTGATCTTTGACTCGAAGAACGTGGCTATGAACGCGCTGGGTCCGATTTCGGACATGCCCTCGCCCGGACGCCATGAGCATGGGCACAAGAACAACATGGTTTACGCTGATGGCACTGCGAAAACGGTTGATGCGCGGTGACTTTAGAGTGCGCGGGCTCGACCGCGCTTTAAAATGTGCAGGCTTGGCGCCACTTTTCTATGCTTGGCATTGTGCCGGTTCACAGCCGGAAAAGCGCGGTCAAGCCCGCGCACTCTAAAGCTGTACCGCCGCCACGCGATCCCTCGCCTTCTTGAACGCCCCCAGCGCGAACTCGAGATCTTCTAGCGAATGGGCGGCTGATGGCATCGTTCTGATCCTTGCCTTCCCTCTCGCAACCGTCGGATAAGCGATAGAGATGGCGTAAACGCCTTCATCCCAAAGGGCGCGCTCCATATCTTGAGCTGCCGCTTCGCCGCCGACGAACACCGGCGTGATCGGCGTTTCGCTGCCCATGGTATCGAAGCCGGCATCGGCGAGGTGTTCTTTCCACCAGCGAGTGTTGTCCCAAAGTTTTTTCATGGGCTCGGGATCGGTTTCCATAATATCCAAGGCGGCAATAAGAGCCGCAGCAACCATCGGTGGGTGGGCCGTTGAGAACAGATAAGGGCGTCCGCGGTTGATGAGCCAATCTTTTAGGAGGGCCGAACCGGCGATGTATCCGCCGACCACGCCTAGCGCTTTCGAAAGGGTGCCTAGTTGGATGTCCACCCGGCCATACAGGTTGAAATGGCTGGTGGTGCCGGCTCCGTTCTTGCCTAAAACACCGCTTGCGTGGGCATCGTCCACCATCACAAAGGCGTTGTAGGTCTCGGCCAGCTCGACGATCTCTGGGAGGGGGGCGATGTCGCCATCCATGCTGAAAACGCCATCGGTGATGATCATGCGCTTTTTAAAGTTCTGGGTCTTCTTGAGGATTTGCTCAAGCTGATCCATGTTCTTGTGCTCGAAAACGTAGCCTTCCGACTTCTTGTAGTGAGCGGTGCTCAGCCTCACTCCATCGATAATACTGGCGTGGTTGAGTTCGTCACTGATGACGACGTCGTCGCTGGTGAGAACGGCAGGAATGCAGCCGCTGTTGGCGGTGAACCCGCTGGTAAAAACGAGGACCGATTCTACGTGTTTGAATTTGGCGAGCCGCTCTTCTAGCTCTTCGTGAACAGACATGGTGCCACCGATCCATCTTACGGCCCCTGCTCCCACGCCCCATTTCTCGATGGCTTCTTCGGCGGCCCGTCTTACTTTGGGATGGTTGGCTAGGCCGAGGTAGTTGTTGCTGGCGAGGTTGACTACCTCCTTGCCGTTCATCTTCACCCTGCCCCCAGCAGGGGATTCTAGGATCTTGGGGACCTTGTAAAGATGTTGGTCCTTTAAGGATTGAAGGTTTTCGCCGAGCCACGATTGGAGGGTGGAGTTCATGTATTGATTATGACAAAGCTTGTTAGGGGCGAATATTTGTATATTTTTGATACAAATATAGGTTCAAAACGGATTTTAATTTTAAAAAAATGGCTGGTTTCTTTGGATGGGATAGTTTGGCTTTGGAGAAGACGGTTATGAAACGCTTATTGTAAACGGCAATCTTGACTCTTTTGAAACTGTTTCGCGGCAGCAGGCGTTGAAGCTAATCCTTCCATTGGATTCCGATGTGTCGCTTGAGATCTTCTACCTCTTCCTTAATGAGTTTAGGATCAGGGACCAAGTAGTTCCCCATAGTGTTCAGGTTCCAGATACGTTGGAGAATCTCGTCGCTATCCGATCCATTTGCAATGCGGTCTACAAGATCTAAATTCTTCTCCAAGGTTTCCAGTTTTGTCCCTATCGAAGTGGTGTCAATGTAGTCGTACTCTCGGGGAGGCCTTTCTTTACCCAGAAACATTTCTAAGTTGTCGAGGTCAATCATTTTTCTGCGATGGCCCTCGGAACCGCGACAATAAATCCCAACGGATTGATAGGATCTGTCAAGACAGAGTTCGATTTTAAACTTGCCGGTCTCAACCTCGATTAATTCATTGCCAAAGCTTTCCGGCGAGAAAATGGATAAGACGACGGTCCAACTGCTGAAAATGCGATCGAGCATTGGCTTTGCTCTGTTCAACAATACTGGCTGTGGCGTCTCTTTCATCGGCTGTTCAAACTTGAATGTCGATTAATGTTTGGCTGTTTTACAAAGATTTCCGCCCCTGCTGCTTGAGCATACTTTAGGAGCGTGCTGAGCCTCACATCCGACTCAAACCCTTCTATTCGTGCAACGACGGCTCGCGTTAAATTGACTTTTCTGCCCACCTCCGCTTGTGTAATGCCTAGTAGGGCGCGCGCCTGAACCAGTTCGGTAACATTTTGGTCGCGGCTGCGTCTTGAGCCGCTTCGGCGTCGTTTCTATTCACTTCTTCAAGCAGTTTTCCTAATCGGCTCATTATCTGTTCCTTTTCCCAAATTGATTCGAATCGTTAGAAGGAATTGTGGCATCCCTCCGGGATGCGGGAGGTGGGTGGCGTGACTTTCCCGGGGTCTGCGACCACCGGGCTAATGTATTTGACCACTCCGTGGTCGGGACGGGGAATGCATTACACAAACTTGAGTTGGCTTGTTAATGGACAGGGATTGTGGCATCCCTCCAGGATGCGGGAGGTGGGTGGTGTGGCTAGCCCAGGGTCTGCCGACCCCGGGCTAATGTATTTGACCACTCCGTGGTCGGGACAGGGAATGCGTCACACAATTAACTTGAGTTAGCTTGTTAAAGGATAGTGATTGTGGCATCCCTCCGGGATGCGGGAGGGGTGTGGTGTGGCCTTCCCGGGGTCTGCGACCACCGGGCTAACATATGTGACCACTCCGTGGTCGGGAACATGCGGGTTCTATTCCAAATAGGTGCCGTTGATGTTCAACGTGAACTTGTAGCCCAACGTATCGGCTGCCTTGCGGCACATGATCATGCGGCTAAGGAATATCTCGAAATACTCCATAACGCTAGCGTAGCTGGTATCGATCTCAAGGGTCAGTTCGATCTTCTGGTCACCAGGCTGCATAAGCACGCGGCTTTTTTGCACGGCGTAGTTCACGCGGTCGTGGATATCGAAGGTCTCCATGATCGGGTTTTGAACCCGGCTGAAGTGGACGTCACTCTTGTCGGCGATGATTAACGCTGCCGACATTGCGCTGATGGGAATACCAACCAACTCCTCGTGGTTACCGATGGCGCCGAGAATAGGCGCGATTTCGAGGCAATCCATACCCATCTCGTTTAAGAGAAGAAAAGCGATGTTCGCGCCAGAAATGGGATGGTCGATCCGGTTGATGACGTTGCCGATATCGTGCAGATATCCCGCGATTTGGCCCAGTTCGACGTCGCGCGGAGTTGCCCCTAGGTTCTCTAAAATGTAGCGCGTGATGCTGCTGACAACCCCCACATGCCTGTGGCCATGTTCGGTATAACCCATGGCTTTCATAACCTCGTTTGCGCCATCGATCAGCTTTTTAACCTTCGGATTGGCCTTAACTTCTTTGAGAGTAATGCCCTTGGGTTCGGGGGCGGTGGGAGAGGGAGTGTTTGCGGTGACGACTGTGTCCATTTTGATAGGTGATAGGTGATAGGTGAAAAGAAATAGGAGATGGGGGATGGAGGATAGGGGGTAAGAAAAACTGATAGTATCCGAGACCGGAAAAATCGTTCCGATCTACTTTCTGCTTTCTATTACTACTTACTTCGTTCTAGGGTCCATCAAGAAGTTCTACATGAACATCGAGGTTTCCGTTCGTTCGCTCGTCCTGTTTAACCGGGCCGATGCCTTTTGCGTACCAGGTATCGAGTTCTACAGTTTTATTCGGCAGCTTTACGGTCAGATTGGAGCGTACCGTATCCAACTTGCGTGCCCCTAGCTCGATACTATCAGGCACTTGAACCATGGTGGCCTCGGCTTTCTGATTGCCGGCCAGGGTTTGAACTTCCCCGGACCAGTGAAGGGTTGCAGGGCCGACTTTGGCGACCAAAAGTGGAATGGGTTTGTAGATTCTTGTGTTTGGCAATGCCTCGGCGTACAGAGTGCCATCTCGCCAGGCAAGGCGCGAAATGCCCATCGGGCCATCGAGCTCATATCCGGTGGTGAGGGCGACCGGTATCTGCCGGGCCACAGCCACCTTTTGAACCCGTGTGCTGAAGCTGTTTTTGACTGTGTAAGTCCACTGCTCGTGCAGTTTCAGGGGGTACAGATCCTCCGCGTTACCGCATCCGGCAGCGACGATGCCGGTTAAAAGGATTGCGGCTAGGGGGAGAGGAAAACGCGACATTTTTGGGGCTCGAATTGTTAACGGGTGGACGCCCGGTTGTGTGTCGGAAATCCCAAAGATTGTGGGGAAATCCTTGAACTAAACCGCTTCTAGCTTCGCTAGACTCTGAACAAGCTTTTTCGTCCCGACAACGCCAGGGAAAACAACCGTTACCTCGGCGTCGCCTTTCAGCGGATTGCAGGCGATCACCAGTCCGATCCCAAACTTGCCGTGCCGAACCTGATCCCCCACGTTGAAGGGCGGTTTCCACTCAGGGCCACGGAGTTTTTTCGCAGCCTCTTGCATATGAGGAGGGGGCGGGGCGGGATTTGCAACCACGTAGGTGCCGTTGCGCTGAAGCTGGGGCTGGCGGGAGCCAGGATAGGCATAGGACCCGGCAGGCGCGCCGGAAATAGTCAATAAATTTTCCGGAATGTCATCCAAAAACCGAGACCGGCGATTGAAAGAAGGCGTGCCATACAACGACCGCCGGTGCGCATGCACCAAGTGCAGTTCCTCGCGGGCGCGGGTCATGCCCACATAGCAAAGCCTGCGCTCCTCTTCGATTTCGTAATCGGAGCCTAGCGAGCGGGAATGGGGGAAAATGCCCTCTTCCAATCCAACCAAAAACACGATCGGAAACTCCAAGCCTTTGGCGGAGTGCAGAGTCATGAGTGTCACTTGGTTCCCCGCTTCGCCGAGGGTATCAATATCGGAAACGAGGGATACGCTCTCCAGGAAGTCGGCCAAGCTAGGGCTGTCCGAAGTGGCATCAAACTGGGCGGTTACGTTCAACAGTTCTTGCAAGTTCTCCAAGCGGCTCAGAGATTCCTGCGAGTTCTCGGTCTTTAGCGCATCGATATAACCAGAAGCGTTGAGCAAATGCTTCAGCACCGGCGTCACCGGTCCTCTTTCGGCAATCTCTCTTGCCTCTTGCAAGGTTGCGATAAGGCCACGAATGCTAGTCACCGCTTTCTTCTGGAGACTGGCCTGCATGCCTTGGTCCTGAACTGCGGTGATCAAAGGTTCGCCCCGCTCTTCAGACCAAGCCTCAAGAGCCTGCAAAGTCGTGTTTCCGACACCGCGGGTGGGAACGTTGATGATGCGCCGGAGCGAAACGTTGTCGTTATCGTTCATGGAAAGGCGCATGTAGGACAGCATGTCCTTGATTTCTTTGCGCTCGTAAAACCTTTGCCCGCCCACCAGCACGTGCGGGATGCGCATCGTTATAAAGGCTTCTTCCAGTACGCGGGACTGCGCGTTGGTTCGGTAGAGAACGGCGAAATCGCCGTACCGTCTACGGCCAGAACGGGTTTCGGCAAGGATCCGTTCCGCAACCACCATCGCCTCATCCTGTTCGGTTCCAGCCTGAAACAATGATATGGCGGTGCCTTCCGGATTCTCGGTCCAAAGCTGTTTATCAGCGCGGGATTTGTTGCGCCTTATGACCTCGTAGGCTACATTTAAAATGTTTTTGGTCGAGCGGTAATTTTGAACAAGCTTGATCACCTTGGCATCGGAGTGGTCCTTGCTGAACTTTAAAATGAGCGAAACATCGGCGCCTCGCCAAGCATAAATCGACTGATCGTCGTCTCCCACCACCACTACGTTGCGATGCTTGGCCGAGATCAGGTTCACGATTTGGTATTGAGCGTAGTTAACGTCCTGATACTCGTCCACCAGAACGTGCAGAAACCTATCTTGATATTTCTCGCGAACGTCCGCGCGTTGCTCCAACAAACGAACCGTGTAAAGAAGCAGATCATCAAAATCGAGCGCGTTGGCTTTCTTTAAAAGCGCATTATACGAGCGATAGCAGTCTCCGGCCAGTCTTTCGATAAAGCCGGTGGCTTTTTCAGCATACGCATCGGGCGAGAGAAGCTTCTCCTTGGCGGTGCTGATCTCGCTTAAGATCGCACGCGGCTGAATGCTCTTGTCGTCGATGTTCTTCGCTTTAAAGATCTCTCGCATCAGGCTCATCTGATCCGAGTCATCGTAAATGATGAAGTTAGGATCGATGCCGATGGCTTTGCCATCGATTCGCAGCATCTTGCTGCAAACCGAGTGAAAGGTGCCCATCCAGATCGGCTTTGCCCGCTCGTGAACCATCGACTCGATTCTCTCGCGCATTTCGCGAGCGGCCTTATTAGTAAAGGTGACGGCCAGAATTCGAAAGGGTGGAACGCCGTTGCCGATCAGCTTGGCTATTCGAGAGGTGATTACGCGGGTTTTCCCCGATCCGGCTCCGGCAAAAATGAGCATCGGACCGCCGGGGTGGTTTACGGCTTCTAGCTGCTCTGCGTTAAGGCCAATTTCATCGATGGGGGAAAACATCGTTTGCATAGGAATTTAATTAAACGGCTGGATCACGCCTAATGGACTCTCGAAAAAACCGCAATTGAATTTACGGAAATCTGCGGCTACTCAATACATCTTAGCAAACAAATGTCCACCAAAAAGCGTTTAATTGATTATACTTGCGCCCGCTTTGATAACGAGTGACCTATATGCGGGCAGTTAACGTCATAATGAGGAGAAGTGTTGAACGAGTTACTGTCTGTGGAGGCTCTATCTTAATATGAAGCGTTTTATTGGATGCTTAGCCGCAATGGCCACCGTTGCATGCGCGTTAGCGCAAGCCCCTTTTACGATTGTGCGGCCGGCTGATGGCGCAAAAGTTCGGGAGACCGTCCACGTATTGTTTCCTAAGAATAGCGTGCCTACCGGTGGCTACGTCGGCATCTTCGTGAACAGTAAGTTCATTGAAGCGGTAGTGCCAAGCGCAGGCGCCAAGTTTTTGGATTACTCCCTTAATACGAAGTCCATGGACCTTCCGGACGGTCCCACCACGATTGAAGCAGTTCTCTACATGGACTTCGCTGAGAAACCACGAATCGTCGACAAGTCTTCCGTGCAAGTAACCATCGCCAACAAGGCTAACATCAACGTTCCGGCTAACGGCTTCCTGCTTCGCTATGCCTACCAAGATGGGCACCAATGGCTTTACCATTGGGACGTAAGCCAAACGGTATCCACCATTTCTGAATCAGAGGCAAAAATGGGCGGCCATGCTTCCGAAGTGCCGGTCGATAACTTTTACGGACGTCTGCTTTATTCCGTGGACAACACCTACGGCGGGGGCGATGCTCTTCTTAGATTGGAAATCGAACCACCAACGGGCAAAAAGTCCATTGTGTTGCCTTTGCAGAACAATCCGGTTCCCAGAAGGGTTTTAGAGCAAGAGCTTTACCCGGTGTATATGAAAGTTTCGGGTACTGGCAGTGAACTCTACGGTCTTATTCCCTACTATTTTGGATTCAACGGCGTGGAGCAGGGAGCATCGACCCTGAACGTGATGGCTATCGAGCCATTGCCTATGCTTCCTACCAAGGCTGTCAAGCCGGGCGCTTCTTGGATCACACGATTCCAACTACCTAGCTCGGACGATCAAAACTTTGCTTTGGTAGCCGAAAAGAACACTCTCGTTGACAAGATCCCGGCACGCGGCGAGTTTGAAGGCGTGGAATGGGAAATGGGCTATCCCTGTGCCAAGATCCACAATACGTTTACATTAGGATCGGGTGGAGCTGGCGAGGGCGTCAACGATATTAAATCCAATGCTCGCTCTGTAGACGAAACCTACTGGTTCGCTCTTGATCGAGGCGTCGTTGTCAAGTTGATCCGATCTGTGATCATCGATAAGAAAATGGACGCTGCACCCGTTCCAAATCCGAACGAAGGCGGCGGGCCCGGTATGGGTGGCCCTGGTGGATTTAGGGGTAATGGAGGCCCAAGATTGCCTGGACTGGGTGCTCCCGGAAATGGCGGAGAACGAGGCGATCAAAGCGACTCCTTTAAGCAACAGCTCGGCGGAAAAGGCCGTTTTGGCCAGGGCGGTCCGGGCCGTGGCCCTGGAATGGGCGGTCCAGGAATGGGCGGCCCGCGCTTTGGAGCTAGTGGACCGGGAGGACCTGGCGGCCAACAGGGGAGCAACACCGGGCAGTATTCTCAGCTCAACAATAATACGCCTACCTCAAGCCAACTTTATCGTGTTGAGCAAACAGAAGTCTTAACTTTGGAGCATTAGCGACTAACATATGCCGGTCAGCCTGGGAGGCGCGTCTAAAAAATCTCGTTCGCAGGTCGATGACCCCGAAGATTTTAGGGCTACCCTTGTCCAGCACCTGGATGAACTAAGGGCCCGAATTGTCCGCTCCCTGTGGATTCTCATGGGCGGTTGGCTCGCCGGCTGGTACCTTGAGCGCCCAGCTTACGCGGCGATTGACACTTACATCGGCGACCCGATCCGCAGGCGCATGCCGCCAGGGTCTACGTTTCATGTCATGTTCACTCATGCCACG
This sequence comes from Fimbriimonadaceae bacterium, assembly GCA_036502005.1. Taxonomy (GTDB): domain Bacteria; phylum Armatimonadota; class Fimbriimonadia; order Fimbriimonadales; family Fimbriimonadaceae; genus DASXZH01. Next base: position 27,480 of record DASXZH010000052.1, read on the forward strand.
GAACCTTTTCTATTAAAGGTAAAGCTTTCCTTTATGATCGGCCTTGTGATCACCCTGCCGATCATCGCCATAACTCTTTGGGGGTTCGTCGCACCCGGGCTTAAGAAAGTCGAAAGGAAAGTCGTCGCGTCTGTCTCGCCCGTTTCGCTTTTGCTTTTTCTAATGGGCTGCGTGTTCTGTTGGTTCACACTCCCGAGCGCCTACATTTGGTTCACAAGTTACTTCGACGAATTCCCAGGCGCCGGGCTTAATCAGGACCCAGCCATACTCGTAAGCTTTACCCTTAAGATGCTGCTCGCGTTTGGCGTCGGATTCCAGTTGCCCCTTGTTGTTTTTGTTCTTGGAAAAATTGGCCTCCTTTCACCCGATACTCTCATCCGGAACTGGCGCCAGGCAACCGTCGGGATCTTTTTGATTTCTGCAATCGTTACGCCCAGCAATGATCCCTTAACCATGCTTATGATGGCCGTTCCCCTCTCGTTGCTGTTTGTAATCAGCGTTTATGCCGTTCGCTGGACAACGCGCAAGCAGTTACGGGACGCGGATAAAGTTTTGGACGACCTTGACTGAACTCCCTGATTCAGAGTTGTTAACGGCGCTACAGTGCGACCCGATTTTAGCGGCCCAGATATCCCACGTGGCAACGTTTCCTCCCAGAGCCGGGCGTTATCAGGAAGTGCACGGCCCCATGCACCCTCGCCTAACCGCGCGCCTGGATACGCTCGGATACAACAAGCTCTTTACCCACCAAGCTGAAGCCTACGATGCCATTCATGATGGCCAAGACGTGGTTGTCGTTAGCGGCACCAATAGCGGAAAAACGCTTTGCTACAACTTGCCCGTGATTCAAAGGTGCCTGACCGAGCCAAACTGTAAGGCCCTTTATTTGTTCCCCACCAAAGCTTTGGCGCAGGACCAACTGGGCAAGGTGGAGATGCTGGTCCCGGGCGATGATGTTCGAGCCTCGACTTACGATGGTGATACGCCGAAATCTCGACGGGCTGCCGTCAGGCAGAACGCCAACATCATCCTAAGCAACCCCGACATGATCCACCTGGGCATTTTGCCCAGCCACGAGTTGTGGACAAAGTTTCTGAAATCGCTCCGCGTGATCGTGCTTGACGAGATGCATGTCTATCGGGGCGTTTTTGGATCCCATGTGGGGAACGTGCTTCGCCGTTTGATCAGGCTCTGCGAATGGCACCATAACCGCCCCCAAATTATAGGGTGCAGTGCGACCATCGGCAACCCGCGAGAGCTTTTTATTAAGCTTACAAGCCGTAAATGCCACCTGATCGAAGACGACGGGTCGCCCAAAGCCCAACGAACCTTTGTCTTCTGGAACCCGCCTCGGCTGGAGGACCAAACAAGGTTGAGCCCAAACATTGTAACTTCGGAGATCTTAGCTACCTTGTGCGAATCCGGCCAGCGATCTATCGCTTTCTGCCGGGCCAGGGTAACAACAGAGTTGGTTCTCCGCTACACGCGAGACCGGTTAGCTAAGACAGGCAGGATCTCGCCCGACTTGGTGGAGAGCTACCGTTCCGGCTATACGCCAAAGGAACGAAGGCAAATAGAGAGCGCCATCTTTAAGGGCAAGCTCCTTGGCTTGGCAGCGACGAACGCTATGGAGTTGGGAGTGGATATTGGCGGGCTGGATGCCGTCGTGATGAACGGATACCCGGGATCAATTTCAAGCTTCTGGCAGCAGGCCGGCCGAGCCGGGCGAGGCACGCGCGAGGGCTTGGCAATCATGATCGCGCAAGACGACCCTCTGGAACAGTTCTTGGTAATTGAGCCACACCGGATTTTGGAAGCCAACAGCGACAGCGTGGCCATTAATCCTTTCAATAAGCAGATTTTGGCGCAGCATCTAAAGTGTGCGGCTTTTGAGAGACCGATCTCTCCATCGGAGTTAGAAGCATTTGGGCCTACCAGCTTTGAAGTCGCAGAGGGTTTGGATCGCGCCGGAGAACTCCAGTATACGCGTGGCATGTTTTACTACCCTGCCCATGAATCGCCTGCTTCGAGGGTCAACATCAGGGGTTCCAGCAATGAGATGGTGACTCTCTTATGCGAGGGCAAGGAGCTTGGCGTGATGGAGCAATGGCGAGCCATGCAGTTTGCCCATGAGGGCGCCGTCTATCTTCATCGAGGGGCCTCTTACTTGGTAAAGTCTTTGGATCTGGCCAGATCTCAGGCCGAGGTTGAGGCCAAGGAGCTTCCCTACTATACGCAAGCACTGGTTCAGGCGACCATCGATCCACAGGTGGAGATTGAGCTCAAATCTTGGGGCCGCTTAGATGCCCGGTTGGAAGGGCTGAAAGTTACTGATTTAGTAGCTGGATATAGGCAGCTTGCTTTAGAGGGCCAGCGATTGATTGGCACTTTTGAGTTGAATCTGCCTCCCCAGAGTTACGACACCCTTGGTGTTCGGCTGGATCTTCCTTTTCCTGAAAACGCAGATGAGGAGCTTTCGCAGACGCCTTCATTACACGGGCTTGAACATGCTTTGATGGCGGTAGCCCCTTTGATTGCGGGCTGTGACCGCAATGATTTGGGAAGCGCCTGGTACTCGGCTTTTCCTGGCACTTTTAGGCCGGTGCTCTTTGTGTTTGATCGCACCCCCGGCGGAGTCGGGTTGGCCGAGAACCTTTTTGGCTCCCTTCGGCCTTGGGCTAGCGCCGCTTTGCAGTTGTTGAACTCTTGCCCATGCGTAGAGGGCTGCCCGAGTTGTTTGCTAAGTGCGAAGTGCGAGGCGAACAACGAGATGCTGGACAAGGGGGGAGCTTTGGAGTTGCTGAGGCAACTCTTGTAATTTTCGAATCTCGAATCTCGAATCTCGAATGTCGATTGGGGAACCGGATAATTTTCGAATCTCGAATGTCGATTGGGGCAGCCGGATAAATATTGAATCTGGAAGGTCGAGTGGGGAACGGCATAAACATGACCAAGCTGAATCCAGTATGCCACTTTCGACCAACATACGCAACTACGTTTTTCTGGCTTTGCGCCTGAGAGTCAGGCGGGAAGCAACTGCTATGGCTGTGATTTCGTTTGCCTCTTTTAGTATGGGCGATGCATTCTCTTCGTCAATATTTCCCGAAGCAACCAACAGCTCAACCCAATAAGCCGACTCATCCGCCTCCTCCTCAACTATGCTTAGCTTTGATATCATGTCTGGATCTGAACGAGACCTGCAGACCGCCCGGTAGTTTGCTCCAACCGATGAGGATGATCGCAGTAGTTGTTTGCCGTAGACCTCTGAAGCCCGATTTCGCGGAAGTTGATCAACCATGGACAAACACAGAAGCGCAAATCGCTTGGTCCTTTCTTTCATTTGGGACTCGGTCATAGCAGAAGGATACATTCAGCACAAGTTGCGAAGTCAACTTCATGCCGATGGAATGACCGGAACTATAGTGATGTCTCTCAACCAATTCATTCGACATTCGAGATTCGAGATTCGAGATTCGGGATTCCCTTGCCGGTATTCTGTGTTTGAATGATCGTCTTAATGCAGTTTTCGGCCACGGAAAAGGATGTAGAGGGGGTATGCGATGCCATCCGGCAAGCTGGGCTTGAGCCTCTGGTCCTTCCCGGCGAGCATGTGGCTATTGGCATACCGAGCGCCGTGCCCCCCGAACTCCGCTCCTCGTTGGAGGGCGTTCTAGGCTCACTATCTGGCGTCAGCCGAGTTCAGCACGTCAGCCGTCCTTTCAAACTTGCTTCCATGGAATGGAAACGCATGCCTACAACGGTGACGGTCAAAGGCGTCTCAATTGGGCCAGGCACCTTTACAATCATGGGGGGGCCCTGCTCGGTCGAATCCTACGAGCAGTTTTCCACCGCCGCAAAGATCGTAAAGGCGGCTGGGGTGAAGGTTTTGAGGGGTGGCGCATTTAAGCCAAGAACTTCCCCGTACGCGTTTCAGGGTCTTGCCGAAGAGGGCCTCAAGATTATCAAGAAAGTCGGCGAAGAGGAAGGGCTCGTTACCATCAGCGAAGTGATGAGCGGTGAAGCGGTTCCCTTGGTGTCCGAATATGTTGACATCCTGCAGATCGGCGCCCGTTCCATGCAGAACTTCCCTCTCTTGATCGAGGCTGGGAAAAGCGGTAAACCTGTCTTTTTGAAACGCGGCCCTTCTGCCACGATTGACGAATTCTTGCTTGCTGCCGAATACATTCTCAATCAAAATAATCCCCATTTGATTCTGTGCGAGCGGGGCATTATGCCTCTGGACCGCAGCTACACGCGGAACACCCTCGACTTGGCGGCTGTGCCCGTTCTCAAGGAGCATTCTCACTTGCCGGTTATCGTAGACCCGTCTCATGGCACCGGTGTCGCCCGTTACGTTTCGCCGATGGCCAAGGCCGCCGTTGTGGTGGGAGCCGATGGCGTGATGGTGGAGATGCACCCCAATCCAAGTAAAGCGTTGAGCGATGGATCACAGGCGCTTACGCCAGATCAGTTCACTACTTTAGCTAAAGAACTAAACGAATTGGCCAAGTTTTTCGGCAGAGATATCTAAATATCTCTTAGAACTTGATTGTAAGTTGGGTTGTTACGAGATTGCCGGTAGCTCGGCCATTTCCTGAAGAAAGG
>DASXZH010000053.1:0-18413 GCA_036502005.1 Fimbriimonadaceae bacterium
GTTAAAATAAGGAAACCTTGGCGTTTTTGCAGCCACAAATCTCTCCCGGATGGAGAGGTCGGTGAGTCCGCGAACCGGGAGAGGCGCGAGCGACAAACCTTTGAAAGTAGCCCTCTAAACCTTATTTTAACGCCTATGCGGTTCGTGCCTCACCGACCTCCCTCGCGGAGGAGGGAGATTTGGGTTTCGCGGCTGCCCAAAGATCTCGTGTTGCTACAACATCTTGCGGAGATCGTTAAGCTATGTTTCGGTAAGTAGCCCGTGAAAGCCGCCGAGCCCCAACATGTCTCCTCAGGTCGGTTCGTAAAGGTTCCGCTTGGGAGCTAGGTCCGCAAAAGCCGCTGAACCCAAATCTCTCTCCTCCGCGAGAGAGGTCGGTGAGTGAGTCCCCGAGCGAACCGGGAGAGAGGGCTCCGAAAAGTCAGCAAAAAAAGCTCAGGAACAAGGCCAAAGCTAAATCAGGCCTCTACCAATCTCGCAATCGCAAATCTCAAAAATCCTAAAACCTCGCTAAGCTCCGACGTATTTTCCGGGTTAGAAACCCTCGTTTCGAACTGAATAGCAATCGCATGGGCCTGGGCCGGTTCTATCTCAAAAAAGCTGGCGACTTCAACCTCAGAGATATCGCCCAATCTGCGTAAGGCAAAAATGGCAAGCTCAGCCGGGCAAATCTGGGAGTGCCCATGGCAATACTCTTGAGCGCTCACAAAGAGGTGTTCGCGTAAATCCCAACTGCTGTCATCAGCAAAGAACATGTTCAACATGCCGCAGGCCCGGAGGGTCATGCTGGGGTCAGCCCAGTTCGAATGATGAAGACGAAGCCGGTTCAAAGCCCCCAGCAACGTAGGAGTGTTGCCCTTCATCCGGTGGCTTAGCAGCCAAGAAAGCGATCCTGACAAAATCAATCCCTCTCTTTTCGCCCAGTGCTTCACCAGCACTTCCCTCTCAGTGGCCTCTGGCGGCTTTACGGAAGAAACAACCCAATCCTTTGAGTTTGGAAGGAAAGCCTTGATTGTTTGGCTCTTCCTGGTCGCGGTAAAGCTGAGCAAGGTGGGACGAGAAGCCCGGACCCTCCGCTGCAGAGCTAAACCCAACTGGATCTTCACACGCGATTTTTGGAGCGCATCCTGCACATTATCCAAAATCAGCGGACTGGCGCTGTCACGCCGGCGTTCTAGAACCCATGTGCTGGCGTCGATAACCTCGACGTCACTCATGAACTCACTTCTCATCCTTTGAGAAGTGGCTTGCAGCAGATGGCTTTTGCCGCAGCCGCTAGGCCCGACAAAAGCCACAAATGGGACTTTGCCCACGGCAAATAGTTGGGCCCATTCCACCGCTTGTGCATTTGAAGAAAAAACGGCGTAGGAATTAAAATCCTGCCGTTTTTTAGGTGCCTCTTCCTTGAAAAGTCGGAGGCTGGGAGTGGTCGAATCAATCAGTCCTGATACGAGTACGTTACCTTCCATAGCCCTCTTGGATCCAGGTGGTTCGGTCCCAAGGGAACCCACTCCTCCTGCCTCACAATCATTGTTGTTTTTTAACACAGAATGGCGCAAGTAGCCAGTTCTAGGAAAGTGCAGGTTAAGCGGGGCGCAAATGCTCTTGTTTTCTGCGATTTTAGCCCGAAATCAAAAAATTGCTATCTTTAAAATCCACACTTTATCCCCAATTCAGTGTGCAACTTTGGGCCAGAAAGTTGAATAATCGAACCCCGGACTGTTCTCAATTGTATGGCAACTGACGCACGTGCTTGGATTCACTCGCGGCATACGGACTGTTTTGGGATGGAGATTGTGAGACACGCCCGGACCATGGCAGTTCTCGCAGCCAACACTGGCAAATTGGGGCGTATGGGCCACCGAGTTAAAGCCGAATTTTGAGGAAAGCCCCACAACATGGCAGGAGACACAGTCCGGATCTTGCCCATGACCTTGCGCGCTCAGGTCTCTATAAGCGTGCGCATGGCCGGATTGGGACCAGGTCTCGTAGGCTTTCTCGTGGCAGCCTCGGCAAGATTGGGAACCGGCATATGCGGCCGTTTTCAGCTTGGGCAGTTTCTGCAATAGATGCGCCGCATCCACTCGGTGCAGATAATCGGAATAGATCGCGCTGATATCCGGGTCGTTCTTGAAATCTGGTCCAAGTAAAGTCGCGTTGTACCCGTCGAACTTTCCATCCTCAAAGGTCAGGGTCACAACGTTTTTCCCATGGAAGCCTGGGGTCACGAGAAACGTGTTTCCAATTTGCTCGGGAGCGACAGGCGGATCGGAAGTTGAGCGGTAGATAAGCACGCCAACTTCCGGGTAGGTCCGGGCAAACTCCTCCGCTTGCGTCTGATCGCCATCAAAACTGACAATGAGAGATTTCCCATTCATTCCGGATGGAAAAGGGTTGATCGCGAGCCTGGGTTGGACCGCGATTCCGCCGAGTTCGCGAGCCAAGCTAGAAGCCCTAGATGATACGCTTGAGATTAAAAAAGCTTCGGTGGAAGATTGCGCGTTAAGATGATACTGCCCGTGCTGAGCAACGCTAGAGCATAACAAAATGTCCTTGGAGAGTTGGCTCATCTCCAGGGCTGGCCCCAAGCCCAGTTCTGCATCCTCTAGCGAATATCCAAGCGCAGCCGCGTTAAACGCGCCGGCCGTTTCCGCCACGCATTCGGCTTTAAACTCGTTCTGTTCGCCCGTTCCAACTACGTTTCCACCAGGCATAACCAGGGTGATCGAGTTGTGTCCGTTTCCCTTCAGCTCTCTCACAAAAGAGCCGAAGCGTTGAATCCCGCCCGACATGGGATAAGTGCAGCCACAAGGAGACAGATAGCCGGCTACATTCCCGTAAATCACAAGAACATCTTTTCGAGGAGGTTGGGCGGGCGGAGCAAACAGGCCGTAGCCGCCGAGAGCAATCAGCGGCAGGGACCAGAGTTTCATCGGCCTGATCCGGAAATCGGAACCATAATCGAAGGATAGCTGGGATCGTCCGTAAGGACCTTAATTTGGCTCGTATAGGTTGGCAATCCGTAGGATCCCGAAAAAGCGACATCCACTCTGTATTGATCCTCGTTCCCAAGGTCGCGCACTCTCGCGGTTAAGTGCGGATCCATCGGCACGATTTTAAGGATGTGAAATTTCTTGCCAGGTCGTGAAACCATGAAATAGCCCTTTGTCTTATCTCCGTTCAGCCTTCCCAAATAGAGTTGCGACGGAAGCGCAACGATTCCCTTCTGTAGGTTAAAAGTGTAATTCAGTTCTCGAAATGATTCGTTCGCCGTTCCGATGAAAAGAGTTGCCGGTATTCGGCCGCTCTCTTGGCTTGGAGGAAAGTGGATATGGAACTTATAGCCGCTCTCAGAGGCGCCTTTTGCTTCCTCGTCAAACGGTAAAACGCCAGACCAGCTCTGAAACGTAACGCTGCCCTTTGGCCCCAAAATGCGCGCTGTCAACGGCTCGATATTGACCTGTTTGGATTCAAAAAGATAAACATCCATATCCAAACCATTCGGTCCCACTTGCATGCCGTCCGGGCCGGAATGCACAAATCGGTAGAGCGGGGCAATGTCCATTTGAACATGAACTTGAGCAAGAGGGAAGTTAGGGGCATTCGTGTAAATCATCAAACTATGGTTGAGGTGCCCCGGATAATCCGCCGTGTTAACGTCTGCATAAATCGTTGCTGTCGAGTGAGGTTTCACAAGTGGAGGCGCCATGGGCCGGAGACAACTGCAGTCGGGCAATACAAAAAGCTTCAGGTCAGCATCGCCAAGGTTTTGAATCGTGAACGATATCTGCAGCGGCATATATTGGGTTCCGGTTACACCCGTAATATCTGCAGTGCTAAGCAACAACTCGGGATTATGCACGTCCACCGTAGACTTAGAAGCTACCAATGCGCGAAGCTGGTCGGCGCTATCCAGGGTATTTGCCACCAAAGTCTTCTCGTAGTCGTTAATGCCAATTATTGTTTCCGTGTTCTGGTCGGTCCTAGTTGAAAAAGTGCTAAAGCGCGGCATTTCGGTTAACCCGAGATATTGGCCAATGGCGTACGCCACTTCGTTATGTACATCCGCCGGAGTGGTGTCATCTTCGGTTTCCAGTCGATGCAAAGCAATTTGCACGGCAAACCGGTCCGGGCCGTCATCCCACTTAAAAGTCGCCCCCGCAGGAAAGGCGGCATCGCCTTCTTTCGGAAGGGCGTTTACAAACGAAAAGGTGATATCTGGGTTATCGGCAATGGCGATGTGAACCTTCTCCGCCATATTCCAGTCGCAAATCGCCTTCTTACAGGCCAACGTATAGTCGTTGCGGAAGCTCTGCGGAACGGCGCTGGTGTCCCAACCGATCTTGATATTTCGTTTCGGTAGGAGGTCTGCCTTATTCTCAGCCGCTGCAAAATCCTTCGCTTGCAGCTTGGTTTCCACAACGTAGAAAGCACCAACCACACCGCTGTTAACTCCTGGCGGTAGGTCAGGGGCAGTAGCAGTTTGGGCGAGAACTAAGAGAGCTATTGGAACTATCATCATTGTTTGCAGGATTGCGCTATGAAGACGCTTAAAAGGGATGGCTCTGTTCGGCGTCCTATTCTACGTACTGGTCTTCCGAGGGTTTTTGACGCAGGAAGGCTTCGATGAATCCGTCAATTCCTCCGTCCAGCACGCCAGTTACGTTGCCGGTTTCATGAGCGGTTCGGTGGTCTTTAACCATCGTATACGGCTGCATCACGTAGCTGCGGATCTGCCTGCCCCACTCGGCCGGGCCTGAACTCTTAAACGATTTCAACTTGGCTTCGGAGTCCAAACGCTCGAGTTCGGAAAGTCGGGCCGCCAGAACCATCATCGCACTGGCCCTGTTCTTATGCTGGCTGCGCTCGTTTTGGCACGAAACAACCAACCCGGTTGGAAGATGGGTGATACGGACTGCGCTTTCCGTTTTATTTACGTGTTGGCCGCCCGCGCCTCCGGCCCTAAGGGTTTCCACCTTGAGGTCATCCGGGTCGATTTGTATTTCGCTTTCTTCGATTTCCGGAAGCACTTCCACCTTTGCAAAGGAGGTGTGCCGGCGAGCATTTGCATCAAATGGTGAAATTCTAACCAAACGGTGAACACCGTTTTCAGACTTCAAATATCCGTAGGCATTAGGCCCAGTAACGAGCATGGCAATGCTGCGATAGCCTGTCACGTCTCCAGGGTTTTCGCTGATGATCTCCAGTTTATAGTTGTGCTCTTGCGCCCATCGGGCGTACATGCGCTGAAGCATGGCAGCCCAATCACAGGCCTCCGAACCACCCGCGCCGGCGTTGACTTCTAGCAGAGCATTGCGTGAGTCGTGCTCGCCACTTAGAAGGGTTTCGAGCTCGTACTTGTCAAGATCCTTAAGAAAGGTGCGAGCCATGGCGTCCGCTTCCTTTTCGAGCTCGGGACTTGGGTCGTCGTGAAGCATTTCATAAAGTTCGGCGATGTCCTCGCCAGTTTTCCTAAGCTTCGCGAATGGCGTGTAAATATCCCGGTAACGCGAAAGACGGCGCAGGTCTTGGTTCGCTTGTGTTGGATCGTCCCAAAAATTGGGTGAGGAAGATTTCTCTTCTAGCTCGCTGATTTGACGCTGAAGTGAAGGTAAGTCAAAGATGACCTCCAATAGCGTCTATTCTCGATAAAGAATTCGACAGCGCTTCTTGCTGTTCCATGTCCAGCATGGATGGGATTGTACCCCGGGGGCAAGTGCTGAGTTCTCAGTGTTGTGTACGAGGCAAAATGCAAGTTTATTAGTCGAAGGTCGAAAGTCGAAGGTCGAAAGTCGGAGGGGACGCGGTCCCTTGAGTCCAGACGGTTGGGTTCTGGAGAAAAACACCAAGAGTCAGCTTTCCGTCTTTCGACCTTCGACCTTCGACCTTCGACCTTCGACTAGTAAGCCTTCAAACTCTTCCGAAACTTCGCCGTCTTCGACATTTTCTCGGCAATGACTTTCTTGCGTTTAGACATCGAAAGAAGCATGCGATTATCGATCTCGTTGATTTGAAGGAGCACGTCATCCGGCAAAGGCTCTTTAATGGACCGAATTTGTTCGCCACGTTTTTCCACTAGCTGACTAAACTCCAGCCAGTTGTCAGAGATAATCGCCGCCTCCATGGCAAGCGTTATCACAAGAAGTTGGTCGGATTCACGAGGCGAGCTTTTCACTTTGTAATCCTCGTTGTGTGCTTTCAACCTGCACCCAGCTTTCTCTAAGGTCGCTGAAGACCTTCATCGAGCGATCCACCGGTGCGATGTCGTCATGCACATTTGCCTGAATAAGCTGATTTAAAACGTAGGTATAAAGCGCGAGAAGGTTCTTGGCAACATCTTCGCCGGCTTTCATGTCCAGGCACGACATGAGTTCCATCACGATCTTTTGCGCTTTTTGAAGCGACTGATTCTGCCCTTGGAGGTTTTTCTGCAAAATCGCATGCTTTCCTGCCTCCATGTTCTTTAGCGCCCCATCATAAAGCATGATGATGAGCTGAACAGGGGAGGCCCCATTTACGGACCCCTTTCGATATTCTTGTACAAACCTTCCGTAAGCCATGACCCTCTAATGCAAGGCTGCCCTTGCACAGCATTATTATTGGTAAGGCCTTGGATCAACCGTAGGGGCACGAAGGTTAGTGATAGACCAAAAAGCAAGCTTTCACCGCTTTCCTATAGAGGCGCGTTTATATCCCAAGCCGGCACTTCGGTTTCCAGCAAGCTGATAGAATCTACCGAGTATGTGAATGCCGCGCTCGAAACGCTGGGCGGGCGTACAACTCCAACAACGATGGAAGCGGTGTTACCAGAACTAATGAAACTAGATCTGAGAGTTATACTAATCGTCGGTGTACTGCTTGCGACAGTTAGCGATCCCTGAAGGACGTAGCTTCCATAGGTTTTATCGCTCTTGTTGTAATCGAGGGCATTGACGCTTAGCGCCGCTCCAGCGGGTGCTTTACTCGTCATGGTGAAAGTCGCCGAGACCAAGCCGCTAAATGGCTCGATTGCGGCAAAAGATACAAACATGCCCGCCTCCTGGCCCAAAGAAGTTGGCACGGACGTGATACTGTAGGCGTTTCCGTCATTACTGGCCAGGGCGGCCAGGATCGTGCTTTCACTTACTTGCGTTGAACTGCCGTAACGATTGTAAATAGAAGCGGAGTTGGCTGAGAGCAATTTAGTCGTATAGGTAGGGAAAAGGCTGACCGCAGAGCCAACGCCGGTGCACAAATCGTAGCCCACTGCCGCATTCTCATTTGCCGACTGTCCATATATAATGTCTCTAAAATATGACCCGCCCAGATCGTGATAAATCCGCTCATTTTCTCGGACCGAATCGCGTGTGAAGTAACCGCGGAGGTTCGTAATAGCAGCGTAAACAGGGCACGATACGCTCGTGCCTCCAAGGACTTCCCAGTCTGGCGATGGGGCGAACGCGCTTGAACTATAGACAGCCACGCCAGTTGATGGATCCGCAATCGCAGCGACATCTGGAGTTCCGCGCTTGGAGCCGACGATTCCCTCAACTGCATCTTGAAAGGCAGGACGTGACTCATACGCGCTAATGCCGCCGCCAGTGCCATCCCAAGCGTATTCTTCAACCGTGGGTGAAACATGCAAGGTCGTGCCGCCCACAGCAACAACATAAGGAGACGCTGCAGGGTAGTCGACGTTTGATTCGTCCCCCGTCGTTGCAAAAACCACTACGCCAGTCGGAACCTTTTCATAAGTAATATCGCGGGCCATCTCCGTAGATATCTCCGCAAGGCCCCAACTTATTGAAATTTCCTTAACCCCAGGTAAGGCAGCGGCAATGCTCACCGCATAATCTAGGTCCGCATTTGAATCAGAGGCAGCTTCAACTAAGTAAATCTTCGCATTGGGCGCAATTGCATGCGTCCACTCCATGTCTAGTGCCGCCTCTCCACACCAGCCGTACAAAAGGCCGCTTGCGGGCTTGGTCCCCGTCGCATAGACGATCTGAAAACTCTTGTTAGTCGTCGCAGTAACCGCACTAGAACTCTCGATAGGAAGACTGAAATAGCTTGAAAAATAGTTGAAGTCCCCGAGAGCAGTTGGGAAATCGTAAGCTACTACCACTGCGATCGCACCGCTCCCTCCTGTAGATGGCAAATTGTAACCAGTTCGAACGGTGGCTGGTGTGTAGCCGGAAACCAATGATGTGTCCGGCAAAAAATCTGGATTGGCGAACGCGGTCCCTGGTGCAAGCACGGTGGTATTCGAGATCAGATAGTTGGTATGATTCGAGCCGTCGCCCTTACCTCGGGTCGATTCAGGTACGAGAATGCGGCTATCGCCGTGATAATAAGATTGTGCGGCCGCAATCGTAAAAGAAAGCATCAACGCGTACCCAACTGCGCACCCTTTTGTAAACCAGAAGTTGTTCATAGCACTTATATCCCCATTGTCCCGCCAGACAATGGAGTTTATAGCTTTTGGTGCATCATAGAAAGCCCAATTTCGGTTTTTTTATGATTTTGTGCGCAATAACTTTTGTCGAAGTAAAGCCAGACAAATTACTAGCTAGAAACCACCTTGCAACTCGAAAAGCATGCCGGAATAACCGCACGAACTTTACGGCGGAGCTACATCTGGCCATAAAAGACCATGGTTTCGTAAACAAACTCAACTTTGCCATTAACGGCTGTCGCTTCAAATATCTGTTTCAAGCGATCCAACATCGCTTCATGTCCAAGTTCTCCCTCTTGAGGCGTGTATGAAGAAGACAGCAGGCGTCCCTCCAGTTCTTCGTAATTCATAGGCAATATGTAGGGCATTGTCGCCGTTTGCATTTGAGAGTCCTTGAAAAACGGAGCAAGTTGCTGCGCTTCCAAATTGCGGTGGCACACTTCCGCGTATTCTGGCGAAAACTTGTGAAGCAGATCCTCGTACTGCTCCATGAAGGGCGAGCCGCCGCTGGCGCGATCGTTCCAAATCAAAGCCACCCAGCCGCCCGGTTTGAGAACACGCTTGAACTCAGTCTTGGCCCCATCCTGATCGAACCAGTGAAAAGCTTGCCCGGCCGTTATCAGGTCAATGCTCGCGTTGGGCAGGGTTGTGTGTTCTGCCGATGCATCCACGCTGTGAAAACGCGAGTCGGTAATGCCCTGCTTCGCCGCACCGCGCATTCCAGCGTTCGGTTCTATAGCATAAACAGTAGCTCCGGCCTTAATAAGTAGGGTTGTGAGAATGCCCGTGCCCGAACCTATATCCGCCACGTCAGCGCCCGGCTTCAATCCGCAATCGGTTCTTAAAACTTCTATCGCCGCTGCCGGATACGAAGGGCGGTATTTAACATAATTGGCAACCCTGCAGGAAAATCGCTCTTTGGGGTCGCGATCGTTCATATGCCTTTGTTTTTGCAGATCTCGCACCAAAGTGTGCGCTTACCTTTCACCCAAACATTGCAACCCGAGCAACGGGTGTAGCGCTTATCCCACTCTTCTTGCAAGGCGGGTGTCCAAGGAAAACCGCAACCCGAAGCGAAGCGGCCCGGTTCATCCGTGCGGCCAAGCGCAATGTCCGCCACCAGCGTTATCTGCTCCGGCTCGGGTGAGCCAAAGATTTTCTTCAGAAGACTCATTCCACCTCCATTTTGCGTGATTTTTCGTGGGATGTCGAATGTTTTGTGTTTTATGTATTGCGCCTTGCTCGATGTGCAACTTCGCACTTCAAAATCGATCTAATTTGAGTCCCTACTACCGGGCAAACAGTACAGACAATCGTCGATCGTTTTATGGCCCGGCACACAAAACATAACACACAAGACATTTCCCCTTAGAACGTAATCGTAACCGTCGGATTCGGCTCCGCATCGACCGCCGCAACGATTGAACCCACCTGCCCGAGGCCGTTGCCCGGGAAATAGCCACCACTTTCTACACTTAACTCGGGATTCATGTAACCGATTCCACCGATGTTGAAGAAGGATTGCGAACCATCCGCAGGAATCTGATAGGAAACGAAATCCATATCTGTATCCAGTTTGGTGTCCACTGGTGGCGCGCCACGAGCATATTGGTAGTCGTAAAGTGTTGCCCCGTTGATCTGGTACGACTTAGCGCCCGCCACCGGAGAGAAACAGTTGAATTCATAAATAAACTGGCGACCCGAGCCATCCGGGTTTTCCTTAAGAACGATTGTTCGAGAGCTTGCAACGGTGAGGTCGGTGGTGAGCTTCACTACCGTTTGGGCCTTCCCGAACTCAGTTCTCACACCATTAATCGTCTCGTAGCCCGTCACCGTAACTGTAATGGGGTTCGCGTCCGACCCAGTCGTGACCAGATCCACTGATGTGCTGGAAGTTGTAATGCTGTTCCCCACAACTCCGTCGGCAGAGGATAGTGTCGCAAACTGGCTAGTCTGAGTCCAGTCGTAATTGATTGTTCCCGTGAGACCAGTTGGGGGCTTAACCGAGAAGCTAACCCGGCCACCAGGAGCGACATTGGGAGCCAGCGGCGAGAGAATCAGCGTCTGCTTTACAACCGTCGCCGTGAACAAATCTCCTCGATCGCCAACCGAGGTGTCTATCGCCACCGCTCCCAAGTCAACCGCCAAGCCAATCGCCCCCACCACCAAGAAGGTCGCCACAGCAACTTCAATCGCGGCCAGAACAGCAGCGCTTAAGGCGCCGGCCTCCAAGGTAGCTGCAGCTTCCGCCGAGGCCGTCCTTAGCAAAACGCCGATATCTTTTAGTAAGGCTTGAGAAATATCGCCTGCAACGAACTCCTTCAAACTGACGTTGGCGAGATCGCTAAGAAGAACATTAGGCCCTGCCGCTTGCGCGAGAAGGGTGGCAACGCTTGGAATCGCAGTTAGGTTCGCCACTGCGACCCCAAGTTCCGCGTGCAGCCACGTCAAGCCACCGAAGCCGATCGCCGAAAATATAATGTTCGCGATGTATCCAACAAATGTGTCCTGGCAAAGATTTAGGAGGGATTGATTCCACTTAGGAACTTCTTTCGCCCACAAGGAATCGGCAAAAAAGGCGGGAGTCGGCGCACCGTAGATTGGGGCCAGAAAAACCATTTGATACAAAGACTTGCTGTCCGAACCTTGCAGAGTCAGCGGAACGACTGCCGAAGCTGTTGGAGACCAGCCACTGCCAAGCTTCAATAAGGAAGATGTCGAAGCGATCTCCAACACGGCACCGACCTGGGTCGGCGGTGTCACGCTGGTGGTAACGCCCGTCGAACTCACGTGGCCCGTCAAATACGTGTAAACATAGCCCCCGCGCCGCTTAACGTTTTGAACGTTAAAACCATTTCCCGTCCCAGAGGTTTGTTGAACAAACGTGACTCCGTTCACTTCTCCCGAAGGCTGAATCAGCAATAAAGTTGGAATGGCCGCTTGCGGCTGAACTCTGGCTGCGGCATTCGCAACCGAAGGCGCTATCGCCTTGGCAGCCGACGATAGCGCGGCCACAACTTGCGGATCGGAAGGAGGCGCGTTGGCGGCGATTCGTTCCGTCACCACCGTTATAAAAGTGGTAGTGGCAGCATTTGCTTTGATAGCTTCGAGGAGTGCCTTCTGGCCATTTCGCGCCATCGTCGAGCCTCCAAGTGCGAAAAACAAATAGGTTATAGCGGTGCTCTTGGCGTTGAGCATAAAAGTGCCGGAAATGGTGGGGTCATACATCCCCATGAACAGCACCACTTTCGTTTTCGGGTTCAACACCGTAACCAACGAAGGAGCGTCGGTGGGGGCGGAAACACTAAATGTCCCGTTCGTGATCGCGGTCGTCGAAAGGCCGGCCGCCACGATCAAGCTCGACTGACTCACTCCAGGTTGAGTGGCCACCTGGCCTGTAAATGACTTCGAGCCGGTCGGGTTATTGCCAGACCCGGTCCCGGTGCCAGAACCGCCGCAGCCGATAAGGCCCAGCGTCCCTGCCGAGAGAACCATACTGCCGGCCGCTTTCATAAGCTGTCGACGAGAAAGAAGGTGGCTAATCGGGTCAAGGTTTGACATGGCTCTCAATAATACATGCGGACTCGGCCAATATCCTAGAGATGCTGCCAATTTGCTGAAATTAGTCGAAAGCGCCTCCTATCGAAAGGGGGGTGCTTGCCTCACAAGGCACAAGACACGGCTTTGAGCGAAACACAAAGCATCTTATTTGGCCACCCGTCTGTATTTCTGGCCCAAGGCCGAATGCCCAAGACCGAATGCCCAGGGCCGAATGCCGAAAACCAAATGATTTCCCCATCGGGTATCCTACATTGTTCGAAAAACATAGCCACGGACTGAGTACGCCCAAGGGCGTAGACCGGTTCGGGAACGGCGGGAGTTTGAATGGCAAAGAAAGCATTAATTATTAAACAGAAGCGCAAGCCGAAGTTCAGCACGAGAGGTTATAACCGCTGCAGCATCTGTGGCCGACCTCGAGCATATTTCCGGTTCCTCGGAATCTGTCGTATCTGCCTGAGAGAAAAAGCACACCGCGGTGAGCTTCCAGGCATCGTCAAAGCCAGTTGGTAGACCGGAGGACCCTTTTATGCATAGCGATCCAATCGCGGACCTGTTGACGCGCATCCGAAACGGAGCACAAGCACGTTTAGTAACAATCGACATTCCGCACAGCAAAATCAAAATTGAAATCTTGAAGATTCTGCAGGCCGAAGGCTACATCAAGTCCTTCGAAGTCACAACAGAGTCGAAATTCCCCGCAATTCGTATCGAACTCCGATACGACACCAAGCGAAAGCCGGTCTTCACCAAGATCAAGCGAGTAAGCAAACCGGGACTACGAATTTATAAGGCGACGGACGAGATCCGGCCCATCCGTTCAGGATTGGCCACCCAGATCATTTCGACCAGCCAAGGCGTTATGACGGACCGAGATGCCAGACGTAAACACGTCGGCGGCGAAGTCCTTTGTGAGGTTTGGTAAATGTCACGAATAGGAAGACTTCCCATCACCCTGCCAAACGGCGTTACCGTTTCCGTTGCCGATGGCAACGCGATCACGGTTAAAGGCCCTAAAGGAGAAATCAAGCTGAACGTAGCCAAAGAGCTTACGGTCGAGCAAGATGCAGGCACCCTAACCGTTACCCGGCCCGATAACGATCGGTTCGCCCGAAGCCAGCACGGCCTAGCTCGAACGCTGATCGATAACGCTGTTCAAGGCGTTACCAAGGGCCACACTAAGGGCCTCGAAATCATCGGCGTCGGCTATCGTGCTCAGTTGCAAGGCAGAAACCTGCTTCTGAACATGGGCTACTCTCACCCGGTCACCATCGAAGCAGCTCCTGGAATCACCTTTGAGATTCCGGCTGAAGAAAAAGGCCGTTCCCAGAAGATTAACGTTCAGGGAATCGACAAGGTCCTCGTTGGACAGATGGCTGCCGACATCCGCAAGGTGCGAAAACCAGAGCCTTACAAGGGCAAAGGTATTCGCTACATCGGCGAAGTCGTCAAGTTAAAAGCCGGTAAGCGAGCGGCTGCTAAGAAGTAAGGAGCTTTATCTAAATGGCGAACTTAAAGAAATCAGAACAAAGAATCGCGCGGCACGTAAGACTGCGTAAGAAGCTCGAAGGCTCCTCCGAGCGGCCTCGGCTTGCCGTGTTTCGAAGTCTGAAGCATATTTCTGCTCAACTCATCGATGACGCGCAAGGCGTAACCCTGGTTAGCGCTAGCACCCTGGAAAAATCCTTGGGCGCCAAGGGCAACAAGGATGGCGCCAAAGCCGTTGGTGCTGCAATTGCAGAGCGAGCTAAGGGCAAGGGAATCTCCAAGGTCGTTTTCGACCGAGGCGGGTTCCAATACCATGGCCGTGTGGCCAGCCTAGCGGAATCAGCCCGCGAAGCAGGGTTGGAGTTTTAAGATGAGAATGATGAACCGATTGAGTGGCAAGCGCGACAGCCGTGCCACAGATGGTCCGCAACTCGATGTCCGTGTTGTCCGTACCAATAAAGTCTTTAAAACCCACAAGGGTGGAAAAACGGCTTCTTGGTCGATCCTCGTGGTCGTGGGCGATAACAAAGGCAGCGTTGGTGTAGGACTTGGCAAAGCCCGAGGCATTCCGGATGCGATCCGAAAGGCCGAGGAAGCAGCCAGAAAAGCGATGTTTAAGATCCCGATGATCGGCGAAACGATTCCTCACGAAGTGAGAGCGGTCGCCGGTTCCTCGCATGTGGTCCTTCGCCCCGCTAGCCCCGGAACGGGCGTTAAAGCGGGCGGCGCAGTTCGAGCTTGTCTTGAAGCTGCGGGCATCCACAACGTGCTTGCCAAGAGCCTTGGCAGCCGTAATGCGATCAACATGGCCTACGCAACTATCGAAGCCTTTAAGGGACTCAACACTCCCGAAGATCTTGCCAATACGCGAGGCATCGACGTGAACGAGCTCGTACCGTGGCTTGCCAAAGCCCGAAAGGAGGAAGCGGATGCTGCGAATTAAGCTTGTAAAGAGCACTATCGGCAATACCGCCCGAAACCGCGCAACCGTCCAGGCCCTCGGTCTGCGAAAATTGCACCAGGTAATCGAGCACGATGACACCCCCACCATTCGTGGCATGGTTCATCGCGTAAAGCACCTGCTGTCCGTCGAGGAAAGCGAAGGGACAAAGACCCGAGCCAAGGCTGCACCCAAAGCTGCGCGAACAACATCTGAGCCGAAACCGGCAAAGGTTAAAGCAGCCAAGCCTGCAAAGGTGGCAAAGGCCGACACATCGAAGCCAAAAGCCAAGAAAGAGGTTGCCAAGCCCGTCGCTAAAGTAACGGCAAAGCCAGCCGAGAAGCCTGCAGCTAAGCCGGCCGCAAAAGCCGAAAAGGCTCCTGCGAAAGCAGCCGCCAAGCCCAAGGCAGCACCGAAAGGAGATAAGAAGTGAGTTTGCATGAACTTAGCCCCAACGAGGGCAGCACATCTAAAAAGCGGCGCATTGGCCGTGGCATCGGAAGTGGCATGGGTAAAACCTCCACCCGAGGTACCAAGGGCCAAAAGGCTCGCCGCCAAATCCACCCCAACTTTGAAGGTGGCCAAACGCCAATCCAGCGCCGGCTTCCCGTAAAGAAGGGCTTCCGCAACATCAACCACAAGGAATATGCGATCGTCAACCTTGACGATCTAGAGAAGCTGTTTGAAGCAGGAGCAGAGGTTACACCCGACGTTCTGCTAAAAATCGGCATCATTCAAGCTGGCAAAGACGGCGTGAAGATTCTTGGCTTCGGCTCCCTGAGCAAGAAGCTGAAAGTTAGCGCCCACCGCTTTAGCAAGGCCGCCCAAGCGGCCATTGAAGCGGCGAAGGGAGAGATTATTAACCTGTGAGCATCTTCGGCGGCTCGATCACACCGGACGCGCGTCAGGGTGGTCTAACAATTGGCTTGTTCGAAACCTTTCGGCAAGCCTGGGCAGATCCGGATCTTAAGAAGAGAATTCTGTTCATCGTCGCGATGTTCGGGGTTTTCGTTCTGGGAGTCAATATCCCCTGTCCGATCTCTGGCATCAACCAGTCGATCATGGACAACATTGTTAAGAACAACCCCTTCTTCCAGTTGGCAAACGTTCTCGGCGGCGGTGCGCTGCGACGCCTCTCGATTTTTGCATTGGGTCTGAACCCGTACATCACGGCTTCGATTATCATGCAGATTCTCACCACCGCTCTTCCCGCTTGGAAGAAGGAACAGGAAGAAGGCGGCGAATATGCTCGCCAGACGAATAACAAGCGAACTCGGTTTTTGAGCCTCTTTCTTTGCATCCTACAGGGTATGGGCTTCTATCAGCAGATGTCCCAAGCCATTCCAACCGGAACCTGGGTAACCGAGGCCACCACCATCCTTTTCTGGACTGCGGGCGCAATGTTCATGGTCTGGTTGGGAGAGCAGATCTCTGAGAAAGGCATCGGCAATGGCGTTTCGCTCATGATCTTCGCCGGAATCGTGCTTTCGATTCCTTATCAGTTCTCGTCGATTCAAGACCAGGTGCATGTAGGCGCTATAAGCCTTTGGGCTGCCATCGCTCTGGGCTTGATCTTCTTGGGCACCACTTGGGTCATCGTTCTCTTTACCACCGCCCAGCGCCGCATTCCCATGCAGCATATGAGAAGGCAGATGGGGACTCGCGCGATGGGTGGGAATACCAGCTATTTGCCTATTCCCGTCAATACTGCGGGCGTTATCCCGATCATCTTCGCGGTCTCGCTCCTGTTTATTCCGATTCAGTTTGCGACCTTCTTTGAGCACAGCAACAAGGCAATTTACAATGCGCTGCTCACCATCGGAACGTGGATGAACCCCGGCGGGCCCTGGCCATATGGTTTCGTCGGCGCGATCGTTTATGCAATCCTGATCTTCTTCTTTACATACTTCTACACTGCCATCCAATACAACGTGGAAGACATAGCGAATAACCTAAAGAAGAGCGGATCTTTTATCCCTGGAGTTCGGCCTGGCAAGCAGACGAAGGACTTCTTGGACGGCATTCTCTCTCGAGTTACCGTTGCGGGAGCAGGCTTCTTAACCGTAATCGCGTTGGTTCAATACGTCGGTCCGGCCGCGCTTGGCCTTCCACGAACGAACCTTAACATCATTGGTGGAACGTCTCTGCTCATCATGGTTCAGGTAGCCATTGAAACGATGAGACAGGTCGAAGCCAACCTGATCATGAGACAGTATGGGACGTAGTTTGTGGCGGAACCTATAAGGCTCGTTCTCATTGGTCCCCCTGGCGTAGGTAAAGGAACCCAGGCCAGCTTGCTGGAAGAGAAATTCGGTGCAAAACCGATCTCTTCCGGCGACATCTTTCGCAAGGAAATCGAGGCGGAAACTGATCTTGGCCGTTTGGCCAAACGATACATCGATCACGGCGAACTCGTCCCAAACGGCGTCACCGTCGAGATGATGGCTAAGCGTTTGCGATCAAACGACCTTCGCCGGAACGGCTTCATTCTTGATGGCTTCCCACGAACTGTGAGACAAGCGGAAGCCTTGGAAGAGATCCTAGGCGATATGGATGAGCACCTCACCAAAGTGGTTTCCATCGAGGTCCCCGAAGAAGTTGTGGTAGGCAGACTGGCGGGCAGAATGGGCTGCACTAAATGCGGCGAGATCTATCAGGCTCAAACCAAACCGCCAAAAAGAGAAGGCCTGTGCGATAAGTGCAACGGCCCGCTCATCGTTCGTTCTGACGATACGCCTGAAACAATCAAGCTCCGATTGCACGTATTTAACGAGACGACGAAACCTGTAATCGACTACTATGAAGGCAAGGGAATGCTGCTGCGCGTGGATGGGCAAGGCTCTCCGCACGAGATTTTTGGTCAGATTACCGATATGTAAATGAACCCCCTCCCCAGTTCCCTGGGAGGGAGGCAAGAATGTCGATTGTCGATTGGGGATAGACGGAACGCTTAGGAGGTGGGAATACCTTCCATCGAAAATCGAAAATCGACAATCGAAAATCGAAAATCACATAATGGTTATTCTTAAAAAATCACCGGAAATCGAAAAAATGCGCGCCGCGGGAAAAATCCTAGCCCGCACCCTTCGCGAAGTTTCTGAGAAGATTGAACCCGGCGTAACCCCCAAGCAACTAAATGACCTTGCCGAAAAACTGATCCGAGATGCCGGCGCGACTCCCAGTTTCCTCGGCTATCGCAACTATCCCGCCGCCACGTGCATTAGCGTAAACGACGTCGTCGTTCACGGCATTCCCGGCAATGTGCCCCTCGTTGAGGGCGATATCATTAGCCTGGATTTCGGCGTTCATCTGGATGGCTACCATGCAGATAGCGCCTGGACGTTCCCTGTCGGCGAGATATCGGCGGAAACCCAGCGGCTGCTGAACGTCACCAAGGAAAGCCTTTATCAGGGGATTGCTAAGGCCAAAGCGGGAAACACGACCGGGGATATTGGTTCGGCCGTTCAGAAATACGTGGAATCCAACGGATACGCCGTCGTAAAGGACCTCGTCGGCCACGGCATCGGCCGCTCGATCCACGAAGAGCCCAGCGTGCCTAACTTTGGCAAACCCGGTACCGGCGAAAAGCTTCGGGAAGGGACAACGATCTGCATCGAACCCATGGTAAACGTGGGTACCTGGCGCGTGAACCAAGACGCCGATGGCTGGACCGTCCGCACCGGCGACCGAAAGAACTCCGCCCACTTTGAGCATATGGTGGCCATAACCCGAAACGGCGCCGACATTTTAACGGCCGAGTGAGCAGGCGCAAAGCAAAAGCTATTGCTCACTGATAACAATGCTTCGCGACAACTAAATTAAACTTTGACAAGACCCCAAACCTCTCCCGTGAGGCTTGTCGTTATACACATTTTTGAACCTGAACGGAGCGGAATCCTCACGAATCGGGCCCAGAAAGGCGACTCCATGCCCTCTGGACGCCGCCCAGAGCGTTTTCCTTAGCCTTTTATCTAGAAAGCTAGCTGGAATTCG
>DASXZH010000054.1:0-15074 GCA_036502005.1 Fimbriimonadaceae bacterium
CGCGAAAGACCAAATCCAACAGGTGAGCCGGATGAGGGAAATCTTCACGTCCGGTTCGATGAGGGGGGAGGCGCTAAATCCTCCCCTACTCTACCGTGATAAAAATCCGTTGCAAGCAAGTGTAGCGGTGCTTGTCCCCAACACCACAAGGGAACTCATTCGCGTCTGTACTGTTTGAACTTAGAGTTACGAACATAAACCGAAATGCAACCTACCGCTCAGATTAACCGCCGCTTGGTTAAGCGCACGATCATATTCGTAGTTATCCTGCTCGCCGCCGCCTACGGCTTTTATTGGCTGCTAAGCAAGCGGGGCGATCCGGATCTCCTTTATGGACCATCGCCCTCTTATGGAGACATCGCGGCGATACAGACCAAGGGAGATGGCGCCCAGGCCGTAATCATCCATTCCGATGGAAAGATCACCGTCTCGCCCGACTATAAAACCGGCTCCTATGACCAGAACGTAACCTGGCGGGCCGATGGCGGAAGGCTGTTCTTTGAAAGCGACCGAGAAAATAACGAACCGCATCTTTATCGCTGGAATACCGAAAAAGGCTTAATCGAGCGTCGGACGACGGACAAGCGCCCCAAGGGCTTTCTAAGCTTTACCGTTCCCGGCGACAAAGGAGCAGCCGATGAAGCAAATCCGACCGCCCTCATGATCTCGGGTGGAACGATCCTTCAGGTCGATGCGAACACCGGCGATACCAAACAACTGCTTCCGCCCTACAACAAAAACTCCTCGCAAAGCAGCACCAGTTCAGAGGAGGGTGGACAAAACGGGATGGCCAGTTTTGCCACCTATGGCAACAGTTTCGTAAAAGCGCTCTGGAGCAAAGATAAGCACTATATCATTGCTGTTCTTAGCCGAGAAGCAGGCGACCAGGCTCTCATTATTCAGGACATGACCATGCAAAACGGGCAGTTGCCGCCGCCGGTTCCTCTGGCTCAGGCAAGGCACATAGGAATTGACATCGGCCAGCAAACCGGCGTCCTCATATATTCGCTCTTGGGCGCTGAAATCCCGGATTGGTATCCCGATGAGCAGAGGAATAAATTCAAGAGAAATGGCAAAATCGTCCCGCCGATTGCTCATGACATATGCATTTTTGATGTGAATCGATTTGCGACTAATGGAAAAATGGACACCCAAACGTCAGGCGTCGTAGTGGCAAGTAAGGATGATAAGATTGCCTTCGGAGATCCGGCCATGTCGCCGGACGAGAAGTTGATCGCCGTGCCCGTGGGCAACTACGTCGGCGGAAGCTTCCGGCCCTTGCTACTTATGACGTTTCCGCCGAAAAACAACGCTGCTGAGGCCGGTGTGCGGATTGCGCCCGGGGATTTCACACATCTTTCCTGGGCGCCAGATGGTTCCGTAATCGCCGCTCTCATGAAGGCGCAAGACGGCTCACACGATGTTGTAACGGTGCCCCCCACCGCGAATAGCCAGGTGAATAACCTGACGGCAGGTGAAGGCGACTTTCTTGAGGCGGAAATCAGCCCCGAGGCGAAGCCGCCTACCGGCGGATAGTGACCGTGCCTGGCTGCCCTTCCTGCCCCTTGATGGTGATGTGAAGGGGAATGAACTGCTTTATCACCCAGGCCACGGTCAGAAACCGCTGGGTGAGCCTGGATATCTTGAAAGTCGTTTCTCCCTCCGCCAGGGCGGCCGATAGAAGAAGCTGGTCGGCAAGAAAGGGATCGACCGTCGCATCGGTCTGAAGCCATTCCTGGAACGCCTCAAAGGCGTTCTGAACAACTGCTTCGATTCGAACGCCTCTTGCGCCCATGGCCGTCGCGCCTCCAAAGCCCCTTTCAAACTCGGCCCAAACGGTGGCATACGCGCCAGGTGTTTTAGATTTGACCGTTATTGCCTCCGCCTCAACCGATAGGTTTGCGTAGTAAGCCAACCTTCCAAGTTGTTTAACCCCGCGCTCGGCAACTTCGCCGGGCAGTTCGCCCGCCACAACGACAGCACGGACAGCAATCAATCGTCCCCGATCCGGCCACTGAACCCCCTGGGTAGCGCTCGGCTCAATTTCTAGGCTCACCTCTCCACGCGAACCAACTCCGAATCCTGCCGTGGCAAGATCGCAATAGGCATAGAGCCCAAGCTTTTTGAGGGCGCACAGCGTGACGTTGTTGAAGTAGTCGTAGCTGAGCACGTTGTTGCCGTAGGTTTCACCCCGACAGGTGATGGTGCTATACACGCCGGTTTTGGCGAGGACGGGCAATAGCCCATTCAGGACCACAATTGCGTTGGCATGGCCCCCATCGGGATCAGCCGGGAATTCCAACTCCTGGTTTAGCCCCTTGGGCTTGCGGGTCGGAATAAAACTGAGGCTCTTTTCGCCCAGTTCGCCACCGATGACTTGGGCGCCGCATATACTGGCAAACGTTCTTAGGGTGAGCAGATCTTCGGTGCTGAGGCCGGCCTTGCGCGCATCCATCCGGATGTTCACAATACGCATGGGCTGCTGGGTAATGCTCGCTAAAGCCAGTGCGGTTCTTACGAGGCTAGCGCCCCCCTCGCCATGTGATCCATCAATGACGAGAGGGACGCCTACAACCGCCAATGTTTAAACCTTCAGCTTGAAGATTACGAACTCAAGAACCTTAAGCACGTAAGCAAGCAGAACAAAAACAAAGCAGTCGAGAATGACTTCTCGGAAGATCATAACTCCATTTTGTTGGATAATTTGGCTCTTTGTCATTGCGACCCCTTGAAGCGCATCGTTGATTTTTGTAATCGCGGCCCCAGAGAGATCCAGAAGCGGGGATCTTAACACCAAATAAATCAGGGCAAAACTCACAATGGTAACCGGAAGCATTAACCGATATTGGTGCCTGAGGTGCTCATTGTATATAACGCACTGCTTACAACGCGCCCTCTTCTGGGCTGAATTCAGTTTGTTATTAACAGGAATATAACGAGCCGCTGCAATCGCATCCTTTGGAATGGGCCGGTTCTCCATGGCGTTCCGAATAACCTCTTCTTCGCACATGCAGCCAACCTGCTCCTTCCAGCAGGTCTTTTTAGAAAAGTAGATGGGGCATTTTTCGCGGACGAACTTTCGGCAGTACGGCAGCTGCCAGCATTTGCCCATGAACTTGTTCTGGTATTTCTCTTCCTGAATGCCCTTGCCGTACTTGAGCTGGTCGCTCCGGGCTCCTTGCGACATGCGCGCCCGTACGCCCATTACGAGCTCGACAATTAGAGCCAGAATGGCAATGACACCGAAAATGGTGCCGCCCTTTTGAATGGCGCCAAGCGACGCTTCACCGGCAGAATTTGCAGTGCCGCCGCCGTTTATGGCAGGGATGATAATGGGCGTAAAGAAGAGGATCGCAGCAATGATGAGCTGGATGCCGTGCATCAACTCTTCACCCCAGAAAAGGTATGTGCTGCCCACCGCACCGGCCAGGGTTCCAGCTACAAGAACTTTGCCGAATAAGGCAACGTTATTAAGGACCGCACCAGGATCGCTATGGGGCGTGAAGTAATAGAAAAGCAGCAGTCCAACGCTCACTACAGTGGCGGCCAGCCCACCGTAAAAGCAGACTTTCGCTGCCATGTCCAGAAAGTTGCCGATGGCGTCATCGGCATCAAACGAAGGCCCGTAATTGGAGGGCTTGCTCATTTTTTTAATCCGTAGCTATTTCTTGACTCTTTCCAAATAAGAATCAGTCCTAGTATCTACTTTAACATAGTCTCCTTCATTTATATGAAAGGGAACTTGGATTGTTGCGCCAGATTCTAATTTTGCGGGCTTTGTGCTGCTTCCGCTCACCGTATCACCCTTGTAACCAGGATCTGTTTGCGTAATCTGAAGCTCAACCGTGTTAGGCAGTTCGTAGCCCAAGGTTTCCCCGTTTGCCACAAGCGCCGTAATCTCCATGTCTTCTTTTAGATACTTGGCCTGGTCTCCAATCGAGCTTTCCGAAACCGGCTCCTGCTCATAGGTGTCGAGATCCATAAGCACCAGTTCGTTGTTTTGCCGATAGAGAAATTGTAGTTTCACCTTTTCTACAAAAGCGGGCTCTACTCGCTCGCCTGATCGAAAGGTCTTTTCCAAGGTCGTGCCGGTCTTAAGTTTTCGAAGCTTTGTCCTTACGAACGCCCCGCCTTTTCCCGGTTTTACGTGCTGAAATTCGACGATTGTGTAAACATCCCCATCGAGGATGAAATGCATGCCGTTTCTGAAATCACTTGTGTCAATTGCCAAAGTTTTAACCCCGCTCTAGTTGCAGGGCTAATTTTGACATAGCCACATAGCTAGATTGCTCCAACCGACACATACTTCACACATCCGCCCATAATTGGTGACGCAGCAAGAACGCCCTTGTTCAACTCCGCCCCCTACTTCTAATATCCTTTTAACGTTTAAGTATATAACCCGGGTTGCAAATAAAAGTGATTAACTTTCGTCATTTTTGAGAGTCAGGATGGCGACTTCGGGCAGCACTCCCAGTCTTGAAGGAGGCCCAGTGGTTCCGATCCCCCGCGTAACATAGAGTGGGGTTGGGGCTTCGGGATAGAAACCCTCCACGTATTTTTCGCCGAACATGGTGTTCATGGGTGTCCAACCCCATGGAAAGCGGAACTGCCCGGCGTGGCTGTGGCCGGCTAACATTAGTGCTGCACCTACTGGCAGCATTTCCACGAAATCCGGCTCGTGCCATAGGACGACGCCGGTTTCGTCTGGCTTGAGTTCGGCCATTAAAGAAAACGGGTCGGCCGCCAGGGCGATAGCCGAATCGACTCCAACCCAGGCGATGTCATCGCAATGATAGGTTTCGTTGCGAAGCAGCTTGATTCCTAACTCTTCAAGCACCGGCCCGAGTACCCGAGGGTCCCCCTCCCAATAATCGTGATTGCCAGGCACTCCCAAAACTCTGCCCTTAAAGTTTCTTAACGGCCCTAGGGCTTCCTCAAGTAGCCACGCAAAGTTGAGGCGGTAGTTGTTTACGAAATCTCCGGCGATGATGAACATATCCGGTTCTTCTTCGATCATCGCCTCAGCCGCGCGGCGGCAGAGGGCAGCCGAATATCGGTCCCGCACGTGCAGATCCGCTATCAGCGCGATCCTGTATCCGTTCTTATCGGCCGGCCACCTGGGAAGCCGCAGTGTTCTGCGCTCAACAACAAGCTGATTGGCCGCGTGAACCGCGCCATAAATGAGAGTTGCCGCCGAAGCAGCGGCAAAGGCTGAGACCCACGGCCACCAACGCAAAGGCTAAGCCGACCTCAGGGTCAGAATCGAGACCTCTGGGCGACAAAAAAGACGATAATCCACGCCGACCGTGCCAACCCCGCGCGTCACGTAAAGGGGCACCTTGGCATTGGGATAATAGCCCGAAATATAATCGCGCCCACCGCGTGGGGTGTGCATGGCATATCCAAAAGGCAGACAAACCTGCCCGCCGTGGGTATGGCCGGAAACCTGCAAGCTGGCGTGGTCCGGCATGTTTCTTACATAGTCCGGCTCGTGCAAAACGACGAGACAACTCTTGGAAACCGTGTCCTTGGGAAAGAAATCGTATTTTTCGCGGTGGATGGTGGCATCGTCCAAACCGGCGATGCTGACTCCGCCAACCTCCGCGATTTCATTTCGCATCAACCTTACGGAAGATTTGCGGATGGTATCCATCAGCTCGCGCGGGTTTTGGCAAGCGTAATCGTGGTTGCCAAGTACAGCTAGGCAAGGAAACGGAGTTCCGGCCAGAGGTTCCAGCACGCGAGTCACACGGTTGAGATACTCGGGGTTTGAGTGGTTAACAAAATCGCCGCCGATGATAAGCACATCGGGCTTTTCGTTGGCGGCCATGGAGACCGCACGGTGCGCTCGCCTAAACTCCGCTTCGTTGTCCATGTGCAAATCGGCTACGAGAGCGACCCGGAAGCCGTCTACATCCCAACGGGGTAGCTTAAGCTCCGTGTGCTCAAGGGAAAGCCAGTTGGCGTCATCGCGAGAGTAAGTTGCGACACCGACGCCCGCTGCAGCGCCTAGGCTGAGGGTCTTGATAAATTGGCGGCGCGTGAGTTTAGCCATTTTCGCGATTCACACAACGTTAAACGCTCCGCAAATATGCGCAGAGCCCGTATCCTCCATGATTGTTACAAAACGGTTGTTTTTGGAGCATCGCATCCTGCTATCTCCAGCGATTGGTAGATTTTACCTAGTCGCCTCTAAAACGCATTCTGCAATGTGATGGCTACCGGCAGGAGGCATTAGATATAGCCCCTGCGCGACCGATTTGATGTAGGCGGCTAGCTTCTGCGCTTCTTCCACGCCCACCTTAAGGGCTTCGGTGTCGTCGGCTGCGTCGGCAATGCTTTTCCTCAGCCACTCCGGCACGCTGATGCCCGGGACCTCGTTGTGCATGAACTCCGCGTGGCGCTGGCTCCTGAGAGGGAGTAGGCCGACAAAAACGGGCCTTTTCGTGACTTCGGCCACTCTCACGCACTTGTCCACGGTTTCTTGGTCGAAAACGGGCTGGGTATATATAACGTGAGCGCCCGCGTCCACCTTTCGCTTGAGACGGTCGTTTTCCAAGTCTTCATCAAGAGGGAGCGCGTTGTAAGCACAGCAGATGGTGAAGGCGCACTTTACGCCAACCGAGTACCCGGCCAGGTCTATCCCCTCATTAAATCTCGATAGGATGCGGATGAGGCCAATCGCATCGACATCGAAAACGCTGGTTGCGGAGGGATAATCGCCAATGTTGGCGGGGTCACCGGTCACGGCCAGGATGTTTCGAATGCCAAGCGCATGGCAGCCAAGAAGGTCTGCTTGCACGGCAAGCAAGTTTCGGTCCCGGCAGGAGAAGTGCATCGTTGTATCGATGCCGACATCTTTCTGAAGCAGTGTGCAAGCGGCAACCGGATTCATGCGAAGGCGAGCCCGTGCGCCATCAGAAATATCGACAACATCTACGCCGGCGATCTTAAGCGCCCGTGCTCCCGCCAAAAGCTTTTGAATATTGAGGCCACGGGGCAGATCCATTTCCACAGCCGTAATGAACTTTTTCCCCAGCTTGTGGGAAAGCTCGCTCCATTGGCTTTCCTTTAGCGGCTCTTTTTCTTTGGCGACGGCCGGGAGAGAGGGCCGCTTTTTAACCTTAACAGGAGCCGCGTTGATGAGTTTGCTAAGCTCACGAATATGCTCGGGCGTGGTGCCGCAGCACCCGCCAATGACTCTAGCGCCTTCCTCAACAAGCCTAAGGGTTGCCTTGGCGAAATAATCGGGAGCGGTATCGTAGGAGATCGCGCCCTTTACAAGTTGGGGCAAACCGGGAGTCGGAAAGGCGAGAATGG
Organism: Fimbriimonadaceae bacterium; assembly: GCA_036502005.1. Taxonomy (GTDB): domain Bacteria; phylum Armatimonadota; class Fimbriimonadia; order Fimbriimonadales; family Fimbriimonadaceae; genus DASXZH01. Next base: position 7,324 of record DASXZH010000054.1, read on the forward strand.
GAAGATCGGTCGCCTCCGTCATATTGCGCACCAAATCGAGCATTCTCTGGGGACCCACGATGCAGTTGGCGCCAACCACGTCCACTCCGAGGTCGGCTATTAGTTTGGCGCTGCGCCCTGGCAACCCTTCCGCCAGCATTTCGCCATCTTCTATAAATGCTTTGCTGGCGATGATGGGCAGGTTTGATAGCTCTTTGATCGCGCCAACCGCTGCCTTAAGTTCATTGATATCGATGAAGGTTTCGAGGATGAATCCATCCACGCCGCCTTCGAGGAGGGCTTCCGCTTGTTGCCTTACCGCTTCCTTTACTTCTGCTTCTGTAACGTGGCCAATGGGCGCCATCGGCTTGCCGATCGGTCCAATCGCGCCGAGGACCAGTCTTTCATCTCCAGCCGCCTTTCGGGCAAGCCTTGCGCCCTCTCGGTTGAGTTGGGCAATATCGACATCGTAGGAGCCGAGTTTAAAAATGTTGGCCGAGAAGGTATTAGTCTCTACGAAGTTGGATCCGGCATCGAAATAGTTCCGGTGGATTTGCTCCACCAACTCCGGCGCGTGGATATTGGCAAGGTCGTACGGTTGCTTTGTAAAGCCCATCGCGGCCAGGCAAGTCCCGTTCGCTCCATCCCCTATTAGGATCCCATCCTTCAACGCATCAAGCAGTCTCACGCTATAAGTGTACCGGCGAGTGAGTCAAGGCCCAACGGGCCCAGATATTTCAGCGAAGCCTGCTGGCTCTTCGTGCGAGTGAAACGAGAACGAAGAGACGAGGGCTGGTAACCGGCCACGGCACCCAAAAGGCCCAAAGGGTCGGGATAGGAACTCCATCTGCAGCGCGTGTCGTTAGCGCGGAGAGTCCACGTGGAACACCCACCCTCGATCCCGCCCTCAAGGGCGAGAAGGACCTATGCCAAATTATTATCTGAACTTGGACTGCTGACGGAATGTGGTAAACCCGGTGACCTTATATCGTCGCTAGTTCACTGGCCCACCAGCTTCTTCCCCGTTCGCGCTCCTCGCAAATGACAAATAGACTCCGAAATCTAAACCGCCGTGAGCGTAAACTATCCCCATGCTTCTCTGGATCGGTCTACTAGCCATCGCCCAAGCCGACCGAACCACGTTCCAAACGAGCCAGCCGTTTCGACCCTCCATCGCCATCCCCGCCGATGCGGCCGTCGTCTACGGGTTCGGAAACGATATGCCAGGCCGGGTCAAATCCTGGAAAGACCAAGGCTACACCGTCCAACTCATGACCGGCGTGGCCTGGGGGCAGTATCAGGATTACCTCTATGGCCGGTTCGATGGCATAAACCACGTCGACGAAGCCCAAACCAACAAGGACGGCAACAAGATCAGCCACGGTGGCGATGTCTATTACATGTCGCCAGGCCCCAGCTACGGCAAGTTCCTTGCTGCAGGGGTTAGAAAGGCTCTCGACGTGGGAGTCGATTCCATCTACCTAGAGGAACCCGAGTTCTGGGTGCGAGCCGGGTACAGCCCCGCCTTTAAACGCGAGTGGCAGGATTTCTACCACGAAGCGTGGCAAGCGCCAGATTCCTCAGCCGAAGCTCAATGGCGAGCCAGCAAGCTCAAATACTTTTTGTATCGCCGGGCGCTTCAGCAGGTTTTTGACGACGTTCAGCTTTACAACAAAGAGCACAATCGAAATGTGCATTGCTACGTGGCAACCCACAGCCTGCTCAACTACTCCAGTTGGAGCATTGTGAGTCCCGAATCGAGCCTCGCCCAGCTAAAGGGGTGCGATGGTTATATCGCCCAGGTTTGGACGGGCACGGCACGCACTCCGAACTACTATCAAGGGGAGCTCAAAGAGCGAACTTTCCAAACCGCGTACCTGGAATACGGCGCCATGATGAATGTGGCACGGGCCACAAGAAAGCGCCTTTGGTTTTTGGCCGACCCAGTCGAAGACGACCCCAAGCACGATTGGGGCGACTACAAGCGGAACTATGAAGCGACGGTCACGGCTTCGTTGCTCCAGCCGGACGTCGCGAACTACGAAGTCATGCCTTGGCCCGAGCGCATCTTTGAGGGCCAATACCCAACCGAAGCGGACCCAAAAGTTAAAGCAGGTATCCCTCCAGCGTACGCTACTGAACTGCAACTCATTGATAATGCCCTTTCTAACATGGAGGCTCAAAAGGACGTCAAATGGACCGATGAATTCCCTGGCATAGGCGTCGTGGTCAGCGACACTCTCATGTTTGAGCGCAGCGGGCCGACCCCGAGTGATCAGCAGCTTGGCCACATTTACGGATTGGCGCTCCCACTCCTGAATCGCGGATTCGCAGTTCAACCAGTTCAGCTTGAAACAGCCACAAAGGACGACTTGGCAAAACAGCGGATCCTGCTCATGACTTACCGAGGAATGAAACCGATGACACCCGAATCGGACGCCAAATTAGCGAAATGGGTCGAGTCCGGGGGGCTATTGATCTTTGTGGATGACGACGGTGATCCCTTCAACAACATCCGCGAATGGTGGAATACCGGGGGCAAGGCCTTCAAAACTCCCCGAGAGGCACTCTTTCGCAAACTGCACATAAAGGAAGAAAATGGCTTCCAAGAAGCCCTGTCGGGTGGGGTTGTATGGCTGCATAAGAACCCCGCCGAACTGGCTAAGTCAAAAAATGGTGATGAGGAGTTGATGCGGGTGGTCAGGAACTCGTTCCGCCAGATGAAGGGCTATTTCCCAGAAAGCCGGGACTTCTTCGAACTTAAACGAGGCATGTACGTGATCACGGCCAAACTCAACAAGAGCGCCGAGATTCCAACACAGAACAGGGCATTCGTGAACCTGTACGATCCAGAACTGAAGCTGCAAGAGCCTGGTGTAGCGTCGGATGAAATGTACCAACTCTTGGTGGATGTTCAAAACATAAGGGAAAAGGGCATTCATCTACTTGCTCTCGCGGGAAAAACGTTGGAGTCGAAGGAATCAAGCGCCTCTGCCTCATACGAAATCACAGGCATCGAGGGCACAAACGGGATTGCTTTATTAAAATGCCCCACTAAACCGGCGTCGGTCAACCTAAATGGAAACGCCGCTACCGACACAACCTACGATGCCAAACACCATTTATTGTGGGTTCGATTTGTAAACTCCGCAAAACCGCGAACATTAGAGGTAAGAATTTGAGCGTGGTCGACGACATCAATCTCAACACCCCTCGCCGCATCAAGGCCGTCGTTTTTGATATAGGCGGCGTGCTTATTGAAATTAACCGCGATTGGCAGTTCGCCATGCGTGATGCTGGCCTTAGAAGCCCTGTGCATGGGCATTTGAGTTCATTTTGGGCATTTGATGATTTCCAATTGGGAGCTATTTCGCTGGAAAAGTATTCTGAGGCGTTGCAGCTTTACCTAGCGCTGGGTTCGCCGGAAGACGCCCTCCTTGCCCATAACCACATCATTAGGGAATCCTATCCGGGCACGCTGGAATTGATCGAGGAGCTAAAAGATGCTGGCGTAACCACGGCGTGCCTTTCGAACACAAACCAACCGCATTGGGATGAGATGAGAAGCGGACGATTTCCAAATATCGATGCCTTGGAAGATTCGTTTGTGTCCAACGAGCTCAAGCTAGAAAAACCTCACCCTCCGATCTTTCAAGCGGTCGAGGACAAAATGAAGCTTTTGCCGGCCGAGATCCTTTTCTTCGATGATACGGAAATCAATATAGAAGGCGCGCTAGAAAAAGGTTGGAAGGCGCATTGGATCGACCACACGCAAAACCCCGCTGAACAGATGGAACTCATCCTGATCAGCGAGGGCGTTTTGCAAGCTCCCTAACGGGAGACAGCTTTCTTTTTGAAGGTTCCTGTTGAAGTCTGGGTTAGGCTCCAAGTGTCCGCGAAAGTTGCCGTCGTGGTTGTATTTGTGTCGTTAAGGCTGGCGGTGTAGGGAACCACGCCGTTGACAGGCGTGCCAGGAATAAAGGTGCCGCTAAATGTAATAGTGGTGGTAACCGAATTGGCGGTGTTCGTTAGAGATCCGCTTATGTTGTTGCTGTTATCCACAGTGCCCGTAATGTTGTAAACCGCTTGCGTGGCGGCGTTTGTGGTGGTCCCAGATAGGTTGCCAAACTGGTCAACTGAAAGTGCCACCGAGCCATTTTCCGGGACGGATGGACGACTATACGTTCCCGCGTAAGTGCCTGAATAAACACTTACGCTCGATCCGTTCCCAATGGTGCCTCCGCAACCGACAAGGGCGAGGCAAAAGACGAGGGCTGCTAATATCAGAACTTTCATGGCAATTGCAATTGTGACTGACGGGCACATAATACCGGTGCGCCGATTTTTAGTTAATTCCTATTAAACAAAAAAAACACCCCTTGCAAGGGGTGTTTTCTTAATCTAGCCGCGAATCGGATTGCTTGTTAGCCTTCGTAATCGTTATTGATCGAGAGGACCGAGGAAGTAAAGGTAGCAACTGAGCCGCTGAACTGGCCCGAGCAATAAACGTTTGTCGTACTGCTGCGGCCGCCAACTTCCATTGTGGATTCACCCTCAGCCAAGAAATCGAACGTATTCATTGGCAAAGAACCGGTGGGAAAAGCAACTGTGGAAACTCCGGAAGCAACCGAAGGAGCCGGCAACGAAACCGAATATTTCGCTACAGGGACTGCTATGGAAAGATCAACTCCACCATAAAAAAGATAAGTGCCCGCGATATTGCAATTTGGCGTCAGCATCTCTAATGTGGGTTGGCCCGTATTTGCAAAAGCGATAGCATCCTGTGTCACTCCTGTCGTCGAAATGGGCACCGCTCGCCGCGCAGTGGCGTCGTCGCCCGAATAGGCTGTGAATGCACTGATTGTCCCGCCTGCACTGTAGGTGGCCGCAAACGGTTGGCTGCCTGCCACCATTAACTCAACAGCATCGCCGGATGAGATGGGGCCAGTGCTGGTGGCGCTGCCGATAACAAGAACGCCAGGGTACGTTTTGTTAACCGTTCCAACCTTCAGAACGATGGTTTGGGCTGTTGCCGATGGGTTAATCGTGGCTGTTGCGGTGCCGCTTACCCAGCCCATTGAACCGGAAATAGTGTCCGTTGCGAAAGCGCAGGTGACACCGATGGCCACGAGTGCAAGTATTGAAAGTGTTTTAAGCATATTTTTTGCCTCCCGATGCCCGCACGAACCGTATCTCGCGAGCTTAGATTGAATTCATTCTATCAAGGTTTAAGTCTGTAATCTACTGGTAATTGTATCCTGCCGCGAATCTGGCGGCTTTTTCTTCAATAAGTTGTTGTTTTTACTAACCCCATTTAGTTTTCAAAGTGCGAGTAAATGACCAGCACCGCGCCGGTAAATGTCGCGACCGGTCCAATCATTCGCCCTGATACATAAACGCTGCTGGAGGAACTCTCCCCAAATAGTTCTATCGTAGATTCACCAGTGGCCTCGAAATCGAAGAGATTTTCAGGCAAAGTGGTGGTCGGATAGGCGATAGTGGAAACCCCAACGCTGGCATTGCCGGTGGGTAGAGTGACTGAATATTTCGGCAGTGGGAGTTCGAAGCTCATATCGACGCCGCCATAGAAAAGATACACGCCGGCAATATTGCAGTTAGGCGTTTGTATCTGCAGCGTGCCCGCGTTAAAGGCGATTCCATACTGGATTACGCCAGTTGTGGATACGGGCACTGCTCGGCGCGCTGTGGCAAGGCCATCTGAGGTCATGGCAGAGATCGTGGCTCCCGCACTATAAGTAGCGGCAAAAGGCTGGCTACCTGCGACCATTAACTCAACAGGAGATCCCGAATAGATAATGTCGTTGTTAGGATCCCCTACAACGTAAATGCTTTTGTAGGTCGTGTTCGTCGTGCCGACCTTTATAACGATTGTCTGGGGCGTGGTCGATGGAGTTATGGTAGCTGTTGCTGTGCCGCTAACCCAACCCATTGAACCGGAAATAGTGTTCGTGGCGAAAGCGCACGTAGCGCAGAGAGCCGCAAGTGCAAGTACTGAAAGTGTTTTGAGCATAGAAATCTGCCTCTTACTAGATCATTCTATCAACGTTTACGGCCGGAATCTACTGGTAATTCGTTTGTACCGCTAAATTTTTGCCTGTTTGTTTAACTATTTACTCGCCCTCATCTTTAAAGGCGTTGTCCCTTGATCGCTTCAGCAGTAACAAAACGGATCCTGCAGCAAGTGCTTCTAAGGCGAGAACTATCACCAAACCCATCAAAACCACAATGCAAGTCGCCCACCGTCCGGTTTCGTTCCAGTTGCAAAAAATTGCGATGGCGCCCGTAACACAGTAGAAGCCGAAACCTAGCTTCAACAACTCTTGAAATGCCAAGGGGAGTTTTTTTAGCATCTCTGTTATTTAGCCTACCGGGAAGAGCTTGTCGATTTCGTCCAGTTCCTTTTGGGTGAAACTTACCTTGTCCAAGGCAGCTACGTTTTCCTTGATTTGCTGGAGACTGGAAGCTCCAATTAAAGCACTTGTCACCTCCGGCAACCTTAGAATCCAGGCCAGCGCCATCTGGGCAAGAGTTTGACCTCGCTTCTTGGCCATTTCGTTGGCGCGTGTGAGCCTCTTTAGCCGATCCGGCGTTAAGTTGTTTTTCACCCAATCTTCGCCCCATTTCTCCGCTGCGCGCGAATGGGCTGGAATATTTCCGTGAAGGTATTTGTCGGTTAACATGCCACTTGCGAGTGGGCAAAAGGGGATGATTCCAATCCCTTCCCTGGCACACTGCGGAACAACATCTTTCTCGATGCCACGCCCCAACATGTTGTAATAGGGTTGATGGATCAAGATCTTTGTGTAGCCTCGATGACGCAAGATCGCATTGGCCTCGGCCGTCGCCGCTCCCGAATAGCTACTGATTCCCGCGTACAGCGCTTTGCCTTGTCTAACCAATTGGTCAAGAGCTTCCATGGTCTCTTCTAACGGCGTATTGGGATCAAATCGGTGGGAGTAAAAAATGTCGAAATAGTCAACGCCCATGCGCTTCAGCGACTGATCGCAACTGGCGATAAGATATTTCTTGGATCCCCACTCGCCGTAGGGGCCCTTCCACATCTCGTAGCCTGCCTTGCTGGAAATGATCAGCTCATCGCGGGGCATGTCCTTTATGATCTTGCCGCAAACGATTTCGGCATTTCCGGGTGGGGTGCCATAGTTGTTGGCAAAGTCAAAGTGGGTGATGCCAAGGTCGAAGGCGCCGAAGAGGCATTCCTTGGCAACATCGGGCCCTCGGTATCCGCCAAAGGTTTCCCACGCGCCGAGCGAAATAGCCGGAAGAAGAAGGCCGCTGCGTCCGCAGCGGCGGTAGGTCATCTTGTCATAGCGGCTCTCGCTGAATGAATGCATGGGATGAGATTACTTGAACAACACACCCTGTAGGTTTTGTTTAGGCTTTTGCGGGTTGGGCTATTGATGATTTCACGCAGAGAGGCAGCGTTCGCAGGGGAAGTATAAAGCTTTATTGTGGGTTCTCTAAGCATCTCCTTGACGACTCCAAAAAGCAACCTCTGTGCCCTCTGTGTCTCTGCGTGAACTATCCCTTGCCGTCAATTATTGTTTCTGTCGAACCAAGCGATGAGTCTTCTCATTCGCGTCACCCGTCACCCGCATAGGCGTTAAAATAAGGTTTAGAGGGCTACTTTCAAAGGTTTGTCGCTCGCGCCTCTCCCGGTTCGCGGACTCACCGACCTCTCCATCCGGGAGAGATTTGTGGCTGCAAAAACGCCAAGGTTTCCTTATTTTAAC
>DASXZH010000055.1:0-57739 GCA_036502005.1 Fimbriimonadaceae bacterium
CTTGCTCCTGCTCAAAATCAGGCAGCTTGCTGCCGCGTAGGGCTAACGCATCGGAAGCAAGCTTCCTGAATCAAAGCAGGAGCAAGCTCCCGCACTCCAGAGCTTCGCAAAGAAATCACCAAGAAGGTGCACATTGAAGCCTATGGATCGGGTCGTAACGAAGCTATGGTCTTGGTTCGAACGGCTCTATAAGTCGTTTCTTAGGCTTTTGCCTCAACTGGTGACCCGGGAGTTTTGGAGACGGAAGGTATTCAACTCGAGGTTCGCCCGGGCTCTCTTTATTTGGCTATTCCTCCTCGCAGGTGCCCTGGCCATGCTTTCGCCGCTGTACGTGATGTTTTCGATGTCCCTCAAAACAGCGAAGGAAATCGACACCACCTCGCCCCTGACTTGGCCCCAGCATCCGGTTTGGTCAAATTACATAACGGTGTTGACCAATACCAACGTCAGCTTCTGGAAGTTCTTCCGCAACACTTTTCTCATCTCGTCTCTCTCAACGATCGGGGTTGTACTGACTTCCAGCATGGTCGCCTACCCGTTCGCGAAAATGAACTTCCGAGGAAGGGATCGGTTGTTTATAGTGCTCATCAGCACGATGATGCTGCCCGGCATCGTGACCATGATCCCAACCTACATCCTGTTCAAATACCTGCACTGGATCGACACTTTCTACCCGCTCATTGTGCCCGCCTTTTTTGGAGGCGGCGCGTACAACATCTTCCTGCTGAGGCAGTTTTTTATGGGAATGCCGAAGGAGTTGGATGAGGCGGCGTTTCTGGACGGCGCAAGCTACGCGACCATCTTCTGGCGCATCGTTCTGCCCCTCTCTGGACCGGCTTTGGCCACCGTTAGCGTGTTCACCTTTATCTTCAACTGGCGCGATTTTATGGGTCCGCTGATCTACCTGAACGACCCCGACAAGCAAACCCTGGAAGTTGGGCTGCGAACCTACCAAACCCTCACCAACGAGCAATGGCATTTGATCATGGCGGCCTCGGTGATGGTTATGGTGCCGCTGGTCATCATCTTCCTCTTCTCGCAGCGCTACGTGGTGAAGGGCGTGGTTATGACTGGATTCAAATAGGTGATGAGTCCGGAGCCCTTCCCCTTGCGCTCCGGCGGAGGGGGAAGGGTTGGGATGGGGGTTCTAGCGGCCCCTAAACAATGGAGCAAGCAACGTCCAAGTCCCGAGGCCAATCAGTAGCAATACAACGGCCAAGATGAGTGCTAAGTAAAGCAGCTGCATGTACTTGCTACGATCGCCACTGTAGGTGGGGGAGTTTTTGGTCGCCCGGTTAAGCATAGCCAGCGCTTCTCCCTCAATTTGCCTCTCGCGGCCCCGGATTTCTTGGAGGAGAGTTTCAGCCTGCTCGGGGGAGGGAACGGCACCATGCGGCGCTTCTGGATTTTGCATGCGGAATCTAAGGAGAACCGCTTCCTGTTCGGTTGCCGTGACATCCATTGGTTACTAAGCGGCATCCACGATGATCTTTAGGTCCGGCGCGGCGCGCCAGGTGTGGGGAATATCACGCATGATCAACGCGCTATCAAACTCGACTGAACCCTGGGGGAACGCGGCCGAATAGAAATAGCTGGAGTAGACGCTTTCAACGTCAAGTGGGGCAACGCTCCAAAAGTCAGTGTCAAGGGTCATCCCCTCCAAGCAATCGCCACTACAGCTTCTGGAATAGCCAAGCGATCCTGTTCTGAAGAACTCCGAAGCCCGCCCAAGAGTGCCGAAAACTGAATCTTTATTCAATTGTGCACTCTCCGTTGCCTGGACTCTAACTTCCGCTTCGCCGTCATCGGATCGCATGTGAAACACGATGTGCCCCTCTTCATCTGTAACCTCAAAGCTAGCTTGCCGGTAATCGCCAGGGAAGAGGCGTCCGCCAGTAAGTGAGTTGAGTTTGGAGTTCGTATCTCGCCGCGGCACGTAAACTCCTTCTTTCAGACCCTCGGCCGAGTCCCATTCAACCGCGATTCGGTGCGCCGCGTTCTCGCTGGCAAGGCCAACTGGAATGTGCGCGCATCCCATTCGCATTTGCTCCAGCCGAATTAGGCAGATCCCCCCGATTGCATAACTGCCTACCGTTTTGGGCCGAAACGGGGCTGGGAGTTGAGCCTGCATCACTTCCGGATCGATTCGGAAGTTCACTAGGATGCGGCGTCGGATAATGCCATTAAGCGCGGGCAGCTTCATATTTATATAATACGAAATGAGTTCTCGATTGTAATCGGACGGCAGGTTTATTCGCGGGCCACTCACTTCGCGACCTTCCATCTCTGTCCTTATCACCTATCTCCCTTCACCGGCTCTCGGGCCCCTACGTGCACGCTTCCAAATGCCAGGGGTACCATCAAACCATCGGCTGAGGCCGGCCTTGAATGAATATGCAGATTAACCGAGAAGATTTGAATCCCTGTACGGTCCAACTGGACATCGTTTGCGATCCCGAGCAGGTAAAAGAGGGGTTCCACAGAGCCTATAAAGAAGCCGCGAAGTCGGTCAAGATCCCCGGCTTTCGACCGGGCCATGCGCCTCGCGCTCTTGTAGAACAACAGATCTCAAAAACGGCAGTCGCCGAGGTGGCGGCGGAGATCATCATGACGGACGCCTACAAGAAGGCAGTGACCGAGCTAGATCTAAAGCCTTATTCCACGGGTGCGGTGACTCTAAAAGAGATCGAGGAAGTAGACAAGAAATGCGAGTTCACGGCAAAGGTTCCATTGCCCCCGGTGGTGGAAATCGGCGACTACTCAAGCATTCCTGTTGAAAAACCTTCGATGGATGTTACCGATCAAGAAGTAGAAGAACAGTTTGAAGAGCTGCGAAAGCAGCATTCCACCCGCGAAGCAGTCAGCGACCGTGGCGTAGAAGACGGCGATGTCGCCGTTGTCAACATCAAAGTCAGCGGAGAAGAGGGCGATGGCCGCAACTTCATGATCGTTGTTGGCAAGACGTTCGAAGGAATGGATGAAGCTCTAAAGGGCATGAACGTCGAGGACATGAAGCACCTCAAACTCACCTTCCCAGAGCTTTTCCAAGAGAAGGACTGGGCTGGGAAAGAGATGGACTGCCAACTGACCCTGCGTTCGCTCAGCTCTATCAAACTCCCCGATATTCAGGAGATGACGGAGAAGTTGAAGTTCGACGACCCCGTCGAACTCAAAGCCAAAATCAAAGAATTAATTCAGGCGAGAAAAGAGCAAGCCGTTGAAGAGTTCGTTCAAGAGCAACTGATCGAAGAGCTTATGCGGCGCAGCAGTGTTTGCGTACCCGACACCATGTGGGAGACGGTCGCAAAGCAAAAGATACAAGATGTAGCCGAGCAGCTACGAGAGCAAAAGAAGACCTTTGCAGACTTTGTAAAAGAGAAAGGCATGACCGAGGATGAGTTTATCGATGCTCAGCATAACGAGGCCAAAACCTACGTGATGCGGGCTCAGCTCATCCAAGACATCTTCATTAAAGAGAAGATGGTTGTAAGCAATGAAGACCTGAACGAGGAGCTTCTCCTTATGGCGAAGGAGTATTCCATGGAGCCACGAGATCTCTTACAGGCGCTTCAGAAAAACGACTCGTTACGCGAGGTTCATTATCAATCCATTCACCGTAAAGTGATGGACTTTTTGATGAGCAAAGCAGAAACAAAAGAAGTAGCTCGCGTATAGCGAGTATCTGGTCATTATCAACCGACAATATAAATAGGAGCTTGGAGGCAGGATTTATGGGTGTCCCATACGTTATCGAACAAACTTCGCGAGGGGAGCGCAGCTACGACCTTTGGTCTAGGCTCTTAAAGGATCGCATTGTATTCCTTGGCACGGCAGTCGACGACTACGTGGCCAATCTGATCGTGGCGCAGTTACTCTTCCTGGAAAAGGAAGATCCCGATAAGGACATCGATTTCTACATCCACAGCCCCGGCGGTTCGGTGAGTGCCGGCCTAGCGATCTATGATGCTATGCAGATCATCAAGCCCGACGTGGCTACCATCTGCGTTGGCATGGCCGCTTCCATGGGGGCAGTGCTCCTAGCAGGTGGCGCAAAGGGCAAAAGGCATGCGCTTCAGAACGCAAGAGTGATGATCCATCAGGCAAGCGGTGGTTTTCAGGGTACAGCAGCCGATATTAATGTACAAGTTAAAGAGATTAACTTCTACATGGATCTCTTAACCGATATTTTGGCGAAGCATTCCGGACAGGACAAAGAGAAAATCCGAAAGGATATTGATCGAGACTATTGGCTATCTTCACAAGAAGCCGTAAACTATGGAATAGTGGATAAAGTTCTTGAACCTGGTTCGAGATAGGATTTGACTATACGAAAGCATGTCTAAGATAGAACGACGAGACCAGTGTTGCCTTTGCGGCAAAACGAAAGAGCAAGTTCGCAAGCTAATTGTTGGCCTGCACGGAGCAGTTTGTTCAGATTGTATCGATCTGTGCAACGACATCCTTAGCAACGACAGCGAGCGGCCAAGCCAGGCGCCCTTAGTGGCGAAGCAGCCCGGCATCGTCACAGGTGGAAAAACACCCAAGCCAAAGGAAATCGTCGCTTTCTTAGACAACTATGTCATTGGCCAGGATTACGCAAAGCGTGTTCTCTCGGTGGCAGTTTACAACCACTATAAGCGCGTTACAGAACGGACCGGCGACGATGTAGAACTCCAAAAGAGCAACATTTTGATGGTCGGCCCAACTGGTTCGGGTAAGACCCTTCTTGCCCAGACTCTAGCTAAGATGCTGAACGTTCCGTTCGCTATTGCGGACGCAACGGCTTTAACCGAAGCCGGCTATGTTGGCGAGGATGTTGAAAACATCCTTCTTAAGCTGTTCCAAGCAGCAGAGACGATGGACCCGCGCAATCCGAAAGAGCTTTGTGAGCGCGGGATTATCTATGTCGATGAGATCGACAAGATCGCCCGAAAGAGCGACAATCCCTCCATCACGAGAGACGTGAGCGGGGAAGGCGTCCAGCAAGCTCTTCTCAAGATTTTAGAAGGCACAACCGCAAACGTTCCGCCCCAGGGTGGACGCAAGCATCCGCAGCAGGAATATCTGCAGGTGGATACGAAGAACATTCTTTTCGTCTGCGGCGGCGCTTTTGAAGGAATCGAGGACATGATCAAGAGGCGCATGAAAGAGAACGTCATGGGCTTCCGCGCCAACCCGGCAAGCAAGAGCGAGCAGCAGGCTAACCTGCTTCAAAACTTACTGCCGGAAGACCTTCTCAAGTTTGGCTTGATCCCCGAGTTCATCGGCCGTCTTCCTGTTATTGCAACGCTGGACACTCTCGATGAGGACGCCCTCGTGCGAATCCTGTCCGAGCCGAAGAACGCGATCCTTAAGCAGTACGCCAAGTTCTTTGAGCTCGACGGTGTCGAGCTAATCATCGAGCCGGCCGCAATGAATGAGATTGCTGCCGAAGCGATGAAGCGCAAAACCGGTGCCCGCGCCCTACGCGCCATTATCGAGCAGTTGATGATGGATGTGATGTACGAGGTGCCGAGCAATCTGGATGTGAAGCGTGTTATCCTTCCCGCCGGAGCGGTCAGCGAGGGTCGCCATCCGATCCTGATGACGGAAGATCAGATCCGACAGGCTAGCTAGACCTACAAGTTGTATCGACGGTACAAGCTTACGCTTTAGTGGATCAGACGCTGAATCCCACTAAAGCCTTCGAACGTCTTTCGAAGGAATGCCCGAATCAAACGCGCCAAGAAAGGTTCAGTCAACAAGCTCACTGCGGTTCACCTACTACGCTATTGGCGGTCTTTCGTTTGTTCTACTCTTACTGCTGGCCATTTTCGGGGGCAAAGACCTCCTACAACTGAACGCCCTGCTGAAAGATGGAAAGGTCACCCAAGGCACAATAACCTTTAAACACACTGCATATAACAAAACTACAAACTATTACCTGAGCTACGCCTACAACGGAAGTTTTCAAGGGCAACAGGAGGTTGATCTATCGACCTACGTGAAGGCAGATGTTGGTGATCCCATAACCATCACGTACCTTGCCACAAACCCGGCAATCCACCGCGAGGGTTCCGTGAGCGGAGAGCGGGTAACTGGGCAAACGCTGGATTATGGTGCAGTCCTGCTCGCGATTCTGGCAGTTCCGTTTGGCTTTTTGGTGCCAACGCGAAAGGAATTCATCCTTCAAAAACGTATCCTCTTAGGTGGAATCCAAACGGAAGGCCAAATCTTCGAAGACAAGATTTCGCCAAAAGGATCCTTCCACAGAGTTAGATACAGGTTTACCGATAACCACGGCGTATGCCATGACAGAAAAGCCGTGATTTCGGGCCAGAAGGGCATAAACCTGAAGTCCACAATGCTCACCGTTTACTATGTGGAAGGGAAAGAGGACAAATCCCGAATTCAGAGTGAGCTTAATCTCGCGAAACTCATTTAACTGCGTCCTAAGCCTTGCCCTCATCGGGCCAAAAAGGCCAAAATGTTAAGTCCCTTTAACATCTGATGGAACGCTCGTCCCTTGCTGGTATCATCCTCGCCGCCGGTAAAGGCACGCGAATGAAATCGGATCTGCCGAAGGCCCTGCACAGCGTGTGCGGAGTTCCCATGGCAGAGCTAATCGCCCGGGCATTGAAAGGCGCCGGCGTCGAGCGGCCCATCGTCGTTGTAGGCCACGAAGGGGATCTTCTTGTCCAAGCCCTAGGCGAAGATTACGATTACGCCTGGCAGACGGAGCAAAAGGGAACCGGCCACGCCGCCATGATGACGGCAGACCTTCTTAAAGATTCGAAAGGTTCTGTTCTAATCACCCCCGGCGATACTCCGCTGCTTTCGGGCGAGGCATTAAAGACTCTTGCCGAAGAGCACATTGCTTCCAAAGCCGATTGCACGGTCGCCACAATGAACCTGCAAAATCCGCACGGATACGGGCGAATTGTTAGAGATGGCCGTGGCAATGTTAGCCAAATCGTTGAGGACAAGGATGCTCCGGAAGAGATCCGGCTGATCCGAGAAATCAACAGCGGCATCTACTGTTTCAAGATATCAACGTTGTTTGAGATCCTGCCAAAACTTAAGAACGACAATGCCCAGGGCGAGTATTACCTAACCGATACGGTTAGGGAGATCAATAAACGCGGAGGCTCTGTCAGGCCTCTTCTTTATGTTGATGCGGACCTCATGATGGGTGTCAACGACCGCTGGCAGCTTGCCGAAGCGGCAAGAACACTTAGGATGAGGATCCTCAGGCAGCACGCTATCTCTGGCGTCACCATCGTTGACCCAGATTCGACCTACATCGGCGTCGATGTCGAGATTGGTCCGGATGCCACGATCGAACCGGGGACGGTGATCGAGGGCGTTACCACTATTGGAGCCAAGAGCATCATAGGTCCGAGCTCAAGGGTTCTAAATTCTACTGTCGGGGAAAACTGCACGGTCATGATGAGCCATCTAAACGAAGCGACAATGCTAGATGGCGCGCGCTGCGGCCCCTTTGCTAACCTGCGCCCACGCTCCGTTATCGGAGCGGGGTCAAAAATCGGAAATTTTGTTGAAGTCAAAAATGCGACACTCGGTTCCAAAGTTTCGGTATCCCATTTAAGCTACATTGGCGACGGCCACGTGGGCGATGGAACGAACATCGGAGCAGGGACAATTTTTTGCAACTACGATGGCTTTGCGAAGCATCGAACAGAAATTGGTGAAAATGCATTCGTCGGATCCAACACGACTCTCGTGGCACCTGTTACGATAGGGGATGGGGCGATGATTGCGGCAGGCAGTGTGATTACCCAAAGCGTTCCGGACGGCGCTTTGGGAATCGGCAGACAAAGGCAGGAAGTGAAAGAACAGTGGGCAGCACAGTGGCGAAAAAAGAAGCAGTCGGACAAAACTTGATCGAAGACAATCCATTACCAGGCGTTAAGCTCTTTGCCGGCAACGCGCACCGCGAACTCGCGCAGCGTGTGGCCAGTTACCTGGGCATCACCCTGGGAAGATTAACTTCAACACGTTTTAGTGACGGCGAGATCAGGATCCTCGTTGAAGAGAGCGCGCGAGGCAATGAAGTCTTCATTATTCAGCCAACCTGCGCGCCATCCAACGATTCCTTGATGGAGTTGCTCATCATGCTGGATGCTTTCCGCCGCGCTTCGGCGCGCCGGATTACGGTGGTGATTCCCTATTACGGCTACGCCCGCCAAGATAAGAAGACCAAGCCTAGGGAACCTGTTACGGCCCGGCTCGTTGCTGATCTGATCTCCGTAGCCGGTGCAAGCCGGGTCGTTTGCGTAGACCTCCACGCGGAGCAGATCCAGGGATTCTTCAATATGCCCATGGACCACCTCTACGCGGGGCCCATAATCGGACAATATTTCATCGAGCAGGGCTATTCGGATGGCGATGTGGTGGTCGTGAGCCCAGATGTGGCAGGTGTGGCCAGGGCCAAGTACCTGGCGGAAAAGCTTAAGTCTCCGATTGCCATTATTGCCAAGCGTCGCCCGGAGCCGAACAAGGTCGATATCATGGAGATCATCGGTGACGTGGAGGGCCGCACATGCGTAATGATTGACGACATGATCGACACCGGCGGGTCCATCATTTATGGCGCCGAGGCCCTCCTAAAGCGAGGCGCTAAAGAGGTTGTGGCAAGCTGCACCCACCCGGTCCTGAGCGGAAACGCTCCTCAGCGGCTGCAGGAAAGCGCCATCTCCAGGGTTGTCACCCTCGACACGATCCCGATTCCGGCGGAGAAAATGATCTCCAAACTCACTATTCTGCCTGCCGCGCCGCTTATCGGTGAAGCGATCCGAAGAATCCATCTGAACGAGTCGGTCAGCGTCCTGTTCAACGAGTGGAGATAATGAACTGTGGAGTCAAGTTTTAAAATGGACCCGGTTCCCCTTATATGCGAGGGCGCAAAGTCGACAAGTTTCTCGAAACCACTGTTACCGCAGCCTAAGACTGCGTACTCCGCTCCCCAATCGAAAACCGACAATCAAAAATCGAGATTCCTTTGGGGGGTGGCAATCGGACCCGAGCGACCAGCGAGACCAACACGAAACATTTTGAAATCAACCCTAGAAAATAGTAAATAGATCAATATCCCGCCTCAAACTGTCTAACAATTCAAATTCAAAGCCATGAACGAGGAAACGAGTCCCCTGATTTGGCAGGTTCGGCTGTGGACGAAGGAGCCTAAAAAGCTCTTCATCATCCTGGCCGCTTGCTGTCTTGCTGGGCTCGTCGGTTGGCTGCTGTTTAGCCAGATAGCTTATGTTCTTATTGGCTTTGCCTGCGTCGCTGCTGCAACCGCCGAATTTTGGCTTCCTCAACAGTACAAACTCGATCCCAAAGGCGCTTCCGCCCGTTGCGGCTTAGCCACAACCGCAATCACTTGGGAAGAAGTAAAGCGCGTTATTCCGGATCAAAAGGGCGTAAAGTTGACACCTTTGGCTGCAGACGGTAAGCTGTCCCCCTTTCGCGGTGTTTATCTTAGATTCGGCGAAAAGCGAGATGAAGTCATGCAGACAATAGAAGAGAGATGGGGTCCCGTTGCATAACATGTGGGATGAAGAACTCTCGGACGAAGAGGCGGAAAAGCTACTTGATGCCGCCGCCGAAAAGATCAAGCGCAGAAGGATGGATCTGCCCGCCACTCTTTTCCTGGAAATGCATAAGCCGCTTTCTTACGTCAGCAGTCAACTTGCAATCGTTTTCTCACCATTTCTCGTCCCCTTCTTAGGTTTCGACTCGATAAACAACTATTCGAGGCTCATGTCTAGAAGGGATTCTGTGGATAAGCTGCTCGAGCGGCTTGAAAAGGATCCAGCAGGGACAACAGGCACGGAGGGTTAATGCAGTATTACGACACTGGATGGTTTGGCGTAGCGTTCACGATGGTGATCGTCGTGTTCGTGCTGCTAAACATCTTCAGGGCAGGGAAGAACACCAATCTTTTCATCCGCAGGATTCCCGGCCTTACCGCTTTGGATGAAGCCATTGGGCGCGCCACCGAGATGGGCAAGCCCGTTCTTATGGTGCCCGGTATAGGCGACCTCAACGCTATCTCTGTCCAAGCTTTAAACATTTTCGCTTACGTAACTAAGACCGCAGCAAGGTTTGCAAACCCAATTCGACTATGCTGCGGCAACGCCGCTGTCTACACGGTCGGACAGGAGATTATTAGGGACGTTTACCAATCGGAAGGGTTGATGGATCGATACGATCAAGACTCCGTTCAGTTCCTTTCCGATAGGCAGTTTGCCTTTGCCGCCTCCGTTTCCGGACTGATCCTCCGCGAAAGAACGGCCGCAACCTTTTTCTTGGGCGAGTTCTTTGCAGAATCTCTCATCTTTGCCGAATCGGCCAATGCGATCGGAGCTATCCAAGTTGCCGGTTCCACGCAAAACACCCAAACACCCTTCTTTATTGCGGCATGCGACTACGTTCTCATTGCTGACGAGTTCTATGCGGCCAGCGCCTACCTTACGCGGCAGCCGGTGCTGGTCGGAAGCTTGATCGGCCAAGACTGGAGCAAGATCATGGTCATGTTAACCGTCGTTCTTGGAGTTTGCACTTACTCCATGGAGCGCAACCAAAATCTTGATTTTAAGAAAGATAAGGGTGTTTGGATATCCGCGCCGACCCACAAGAAAACTGACGATGAAACGTTTATCAACAACCTTTTCAATCCAGACAAGCCGGACCCGCTACTTCATAAACGCCCACAGAGACCCCCGCTTCCGGGCGAAGGTGGAAACTAATGACCTTTAGTTTTCCAAATGGATCTAGCGGGCTCTACCTCGCTTTAGCGGCTACCTTGATCGTTGGGTTCTTAGCCATGTTCGCCATGATGTCCATGCCCGCTCGGTGGCGAAGACCGGTGGTAGCTACGTGCACATTCTTAGCGGGTGCAATTTATGTTGCTTATTACCTGTGGCCCAAGCCACAAGCATTTGGTCCACGTGATATCCCCCAGAACTTCAGCGAATCGGTTGGGTCATATCTTGCGGATTCGGTGAATGTTGCGGGAACGATCAGCACCGCTTTAACAACCTTCCTTTTGGGATTAGGCATCTACTCTCTCGTGAGAATCCACGGACGAAAGCTGCTTCGAATGCAGAAGGATTGGGGTTTTAGCCTTGTCTTGCTTATAAGCATGGTCGCCATTGTCATCTTTGGTTATTGGAGCTATTGGCAAACAAAATTTGGCCCGGATGCAGTCAAGCTACAACTGTCATCGAACTGGACTTGGGTGAACTACACCAATGATTTTCTTTTCGATGGCTTGCTTCAGCAGATGGAAAGCGCGATGTTCTCGATAATCGCGTTCTATATACTGTCAGCCGCGTATAGGGCTTTCCGCATAAGGTCAGTGGAAGCGACAATCTTGCTTGCCTCAGCCTTGATCATGATGCTCAGTCTTATGGGGGCGGTGGAGTTTATATGGAACAGCCACCTGCCCGCAACCGGGTTTGCGGCAAACTTCCAAATAACGGAGATCGCCCGCTGGATACGCGATACGCTGCAGACTCCTGGAATCCGCGCTCTTGACTTTGGAATCGGTTTGGGAGCTCTTGCGATGGGTCTTCGCCTTTGGCTTAGCTTAGAGAGAGGAGGGGTGAGCGCTTAATGGATACGCCGCAGGATCCCGTAGCACGCACTGCCGAAGAGGTACAGGTCTTTGAGGCTGCAAAGATTGAGAAAAAGACTCACCAGACACGAATGATCCTTTTCGGCCTGTTGATCCTTTGTTCCACAATCCCGTTGTTTCTAACGCTGGGCGTGCCCAATAAACCCACCCAATCAACGGTTGATCTTTACTCGACCCTAATGAGCGTGCCCGACAACAGTACCGTCTTACTGCAAACTGACTGGACTCTCTCAACTCGCGGCGAAAGCGGCGGAGAGTTCGAAGGTCTTATGCGTGTTTTGATGCGCAAGAACTGCAAAATCGCTCTTTACAGCATGAGCGATGCGCAAGCCCCCCAAGTAGCTATCGATGAGATTGCGCTCTTGTTAAACCCCGAAAGGAAGGCCAAGGGGGAACGTGAGTACAAAGCGTGGGACGACTACATCAGCCTCGGATTCTTCCCTAACGCAGAAGGAGAAACCGCCAGCATGGCGGCGAACCTGCGGTCAGCATGGACCGGCAAGAAGGCTATTGATGTCCAGGGACAAGAGGAAGACGTGTTTCAATCTCCCGTTCTGAAGAATGTTCAGACGATTGCGAACGTGCCATTGGTGGTGATCATTACGGCCACCAACTCTTTTAATGTCCTCATAGAAAGGCTTGCCGGAAAGGTCCCGGTTATAGCGCTTGTGACGGGCGTTATGGGTCCGGAGAGCAACGTCTACTATTCGTCAAAGCAGATCCAGGGTCTGGCGATTGGAATGAAGGGCGTGTACGACCTTGAGACGATGATGGAAGAGGGAATTAACTCCCCGGGCAAGGATGGTAAAGTCGCCTTTGAATGGCCGAATCATCCGCCTGTTGCAGGTTTTCCGGGAGAAACAAACTACGGTCGAGGAAAGCTTTATTTCCCAACCTTGCATATCGATATGACCCTTATGATATTAGCGGTCATCTTCGGTAATGTCGGAATGTTCATGGCAAAAAAGCGGGGTAACCGATGAACGAGCACTATACTTTTTGGAAGATGACGGCGGGCGTGCTGTGCACTGTCGGACTATATAGCGTTCTCTACCGTGAAAACAAATTCTATCGATTCTTCGAGCATATATTTCTGGGCTTGGCCGCCGGATATGCAATCGTTGCCCTTTGGACGGAAAACCTGAAGGAAGGCTGGTATGACCTGCTTGTCGGTTCGCAAGGCACGGCGGGACACTCGGGGCCAAATGGCTATTATCTGTACGCGCTCTTGTTGCCAATCGGCCTGATGGGATACTTCGTGTTCAGCAAGAAGCATTCCTGGATGAGCCGAATCCCGATCGGCATCGTTCTTGGCTTATGGTCTGGCCAGCAGGTTCAAGTTTGGTGGAATCGTTATGGTGGACAGATTCAAGACTCTATTAAGCCAATGGTGCCAACCGTCTGGAGTCCGGCTTTTAAACCCGACGCGGCGGGGATGGATCCCAAGCTCGCCGCGAATGTGGCGAACAACGTTTACATTTCTGACGCGGTTACGAATATCATTTTTGTAATCACGTTGCTTGCCGTTTTGAGCTACTTCTTATTTAGCTTCGATGTCAAAAATAAGGCGATACGTGGCTTCTCGACTTTGGGCCGCTACCTGCTCATGATCGGCTTCGGCGCTATCTTTGGTTCCACCGTTATGATGCGATTTTCGCTGGTTATCGACCGGATGTATTACATCTGGATCGAGTGGCTGATGAATCACGTGATGCACGGTAAGTTTTAGATGTGGCAGAACGCACGTTCCACGCCGTTATTCTAAAGCGCAAAGATTCTGGTGAGACGGATCGTCGTCTCACCATCCTAACCCAGGAAGCAGGCGTTATGGACGTGGTCGCGCGCGGTGCGCGCAAATCTGCGTCTCGGCTATCTGGAGCTTCCGAGCCGTTGGCTGCTTGTATCCTGCATGTGGCTGAGGGAAAGGTGAATTCATTTGTGACCCAGGCTCAGCCTGTCACCTCCTTTCCCGGCCTACGCGCTGACTATGAGCGTCTTTCGTTGGGACTGGCGCTGGCAGAGCTTGCCGCGGCCGTTCTGCCCCACGAGCAACCGGCGAACGAGGCCTTTACGATCGTTGTCAGCAGCCTGAAGTACATCGAGACCCATGATAAGCCGCTGGTGAGCCTGGTTTGGTCGGAGTTGCAGCTTATGAACCTAGCCGGCTTTCTGCCGGATTTCCTTCATTGCGTAGTGAGCGGTGCTCCGGTTGCGGAAGCTAGCGCCTTTCTTTCGCCCCATGCAGGAGGATATGTAGTAGCCGGTGAAGCTGGCCGTTATACGGACCGGTATCTTGTGAGAGCCGAGGTCTTGTACGGCCTGGCCGCTATGGCCGAGCTAGATAGTCCGCCTTCGAATCTGAAATATGTTGAAGAGTGCGTTGTTGCGCTCTATCCCTTCTGGCGGGCGATCGCGGAAAAGGCGCTGCCCGCGAATGAGGAAGTCGTTAGGGAATTGGGGATGAGAGATGGCCCTAGGCCTTAGGCATTCGGAATACGGAAGTTAATAGTGAGATGCTCCTGTCGCGTGTTAGCGTACCGAAAGCCTTGATCCTAACGCCGGATGCCGAACGCCGAAAACCGAAAACCGAAAACCGAATACCGAATACCTAGATTCCGTATATCTCTCGATACTTCTTATCCAGGCCAGCCAAATAATCTTCCGCGCCCATGGGTTTGCCCGTTACGCGCATCACCAAATCCTTCGGGGTGTACTTGCGGCCCTGGCTGTAGATCTTCTCTTGCAACCAGTGAAGAATAGGCTGGAAGTCGCCCTTCTCAATGAAAGTATCCGTCTCGCCTCGGTCTCTTCGGAGCGTGTTCCAAATCTGGTAACTCAACAGGTTGCCCATCGAGTAGGTGGGGAAGTAGCCAATAGATCCCTGCGACCAATGCACGTCCTGCAGACAGCCTTCGGCGTCGTTGGAAGGAGTGATTCCCAAATACTCAGTGTATTTTGCATTCCACGCTTCCGGAAGGTCCTTGATTGCAAGCTTATTCTCCAAAATGTCGCACTCTAGTTCAAAGCGAACGAGCACATGCAAATTGTAAGTCACCTCGTCCGCCTCAACCCGAATGAAAGAAGGCTCGACCTTGTTGATTGCTCGGTACCAAGTCTCTAAATCGAAGGTGCCCAAAGCAGGGAAGCTGTTTTGCAGATCGGGCAGGAATCTCTTCCAAAACGCCCGAGACCGGCCCACAATATTCTCCCAAGTCCGAGATTGGCTTTCGTGAATGCCAAGTGAAACTCCTCCTGCTAGAGGCGTCAAATCCCATGCTGCCGGGCTCCCTTGCTCGTACATGCCGTGGCCAGCTTCGTGAAGCGACCCAAAAATGGCAGAAGCGATGTAGGGTTTGTAGCGTGTGGTCAGCCGAATGTCTCCAACGCTCCATCCAGTGCAGAAGGGGTGTGGCGCCACGTCTTGCCGACCGCGGTTCATATCAAAGCCGATTGCCTTTACCAGCATCTCGGTAAATGCTTTTTGAGTGGGCACGTCCCAGTCGCCGTACAGGGCACTATCATCGACCTTGCGGCCATTGGCCTGAATATCCCGCACGAGGGCCACGTTGGGGCCCTTTAGGGCGTTAAACATGCGTGCAGCATCATCAGCCGTGGCTCCCTCCTCATAGAGGTCCAGAAGCGCATCGTAAATATGTTTCTTGTAGCCCAGGTATTCCGCTTCCTGGCGGCTGATGTCGAACATCCGCTCGAGGTAGGGAGCGAAGCCCTTAAAATCGTTGTTGGCGCGGGCCTTGACCCACTCCTCGTGGGCAACCGCCGCTAGCTTAGATTTCTCTTCGACGAGGTCAGATGGAATCTTGGTGTTGATATCCAGATCGCGCTGGGTGACCCTAAGCATTGCCGCTTCATCGGAATCCTCGTGGCCTTCGCCCCTTGCATTCTCCAGAAGCCTTCGGGTCTCGTCCGAAATGAACAGCTCGTGGGCCATTCGGCTAAGAATGCCAACATGCTCGGCCCTGGCCGAAGCACCGCCTCGGGGCATGTAGGTCTGTTGGTCCCAATCCATAATGGCGACGGCACAGTGAAGGGCGTTTACATCGGCTAGCCGATCTTTAAGCTGCTGAATCTTGGACATGTTCTGTGGATGTTACCAAATAGGAGACGGCCTTGGGCGTCCGGTATTCGGCATTCGGTGTTCGGCTCTAGAATTGTACATGTGAGGTTTATCCCGAGGGGCGGGGCCTTAGCGCCAAAATAGGGAGAACTCGGGCCTGAGTGAACGCTCTAGTTCTTTTACTTTGAGGATTCTCGGAGAAGTTTGCGAACTTCCACCTCGTAACCTTTCTTCGCATAGTAGAAATCCAAAAGGTCGGTAATTGCGTGCCCATCCGGAATCCACATCATCGGAGCAGCGAACCGCTTCGCGGGTGGAATCGTCTTGCCGTCAGCGGATGATGCAGTCAGTTCAATACGCTTTGCATGAAATGGATTTGGGATGGAGGGGGATACTTCCTCAATCTTGTATGTCCCGGTGGTGAATGTCCAATGCTTTTTCTCCTTTGTCTTCATGAGAAATGTGCCATCGGAGGTGAAGCGCACTAGGGCGTGGTCTGGATGGAGCCATCCGTGTTTTGCAAACTTGTCGGCCACCAAAAACCAGTCGCCGACTACCGTTTCCTTAGGGGATAAGAGTAGAAGCGAGATTATTAGGATGCCGGAGGCAATCATCCTTTAGTGACTGCGCGCCGCCCCTACTTTGTTCAAAAACTAGGGCAACGATGAAAGCCGACCGCGTTGGCGTGTCTTGGGTGCATTCGTGTGTCGGGCTGAAAACACAAGGTAATCGCAGAACCCAACCTGCCTGCAAGTTACTCGCGAGAATCCGCCCGAGACGGATGGAGCCACGACGATCTTGGTTCTACTTTCTCAGCTCGTACCCTACGCGGCCACTCGCTCTTCCTCAGTCGGCAGTTGCTTCACCTCTGGAGGCAATGAGACGCGCATGATGCAGAAAGCAGCGATGATGTTGGTGGTAAGCATGGCACCATCGAAGAACAGGTCGTTCTCGGCAATTCCTGCTGCCATTAATGTAATGGCCAAGACAAATGCTGCCCCTGCAAAAACCTGGCGTGTTCTTGCGAACCGCACCTGGCTCAATAGCAGCCACAGAACCATGAAGATGAAAGCAAGTCCCAACAGGCCGTAGGAAACAAAGGCAAAGGCGTACACGTTTAAAAGCAGGCCTTGATACGTAAAGGAGTTTTTCACAAGAGCATTGCTCTGGTTGTTAGCGCCGGACGCGGCCATGACTCCGAAAACTGGGTTATTCTCGCCTAGTTCTATGGATCGTTTTAAGCTCTCCTGCCGAAGCCTCCAGCCAGAAGTGTCTTGTTTACCTGCTTGGGACAGACTTGCCTGCGCAGAGGATTCGAACAAGACCTTGAAGCGGCCTACGTCAAACGAGGTTACGATAATCGCAAAACCCACGATGATTGTTGCCACGACGAAGGCAGCAGTCGCCGCCTTCTTATAATCTCGGCGTACGGATAGCAGTGCAATCACGGCAAATCCGGTGGCCGCAAGAGCGATGACTCCTATTCGAGAATAGGTCATGAAAATCGTTACTAAAACTAGAAGAAGGGTAACCCAGTCAAACCATTTGAACTTCGCCATGTCCCAAAGGGCGATAAATAGCGGTAAGCCACACAACAGCATGATAACAAGAGAGTTTGCGTGGCTGGCCGGAGCACGTGCCTGCCAAGGTGCAGAAGGGCCCTGCATGTGCGCTTCGATCTCCTGCTGATGATAAAAGGTGTCGATGTAAACGCGAGTTCCAGCGAAATCTTTAGCCTGCGCAAGCGCCACTAAACAGATCACAAAGAATGTGGCGACCATCCACCGAACCAAAACATAAGAGTCAAAGCCTCGCCTGCTAAGTCCTTCTCTAACCACAAGGAAGTAGAGATATCCGTTGAAGAACGTGTTCATCCACTTAACGTAGTTGATCAGACCCGTGTCGCGGACCATGAATAGCTCGGCGTAAATCAGGGCAAAACCGAAGCCAGCTACGAATAGTAGATGCGTGATATCCCAAGGGGAAAACTTTAGCGTTTTCTGTTTACCGAATCGGTTTAGGAGAAGCCAGAGTGCGATAAGCCTTATCGGCCAATCGAAGGGTTTTGTGAAAAGAATTTCTTTAGGGAAAGCTGGTTCGAGCAGGAACGAGCCAAAGAACGAAAGCCCAATGAGATGCGAAAGTATCGCGCCCCGCCCCTTAGAGTGCGAGAGACGACTGGTGGGATCGAGGAAGTTTCTGGCGACGTTGGCTTTGTTCAAGCAATCTCCGGGCATTCTTGCCCAGTAGAATTATCGGCAGATTCGGCGAAGATTAAAGGAGTTCGGCTCGAAATATCTTAGATGTTATGAGGCGATTTGCAAGCCCCCTTCTCTCCCGGTGTCATCCCGCACGCCGTATGAGGAATTTCTGCGGCCAGGGCTTCGCCCCCGGGATTCCTCACACGGAGTTCGGAATGACAACGATCGCCAGGTGACCATTTGCTGTGGGATTGTGCGGAATTGTGCGGTATTTTGCGGCGCATAATAGGTTCAAAAACAATTAGAAATTAAAAAAACAACCTTGATTCTTGGAATTATCTTGACGCGCATCCGCTCTTTTTTTGCATTCTATGATGCGGACGGATGGTCAGCCGTTATTGTAAAAATTATCTATCCCTTTCTGGTTCCCGGCTTCGTGGCCGGGATAGCTGCCAACCAATCCGGAAGATCATCCGCCGCGAAGGTTTCCGCTTCGACTCTGTAAGCCGTATAGAACCGGCAACCAAAGGCGATCGGGGATGCAGATCTATCAATCAAAACCCCGACTCCCACAACATCCGCCCCTAAACTTGTGAGCAGGTCTTTAACTTCCATCGTCGAGGTACCCATGGTAAGCACATCATCTACCACCAACACCTTGGCGTTAGGTTTAACAGAGGCTCCACGGCGCAAAGTCTTTTGGCCGTTCTCATTTTCTACATAAAGGGCGGGCAGGCCCATTTGGCGCGCGACTTCAAAGGCGATAATGATGCCACCCGTCGTTGGGCCGGAAACCACCTCAATGCCTTTGTCCGCAAAGTGCGCCGCTATTGCAGCGCAAAGTGAGGAGAGCACATTTGGCTGTTCAAGGATCCGAAACTTCTCGAAGTAAACGGCACTGTGGCGCCCACTGGAAAGGATAAAGTGCCCATTCAATATCGCACCGCTAGACTCCAAAAGTGCGCCTAAATCAACGGAATTTTCGATTTTCGATTTTCGATTTTCGATTTCGGAAGGTTTTAGTTGTGAGTCCAATATTGATTTTCCGCCAGCATTCCAGCTCTCCGATTTACCGTTTACTTCCCGACTGCTTACTGCTTACTGCTTCCAACGGATCGTTTTTCTTCGAGGGCGCCTCGGAGCTAGCCCCTTTATTGTCCGAAGGCTTTCCGCTCTTTCGACGATAGAGCGCCGACATCATGCCGCCTAAGAACATGAGCCCCGCGCCGATCCAAACCAGAATCACCATGGGTTTGTAGTAAAGGTAAGCCAAATAAACAGGCTTTATAAACCGCATTTGAAGCGTAACTTCGCGGGTTGCCGCGTCCATCCGTTCCATGGACACAAAATAGTCCGCATCAATATCGGCCGGCAGTGGTCCCGATCCGATTTGCATTCCAGGGTTAACAAGTAGCTTGGCATGATTGGGGGTCTCAACTTCCAAATTTGCAAGCAATTTAGTCCCTGATTGTCCCGGCTGGCCAACTCTCTGCATCCCCAGGTACTTCACGTTGTAAAAAACGTCTACTCCGTCCTCAAAATCCGGGAGTCGGAAAGACTTGGTCTGTCCCACTGAAATGGTCTGCGGATCGCCGGCCAGTTTTTGCCGGGATCCCATGGAAAGATAGTTATCGTGGGTCCAATAGCGGTGGATATCGGGCACAGATTCCGGCTTTTCGTCCCCATCGGAAGTTGGGTCCAGCACGTATTTTGGGTCGGCAATATAATGGTCGTTTTGGCCCTGGATATCGACTAGAATGTGATTTCCCGGCTTGTGAATGGAGTCTTCATCGATTTCATGCAGATTCATTGTGAAGGGCAGCGTAGCCCCATTAATGAGATCTCCTTTTTCGTTAGCGTTGGCAACTGGCGCACTTATCTCCCCTGCTTGGAGCTCATACACCTGAGAGCGTTCCAGACCGCGCGAAATAATCAGGCCGGACATGGCTGTTGCAACCCCAACGTGGGCAACGAATGCACCGAGCGAAAGCTTGAATGCCTTGCGCATTTCGATTAGCCGCCAAGTGTTGCCCACGATTGTAAACAAGCAAATACCAACCAGGAAAACCACCCATGGCAACGCAGGGACTTGGCGCTTAAACGGAAAATCGATGAATTGGTTCGGGATTAGTTGTATTCCAATCCGGGGGTTATTCATGACCATCATGATCACGCCCAATAAGCCGATGGTGATGCTAAGAACGTTAAAAACTCGGCCCACAATATCCCAAGGCGAGAGCTTTCGCCAGCCTACAAATGGCGCGACCGCCATCATAAGCATGACCGGGATAAAGAACCAGGACAGCACCAAGTGGTAAAGGTGCTCATCAACCACTTTCGGCTGTTGGTGGGCCATATATTGGAACAGAGGCACGCTCATCCCGATCGCGCTAGCGATGCCGATAAGCACTATCAGAAGACTGCCGGTCCGGTACCACCCTTCGCGGTCCGTGCCGAGTTTGCCGGCCGAGGATTCGGCCGCTTGGTTCGCTTTAACGATAGGCCCCGCTGCCAAAAGTGTTGGCTCCGATCGAGAATCCTTCCACCATCTCGCGCCCCACAGGCCGAAGAAGCCGGCCGTAGCCACAATGCACAGGGTCAGCAGCACCATATGGGCGGTGTGCTCCATCGTCGCAAAACTGTGTACGCTGACCCCATCCAAGAAGCCCGCTCGAGTTAGGAACGTGCCATAAGTGAAGAATAGGAAGGGAAGCCCCGCCAGCATTAAGTTCGACCAGAACCACTTTCCTCGCACGCCTTGAACAATCAATCCGTGGACCAAGGCGACGGTCATGCACCACGGCACAAAGCTGACATTTTCAACCGGATCCCACTTCCAAAAGCCGCCCCAGCCGAGTGTTTCGTAGGCCCACATGCCACCCATGCACAAGCCCACCCCGACCAAAGAAAGTGAGACCAAAGCCCACGGCCGCACTTGCTTCGTCCAATCCTGATACTTTCGCAAAACGAGCGCGCTCACCGCGTAAGCGAACAAAACTGTTAAAGACCCAAAGCCGAGAAAGATGGTTGGCGGATGGATGACCACCCAGTAGTTTTGAAGCGAAGCATTAAGCCCTTGACCAGTAGGCGGAATGTATGCGTGGCCGTGGATCAATTGAATATTAAATGGCGACTCATAGGCAAGAATTCCGCAAATGGAACCCAAAAAGAGACTGTAAACGGCGGCAAACCATCTCCGATAAATGCCGGTCGCCCAAATCGTAAGCATCCCAAAAATCGCCGAAGTCGTTGCCCAAAGAAGGAAACTCCCTTCCTGGCCGGCCCATATTGCCGCAACCTTGTACTGCGCCGCGTCGGATGCCTGAGAGTGCTCATAAACGTAAGCGAACTCGTACTGGTTGTTCAAGAACAGGCTGCCCAGCGTTAAGAAACTGGCAAAAATGCAGACGCATCCAAGCACAAAAGAAACCGAACCAAGCTTTCGCGATTTTGGAAAGAAAAGACTCTGAATAAGCGTTAGCGCAAAGAGGCTAACTCCTCCCCAAATAAAGATGCGGCCGAGGGTGCCGATGAAGAGCTGAGCCGGGGTTGCGATGGGCAGATGCAGCTCGGGAAAATCGTTCATTGAACAGCGGGTTTGGATTCGTACTTAGAGGGACACTTTACGAGAAGCTGATCGCTTTGGAGGCTGCCATTCTTCATAGCGCCGATTGCAACCACCTTGGTCGCCGTTCCCAAACTTGAGACCGGTGCCCCTGTGTAAACGATGGGCAGCACTTGGCCTTCCGCATCGCGGAGTTTAAATCGAACCTCATGGTGCGAGAAATCGGATACGATGCTGTTCGGTTCAACCTGCCCCGCAACGTGCAATCCATCGCTATCGCTTTTCCTTGCTTCGGTTACCGTCACATAGGGGCTAGCGTTCAACAGAAAGCAACCCGTGAGGATGCCCAGAGCAGCCACTCCTGAAACGCAAGAAATTACGGCGCCTTTTTTATCCATCAGTATCAGTTTAGTTCAATCGAGCCCCGCCATACTAAGACATTTTGCGGGTTTAAGCGAGTTCTACACAAACTACGGGCTCAAAATGCGCCAGAATTGTGTTCAATACTCTGATGTACGAGATGAAGGCTCTTAAAGTGGCGCTTAGCGCATTAGGATTGGTAGCGGCAGCAACTATTGCCATGGCGCAGAAACCCGCGCCGGTTACTCCGGTGAATTCAGTTTTGCACTACGAGAGCAAACTCGGAGCATTCAAATTTTTTAATGGCGACGGGACTGTCACTTTTAAGTTTAAGGGAACAGTTTTGATCCGCAACTTTAGTGGCAAGGGCCCTACCGTCACCGGCAATGTTAAACAAGAATATCCCCAGCCAAGACAAGAAGGCCATGGCCGCATTGGATTTTTTGGCGACGGAACGTTCACTTTTTCCGGCCACTTTGAATCGCTGCAGTGGTTCGGTCAGGAATTGTCCGGCACGTGGGATGGCCGTGGCGGCTATCGTATCTACGGTGACTATGATAAAAATTTGGAAACCGGCTGGTTCTGGGAAGGGAACGACGTAAGCAAAAAGCAAGCTTGGCCCACTCAAAGCCCCACTTACACTTTGCCCGGTTATAAACCGCAGGCGCCGCAGCTGCCCACGCTAAAGAAGAAAGGCTCCTAGATTGGCCATTGCTTAAAAACACCTTCGTTCATTTGCCAGGAGTCGGGGAGCGCACAGAACGCTCCCTTTGGCAGCATGGGTGTATGGATTGGGACTGCTTTCTAGGAAGTAACGAATATTCCGTCGGCAGCGCCAGCAAGAAGCTTGTTCGCAACGAGATCGCTTTATCCCGGGACCATTTAGCGCAAGGGAACCACCAATACTTCCGCAAAAAACTCCGAGCTAGGCACGTTTGGCGTTCGTACGAATCGTTTAAGAATTCTGCCGTTTTCTTAGACATAGAAACCGATGGAACCGCCGACGCCGACGGAGTCACCTGCATTGGGATGTACGACGGCAAAGATTACGTGTGCCTTCAACAAGGCGAAGATTTGGAGTCCTTTCGAGACCGGATCTCTCACTATTCGATGATCGTGACCTTTTTTGGAACCGGTTTCGATTTGCCGGTCATCCAAAAGCGATTCCCCGGTTTGATGCTTGACCAGATCCATTTCGACCTGTGCCCCGCTTTGAAAGAGTTGGGTTTCCGCGGAGGCCTCAAGAAGATCGAAAAGGAATTTGGAATCGTACGAAGCCCGGAAACAGAAGGCCTGAACGGCTACGATGCAGTTAAGCTTTGGCGAGCAGCCAGACGCGGCAACGACAACGCGTTGGAGTTGTTCATTCAATACAACAAGGAAGACACGGTCAACCTTATGCTTCTGGCTGAGAAAGTGTACGAGGAAGCCCGCCTGCGAATCATGGCTGGCGTTGGCGCACACAATCTCACGCTGGATTTTGGCTAGGGTTCAACTCCCTGATGGCACTTTGCTGGCCAAAGGGGTTTATTGGTCACGCAAAGACGCAAAGGCGCAAAGAACGCAATCGAGTCAATGCCTTGAAATCTAGGTGTTGTCAGCCATAAGTGCGAAGCCAAATGAAATATCGTGCTTTGAGGCAAGCTCGACGCGGCCAAATTATTCACAGGTAGACGCATCAAAGGAAAGTCAATCCCATTCCCTTTGCGAGCTTCGCGACTTTGCGTGAAACAATAAACAGTTGGCTAGCTACGAACTCTTTGGGACAGCGCTCAACACATCAGTCCATAGCCTCACTTTGAACGCGGGACCTCAGCGTCACCTTTACAGTCTTATTCGCTTTCACGACAACCGTGCCCCTCGGAAGTTGCGCCTTCAATCCCTGACCCGGCTTGGGAAACAGGTCCACTTCATAAGTCCCCGGCTGGATCCTGGCAATAAAGTCGCCGCTGTTCTCAAGCTGGGTACTAAGTGCCAGCCTCATCATCATGCTCTGCATATGGCCGGGGCTAGCCGCAGCAGGCCTCGTTATAAAATGGACTTCATAGTTGCTCGCGAGCCCGATTCCCTTCAAGTCCACATGGCCCTTAA
Organism: Fimbriimonadaceae bacterium; assembly: GCA_036502005.1. Classification (GTDB taxonomy): domain Bacteria; phylum Armatimonadota; class Fimbriimonadia; order Fimbriimonadales; family Fimbriimonadaceae; genus DASXZH01. The sequence continues at coordinate 23,934 of DASXZH010000055.1, forward strand.
CCGTCCCAAGATTGGAAGCGCCAAGCGCCGCTATTGCGAGGAGGCTGTATAGCGTAGTCATATAAGGTTTAACGTCTATGATTCTGTGGCTGATTCCCAGCGATGTGGAATAAATTGTTAGAGTTGGTAACGAATGGCGATGGAATGGAAAGGGCTTAGAAATACACTTGGCGCTCTAATTCTCTTTGGAGGATTGGTGTTTGCTGAAGTGCGCGTCATTCACAACAAGGTTGCCAATACTCACCTGCCTAAGTGGGGAACCGATCTGCAGGCCGCTAAAGCGGAATCAAACAAGACGGGAAAGCCCGTTCTCGTTGATTTTCATGCCACCTGGTGTGAGCCTTGCCGCGAGTACGACGAAGAAGTTTTCAACCAGGAGGACTTTGCGGAACTCTCCAAGAAGTTTGTTCTGTGCTCCATCGATATCGACCAACAAGGGCAGTTGGCGCAGTCCTACGGGGTGTATGGCATTCCCGATATTCGTTTCCTCTATCACGGCCACACCCTAGGCAAAGTTGTTGGATTCGAAGATTCCCCCGAGTTTTTGATGGACATGACCAAGGCAGCGGATTCTAAAGATATTCGTTGACGGTCGAGCGCCGATTTCAACGTGCCCTCGATTCCCAGAGCTAGGACCTTGGGACAAATGCCACGTTCTCGAAATTCGTCCATTGGATGGGCCGATATTGAAGCTCGACGCTATCGGCATTTCTAAAGCGGATGTCTTATTTCGATCGTCGATCGATTCAATGTCGCCCTTTCGCTTTACCGTTTCAAAGGCCCCATTTTGGAGAACATAGCTGCCCACTTGCGAAGTGTAAGCCATGCTCCATGTGTCGGTTAAATCGTGGATATCCTGGCCATCCTTCTCCTTGACCAGAAGTCGATATTCGACAAAATCGCTTTTGGTCGGCATTCGAATCAACAACTCGCGAGATGGCGTTGCCCCTGAACGAATATTCGGAGTTGCGAACTCGATAAATCCCTTGCCGCTCTCCTTCCGAGTATCAAACTTGTAAGCGCCCAGAGACTTCCAAGGCTGGTTCGAATAAGCAAACCGAATTGTGTGGCTCTTTGGACTAAACCTCTCAAACTCTTGACCGAAGAAAATACATGGTTGGCTGGCAAAAGCTTGCTGCGTCGAGTCCGCTGGAAGTCGATAATCTGTCAAGCCTAGCGGAGAATCGGGAAGTTTTACGAGATCGTCCTTGCTTACTGGTGAACTAGCTGTATCAAAGCCGGCATCGTTGAAAACATAGTTGGCTCCGCTTGGGTCATCTAATGCGACCTTTCCCCGAGGTATTGCGGACTTCCGGCCACCTTGCACTACGACGAAGAATCTTAATGCGTTTGGGAAACCGCCCTTCACCATAGCCGGCAACAACCGAGCCTCATTGTCTTCCGGCAGCATCAATTCTGGGTTGTAGTAGTCGGCCAACAGTTTTCCGTCACTCGTCCAGCTTTCTTCTTTATTTGGATCGCTAACAATCAGTGCGAACTTCAAGGGACCGATAGCTGAAGAACCAAGAATAAATTTATCAGTCGCGGACGTATGGCTGCAAGAAGCGGCAAACAGCCCAACTGGCAATAGGAACAGGCATAAGGACTTTGCCGTTTTATTCATGGATTCTTAGGTGAAGTATAGCTCACCTTCGCTCTACGATCTTAGACAGTCTTAACGAGACCGGTATGAGCAAGAGCTAAACCAACTCTTGCTCCAAACTAGGGCCGCCAATCACTGGTACGGCGCAACATTCCAAAGAGATACACTTTATCCCTAATGGCAACAGATCAATACCACGAACCGCCTTCTGAACTTTCGGATAAGGTGCGAACCTTCGCCCGCATGATCACTTCTCTGCAAGAAGAAGCGGAAGCAATCGGCTGGTACGAGCAAAGGATCTCTGTTGAAAAAGACTTAGTCGCCAAAGCGATCATGCAAAATGCCCAGCAAGAAGAGTTCAAGCATTTTGGAATGGACTTGGAGTTTCTCCTGCGAAAGAACAAAAAGTGGCGTATTGCAATGGAAAAGATCTTGTTCAAGCCGGGAGACATTGTAGAGCACGGTGAGGAAGCGGAAGACGCCGAGGACGAGGGGTAAGATCACTCCAATGATTAGAAATGCAAATGCCGTCTGGGAGGGCGGTCTTAAAGACGGCCACGGGAAAATCTCCACCGATAGCGGAGTTCTCAACGACTCTCAGTACAGCTTCAGTACACGGTTTGAGAATGGGATCGGGACCAATCCCGAGGAACTGATAGCGGCAGCTCACGCGGGATGCTTTTCGATGGCCTTAAGCGCGCAACTTGGCGGAATGGGCATCACCCCCGAAAGCATCGCCACCACCGCTTCCGTCACGTTGGAAAAAGTTGAGGGCGGCTTTGGCATCACGAAGATCCATCTCGATGTAACGGCAAAGATTCCTGGCGTGGATGAGGCAAAGTTTGCGGAAGCGGCCAGCAATGCTAAGGCCGGCTGTCCCGTTTCCAAGGTGCTTAGCGGCGCCGAAATAACAATGGACGCAAAACTGGCGTAAGCACAAGTTGTGAACGGGGTTGGTGCCTGAAGCATCGACCCCTTTTTTATTTTTTCTTAACTAAGGCGGGGTTTTGTAATCCGTCTATCAGAATCGGATGCTCGGCAAACTCTTGAACGTCCTCCTCGGCCCTAGAAGGACGACCTCCGAATTGGAGGGGGAAAAGATCGGCGTCTTCTGGGGCGTCCCAACTCTTGGGCTGGATGCGCTTTCCTCCGCCGCTTATGGCCCCGAAGCGGCTCTCACTGTCATGCTCGGCGCGGGACTGCTCGCCTCGCAATTCATCTTTCCGATTTTTTGCGTCATTCTGGCCCTGCTTACGGTCCTTTTTGCTTCCTATTTGCAGACCATTTCGGCTTACCCGGGTGGTGGTGGATCTTACACGGTCGCCAGCGAGAACCTTGGCCCAAAAGCGGGTTTATTTGCGGCCGCAAGCCTGTTGTTGGACTACATTCTAACGGCGGCGGTGGGGATTTCAGCGGGCATTGAAGCGCTCGATTCGGCTTTCCCCCAGTTCACTCCATATACGATTTGGCTCTGTTTGGGGGTTTTACTTTGCCTGCTTTTTGTGAACTTACGAGGTATCGGCGAAGCTGGTCGTTGGTTCGCCACCCCTACCTACATATTCGTTGTAACCCTTTGCGTCATGATCGGGGTTGGCCTGTACAACGTGATCGCAAGTGGTGGCCATCCCCACATGGTCCAACCTCCTGCCGCTCCCACTAAAGCTACCGAAGCGATTGGCTGGTGGCTTCTGATTCGCGCCTTTGCGAGCGGGTGTACGGCCATGACGGGCGTTGAAGCGGTGAGCAATGGAGTGCTCATTTTCAAGAAGCCGGGAGTGCGCAACGCCAAGTGGACTCTTGGAGTGATCTGTCTCATTCTTGGCGTCCTTCTTGCTGGAATTGCGTTGCTTGCCCACTATTACGGCGTTGTTGCAACCTCACCCGATAGCCACTACGAAAGCATCTTGTCTCAACTTATCCGGGTGACGATGGGCAGGGGGTGGTTTTATTATCTGACCATCATGTCGATTTTGGCAGTGCTCTGCCTCTCTGCGAATACCGCTTTCGCGGATTTTCCCCGCCTATGCCAACTCTTGGCGCGCGACCAATATCTGCCTATGGCGTTTGCCGACCTCAGCCGCCGTTTAGTTTTTGCCGTTGGCGTGTCCGTTTTGACCTTGTTCACGGGCATCTTGCTGGTGGTTTTTGGCGGGATAACCGACCGCTTGATCCCCCTGTATGCGGTGGGCGCATTTCTGGCGTTCACGTTTTCTCAAGCGGGCATGGTGGTTCACTGGGTGAAGCATCCAGCGCCACGTTCCAAGTTTTCAATGGTGATGAACGGTGCGGGGTGCATCGCTACCGGGTTTACCGTTCTCGTCATTTTCGCCGCCAAGTTTGTTGAAGGGGCTTGGATCAGCTTCCTGATCATTTTCATTTTCTTCTTTACGTTTCTCGCTATAAAGCGCCTGTATACCTCGCTTCAGAGGCAGGTGAAACTGCATAGGCCTGCGCCGCTGGAGCCAAGACCCGAACCTTTGGTTGTCTTGACTATGGGCAACTGGAACAAGGTGACTTCAATGGCTCTGAACTTTGGTTGCCAAATTTCCCGCGAAGTTTTTGTGCTCCACATCAGCACCGATGAGGCTGAGACTGAAAAGGTAAAAGCCGATTGGGAAAAATTTGTTGTCGAACCCACCAAAGCACGGGGCGGCGATTGTCCTCAACTTGATGTTGTCACCTCGCCCTATCGAGAGATAAATAAACCCCTCGTGGCTTATGTTAATCGGCTTAAGAAACAGCACCCACACCGGGATGTTGCCGTCGTCATGCCCGAGTTGATTTCCACACATTGGTGGTCACCAATATTCCAGCGGCATTGGGGTTCCACGCTTAAGAAAACCCTCCTCGAAGACGGTGATCATGGCGTTGTCTTGGTCAGTGTTCCCTGGCATTTGAAGTGATGGCTCTCTGTTCAAATTGCCCAAAACGATGGAACCGTGTGGGGCCAGAATCGCCAAAACTGCTGAAGGCGATTAAATAAATTGCTCCTCAAATTTAAAAACAAAAGGGGAAAGACATGTCAAATCAATTAGAAGGCAAGAGCGTTGCAATTTTGGCAACCGATGGCTTTGAGCAAGCGGAGCTTTTCGGGCCTAAAGAGATCCTAGAGAATGCCGGCGCACAGATCAGCATAATTTCAAATCATCCGGGCGAGATCAAGGGATGGAACCACGACCAGTGGGGACAAAGCATTGGTGTGGACGCAACGATTGAGGAAGTTAACGCCGAGCAATTTGATTCACTCGTTCTTCCGGGTGGAGTGATGAACCCAGACAAGCTCCGGATGAACGAGGCAGCAGTTGGTTTCATTCGGGACTTTTTTGAACAGGGCAAACCGGTGGGCGCCATATGCCACGCGCCTTGGCTTCTTGCGGAAGCGGATGTTGTTGAGGATAGGAAAGTCACTAGTTGGCCTTCCATCAGAACTGACCTCGAAAACGCGGGCGCCAACTGGGTCGACCGGGAAGTTGTGGTTGACGGCGGATTGGTTACAAGCCGCAAACCCGATGACATCCCGGCCTTCGGCCGGAAACTCATAGAAGAGATCTCTGAGGGCATCCACGAACAGCAGGAAGAAGCAGTGCGCTAGGGGGCAGAACTTAGGAAGGAGAACTTAGAACGCAGAAAGACAAATGAAGTTGAGAAGGAGCAGCTAAGGGTTGCGGTCTCAACTGGGTGTAACAGCTCTGTAAATCTACTTTCTAAGTTCTTCGTTCTAAACTCTAGCCCCAATAGTAAACTAACGCCCTCGTGAGCGCATTGTTATCTGTCCAAGATGCCGTGGTTGAGTTTCAAGCCACCGGAGGGATCATTCGAGCACTGGACGGAGTTTCGATCGAGGTCGAGCCGGGTGAAACATTGGCCGTGGTTGGCGAATCAGGTTGCGGTAAAACAACTTTGGCACGCGCCATTCTTGGCTTGCAGCCGCTTAAATCCGGGGAAATCGAACTAAAAGGGAAGGCCATAACCGGTACATACAAGGAGATCGCCCAGGACATCGGCATGGTCTGGCAGGACCCCTATGCCAGTCTCGATCCTCGTTGGCGGGCTGGACGCTCGATTCTAGAAGCGGCAGCGATAAGCGGCAAGAAAATGTCTTCGACAGCTTTGTTTGAGGAAGTGGGGCTCGATACCGCTCTTGTGGATCGGTTTCCACACCAACTCAGCGGCGGTCAGCGCCAGCGTGTCGCCATTGGCCGGGCATTGGCTCTGAAGCCCCCGCTCGTCATCTGTGATGAGCCTACCGCCGCCTTAGACCTGAGCATTCGCGCGCAGATATTGAACCTCCTGAAAGAGATTCAAGCTAACATGCGCTGCTCATTCTTATACATATCTCACGACTTGATGACGGTTCGATTCCTGGCGGATCGTGTTGCCGTTATGTATCTTGGTCGAGTTGTGGAAACGGGGCCAACCGAGGACATATTCGAAAATCCGCGGCATCCGTACACCAAGGCGCTTTTGGATTCGGCTCCCACGTTGGACAAGCTGCAAACTTTGCCCGAAGCTATCGAAGGGGAGTTGCCCGATCCTCGAACCAGATTTGAAGGTTGTCGGTTCGCTTCGCGTTGCCCCAACGCGCAAGCGTTTTGCGTTTCGAACGACCCCGGTCCCACTGTAGAAGGGAAGCGGACCTATTTTTGCCATTTTCCGGAAAAGAGCCCCGAGTCTTAAGAGACAATCGCAAAATCCTTATCGACACGATACGCTGACCGAGTGTCATCCCGAACTCCGTGTGAGGGATCTCTGCGGCTTGGGCTTCGCCCCCGGGGATTCCTCACACGGAGTTCGGAATGACAAAGATCACCTGGGCGGCATTGGCCATTGCCGCCCACTTCTTAATCAAACATGACATCCGGCGGGTTTGCGATTGACTCTTAAGTTCCTCCGTCCTGAGAGGGCATGGCAAAACCGTCTGCGTTCCCTAATGCCCAAACTTGAAAGTTTGTCAATGCGAAGAGCGAAAGCGCGCCGAAGCCTTGTTAGCGACGCGGCAATCTAGTTGGAATACACCGGCTAAAAGAGAATCCGTGGGCTATCCGGCGCCAGTGCCGGCTTCGGCCTGAGAGGTGTCCAAATAACCGCTTAATACCGAATGCGGAAGGTTTTTTGCATGCCAGTCCGCAAAGAGTGCTTGCTGCAAAGTGTCAACTGAGTCTGGCCCCAGCAAATAGAGGGAATCCATCACTATGGTATGGCTAGGATCTTTGAAACCGGTTAAGTGCGAAGCGGCAAGTCCCAACACGGTGGTGTATTCAAAGCTCGATCCATCGTACAGAGGAGTGGCTGTTTCTTGATACCAGGTGGGTTGATGTCCCGGTTCGTCCAATAAAGTGTTGCTCATGGCATCGGCTGGGCTCTGAAATATCTGCTCGGTTGCACCGTATTTGGCTAGCGCAGCATTGATTGGAGGGACCGCAGTTACCTGCTCGGAAGAAATGCCGCCAGTACACGGCAAACCTCGAGTAATAGCAAGGTGATAGCAGTTGTTGCCTTCGGAATACGCCAGTCGGTCATCGAAATCCTTCGCATAAAGCTGAACGGCGAGGCCGATATTCTTTAGATCGCTTAGCCCCACCGTAGCTTTCGCACTTCTTTTCGCGCTGGCTAGGACCGGAAAGAGGATGGCGGCGAGGATCGCAACGATTACCAGAACGATAAGTAACTCGACGAGGCTAAAAGCGCGCTTCATTTTAACCCCGTACGTTCATAGTATTGGTTGATGTTGTCGAGCAGAAGTTGTTCGTAAAAGGTTAGATGGCTTTTAGCCTTGAGGCCCTGCCGGATCGCGTGGATCTTCGGCTCTTGATCTTTGAGCTTGTACCAATAGGCGATCATTACGCCCGATGCTTGAACTACCGCATCTTGACTTGATTCCAGCACAGGGCTGCGTGCGATCAAATCTTGCTTAAGCTTCGGGTCTTGGTTAGCATAAACCGCCAGCACGCCGTTGGCATCGCCGGAGACCGGATTATTAGTCGCCTGCAAATCCTCCATTTTTTGGATATCATCACTGGATAGATGGCGTGGCTTTTTCTCATCGTATTTTGCGACTAAGTCCATACAGTGCTGAGCTTCTTCTGCATAAGGCCCATACAATTCGGTGTCGCCGCCCAATTTTCGCGAACACCCAGCAAGTAGGATAACCCCGATCAGAAACATGCATTTGGGTGTTTTTGGAAGCATATAAGGGCGCACAACCCTATTATTGGTGACTTTGCTAACGGAATTAGCCTAAGTAGCTTTCAAGCGTCGGTTATCCAAATATCTTCGATTGGAGGAGCTGGCGCATTGAGGCCAAAGCTGGCTGCAAACGGTCAGGGGCAAGATTTGGAGTTGTTACTCACGAGCAACTACATTTCATTGTTTTTTTAACCCTTCATAAGAAATGGGCGCGAACAACACTTTCCAAAATCCCGCCGCCTTCTCCGCAAAACTCCGTTTAGTCCCAAGTGTGACAACGGTCGCCAAGGACCAAACCAGAAGCCGAAGCAGCGCCCCCATTCGATCGAAGAGCAAACAAAGAAACGAAGCAAACGCGCCGCCGTGGATCCTGAAATACAACTCCTTCCCACAGTTGTAGTAAGCCACAGCCTTCCAACGCATTGAAGAACTGCTCGAACCCAAGTCGTGATAAAACTTGGCAGGCGGAACATATAGTATCTTCCCGTGCTTAGCAAGCCTCGCGCAGAGTTCGGTGTCTTCGCAATAGAGGAAGAACCGCTCGTCAAAAGTTTCAACTGGCCGAAACATAAGGCAAGCGCCCATCACCTGAGCCACCTCATGGGGGCCCGGGCCGGCAGCCACTAACCGGCGGCTCATCCAATAGGGGCTAAAAAAAGAAAACCCTTTAAACAGCTTCTCAAGCCAAGACTGCTCACAATAAACAGCCCAAAGGTTTAGGCAGTTGGCGCAGGATTCCTGCAGTGAACCATCCGGGTTCATCAACATGCCTCCTGCCGCCACAATTTCTCCAGAATCAAAAAGGGAAGCCAGTTGGTTAATAGCATCCGGCGTTGCCGAGGCATCGCTATTCAAAAGCAAGATCAAGGGTCTTGTCGCCGCCGCAATGCCTTTGTTATTGGCAGCCCCAAAACCAAGATTCGAAGTGTTTTCAATCAGCTTGACGCGAGGAAGTCCGCGCAGCATCTCCAAAGAACCATCTGTGGAGGCGTTGTCGACGACGATCACCTCGCATTCCGAATCGATGGAATCCACACATCGCCGAAGCAGGTCCTTAGTGTTGTAGCTAACAATAACTACCGACACCCTTTCCGCCTCACTCACGCTAGCCATGCTACAATATTTTTCCCATGGCTAATGAGACTGTGCTTACCGCTGAGGGTTATGAGAAGCTCAAAAAAGAGCTTGAAGAGTTAAAGGGTCCGGTTAGGGGCCGCATTGCCGAGGCGATTCGCGAGGCTAAATCCCACGGTGACTTGCGAGAAAACGCAGCTTATCATGAGGCAAAGTTAAACCAATCTAGGCTGGAAAGCCGTATTGCCGACCTAGAAAAGACCCTCCAACTCGCCAAAGTAGTGGCAGGCTCCGATGGCAAAACTGGCGGCGCTTTCCTTGGCTCAAAAATCAAGCTATTGGATCTCGATTACGACGATGAGATGACCATTTCCTTGGTTAGCTCTTACGAGGCAAACCCAGCCCAGGACCTTATCTCGATAAGCTCTCCCCTTGGAGCCGCGCTGCTTGGAAAAGTGGTTGGGAACGAAGTTGAGGTTGCGGCGCCTGGCGGTCTTCAGAAATACCGAATTGTTGAGTTATCGTAAAAACTTAACAAAGAATCTCCGCCCGGCGGCGTCCTTCTGGCTATAATGCGTTGAAACGTGTTGCCGGGGGTAGTTTTGAAAAAGCTCGGTCGTGGTTCGGTTCGCAAACTCGCTCGTGTTGTGATTATTATCGCCACGTTCGCCCTTGCCTTATTTCTTACACCCAAAATAATGCTCGAACTGCATTTGCGGGCTGCGCGACAAGATGGATTGCCAATAGATCCGACTGACGTAAAACTTCAACTTGCTACGACGGAAGGCAATAACGCCGCCCCCATCTATCTTAAAGCTGACGATCTCCTGCAAAAGACTCTCCACGCAGATAAAAAGTTTGCCCCAAGCCTTATCTTTTTTTCGAGATTTCCTATGCCGGCCGATACTTCACGGAACGACTCCATTATTCGCGGCTATAGGCCGGTTATGCAGATCGCGGAAGTTGCTTCGGAAAAGCCCAATATTGCCTATGCGAGAACCTGGTCAGAAGGTGTAGGAGTGGTTAGACCAGAATTCGACTCACTGCGTGATTTCGCGATTTTGGAAATTAAGAGCGCAGGAGTGCTTGCTTCAAAAGGAGACCAAATCGGCGCATTGAAGGCGGTTGATGCGGCGGAAAGGATCTCTTATCAAAGCGGTTCCGAGCCAGATTTTGAATCCGATCTCTTTTACTGCAAAACCCAAATGGAGATCAACAGGACCGTCTCCGATCTGCTCTTGCACGTAGACAGGGCCCCAGCGTTTTTAAATGGACTAGAGGCTTTGTATAGCAAACTCCCCGAGCCCAGACCGCTTAGTTTTTACTGTCGCGGCCAGTTTGTAATGGACCGGCTTACTTTGGAGAAGCTGCCCACGCTCACCGAAAGTGACTACGATGAACTGCTGGCTGGTTTGGATCCTGATCCCAGAGAACGGATGGAGAAGTTGCTGAAGGTTGGTTATTTAAATGCCATTTTTGAAGTCAACTTCATTGATTATTACCGAAATCTGATAGCAAGCCTTCCAAAGGCCGATACCGACTGGACCGCCCTCAAAACCGCAGTTGTTGCGGCCGATAAATCTGCGAATGACGACACGCTTCAATCGTGTGCAACTGCGGTCTTCTCCAAACCTTTGTATGTTTACGCTCGGTCCCAAGAGGGAATGATCGCTAGCCGTAGGCTCGTCGAGACCGCGCTAACGGTTCTTTTATCCAAGGTCGCCAACGGCAGATATCCCGATCAGTTGCCAAATGCGGGAGCTGATTCGGTAAATCCATTCGATGGAAATTCTTTTACTTATTCCCATGATGAAAAAAGTTTCAGGTTGAGCGGAGTTGACGGGCCAGGAGCGACGCAGGCCCTCGCAATGACATTGAGACCCATTGGTGATGACCCTCCGCTAGTGAAGAAGCCTAGAGGTAAAATCGTCAACGCTGCGGCAAAATTTAGCGCAGCCGAGGCTTTTTCACGTGAACGTTCCAAGCGATCTTAAATATACAAAATCCCATGAGTGGGTCCGGGTAGAGAGTGGCGTCGCCACCATTGGCATTACCGATTACGCGCAATCCGAATTAGGCGACGTCGTCTTCGTTGAGACGCCACCCGTTTCGAAGACGGTGGCAGCCGGCGAGTCCCTAGGCACGATCGAAAGCGTGAAAACGGTTTCAGACCTTTATGCTCCAGTCGGAGGCACGGTTACGGAGATCAACTCGGCACTTGCTTCAAAGTCTGAACTGCTGAACGAAGACCCCTACGGTCTCGGCTGGATTGTGAAGATCAAGCTCGATGGCAGCGGCGACGGACACCTAATGGACGCAGCTGAATATTCGAAGTCTATCGAACAGTGATAAGTGATAAGTGATAAGTGATCAGTGATAAGTGATAAGGAGATAGGAGATAGGAGATAGGAAAGAAACTCTTCCAAATCTATCCCCCATCCCCTATTACTGATCGCCTATCACCTACCGCTTATCACCTATCACTTGTCATTTATCACCTATGACTTATCACTTATCACTTATCACTTATCACTTATCACTTAAATGGCCTACATTCCCCACACAGAAGAAGATCGCCGCGAAATGCTTGAAACCATCGGCGTTTCTTCCATCGATGAACTGTTTCGCGAAATCCCCGAAAACCTAAAAGTAAAAGGCGAGTTGGACATCCCCAGCTTCCTTAGTGAAGACAAGCTTTATTCTCACCTGCGAGAGCTTTCCCTGCGCAATGTGAACCTGGCAGAAACGGTTTCCTTTCTCGGCGCAGGCATTTACGATAAATATGTGCCCTCGACAGTTCAAGCTGTTATCTCGAGAGGCGAGTTTCTAACAGCCTATACGCCCTACCAGCCGGAGCTTTCGCAAGGGTATCTGCAGTCGATTTACGAGTTCCAAACCATGGTTGCCGAGCTTTACGGCATGGATTTGGCGAATGCCTCCATGTACGATGGAGCCACCGCAATGGCGGAAGCGGCCATTCTTAGCCACGGCGTAAAGGGCCGAACGAACATGGTGGTCAGCCGCGCCGTACACCCGCACTACCGCCAAGTTCTGCACACCTACTGCTGGTCGGTTGGGTTGCACGCGGTCGAGCTTGACACCGAGAATGGGGAAACCACCGATTACTCCGATGTGAACGAGGAGACCGCTTGCGTTATCGTCCAGTATCCAAACTTCTTTGGCATTGTCGAAGACCTTGGCAGGGCGCGTGATGCGGCAAGGGCGGTCGGTGCGATGTTTATTGTCGTTGCCGATCCATCGGCCATGGCTATTCTTCCTCCTCCAGGCGATTTTGATGCAGATATCGTAGTTGGCGAAGGCCAACCGCTTGGCGTAGCGATGGGATTTGGCGGGCCACTTTTGGGTCTGTTCGCCTGCCGAGACGAGTTTGTAAGAAGGATTCCCGGCAGGATCGTGGGACGTACCACGGACCACGATGGAAACCCGGGCTACGTAATGACGCTCCGAACCCGCGAGCAAGATATTCGCCGCGAGAAAGCGACCTCAAACATCTGCACTAACGAAGCCCTCATGGCCCTCGCCGCGACCGTTTACATGGAAGCGATGGGCAAAAACGGAATGCGATCGGTCGCGGAGACAACGGTACGGAACACTCAATATGCCATGAAAAAGCTCACCGAAGCGGGCGGGACGGTCAGGTTCCCGGGCAAGGTTTACGGCGAATTTGTTTTGGAGATCCCTCGAAATCCCGAGATCATCCAGGAACAGCTTTTGAAAGAAAAGATACTTTGCGGACTGCCGCTAGGGAAGTTTTATACAGAATTGGATAACTGCCTGCTGATTGCCGTTACCGAGCGGCGCACAAAGGAAGAAGTCGACCGCTTTGCCGAGAAGCTCGCGGAGGTCCTGAAGTGATTCGCAAGCCGCAACTCATCTTTGAGCAGGGCCGGCACGGCCGTATTGGGGCAAACCTTCCAGTTTGTGATACGCCCTCAGTTGATCTTGAGAAGGCGTTAGGCAAGACGAGAAAACACCTGGATATGCCAGAGGTTGGTGAACTCGAAGTGCTTCGCCACTTCACCCACCTTTCGCACATCAACTACGGCATCGAGACCGGCTTTTACCCCCTGGGAAGTTGCACCATGAAGTACAACCCCAAGATCAACGAGCGAACCGCGTCGCTTCCTGGGTTTGCCTTCACCCACCCCATGATGCCGGTTTCTGTGGTTCCTGGCAACTTGGAGATCCTTGCCAAAGTGCAGGACATCTTGAAACAGGTGACAGGTTTCGATGAGATCACGCTTCAGCCCGTGGCCGGAGCTCATGGCGAAATGACTTGCCTGATGATAATCAAGGCGTATCACGAATCCCGAGGCGAAGGCGCGCAGCGAACGACGATTTTGGTGCCCGATACTGCACATGGCACGAACCCCGCTTCTGCTGCACGTTGCGGCTATTCGGTGAAATCAATCCCAACCGATCCGGAAGGGAACACCGATCTAGAAGCTTTGGCCAAGGCGTTGGATAACACGATTGCGGGCCTTATGCTTACCAACCCTTCAACTCTGGGTTTGTTTGAGCCCAATATCGAAAAGATCTGCCAAATGATGCACGCAGTTGGGGGGCAAGTCTTCTGTGATGGAGCGAACATGAATGCCATGGTCGGGACCACCCGCCCCGGCGATCACGGTTTCGACTGCATGCACCTAAATCTGCACAAAACGTTTAGTACGCCTCACGGCGGAGGCGGCCCAGGTTGCGGCGCCATAGGCATTCAGAAGCATTTGGAGCCATTCCTTCCTGGCCCAGTCGTAAAGCGCGAAGGCGATAAAGTGGTTCTGGATGAGAATCGGCCCTATTCCATCGGCCGCGTTTCCTCTTTCTTCGGCCAGTTCCTGATGGAAGTTCGCGCCTACACCTATCTTATGGCTTACGGCCGAGAACGGCTATCCAGCATCTCGCGCCATGCTGTGCTTAATGCTAACTACGTGCGGGCCAGATTGAAGGATGTTCTCCCTGCCGCTCATAACCGGCCCTGCATGCATGAGTGCGTTCTTACCGCCCAGCAGTATAAAAAGAACGGCATCCGGGCACTGGATATCAGCAAGAGGCTTATCGACTATGGCTTCCACCCTCCCACAAATTACTTCCCGCTGATCGTGCCCGAGTGCTTGATGATCGAGCCCACGGAGACAGAGACGAAAGAGACGCTTGATGCCTTCTGCGATGCGCTGATCTCGATCTGCCACGAGGCAGTCGCTGATCCCGATCTACTGCACAACGCGCCATCGACCCAAATTGTGGGACGTTTGGATGAAACAGCAGCAGTTAAAAACCTTGATGTTCGCTGGAAACGAGGCGGTGATAAGTTTGAGCCGGTCGTGGATAAGCTGAACGGAAGGGAAGTCGCGATTTCGGAAGGTATCGAGGCAAAGCGGATCGATACCGTACCCATTGCATAAGCCACTTATATCGGTCTAGAGATCACGCGGTCGGGCACATGCTCCGAGAAACGGGGATCATTGATCACCTAATGATCAAAAAGAAATTGGGCTTAAGGCTCCCCCTGCCCCTGCTCCTGGGAGGGGAGGGGGGCATAGGCGTTAAAATAAGGTTTAGAGGGCTACTTTCAAAGGTTTGTCGCTCGCGCCTCTCCCGGTTCGCGGACTCACCGACCTCTCCATCCGGGAGAGATTTGTGGCTGCAAAGACGCCAAGGTTTCCTTATTTTAACGCCTATGGGGTCGGGGGGAGAGGTTTTGCATTAGCTCACGCGCAAAACTTGCCCCAATCGAAAATCAAAAACCAAAAATCAAAATTCCTTGGTACTCTTTACACATGCGTCGGTTTCTACCGCTCACAGTCTTAGCTTTAGCCATAATTGGCTGTTCGGACAATTCGACTCAGGCAGTAACTACGACCACGACCACGGTCGCTCCGGTTGTCGGCCCCCCAACCCTAGCCTCTGGGGGCAAGCTTGGCCTTTTCGCCGACCCTGAAAAACCGGACTCGGGCCAGCTTTCAGTTGGAGATCCGCCTTCGATGGTCGATAAGCTATTTCCTTCCGGTGGCGCTTATATTAACCGGCAGCTACCCAAGGGCTTTAATGACTACACAGGGATGTATTTCGACCTAAACGGGGCCGCTTTTGGAGTGATCTATTACAAGAACCCAGCTATGGGTCCGGATACCCCGTCGGCTGTGGCGATGGCCATGAAGTTCGAGGTAAAGCTTAACCAGCAAGACGTTGATTCTACTGTTCAGGCTTACCAGACCGCTCTCGGCAAGCCAACTAACGCCATTTCTGGGCCTATTACCGGCTACGACTTTTGGGAGGACGCAGTGCGAAACCAACGGGTTATGATCTGCTACGTTCAATCCCAATCCGATAAGTCAAAGCTGAACATGACCGTTTCCGTGGGAGACTTTGTTGTTATGAACAAACTTCGAATGGATTACATTGATGCCAAGAAGGACAGCGCGGCGGTTCAACCTTTGCAGCCATTGGCCCAAGGTTAGGCAAAATCCTACGAACTTTATTGGCCCCCAAATCGTATTAACGATTATCCTTAAGAAACAGGAGGTGGTGTCGAACGATGATAAGTGACAAATGTAGACTCCAGGGAGGTCGTGGGTTTTAGTCACCCATGACCGTTCGTTTAGGCGGGTGGATTATGAACTCCATCTCTCTGGACATTAAATAAGCGCCCGGGGTTAAACGAGCCTCGGGCGTTTTTCTTTTTAGAGTGACGGGTGGCTAGAAAAGCTCCCCCTCGCCTGCTCCCTGGGAGGAGAGGGGGTTGGTGGGAGAGGTTGTGCGGAAACCAGCCTTGACTATGCATAACAGCTGTGTCAGTATCAAGAAAAGCGATTTTTTGTCTTCCCACTCGTCACTCGTCACCCAAAATGAAATTAGCCATTATCATCCCAGCCCGAATGGGCAGCACTCGTTTTCCCGGTAAACCCCTCTGCGACCTCTTGGGTAAGCCCATGGTTCAATGGGTGTACGAAGCAGCCGCAGCCGCCGGGGTGGCCGACGAAGTGCTTGTAGCCACGCCTGACCAAATCATTGTTGATGCCTGCAAAGAGTTTGGGGCCAAGGCGATTTTAACTTCCGATCATCACCAAACCGGCACGGATCGGCTGGCTGAAGTGGCCGAGAAGGTTGAAGCCGAGATCTATGTTAACGTGCAAGGTGATGAGCCGCTTATTCGAGCCTCCTCCATTGCAGCCTGCGCCCAGCCTCTATTGGATAACGCTAACATTCAGATGGGCAGCGTTTATTCCGAGTGTCCGGAAGACGAATACGACAATCCGGCCGTGGTGAAAGTAGTCACCGACGAAAACAATTTTGCACTCTACTTCAGCCGCTTTGCTATTCCTTTCGCTCGTAATCCTCGAGTAGAGCCGGTTAAAAAACATGTTGGTCTTTATGCTTATCGCCGTCAGGCGCTGCTCGATTTTGCAGGCTGGCCCATGGGAGTTTTAGAAACGGCAGAGACCTTGGAACAACTAAGATTTATGGAGCACGGCATTCGCATCTACATGGCCCCCGCGGCGGGAACAGAGTTAGCTGTCGATACGCCGGAACAGGCCGAACAAGTTCGGGTTATTTTGGCGAGGGGATGATTCTGGGGAGTAAACAGTAAGTAGAACGTAGAATGTAGAGCTTGGAACTTAGAACCTAAAAACAGTTGAAGTGAGGTCTGCAGAAGGCGATGAGAGCCGGCTAGATCGTTCACTGTGAACGGCACTTATTTCTTCCCTCCCGTCTAAGTTCTAATTTCTACATTCTAATTACTTCGCTCACAACAAGATGAAACCCCTTTCAACATTGCTTACGATATTAGCCGCCGCGATTGGCTTCGCCCAAACGCCATCCGATGTCCTAAAGGCCGTAAATGACAAGCTGGCTGCCGCGGACACCCTGCAGGCAACGATGAGCGTGACATTTCCCCGTGGAACCCCGCAGGTTTGGAAAGTAGAACTTATGAAGCCAAACCTATACAAAATAATAACGCCTGATCAGCAATTTCGATCCGATGGCAAAGCGGAGTTGACCTACTTGTCCCTCGCCAAACGATATCAGTATTCCGAGCGAACCGGCGCGCAAATTACGGATGCGCCATTCTTGTTTGGCCTCAATGCCTTCTTCGTAGGCTTTTTACCACTCCCCGCTTTGGGCGGCTCTGAGACGACACTGGATGGGAAAAAGGCATTTGCAGTAAACATTCAGGAGCCAGGTTTTACGGGCCCAACGGTGCTGTACGTTGACCTGACTTCCGGCTTGCCACTGGGTTACGATGAGCCAATGGCGGCCCAGAGTTTGCTCAAAGTAAGGTATTTGGACACGAAGCTCAACGCTACCGTCGACTCCAAATCATTTTCCTGGACCCCGCCCGACGGGGCCAAGTCGATGGCGACCCAAGACTTGGAATCGAGGATGCTAAAGCCGGGCGTGGATGCGCCGGCCCCTGCCGTTAAAGATATGAAAGGATCTACCGTCGACCTTTCCGCTCAATACACAGCCTATCGTTCTACGCTTGTTTATTTTTGGAACGGCGCGCCCCCTTATGCCGATCTTGCCTCGCTAACGCAACTATCAACTGGCCTTGCCGGCCAGCGATTTCAGATTCTGATCGTGGATTCAAACGCGACACCCGACTCCATTAATGCCAAGTTAACAGGCGTTGCGGTTCCGTTCACGGTGATCGTGGATGCCGATGGCTCGTTGGCAAAAGCTTATGGTGTTAGCAGCACCTCTGAATACATTGTGGGAAGCGACGGGAAGATCGGCTCCCATTTTCTTGGATATGATCCCGACGGGATCGCAAAGGCTTTGCGTCAGCGAGGCTTCCGAGTTTAGGGTCCCTTTGCCCGATCATGGATTTCCAGGCTTAGATCCGATTTATCGCCTTCTACCAGAATGGTAACCATGTCGCCTGCGTGAAGGACGGTGCTTCCGCCTGGCACGATTTGACGAGTATCCCGGTCCACGGTGGTTAGAATGGCACCTGTTGGCAACTTCAGGTTCTTGACCTGGACGCCGTCCATCAGGGACTGGGGTTCGATCAAAACCTCTAATAGAAGAGGTTCGCTGGAAGGATGGACTTCCGCTCCGCTCATATGGAGATCCCTTTCCATCAGCGCATCATAGATTGGGATGTCTTTCAGCGCCTCCGCCGTTAAAGAAGAAGCAAAGGCGGCTATGAGCAGCGAATAGAGCAGGCCGTATTCGCCGGTCATTTCGACGATCAACACAACGCCGGTAAGGGGTGCTCTAACGGAGCCCGCCAGCAGGGCAGACATTCCTAAAGAGGCAAATCCCGCATTTGAAAAAGGTATTCGCGGGTCAGCCGCATGAGCGCATATTCCAAAAATGAATCCGAGGAGGGAGCCAAGAACTAGGATCGGCGCAAAGATTCCGCCCGGGAGGCCGGTTCCGTAACTTGCCGACGTCAGCAATAACTTGCCAACATAAAAAAGAATCAGGAGAAAAAGACCTGCTTGCAGTTGCCCCCGCAGAAGGTTCTCAGCGAGGGTGTGCCCTCCGCCCGTTATCTCTGGAAAATGGAGAAGAGCTAGGCCGCTCACCAGGCCGGCTACTCCGCCGTACACCCACCGCGGGATTTTGAAGACTCTTCGAATTTCCAAACCTGCCATCAGTGTTTTGTTAAACATTACACCGGCAATCCCACACGTAACCCCAAGAATGGCAACTAGAGGTAAAATCGATAGAGGTGCCGGACCAGGGCTCGGCAAGTTAAACGAAGGCCGCATTCCGCTAAGGTAACGAGTCACCCCGACCGCGCAAACGGAAGCGGCGAGGGCAGATCCATAAGTGAGTGCCGACATCTCTCGCCGTAGCTCTTCCATAACGAAGAGGAAGCCTGCCAAGGGCGCATTAAAGGCCGCAGCAAGCCCGGCTCCCGCGCCCGCAGCGATAAGCGAGGTTCGTCCGCGCCGGGAGACTTTCATGAGGTCTCCGACCAGTTTTCCGATGCTTGCACCCATTTGAACGGTGGGTCCTTCTCGGCCAAAACTCATTCCCGCGAAAATCGCGGCAAGGCCCCCAAAAAACTTGGCCACGATCAGGTGAATAGGCCGAATAATCCGCAAATGAATTAGGGCAGCCTTTATGTGCGGTATTCCGCTTCCTCCCGATTCGGGTGCATATTGACCGATCAGATAGGCAGCTGTACCGCCAATTAAAGAGGTGGAAACTACTAACAGGGCTTCGGAGAAAAAGCCACCGCGATGCGCAGCCTGGGAAGTAGTAGAGGCGACGAACTCTGCTCGGTTAACCGCTAACTCATAGGCAACGCCTAAAAGACCGGCCAGAAAGCCGACAATGCCGGCTCTGATAAGGTGAATATGGCGCTCTTCACGGTGAAGTTGCTCTCGCTTATGCAGCCGTTTCGCTCGGCGGGAGCCGGAATCCGCTTCCTCTACTGCCACCTGTAGTTTTTACCCTGAATCAAAGTTGGGTTCTAAACTTTAGCGATGCCATCAGTTAAATCAGAAACAGAAACAAGCAGATAAGAACGATCCTTAGACGAGATGTGGCTGATTGCGGCTTGAACAGATACCAAATTCCCATGCCGATCCGGAACATGCCACCGGCGCGTGCACGGCAAGTCCTCCCAGCTCAATCGAAATGTTTCGAGCGCTCGGTTGTGGAGGTTTGCCGGCAGCAAATCATGAAGCGTTTTGCCAATCAGTTCTTTAGGGCAATATCCGAAAAGCGCGGCCAGCGAGGGATTTACATTGATGAAGGTGCTGTATTCATCCATGAGGGCGAGCCCGTTTCCGGATGAATAAAACATCTGCAGTAAGAGATCTAGATTCAAGTCTTGATCGGGGTCCAACCCGGCGCTGCCAAGCCTTGCGATCACCTCCATTCGGCTGCAGTCGCCCATTTTTTTCCGAATTCGTTCCCACTGGGTCTTAACGCTGCCGACTCCGATGCCCAACCGGGTAGCAATTTCCTTATCGATGAGGCCTTCACGGGCGAACCTTATAATTTCTAACTGCCTGGAGGAAAGTGTGATTGCAGAACAGTCCCTAGGCATTCTCATCTCTCAGTACGCCAATATTTGCACTCTGTATGCGAATTGGCATACATAGCTATGGTTTCATCCTTTCGTAGTTGGTCATGTGCGCCAACGTAGGTGTGCACTTGGAGTTCTCAATGAAATTTAGTGAAATCATATCGGATGAAGAAAACGCGAAAGGAGTATCGCGTAGGGATATCTTGGTTAAGGCGGCTCAGATTTCCGTTGTCACAGCAGTGTTGGCAGCTATGCCCGGGTGCGGGGGCAGTGGCAACGGGACGTCAACCACCACAGGCTCCGGCGGGGCAACGGCGACCGACGTTGCCGTGCTTCAGTTTGCCCTAAACTTGGAATATTTGGAAGCCGAGTTTTATACTTACGCGACTTCAGGGCAGGGTATTTCCACCTTCGGAATTCAGACGAGCGGTATAGGGACCGCTGGCGCAACAACGGGTGGGGTTCAGACAACCTTTACAGATCCTCGCATTAAAGCGCTAGCCAACGAGATCGCTGCCGATGAACGATCTCACGTGACACTTGAACGAGGCGCGCTTGGTGCTGCGGCAGTTGCTAAGCCCGCCATTAACTTGGCAGCTCTAGGAAGCTTTGCCACACAAGCAGAGTTTCTTGCCCTTGCAAGAGCCTTTGAGGACACCGGTGTCAGCGCTTATGGAGGCGCAGCAGCTCTGCTCAGCCCCGCCGTTGTGAAAGTGGCGGCGAGCATTTTGGGAACCGAAGCCTATCACGCCGGCCTTTTACGGCTTGAAGTTGCCGAAAACAATGTGGCTTCCAAGGCGACCGATAACTTCGATGTTCCGCCCCCTCCTACCGGAACACAGTATGTCTGTGCCGATAGCCAGGGCCTCACGATTCAGCGAACGCCCCGCGAGGTTTTAAACATCGTTTATGCCGGCGGAGTAAAGAGCGGAGGATTCTTCCCGAACGGCGGAAATCTTTCGCCAAGTTCAGTGCCCCTTCTTGGCCTATCCTAAATGCCGGCCAGGTAAAAAAAGGCCCGGTTCTTAACCGGGCTCTTTCATTTCTGCCTTACTTCTCGGCGAGAGCTTTGTCTAATGCCTCTGTGATCTGAGGATCATCAGGCTTGACTTTAGGGTTAAAGCGCGCGATAACTTTGCCATCGCGACCGACAAGGAACTTGCCGAAGTTCCACTCAATATCGTCATGATAGGGCGCGTTGGCAATCAGCCACGTGTAGAGGGGATCAATCCCTTCGCCTTTTACAACGATCTTGGAAAACATTGGGAAGTTCACCTGATAGGTCGCCTTGCAGAATTCTTTAATTTCCGCGTTGGTGCCAGGCTCTTGAGCCCCAAACTGGTTCGCCGGGAATCCAAGAATGGCAAACCCTTCAGACTTCTTGGCCTTGTAAAGTGCCTCTAGGCCAGCGTATTGTGGTGTGTTGCCGCATTTGCTGGCGACGTTTACGATAAGAAGGACCTTGCCTTTAAACTTGCTCAACGGCACATCTTTGCCGTCGATGTTCTTCATCGAGAAATCATAAACCGTGTTAGCGGTTGTGGCGGGGCTGGACGGCTGCGAGGGTATTGGATCGCACGACGCGGTGGTTACGAGCGCGGCTGCGGTGATAGCAACGGCAACTCCGGTTTGACGAATATTCATAAGGCACCTCCCAAAACTATGGATAAAGCTACGATTGTTAGCCTTTCTAGTTTGCAAACTTAGGGCAATCTCTAGGGTTTGGACGACCGGATGTAGGCCATAGGTTACCGGGCTTCTTAGGGATTCTGGCGTGGGGGGGCATGGCCGCTTACCAGGGCTCCCTCTGCCCCGCCTACCCGGCGGCCTCGACTTCGCCCTTCGCTATAATATTTAGCCCCCTTGTCGGGCATTGGAATGTTCAAAGCCAACGTTCGGCTTTCTTATAGGTCGGCGTTGGAGTGATAGTCCGCTTTGCGACCCGATAAATGCGGACGCGTGCAAACTCCTAGGAGTGGTAGCCTCAACTCATGATTCTAGTGATTGGAGGAGCCGGGTACATCGGCTCGCATATGTGCAAAGTTTTAAGAGAGGCTAACGAGCCGCATTTGGTGCTTGATAACCTTAGCCAGGGGCATAGGGCTGCCGTAAAAGAAAGCCCCTTAATGGTAGGCGACTTGAGAGACAAAGAGCACCTGGAACGGGTTTTCGGTGAGAACGAGATCGATCTCGTCATGCATTTCGCCGCTTATATCTCTGTGGGTGAAAGCGTCCGCGAGCCGGCAAAGTATTGGGACAACAACACGGCTGGCGTATTAACGCTGCTCGAAACAATGAAGGAGAATGGAATCGGCAAGTTTGTCTTCAGTTCAACGGCCGCGATCTTTGGCGAACCGAAATATGTTCCCATTGACGAGGACCATCCAAAGGACCCCACGAATACCTACGGAGACACCAAGCTTGCTTCGGAAAAGATCTTGAAGTCTTTTGATACCGCTTACGGCGTAAAAGCCGTGTGCCTGCGATACTTCAATGCGGCGGGCGCCGATCCGGGTGGGCAGATGGGAGAGGATCACGAGCCGGAAGAGCACTTGGTGCCGCTGGCAATTAAAGCGGCCCTGGGCCAGCGTCCGGGGCTGAAGATCTTCGGAACCGATTACGACACGCCGGATGGCACATGCGTGCGAGACTACATTCACATTTTGGACTTAGCGGAAGCCCACTTGTTGGCAGTTAAGCATTTACGCCAAGGCGGGGATTCCCGGCATTACAACCTTGGAAACGGCCAGGGTTTTAGCGTGAAACAGGTGATCGAAACGGTGGAAAGGGTTTCCGGGAAACAGGTTCCAAACGAAAACGCGGCCCGAAGACCAGGAGATCCGGCCAAGCTCATTGCGAGCAGTGACCGGATCAGAGAGGATTGGAGTTGGAGTCCGAAGATGCCTAAGTTAGAGACGATCGTCGAAACCGCGTGGAACTGGCACAGCACCCACCCCAACGGCTACGACGATAGGCGATCAGTGGCCTCCAGCAGCTCCTGAAGGAGCGGTTACCTGCGGCAAGCCGTAGTCGGCCGGCAACGGATTTCCTGTTCTCTTCAGCTTGAGGGCGAGGTTCTTTTTCACCATTTCCCACTCCGGTTCGGTCATGAACTTCGCGTGAGAATCAGCGAAACCTACAAGGTACGTTCCGTTCGGCCAAGCGAATGGATCGTAGAACAACGGCGTGTTGGATGGGTCTAGAATCTCGTTCATCTGAACGCCTGCTAGGCTCATGTTGAATCGGAACTCGCCCGCTCGAACCGGGTTCATCGTCTGATAAACGCTTGCGTTCTTGATGTAGGGATAGATCACATACTCTGCGCCTTTCGAACCCTGCACGTAGGGGAACGTTCCATCGTAATCTTGGGCGTACAACAGCATGGCCGAAGAAATCGCTTTCGCATTCTGCTCAGCCGATCCGTAAAGTGAGGCATCTATCGCACGGTCTACCGAAACGCCCTTAACGGCAGTCGGTGTATCGGTTGAGATGCTAGCGATCTGGTCCGGGGCAGCCTTAATCGGCGCCGGCTCGCTTGTTAGTACTGGGGTCGAAGGGATGGAACCTGTTACCGTTGGAGTCGGAGTTTGCATTGGCTTTGGTCTCATCGCCACTTGCGTTGTGGAGGGAACTACAACCTGGGCCATGGCTCGCAGGTATTTCGCTTTATCCCACTCTGGCATAGGAACGATAGTGCCAATGTCGGAGGTCTTTATGAGCTTCAACCTTAGGTTGAAGGGCTGAACTCTCTTGGCGCCCGCCATTCCTTTCAGCGTGCCAGGACCGATCTCGATTCCGTATGTGACGATGAACTCTTGGCCCGAGATCGTTACCGTCTGCCCTTTGGTCCATGAAATCGGAAGCATTTCAAGGAACATCTCCGCCGGCGCGCCAAGACTGGTGGCTGGGGCGGTTGAAGTAAACGAGGACGTTACCGAATTGATTCCGAAAACGTCAGCAGCTCCAGCCTGGGTGATTTTCACGGCTTTAAAACCTTCCGGTATGTCAGCGGGGCGAATAGTAAGCGGGATTGCGGATCCCGAAATTGCGTCGTTTAGCGAATACTCCTGAGCATACGCCAGCGTGGCGGGGAACAGGACCAACATCGCTAAACCTTTTAATAAGGTGGGTTGGATCTTCATAGTAAGGACTCCTCTTGGAGAAGACCTTCAATAGAGCCAAAAGGTAGCGAGATTTCTTGAGGACTTATTCGGAAAGATTCGCCGTCCCGATTAGGATCAGTTCACCCTCTGAAATCGTGATCTTCTCAATCATCATTTCGAATGGAAAATCTTCCGTGTCGAGAATCGGATTGATCTTTTCTAACTGCTTTTCAACCAGACCTTTAGCGCCAACCCCAAGCATATCGACCGTCTCCAAAACGATCCAAACTTCCTTTCCATCTCGAATGTCCAGCGAGCAAATGGCGTTTGCTCTGATATCAAAAACAACCTTAGCGGTGGCGGATACGTATAACTTTCCGGCTTCAAGCTTAACTTCAAAGTCGTTTAACCCTCCTGGCTTTTCCTTGTTCAGAAACTCCGAGAGGTTTCCCTGTGAAACCGTTGCGAGAACATTGGCAGATTTCGCCAAGTTGAGTTTGAAAGGGTGTTGGCCAACTTTAACATCTTGGGCAGCTAGTTTAACGGCGTCGACTCGTAGGCCGAAAGGAAGCAACAGATCGCGGAAAGTGGCCTCAAATGAGCCAACTTGGACTTCTGATTTCTTGGACATTGAAGAAGTTAGGGTACCTGTGAGATTTGAGCTTCATAGTTGGTAGTCTAATAGAATGCTTGCTGCTCTGGTCGGTGCTGTTCTCTCAATTTCTGCCGCGATAGATCAGCCGCCGCCCGCCCCAAGGGAATTTAGGGGCGTTTGGGTCGCAACAGTGGACCATATCGATTGGCCTCCAAGAAATGTCACCGATGTGGACAAACAGAAGCAAAGGCTACAAGAGATTATTGAAAAAGCCGCTTCCCTTCACCTAAACGCGGTTATTTTTCAGGTGCGGCCAATGGGAGACGCCCTCTATAAATCGGACCTCGAACCGTGGTCGGAATTTCTAACAGGAACTCAGGGTAAAGCTCCTAGCCCGGAATGGGATCCTCTTGAGTTTGCCGTAAAAGAAGCCCATTCGCTTGGATTAGAACTCCATGCGTGGGTGAACCCCTACCGTGTTTGGCACCCTGCCGCTAAGAGTAAGCCTGCAGCAAACTATATCGGCTACACCCATCCGATGTGGACGAAGGATTACGGCAAATTAGTGTGGATGGACCCCGGTGAGCCCGGCGTCAAAGAGTGGTCGCAAAAGGTGATCATGGACATCGTAAATCGTTACGATATCGATGGTCTTCATTTGGACGACTATTTCTGTCCGTATCCTGAAAAAGGCATGCCATTTCCGGACGATCATAGTTTTGCGGCCTACCAACAGAAGGGAGGAACTCTTTCGAGGGAAGACTGGCGAAGGCGAAATGTAGATGATTTCGTCTCAGGGTTATACAAACAGATAAAAGCTCGCAAGCCTTGGGTCAAGTTTGGCATCAGCCCTTTCGGTATCTATAGACCGGGAACACCGGCCGGTATAAAATCTGGTGTGGACCAATACGTTGACCTTTCTTCCGACCCGCTTAAGTGGCTCCAGAAGGGCTGGGTGGATTATCTTGCTCCGCAACTCTATTGGCCCATTGCCCAGAAGGCGCAAAGCTATCCCGTTTTAGCGGCGTGGTGGGGCCAGCAGAACACCCTCCATCGAGCGTTGTGGTTGGGGAATTACGCCAGTGGTGTAAGTGCCAGATGGGATCCAAGCGAGTTATTGAACCAGATCAAGGTGACCCGCGAAACCCCAGGCGCCAGTGGCAACATTCTCTTCAGTATGAGTCCATTTATGAAAGATTCAAAGGGCATTGACGGTAGTTTATTGCAAGGACCGTACGCGGAACCTGCACTTATCCCCGCCATGACATGGTTGAAGAACTCAGATCCGAAGCGGCCCTATGCGTCTGTTTCGGGCGGAGCCCAGGGTCGAACGCTCCATCTAAAGCGCGAAAGTCAAGATACTTTTGAATGGGTGATTTACCTTAAGCAAGGCAATCAGTGGAATCTATCTAGAGTTATGCCCGCGGCAGACGGCGCAATGTCTCTCGCTCAATTTGGGCAGGGCGTAAGCGAGATCGCTGTTTCAGCGATCGACCGGTATGGAAACGAAAGCGGCCGAGTGGTCGCCCAGTTCAAATAGC
Organism: Fimbriimonadaceae bacterium; assembly: GCA_036502005.1. Classification (GTDB taxonomy): domain Bacteria; phylum Armatimonadota; class Fimbriimonadia; order Fimbriimonadales; family Fimbriimonadaceae; genus DASXZH01. The sequence continues at coordinate 50,047 of DASXZH010000055.1, forward strand.
GACATGCAAATCGATAGGCGGTGTTGCCGCATCCATTTCCAATGGATCGGAGTCATAGAGCTGAAAATCGGCCACTTGTCCGGGCATTAGCCAACCCATGCTTAGGGCATCGTCATTTGCAGCGGCCCCCATCGCCGTATAAGCGTAAAGAGCCTCTGCTCGTGTTAGGTTTTCGCTAGGCTCAAACCCCGATGGGCGGCTTTCGGCAGCCCTTACCCCGTGCCAAGGATTGCCCTTCGTAATTGGCATGTCCGAGCTAAAGCTCAGCGGAATCCCGGCATCCAGGACAGAGCGATACCGGTTCAAATGCGCCGCGCGCTCTGGTCCCAACTGGCGATTGTAGGCGTGGCCGAAGTGGGGAAGGAATTCTGGCTGCATGCAGCAATGGATTCCCAGCCGTTCCACGCGAGCGATCTGGTCATCGCTTAAGAGCATGGCGTGCTCGATCCGGTGTCTCGCTGCATCGTCCACGCACGAGAAGGCGTCCATCACCAAGTCTGTCGAATGATCGCCGATGCTGTGGACCGAGATCCGATAGCCGGAATCGTGAGCCGTCGATATCATACGCTGTAGCCGGTCTTGCTCGTAAATCAGTTGACCGTCGCTATAGGCGTTCTCAGGGGCATCGCTGGTAAGAAAACGGCCGTAAATGCCGGCAGTAGCGGAGCCAATCGCTCCATCGGCAAAGATCTTCACTCCGGCGATACAGCAGCGGTCTCCATCCATCGCCAGGTCCAGATCTTCCAATCGCCGCCTCGGCAAAGCCCGGGGACCAAAAACCGAACTCCACTGCATATAAAGCCGCATCCTAATCTTGCAGCCTCTTTCGCTGGCGAGCCGATAGGCTTCCAGTTCCTGCTCCAGGTTGAACACGCCCGTCATCATGTCGCTGGCACATGCGATGCCCATGTTGGCCATGTAGTCGCTGGCTTTCAGAATCGCTTCCACCATCTGCTCGAGATCGGGTTTTGGCAGGGCGTTTGTCACACGCTCATGAGCCCGCTCTAGGAGCACGCCCGTTAAAGCGCCGTCGGCGCCCCGGACGTATTGTCCTCCTTTCGGATCCTGAACATCTGGCTCGATGCCGGCCGCCTCTAGCAGCGCCGTATTGGCAACACTGGCGTGGCCGTTGGCGTGGCGCAACAAGATCGGCCTGGAACTAGAAATGCCATCGAGATCATGTCTGGTCAAATGCTGGCCCGAGGAAAAGCGGGTCTGGTCGTAGTGGACAGCTAGCAGCCATTGATCCGGCTCTAGAGCCTTGTGGTGCTTTGAAACGGTCTCTAGAGTTGCCTCAGGAGTATGGCACTGACCCAAGTTCAGCTTCAAAAAATCAAGGCCGGAAGGCAGGATATGGCAATGAGAGTCGATAAAGGCAGGGATCAAATACTTCCCGCCGAGATCGTGCAGCGGATGGTCTGGCAACGTAGGGAAGAGCTTGGCCGGTTCCCGAAAAACCACCCGGCCGTTCTCCACAAACATCACCTGGGGTTCGCCATCGAAGCCCCATAAAAAGTGGTGGTACAGCTCAGGCATCCAGAATCTCCTGAACCACCCTTTCTGCGCTTTCCAATGCCCCTTCGATGAAGCCGGTTCGAATGCTGGTGTGCTCCCCCGCAAAGTGAACGCGTCCTTCTGGCGGCGCGATGAACTGCATAAAGTCCAGCACATAACCGGGCGCTAAATGCGAAAACGCCCCTTGTGAAAAGGGATCGGCCAGCCAGTTGTGAACCCAGCCGCGTACAAAGTGCTTTTCGGCGATTGGATACATTTGAATCAGGGCTTTCACTGAAGCTTCGACGGGGTCCAGTTCGCTGATCCAGCGCCGGGCATCATCTCCGCAAACGTAGGCAGCCAACACGGGAGTTCCGCCCCGCGTCGCTTCCCAAACCTGCTGGATAGGGCCATCGCATAACAGCGATCCGTTCCACTCCTGGTCTCTCCACCAAGCATGGTCAAACTCCCAAACGATCTTAATGGCCTGGCTCATTCGGCAGGCCTCTATAGAACATCTCTTGGCACCACTTAGGGCTGGCTCGAATACCACTTGTTCCAGGGCGGGCGGCGGAATAGTAACGATGACTCTATCTACCTCAACCTCGTGCGTATCGAACTGCAGCCGCACCGATTCGGAGTCCTGATGGATCCTTTTTAGGACAGTGCCAATATGCGGTTTGGCGTTGATGCGAGCCGCCATCCCGTCGATCATTGCTCCCATACCGTGTGGCAGCCTGTATTGGCTCATGGCGTCCGAATCGCGATTGATGTAATGTAGGTAGCCGCAGAGCCAGCCTAAAAGGCTGATTCGTTCCGGATCGTCGCCTTCGTCAGATCGATACCGGGCCCAGACCCAAAACAGGCCCGCTTTGCTGCTCGTGTTTTCGCGTAAAAAATCGGCAAGGGTTCTAGCTTCCCATTCCCGGTGATGGGAGTTCTTCCATGGAAGGGGATCAAGGTCGCGGCACATCTCCCGCGCCGTAGCTTCCACCCTTAGCTCGTCCTCCAGCGCTTCATTCCAGAGCGTGTTTTCCCAACACTCTTTTCCGTTGAATCTAACTTTTCCCGGCCAACCGGTTTTACGATCTACCTCTAAATCGAGTTCATCGAGAAGAGAAAGACACCGGTAGTGATCCGCATCTAGCCACTCACCGCCTGCATCGTAAACAGCTTTGCCTTTCTTAACCGTGTGAATTCGGCCGCCGAGCCGTTTGCGCGCTTCAAAAAGCGAAACAGTCACTCCCGCTTGTTCCAAAAGCATCGCGGACCTTAAGCCCGCCGCGCCAAGGCCAACCACCGCTACCTTCAAGGAGTTTGATTCCCCTTACCGGAACGCAAAATGAAATCGACCACAAGGCACGCGGCGATGATAACGGCAAAGATGGTAGCAATAGAATCGGGCCATTTCTGCAACATAGACATGAACAAGAAGCCGAGGGCGGCAAAGGCGCCAGCCAGGAAATAGGCGCTGATTCCTCGAGACTTAAAACGCAGGAGATTCACCACGGCCATGACGATGCAGATCACAACCCCGCAAGTAAAAAATAAAGCGATGTCCTGATCTCTCATGATGGCTCCCCTCTTTGAGTTTGAAGCAAGCGCCCGTGTTCCGAAGCGCTAAATCGCTCCCGGTAGGGGGTCAAAGCTTCACTCAGATCGAGCGTTGAATTGGAGTTGAGCGCTTCCATCGCCTCTTCGATTTCTGCGGCAGTTCGGACACCGACCATGACCGGAAACTCTTGGCCGAGTTCCTTCAGAATTTGTTGCCGTAAAGCCACATTGCTGTCTAGCTCCGAAGACAATGGCTGGAAAAATGGCATACCGCCGCCCCAGTTGAACGGAGAACAGGTAACCAGGGTTGAATGAGTTCTAATTAACGCCGATTTTGGCCAACCTAAAGCCTCGGGAGTGGAGTGATTGCGCGGCGCCAATATAACCTCAAATACCTCATACCGTTGAAGCTGCTGTAGCGCAAAATCGGCATTGCCCGCCGCATACACCCCAACATTTTGCAGATTACCTTCCGCTCTTGCATTGGAAACAGCGCGAACCGCGCCTTGCATCTGAACCGCCGTCTCGCGGCCATAAACGGGCAAGAAGAAACAGCTCATTGTTTCCTGCCCAATAGCACAAAGAATCTCCAGCATCTTGGCGTAGACCAGGTCAGCCGCGTGATCAAAACTGGTGGCAAGCGTTAGGTCCAAACCACCTATAGCTACGATCTCACGGTTAGCCCCCCGCAAGTAGTGCCCCCACAGGGCGGGCTGGCTGGAAATATCAATAGGGCAGTCGGATTTAACCGCCGCCTCAGCAAGCGGTTCCAACTCTTTAGGGTTTCCGGGAAGAGAAAGGCTGAACCAAAGGCGCGAAGTCGAAAGGGCACGGGTTGCTGGTCGGCCCTCTGACATTGTGGTAGCGTACCTACACTTTTAGCGCAGGGTGTTTGCACATCGGTCAAAATAAGCGCGGATGTCTTTAACCGTTCTTGACCACCCTCTTGCCTCTCACGTTCTCACAAAACTGCGCGACAAATCAACTTCGCCTGAGAGCTTCCGGCGCCATTCGAATACGCTCACGACGCTTTTGGTGTTGGAGGCGACCCGGAACCTGCCAACAAAACAAATTCCGATCACCACTCCGCTAGAGGAAATGGATGGCACGTTACTTGGCCAAGGTTTGGCGATAGTTCCCGTTCTGAGAGCCGGGCTCGGCATGCTAGAACCGATCGTGGAGCTTTTTCCGGATGTCGCGGTGGGATATATTGGCCTGGAACGGCACCACGACACCGCCATTGCCCACAGCTACTATTGCAAGCTGCCCAACCTGATAAATCGCGTAACCCTATGCGTGGATCCCATGCTCGCTACCGGCGGTTCCGCATCGCAGGCGGTTAGCCTTATAAAATCCCATGGGGGAACAAACATCATCATGGTTTGCGTGGTGGCCGCCCCGGAGGGCGTCGAGCGCCTCACAACAGATCATCCCGATATTCAGATCATCACAGGCGCGTTGGATAGGGGCCTCAACGAGAAGAAATACATCCTGCCTGGGCTCGGTGATTTTGGAGATCGACTGTACGGCACCTTTTAGTTTTTGAAAGCGGCCAGGTCCCGCTTTGCCTTCGCGCAGTCTCCAGCAAGTAACTCATCGGAAATGGCATTTAGCTTGCGGCGGGTTGCGGCGCCACGGACTGACTTCTTTCTGAGCTCATAGAGTTGGAAGGGAAGTCTTAAGTCTTGAGCGGAATAGGGAGCATGAGTAACCCTTTGGGTGGCCTCCAAATCCCGATAGCCAAACTCGACCGATGGCTCGATTTGAGTCCCTTCGCCCCAGTCGTTCCATGTGGCGATCTGAACAATTGGTGCCTTGCTTCGCAAGGCTCTTGCCAAAGTTTTCTCGTAAGTGGCTCCGCCGTAATCTTGTATGGGCGGAAAGCTGGTCATTCCGGCTTGGCTGTAAATGTCATTAAAGCGGGGATAGGCGACTTCTATCTTGAGCGGCCAATTTGCCGCGCGCTGCTCGAACATGTCGAGTTCGTCCCAACTCTTTTCCTCTCCGCGTTGAGGGGTGGGCCAGGAATAGCCGCCAACGGCCGGCCCCTTTTTGAACATCAGAGTAAGGAAATCTGGCTGGGTTTTCAGCGGGGCAAACATCTGAACCCAATCTTGGTCCTTGTAATACTGAGGGCCAAAAACCATAAAAACGGGATGCCCGTCGATTTTCAAAAAGTAGGGAGACGCAAACCAATTGGTCTCTAGCCATTGCATCAATTCTCGCCCTTTCTTTACGGCGTCACTAGCCGGATAGACGTTGCCTTTAATCAGTTGCGTAACCGTCTGGTCCTCATATACAAGCGTGAACTTTAGCCCAGCCTTTTGAATCACGTTGATCAGACTTTGAGTGTTCTTGTGGTTGCTGGCATAGTCGTTGTAATCCTCGCGGCCATACCAGTCCACGGCAACGCCCCCAATCCCCGCAATCTTCATAAGCTGAACGTGATATTCCAAAACGTCGGGATCGCTTGAATCATATAGCCCAATTAGCGGGCGGTATTGCGATGCGGCCTGCTGCTTGCCATCAGTCATTTGATCGGGATTGAAATGGTTCATCGTCCAGTGCCAGCCCCATTTCCCGCTCACGGATTTGTTCTGATACCAGGGCATGTAGTGAGCAAGAAAAAGGGGGCCTTGCCAGGTTGGTTTGGTTGAAGTAGGTTTGGCGCAGGCCAAAGATGCCGAAATGGCAAGAAGGCCAACGAACAGGGCCCTATAGAACCGGTTTAAAGATTGTAAATGCTTCACGATTAGACTTCGAAGAAATGGCGTTTTCCGCTACAAAACAGTTATATGAACCGCTTCATATTATCACAGCAATTAAACGAAATTTTGCAAAGCCGGTAACAAAATGAAATCATTGATGCGTCCCTTGCATAGTCTTAAATCAAAGATTGGCTTAGAATGGGATTGTGGCCACATGAATGACGATCTGAAAAACTCTGGGCCAAGTTACGTTACGGAGACGGAATGGAAGGCGATAAGCAAAAAAAAGCGGGTCAAGCTGGCAGTCTGGCTTTCCTTGATCCCAATCGGGGGGGTGCTCGCAGCCGGACTTGTCGTTTATTCCACCGTCTCTGCAAGGTACGCGCTCCATAAAAAGCTGCTGGATAGCCTTGCTGGACTCAAAAACTATTCGGTCCAAATATACAAGGTTGATGCGGGCGGCAAGAAAAATCCGTGGCGCGAAGAACTGTACTACGGCAATAACTTCGAAATCAAACTCTTTAACGGCCAGATTATCGTTGATAAGGTTGGACATACTTTCAGCTATGTTGAACCCAAGATTGGTGGCAACAAACGGACGGTAGCTTGGACGCCGACGAAATCGTTCCTAAATGAGGTTGCAAGAGCCGTGCCTCATTTCGAAATGTTTCAACACGGGCCTGATGATTTGCAAGAATCGAAAGGGCAGACTTCTCACACTTTTACCTTTTCCGCGAAAGATCTGAAGTACACCGTTCGTTTGGATGAACAAGACACCAACCCGGTGGAAGTTCTGGTTCAAGGTAATACCTTGGACGGGCCAGAAAACATTATGCAGTGTCAGATTGCACCGCTTTCTTCGCCTTCTTTTGACGAGCATTCTCCCGTTGCGCCCCAACCCGCTCAACAGCAGAAGAACATGTTGCCTCTGCCCTTTTCAGGACCAGGCGGAGATCGCGCCAAGATTGTTGCCGCGGATATGAATGTGCGCGGGGACGCATTTTTCTTAATACGTACCGACGCTTTTCTCACCGTTAATCAGATCACGCGGGAGCATTTGGATCGCTACTACAAACCCGAAATTTCTGCAGTGCACAATGGCGGCCAGAACCTACTTCTTGTGAAATACATTGCCTTGGACGATAATGTGGTGCAATGGCCGACGACATTGGACGCAACCTTTAGCCCAGGCTATAACCGTGGTAGCGATACGGTTTCTTTCAAGTACACGTTCGGCGGTCCTACCTGCTATCTGATGCCTCTTGGGTCTGGAATGCAAGTTTCTGATCTGGCGTGTTACGAATTCATGTTTGATGCTGCTCAGGCAAGGGCGGACTACTTCGCAAATAGCTTTCTTGACAAAGGTGTCACTGTTGAAGTTCGTGGTCGTGTTCCAGCAGGATACGTTGAGATTGCCAAAGATCGACCGAAATCTGTTCGTGAAAACGTGGCAGCCAGTTTTTATGGCCACCAGCTTATGATGGCAGGCGAAGATGTCACTAAAGACATCGCTGACGGTTGGGGCAATGCCGCCCACATGCTCGTCTCTTTGGGGCAGGGAACGCAGGCCCACAACGCGTTTTCTGCGGCGGACGCTTTGAGAAGATTTGAGTCTGCAGCCGATCTTACGCCTGATCAACTCCCCTTTAGATTTTGACGCCCCTGAGTTTTCCGCAAGGGTGTCATCGTACAAAGTTTGAACAAGTGAGCGTTCCGACAGATAGGTTACACATTGTTCCTGACACATAGGTTACACATGGTGTGTCCTTGATCCTTTAGGAGGGTCAAGGTCAATCCCATGGAAGGAGTGTTCGGTAATGGAAGAACGATTTCGTTTTGTACTTCGCTTAATGGAAGGCGAGGAAATGAGTTTGTTATGCCGTGAGTTTGGGATCTCGCGTAAGACTGGTTACAAGATTTACGACCGGTATAAGGAG
>DASXZH010000056.1:0-28515 GCA_036502005.1 Fimbriimonadaceae bacterium
GGCTTGTTTCCTTTATGAAGTACGACCTCGGATACATTGATCTGGAAGAGAAAACCCTGCAACCGCTCCAAAATCCATTTGGGCTAAAGGTGTAACCTATGTGTCCGGAACGATTTGTAACCCATGTGTCCGGAATGCACCGATGCAAAAAAGTCGGGAGCCAAACAACTTGAACTCCCGACCGCAAAGGATAGTGCTAGATCCTAATAAAGAGCCGCACTCCGTTGTGTGATCCCCAGTATCCGCGATGATGGTGATACATCACGTAGTGATGATGATGGTGATGATGACGGCCGGCTGCGTTGGCAGGACCAATAAGGATCCCGAGCGTCAATAGGCAAGCGATAACAGTAGTTGTAGTTTTCTTCATTAATCTGTCTCTCCAAAATTAATGACGCCTCATTTCTCTCAGCGTTCTTTACTGAAATAAATATCCCAGTGCAATTTGCAGCCTTCATTGAACTGAGCGCCACACGCCGGGCAATTTGAATCCGAATTCTTATATTCGCTGATTGTTAGCTCCGTTCCGCACTCGCCGCAAAGGACGGCAAGTTTCTCCTCGTCTGTCTTGAGCCAGGGTTCAAGCTTATGCTCTGCCATCTCTTCGTGACATTTGTGGCATGCCCAATATTCGTCGCAGCATGGTGCTTTAATCGCGATGACGTCTTGCGGCGAATGATAATGAGCGCACCGCGTTTTTGAGTCAAGCCCAACGCCAAAAACCGTTGGCCGGGTGGGGGGTTTTTTCACTCCCTCGACGGCACCAGCAAATCCCCGCCGACAAGCGCGTAATCGGCGATTTGCAGCAACGAAAGCCCCTTGCCCATACTCATGGCATCCTTGAAGATGGCAAACTCTAGTGACTCCCGCAGGTTTGCTCGGAGCCGATCGGAATCTGTTAAACGGCTGCCCCTTAGCGCTATAGAATGGGCTTCCCAAACCGCGGAAACACAGCCCAGTAAACGTGCCGACATTTCGAAGTGCTCCTGCTCGTAGGCGATTCGGGAGACGCTGAGCACGAGATCGGCAAGGGAGGATGGTTCACCCAACTCCTTGGCGACGAGAAGTCCGTTCTTGGCAAACTCCACCGCGCCTCGGTAGTCCATTTGCTTTCTCTTGACGTTGCTAAGGTTGTTGTAAAGAACTGTAAGAACTTGCTTGTCGGCTTGGCGGGTTCCCAGGCAGACATTGAGGGCTTCCGTGAGATACTGTTCTGCCCCTTCCGTATTGCCGGAATCGAGCTCCGCTGAACCTAAATTTTGCAGTATCCGAAGGCCCGTAAAGCTATTTAAATCGGAGCCGAGAGCTTCTTTTGCCTGGAGCATTATCGCGCGCGCTTCTTCCAACTCGCCCTGTTCGGCCAGAAAGGATGCCAGGTTGCAAAGAGCGCCGGCAACGGCAGGCATATCTCCCACTTCACGCAGAGCATCAACGCTCTGGGTCAACAGCAATCGAGCTTGCTCGGTGTCGCCGCTTAGCCACGCGCATGCGCCTGCAGACCGGATGGCCATTGCTCTGGATTCTTTGGTGCCGCCGGTCGCGGCAAGCGCCTTGATCAGCCATTCGCTGCCTTCCGCTACCATCCCCTTCATTACCCAATAGCGGTCCATTTCCCCGGCGGGTTGGAGCAGACGGTTTTGCTCGCCCGGATTCTCAGCGCACCAGGCAAGGCTTAAGATGATGTTCTCATACTCAGTTTCGATCTTTTTCTGCCACTCATCTTGATTTTGGGTCGCCAGCATCTTCTTGCCTTCGGCCGCGAAGTCAGTTGCCCATTTGTGTAGCTTTTGGTGGGCTGAATCCAAAGAATCTTGATGGATCTGCTCCGCGCAATACTGGCGGATCGTTTCCAAGGTTCGGTATCGTGGCGAGCCCATCGATTCGACCCGAATAAGAGAGTGGTCGACGAGTCGCTCGAGTACGTCGAGCAAATCCATATCTTCGCAGAGCAGTTCCGCAAGTTCAAGTGAACAACCGGCGGGGACGATGCTGAGGGTCTTCAGTATCTCCTTTTCCTCATCCGTGAGTTGGTTAAAGCTCCAGTCGATGGTGGCCCGCAATGTGCGGTGGCGGCTATCCGTGTCCTCCGAAGAACTCTTGAGCAGGTCGAGGCTCTTGGTGAGCCGTGCGTAAAGCTGCTCCGGAGAAAGAATGCGAAGCCGCGAGGCGGCAAGTTCGATGGCAAGCGGAATGCCTTCTAGCGCCGCGCAAAGGCTGGCCACGGCTTTGGTGTTTTCATCGGTGACTTGGAACTGGGGGGCTTTGGCTTTCGCCCTGTCGATCATCAAGCGGCCGGATTCGCTAGAAAGCAGGTCCTGAAGGGCCGCGTTTTGTTTCTTGGGGAAAGTGAGGGGCCGAACGTTGTGAACGTATTCGCTTGCAAGCCCCAAACTGCGTCGGCTCGTGGCAAGAACTCTGTTTCGCTGCGACTGCTTGAGAATGAGTTCGCAAAGCTTGGCAGGCGCTTTGCCCAGATGTTCGCAGTTATCTAGCACGATAAGCATTTGCTTGGGCGCCAAAGAGCTCACCAGATCCTGCTGAATATCCCGAGAGGGGTTCAGTTCTATTCCAAGATCCATGGCGGCGGTCCGAACCACGGAATCGGGGTCTTCCACCGTTGAAAAATCGATAACCCATGCGCCGTCTTCGAAGCGGTCAATGCTTTCCGCGGCGATCTGCAGCGCTAGGCGAGTTTTGCCGCATCCTCCAGGTCCAAGCAGAGTTACCAACCGCTCCTGTTCGATCTTATCGACGATGGCTTGGATCTCTTCTTCGCGGCCAATAAAGCTTGTTAAGAGTTGGGGAAGATTGTTCTTTTTCGCGTCTAGCGAGTTTAGGGGCTGAAACTTTTCCGGCAAGCCCTTGGCGCAAAGCTGAAATACCTGCTCGGAACGGAGCATATCCTTGAGACGGTGCTCACCTAAATCCTCCAGCCAAACATCTTTATCGAGCTGGTGATAAATCAGTTCTCGGGTGGCCATGGAGACAAGGATCTGACCGGCGTGGGCGATCGCGCGAAGCCGAGCCGCCTTGTTTACGGCGTGTCCATAATAGTCGCCGTCCCGCGTTTCCGCTTCGCCCGAGTGGATAGACATCCGAACTTGGATCGGTTTGATTGTCGACCACTTTTCAATGCCGATCTGGCGCTGGATCTCGATGCCGGCGCGAGCGGCATCGGCCGCTCCCTGAAAGACGACAAAGTGGCTATCGCCTTCGCCGCGAGCTTTTATGAGCGCGCCATTGTTGGCGGAAACGCATTGGGAAATGATTTCGTCGTGGCGAGCCAGACACAGGCGCATTTCGGCCGCATCCCGCTCCCAAAGCTGCGTGCTGTGCTGAACATCGGTCAATAGAAAGGTGACGGTTCCGCTCACGTCTTGTAGGTTGAGTGTAGCACTCGTGCGTGGGTCATACTTGTTTCTTAATGCTTCCACTACTGCTCCTTTTTGCGACCGCCCCTCAGAGTAACTTTTTATCGGAAATGAAGGATGTGGCTAAAGCCAAGGATGCTTCAGGCCTCAGCTCCCACTTGAGCCCGGCTCTGCGAGCGGAGCATCCGCATGTGGCCGATTTTTTAAGCAGTGGCGGATCGTATGGAGTGGGTCGCTTTGGGTGGAAGGCCTATCCGCTGGAAGATCCTGTAACCAAAGCTTCTTACATCGTTTTCAGTACGCCTCTCACTTGCGAGGATATGGGTGAACAGGTCTTTGAAACGGACCACAGGCAGTTAACGGCGTTCGTTCCCGAGGCGAAAACGTTTGGTATCCAGATTCTAGGGCACACCATTTCCGCCAGTTTTGAAGTGGACAAAAAGAGAGCCAGCTTTGTGGACAAGGTTAAGTTTCGCAGCGAAGGACGCACGCCTTCGTTTATGTTCAGGTTGGGGGACGACTACAACATCGACTCGATCATGGATTCCGAGGGCCGCCGCGTTCCGTTCACATCTGCCGGAGGAGTTGTTATCGTGGCGGGGCCAAGCTCGGCCAAAGAGTTCACGTACGGCATCTCTTATGCGGGTGTCGTCGATCGCCCCCAATACGCGGGTTCTATTTCGTCCTCCGAGATTTTACTGGCCCAGGATTACTGGTACCCAACCGTCGGCCGAGAAGCTGCTCCTTACAACCTCACCAGTTACACGCCCGCCGGATGGGATGTGATTGGCCAGGGCGAGCTTATCTCTCAAAAAACGGACGGCCCGGAGACAACAAGCGTTTTTCAAATGAAACTACCGGTGGTCTATTACAGTTTTTCCGCTTCCAAGTTTGCCAAAGCGAAAGACCAAATAGGCTCGTTGTGGTTCAAGACCTACGCTCTAGGCATGGATGAGGGATTGCATGAGCGAAACATCATGCAGTCGGCTGTAATCGACTTCTACAGTAAGACTTTCAGCCCCTATCCTTTTTCTAGTTGGTCTACGGTTATCACCCCCAGCTACGGAGGAGGCGCGTTGGAGGCCTATTCTTACGCCACCTACGGGGCGATGGGAGGGGAAGACGCTCACGAGCCTTCCCATACCTGGTGGGGTGGAATTCTGCCCAACAGCTACCTGAAATCGCAGTGGAACGAAAGCTTTGCCGTCTTCTCGGAGTTTTTTTTCCAGCGGGAGCGGGATTTAGGAAATAGGGAAGAGAGACGCAAAGCGTTCATTGAGGACCCCGGCAATGATCCACTGTTTCAAATGGCGCCCGTTGAAGACGGGCCTGCAGAAATCGGCCCTGCGGCGGGATCGTTGGGCTATGGGAAGGGCTCGTTGGTTTTACAGATGCTTGAGCAAGAGGTTGGCACGGAGACGTTCCTGCGTTGCATTCACGAGTGGATTCGCTCCCATAAAGCGGGCGAGTTGGAGGAATGGAGCGGCTTTGAAGCGGCAGTGAACCGCGTAACGGCCTCCGATTACAAGTGGTTTTTTGATGAGTGGCTTCGGCGCAAAGGCTGGGCTGATTTCCAGGTCACCGACGCCCATTGGGCGGATGGCCAAATCACCTGCAAGGTGGCCTTTAATGGTCTGGCCTATCGGCTAAAGTTGGAGGTTCTGCTGCAAAAAGAGGATGGCTTCCGGCAAGTGAAGGATATGATCGTGAATGGTACAGGCAACTATTCCATCCCCGCAGCCAAGAAGCCGGCTCTGGTTTCGTTCGATCCTTGGTGGCGCACTTTGCGTACGGTAAACGCGGACGAACAGCCAGTGAGTTTGCGCTCAATTTTGGCTCAACCGCAGCGCTATACGGACCCGGCCCACAAGGACTGGCTGCCGTTCTTTCAGAACGGCGAGGCATCGGCTTTGCCCTCAAATCTGAACGGCGTCTTATTGGTTGGTTCGCCTTCCTCTTTGCCCGTGATGGCAGATTTGGTGGCTAAGGCTGGTTTTGTGGTGAACGGGAATTCTCTTACTTACGATGGGACGACGATCGATCTAAATGAAGGGGCGGCGATGGCGGTTGTGGATTTACCCGGCGGTGGGCACTGTGCCATCGCCTTGGGCAAAACGCAGTTCGCGCCTAATTTTGGTCGGGCTCGGTTGTGTTTGGTCGATAAATATGGGCGGTTCCTTCGGGGCGTCACCGACCCGAAAACAAGCGGGACGATGACGTTCAAGATGTGATAGGTGAACCCCCTCCCAGGGAGTAGGGGAGGGGGCTTTAATTAGAACCCCGCCGGCAGCGTCATATTCAGATTCTTCACCAAGAATCCCCACTCGTCGCCGATTTCCTCAATAGTCTTGCTGATCGGCTTGCCTGCCCCGTGGCCGGCGCGTACCTCGATTCGGATCAAAACCGGCGCATCGCCGGCCTGATCAGCCTGCATAGTTGCGGCGAACTTGAAACTATGGGCCGGGAAAACGCGGTCGTCGTGATCGCCTGTGGTGATCAAGGTCGGCGGATAACGGACCCCGGCCTTAATGTTATGCAGAGGAGAATACTTAACGATGTAAGGGAAATCCTCCGCCTTATCCGGGTTGCCGTATTCAGACATCCATGCATAGCCGATGGTGAACTTGTTAAAGCGAAGCATATCCATCACGCCAACCTCAGGCAGAGCCGCGCCCCAAAGATCGGGTCGTTGAGTAATCATCGCGCCGATTAAGAGGCCACCATTGCTGCCGCCCTGGATAGCCAGCTTAGGAGTCGACGTGTAGCCGGAAGAAATCAGATATTCGCCGGCCGTGATGAAGTCGTTAAACACGCGCTGCTTGTGGTGAAGCATGCCTGCCTGATGCCACGCCTCGCCGTACTCGGCACCGCCGTGGAGAACCACGTCGGCGTAGACTCCGCCCATTTCCAGCCACACAGCGCGGGAGATGCCGAAATAGGGAGTCTCGTTGATGTCGAACCCACCGTAGCCATACATCAGGGTTGGGTTTTGGCCATTGAGCTTAATGCCCTTGCGGTACGTGATGAAGATGGGCACGTTTCCGCCATCCTTGCTTGGCACAAACACTTCCTTTGTTTCGTATTTGCTGGCGTCAAAATCGATCTTGGGTTTGCGGAAAACCGAGCTTTTGCCGCTGGCCACGTCATAGCGGTAGATCGTGGTTGGGCTCGTATAGCTCGCATAGCTGTAGAAGGTCTCTTTATCAGTCATGTGGCCGCCAAAGCCGGCGGCGGACCCTATCCCGGGCAGCTTAACATCGGAAACCTGATGCCCCTTCATGTCGTAGACTCGCACATCGCTGTGGGCATCTTTAAGATAGCGGCAAAAGATTTTTCCACCTACGATGCTGGCCCCTTCAAGCATATCGCTAGATTCGGGGATGATCACTTTAACGCCATTGCCGTTTGCCGTATCCACGGAAACGACTTGCCCCTTTGGCGCGCCTTTGTCATCGGTGAAGTAGAACGTGGCGTCGTCGCTACCTAAGAATGTGTAGTTCGCATCAGCGTTTACAAACAGATCCTGCACATCTCCCCCGCTCATTTTCTTGAAATAAACGCGGTTTTCGTGAGCGGTGCCCATGCTGGCCACGATGACTAGATACTGGCCGTCCTCGGTGACGTCTCCTCCCAGTCCCCAATCCGGATGATCGTGGCGGCTGTAAATGAGGGCATCCTCGCTCTGGTCCGTGCCCAGCTTGTGGAAGTAGATCTTCTGGTCGTAATCAGCGTCTTTTAGGGCGTTTCCTTTCGGCTCGTCAAACCGAGAATAAAAGAATCCGCTCGCATCTTTTGTCCAACTTGCATCGCTAAACTTGGACCATTTGATCACATCCGGCAAGTCTTGGCCGGTATCCACATTTCGAACGTGCCACTCTTGCCAATCCGATCCGCCGCTGGATAATGAATAAGCCAACAGCTTGCCGTCTTGGCTGATGGATGTACCGCTAAGAGCAATAGTGCCGTCGGTCGAAAGCGTGTTTGGATCGAGCAGAACACGCGACTCGCCGTTTAAGGAATCGGCAACGTATAGCACCGCTTGATTCTGTAGGCCGTTGTTACGGTCGTAGAAATAGCGACCTCCTTCTAGTTGTGGCGCCTGAAATCGCTCGTAATTCCAAAGCTTTTTTAGCCGATCAATGATGCGCTCGCGGCTCGGAATGGCGTGCAGATAATCAAAAGTGAGCTTGTCTTCTGCTTGCACCCACTGCTGCGTCTCGGGCGAGTCAACGTTCTCAAGCCAGGAGTACGGATCTGCTACCTTTGTGCCTGCGTAATCGTATTCCGTGGATAGCTTTTGCGCCTCGGGATAGGTAAGCGGAGTTTGGGCAAAGGCGGCAACGGCGGAAAAGGCAAAGAAAGCAGAAATGATCTTTTTCATACAACCGGTTTAATGTTACCGAAGACATCGGGTCTCTCGGTTGCCGGGCTGCTAGGATTCGGGGTTTTCCTCCGTTTGTAGGAACCACAAGAACACGAAGAACCCGGGAAACATCGAAACCCGCGAACCCCTGAAATACGTCTACCAACTAATACTATGATTTCAGCACTTATTCTCGCCCACGTTTTAACCGCCAACACCGTTGCCGCACAGCAACCTGTCCTTCTTCGGTACAAGTTCCACACTGGCCAAAGCCGCCGCTACAAGACAGTGATGGATATGAACATGAAGATGAACATGGGTGCCCAAAACATGCCCATGAAAATGGTCATGGACTCCATCGTCAAGCAGACCGTGAAATCGGTCGATGGCTCGGGGGCCGGGCATATAGCAATTCAGCCCATTAGCCAGAATTCCACGATGTATATGAATGGGAAGCCTACAAAATCGCCAATGCCCAGCAGCACTAAAACTGTAAATATGACAATGGCTCCGGATGGCGAGGTTAGTGGACTCGATGTAGGAGGTTCGAACCCGATGGCGATGATGGGCGGCGGAAGCTCCGCGAGCCCGTTTGCGATGACGGGAGCGTTGCCTTCCAAAGCCGTATCGCCTGGCAGTCATTGGAACAGTTCCGCCAACGTTATGGGATCGGGAATTGAAATGGCCTCTAAATTGGACAGGATTGGTTCAGTGAACGGGCATTCCGTAGCGTTTATCAGCGCAAGCGGAAGCATGGATCTGGGCAAAATGCTCGGGGCTATCGGAAAGGGCAAGGGAGTTACCGGCTCCGGTTCCATTAACATGAACCTTCACTACCGGTTCGACATTACTAGCGGCTGCCTGCTCGATACCTCTGGCACGATGACCTACAAGATGAACATGGGCGCTTCGAAAGGGAGCATGGACATGAACGGGGTCGCAGATATGAAGGTGAGCCTGGTTCAATAAATTTTCGATTTTCGATTTTCGATTTTCGAATCGGCACTGTTAGCTTTTGATCGATG
This sequence comes from Fimbriimonadaceae bacterium, assembly GCA_036502005.1. Taxonomy (GTDB): domain Bacteria; phylum Armatimonadota; class Fimbriimonadia; order Fimbriimonadales; family Fimbriimonadaceae; genus DASXZH01. Next base: position 8,760 of record DASXZH010000056.1, read on the forward strand.
AAATGAGAAAATCGGTTCTAGTTCTTTCTATTGGATTGGTCCTTTCTGGCTCGGGTTGCGTGGCGAAGAAAGGACCCGCAGTGCCCCAATCCGTTCTATTGCGCTTTAAGTTTCGACCCGGTGAAAGCCTAACCTACAAAACGGTGGTGGAAAGCGGTGAGGGTGAAGAACGCGGATCTGAAGAATATAAATCGTCCCAATCGTGTTCTTCCGAAGTAAAGGAACTTGTAAAGTCCGTTAGCCCGGCGGGCACAGCAAATTTGTCCTTAACCTTATTTGCCGTAGGCGTTAGCGGAACTAAAAGGGGAAGACGTTCACTCGACTCTGGCCCTAAGCTAAAGGAACCATTTAACTTGACATTGTCTCCAATTGGAGAGGTTGGCGGTAGAGATGTTCCTGTTGGAATGATGGGAGGCGGTAGCCGTTTAAGCCTAGACAATATGATGGCAACCTATTTTTTTCAAAGCGTTCCCGTAGCCTCATTGCAGGTGGTGACGGCTTTCCGTCAGGGAGTGTGAGCCCGGGCAGCCACTGGCGTGGACAGGTCGGTTTTTTTGAATTTGCGCTAGATACAACGGTCAATTTGGACAAGCTTGCCACCGAGGGAACTCATACAATCGCCTATATTTCCGCGAAGTCCAAATTCAACTTAGGCGACGCCCTGGGTGAACCTCATAAAAAGCCCTCGAAAGATTTGATGAACGGTAGCTTCCAATATCGTTTTGACGTAACAAGCGGCCGCATTTTGTCGATGCGAGCGAACTGGGCTATGGCTCCGGATCCACCCACACAAGGAAATTCTATTGCTCAAGATTTTCACGAGACAGACAGCACCATGACCTTCAAAATGGATCTTGTTGGCTCATCGGACTAGCTGAGCAGTTGACCTAGACATCTTCGCCGAAAGGCCACGTGGGCAGCATGCGTGGGAGCGGCTTATCGCTTCGATAGCCCATCTCGTATTCCGCCTGCATGATGGTGTGGATTTCCTTCGTGCCTTCGTAAATCATGGCGCCGCGGGAGTTGCGGAAATAGCGCTCCACAGGAAACTCATCGGAGTAGCCGTAAGCGCCATGGATCTCTACTGCATCGTTTGCCGACTGAAACGCGAAGTTACAGTTCTGCCATTTCGCCAGGCCAACCTCGCGAGTATGCCGTTGGCCGGTGTTCTTCATCCAGCCAACTTTGTAATATAAGAGCCTGCCCATTTCTCGCCCAGCCGCCATGTTGGCGATCATCTGCTGCACAAGTTGTTTGCGGCCGATCTCTTCACCAGAGACCTTTCGATCCTTGCTGTAGGGCACGCATGCGTCCAGACAAGCTGAGATAATCCCCACCGCGCCGGAGGCAACCGTGTATCGGCCGTGGTCGAGGGCCGACATGGCGATCTTGAATCCATCGCCTTCTTCGCCAAGGCGATTTTCAATCGGAACGCGCATATCTTCAAAGAAGATCTGGCCGGTGTTTCCGGCCCGCACGCCCAGCTTTCCTTTGAGTGCATTAGAGTGGAAACCGGGAGTTTTTCGGTCCACGATGAAGGCGCTCATTCCAGCCGCCTTTGTAGCCGCTTCAGGGTTGGTGACGGCGATGACGAGGAACTGATCCGCGTAGTCGGCGAGGGAAATCCAAGTTTTTGCCCCGTTCAGTACATAGCTATCCCCGTCGCGCGCCGCGCGGGTTGAAATATTGATGGCATCGCTGCCCGCGTTGGGTTCGGTCAGCCCGAACGCCCCGATATGCTCCCCAGTTGCCAGCTTGGGCAGCCATCGCTTTTTCTGTTCCGCGCTACCCCACTGCATTAGGGTGAGGGAATGGAGGCCAGAGTGAACGCTCATGACCACGCGCGCGCTCGTATCGGCTCTTTCTAGTTCTTCGCAGACGATCCCGAGGGAGACGTAGTCGGTGCCAGAGCCAGAATATTTCTCGGGAATGCTCGTTCCGAGGAGACCCGCTTCCGCCATTTTATCAAGCGTAGCGCGGTCCGACTTAGCCTCTCGGTCCTTCTCGCGGATGGTAGGGACGATCTCTTGTTGGCCGAATTTGTAGGCCATTTCGCGAACAAGCTTGTGCTCGGCCGTCAGTGCAAAATCCATGTGTATATTGTGACGCTTCGCGTGTGACAGGTGATAGGTGACTGGTCGCAGGTCGAAGGTCGAAGGTCGAAGGTCGAAAGACGGAGACGGAAGACGGAATCGAAATCTTGCAACATACGCGCCGCGAACAAATGTGCGGTCGTCTCTGATTTTCGACCTTCGACCTTCGACCTTCGACTAATTAAAGACTCGTCCAAATAAGGCCAAGCGCACAAAGCAGCATAACTGCGGTGGCGAGCCAGCCCACGGCCGTTAATCCCTTTGAAAGGGTGAACTGACCCATGATTTCCTTTTTGTGGCCCATGAGCATCATCACGACCATAATTGGCCCGGCCGTCACGCCATTTAGGATGGCGGACCAGATCAGCGCTTTAATCATGTTGATATGCATGAAGTTCATCGAAATTCCAATCAACATGGAAAGGGCAAGAATGAGATAAAAGCCCTTTGCCTGATAGGGCTTTCTCTCGAGCCCAACCGGCCAGCCGGCCGTTTCGCCAACCGCATAAGCGGCAGAACCGGCGAGGACGGGAACGGCTAACATTCCGGTACCGATTATTCCCAAAGCAAACAGTAAGAACGTTGCCGGCCCGGCTACCGGACGTAAGGCGGCGGCAGCCTGCTCTGCGGTCTGAATATCCGTCACGCCCTTGGCGTGGAGGGTGGTAGCCACGCTAAGAATAATGAAAAAGGCGACCATCTGCGAAAAGCCCATGCCGATAAAGGTGTCCAAGCGGATTCGCGGAATTTGGTAGGCGGCTTGCCTTGGGGCCTTGATTAGAGGCTTTTGATCGGGGTCACGCTCTTCTTCCTCTACCTCCTCCGAAGACTGCCAGAAGAAAAGGTAAGGACTAATGGTGGTTCCGAGGATCGCGACGATGCCGCCGATAAAATCCTTGTTCCATTCCATATGTGGGACGACAGTTGCAAGTAACGCCTTCGACCACTGGACATGCACGCAAAAGACGACGGCCACGTAGCTGAAAAGAGCAAACGTGAGCCATTTTAGAAAGAAGACATAGCGGTCGTACGGCACAAAAACGATGAGCACGGTTGATACGAGGCCGAGACCAACCGCGTAGAATTTGCTTGAACCGGGGAGCATCAGGATTGCAGCGGCTCCCATCGCGCCCACGTCGGCCCCCAGATTTACAACGTTAGCCACGAGCATAAGACCGACCACGCCGAAGGTCAACCAAGCAGGGAAGCAGCATTTCATGTTCGCCGCGATTCCTTTTCCCGTCACCCTACCTATTAGCGCGCTGATCTCCTGAATAGCCACCATAAGCGGAAACGAGAACAGCATCGTCCACAACATGCCGAATCCAAACTGAGCCCCCATTTGGGAATAAGTGGCGACCCCGCTGGGATCGTCATCGGATGCGCCGGTGATGAGCCCAGGACCTAATGCTGTTGCTAGGCTTAGTTTCTTTTTGGGCGGTGGCTGAGAAGGTTGGTGGGGAACTCTTTGGAAACCCCTTTCTGGCGCATCGTCCGGCATCTTTATTTTCCCCATCTCCTCTCCAAGTCCATTGTACGGTGCGATACCCATGCATGTTGTCATTACATTTGACCGCTGCATGGTTGCGGAAGTGTTACTCTTATGAAATGGAAGAACTCAATCGATGTTTTGTAGGAATTCGTCTGCCTCAGGAAGCGCAAGCGAAGCTTGCCGAAGTTCAGTTGGCCATTCGGCATAAGGCTGGATCCGATGTTGTGCGCTGGTCGAACACTGCAGAACTGCAAATTATCGTGCTGCCTTTGGGCGAGTTGCTTGTTGAAAGAGTTCACCAGGTGATGTCATTGTTGCCCAACATCGCAGCCCAGTTTCGGCCGTTTGAGATCACCCTTGAAGGTTTGGGAGGCTCACCATCGGCATTGCAGCCGCGATTCCCATGGGTTGGAGTGGGGGGAGATGCGCAAGTGTTGATGAACCTGCATTTGGCACTAGAAAGATCGCTGATGCCCCTGCTTCCGAACTATCAGGCGAAAGGGTTCCAGGGCCACATTGATTTGGGGCGTATCAAGATCGAATCTGAGCAGAACCGTACGGCCCTCGGGCGTGCCATTAAAATGAGCCCAACGGGGTGCATTTATCGCATGGCGGTCACCCAGTTTGATCTCTTTAGAAGCGCAACTAGCAGCGGGGGCGTCCACTTGGTAACCGAGGGCTCTTATCCATTTCCAAGCTTCTAGGGGGAACATAAGGGTTAGGGAAAGCGTAGCCGTAAACATGAAGAACAGCTTCAGGATCGTCGTTGCATCGATAGCGCTGGCATTGCCGTTTTTTGCCTCCGCGCAGACGGCGACCACGCAGACTCTCCATATTGGGGATCCAGCTCCGCCACTTGCGGTGGGGCAATGGCTAAAGGGCAATCCGATCCCGCAATACCTTTCCAGTGAAGCTTATGTGGTCGTTTTTTGGTCGACTTGGAGTCCAGCCTTCATGAATGTAATGCAGCACCTGAACGAGATAGAGGCTAAATACAGCGACCATATTCGCATCGTTGCGGTGAGCGTCTTTGAGGACAATGCGGCCAAGCCAATCGGATTTGTAAACCATTTCGCAGATAAGATGGATTTTTCGGTAGCGGTCGATCAAGTGCCGGCTACAAGTAAACATGGGTTGGACGGCACTATGGCTGTCACCTGGCTGGAAGCTTCTCAGCAGCAAGGCGTGCCGATTGCTTTCATCGTGGACCACAGCGGGAAGATCGCCTGGATCGGTTCGCCGTTCGGTAACTCAATTGATGATCCACTTCGAAAGATCATAGATAACAGTTGGGATTCGGCCTCTTATGCGACTGAATTTAGTTCGAAACAGGATCGAGACAAGGCGACGTCGGACATTGTCACGAAGATGACGCTTGCAATCAACGCTAGCGATTGGGATGGCGCACTAAAGCTATCCGACGAGTTGATCCCTTATGATAAGGCAGCAGCGGCCGGTGCTCGCTATTTAACAATGCTTCGAAAAGGCGACTACGATGCAGCATATGCCTACGCAAAGCAACTCGCCGATGGCCCGTTCGCAAAGGACGCCGCCGCCGTTTTCAGCTTGGGCTGGATCACCATCAACCCAGTCGAGCCCTACAAGAAAACCAACTATGAGTTAGGAGTTGCCCTGGCAAAGCAGGCGGTTGAGCTTTCTTATCACAAGAGCGCGGAGATGCTGGATCTTCTGGCTTGGGCCTACTACCAAAAGAAGGATAAGGAAAATGCGATCTCGACCGAGAAGGAAGCTTTGGCCGTGGCGAGGGACGATCAGAAGTTTAAACTGGAACAGTCGTTGAAGACGTTTGGAGGATGAGGGGATTGTCGAATGTCGAATGTCGAATGTCGAATGTCGAATGTCGATTGGGTAGCGGTGGATAGCCGGTCTTGACGCACATATTAGAGAGCTGACCAAGAAATAATTTCACGCAAAGACGCAAAGCCCGCAAAGAGTTTCTGCTTGCTGAGGCGAAGTAATCCATAGCTGTGATTTAGTTGGAGCTGTTTGTTAGAGCGCCGGGTCAAAGAATCTCAATCCCCTTTGCGAGCTTTGCGCCTTTGCGCGACAATTCCGATTCAGCCGCCCTAGCATATAGCCTCACCTCTATGTCGTAGTTGCCCATCAACCCGCACCAACTCATCAGAAATCTTTGCGGGCTTTGCGTGATAATTGAAATCGGCCAACCCTAGAAACAGAAACCAATAATCTCGATGGAAAAGAAGCCCACTCTAAGCCCGAGCAAGATCACCACCTACCTTGCTTGCCCGGTGAAATACCGTTGGACTCATGTCGACGCGCGCGGGCGGTGGTACATGAAAGCGAAAAGCTACTTCAGCTTCGGGGCTTCTCTTCACAAAGTGCTAGAGCGCTTTCACGACAGCGGCGACACGGGTGTCGAAACCACCCATCAGGCGCTTGCCGCGTTGGAAGAGAACTGGTTGGAAGCGGGGTTTTCCAGCGCGGACGAGATGGCCGATGCCTATGGCGAAGGTAAGGCCATTATCGAACGCTACGTAGAGGAGGCACAGATTGCCAGAGCCGGGGCCGATACCCTTTTTGTCGAGAAGTTTTTAAAGCGAGACATGGGCGATTTCGTTCTCGTCGGGCGGCTCGACAGGGTAGACGAGCACGAGGACGGAACGCTTGAAGTGGTGGATTACAAATCCGGTCGGGCCACCGTTAAGCCGGAGGATGTAGCGCAAGACATCGCCATGTCCTGCTACCAACTCTTGTTAAAAGAGCAATACCCGGATCGGAATATCAAAGCGACTATCGTTTCCCTAAGGACCGGCGATCAGGCGAGCTACACCATGGCACCCGAGGAAATGGACGAGTTTGAATTTTCGCTCAAGGAGTTGGGCCGGACCATGCTCTGCCACAACTATTTTGAGTTGGTGCCAATCAAGAAAGGGCTTTGTCTCGACTGCGACTTCTTGCCACTTTGCAAGAAGCACCACGAGTTTGAGGATTAACCGCGCTTGCCCTTTCGCTGAATCGTAGGCGTTGAATAAGGGATGGCGTCCGGCGGGATGATCCCGTTCGGCACGAAATGGCCGGGAGCAATAAGGATGGCGTCCAAAGCGATGTAGGCGCCAGCGGGGGAATTGACCCGAAACGTGGCGCGGGTGCCTGAACCACCCATCTTGGTCGTTCCCAACTTGTACCAAGCGAACCCAGCGCCGTATGGGCTAACTGGGCCTTCTGTTATGTTCAGTTCTTGGTTAGCAACTTGCACGGAAACGTCTCTAATGGACTCCTGCGGGATCCTCGCCGCGATCCAAACCTCCTGGTCATCCATGCTTCGGACGGGCACTTCGTAGTTGGCATAAAAGCCCTTAGGATCTGTGGTCACGGGAGTGTGCAACAAAAGGACAGCGCCACCACTGCATCCGCTAATGGGCACGATCTCGCTAAAATTAGTGTCCCGGGAGGACTCGCCTTCAATCCAGGAAAACTTGCCGACCCTCACATTCAAGGCCACAAATCTTTTCCTCATCGCGATGAAGCTGCTGCTGGGATCTTTTTTATAGTTGGTGAGGGCATCCTTAAAGAAAAATGCATCTTCCGAGATGTCCGCATGAAAGTGGTCACCAAAGGCGAGCAGTTGCGAAAACTGCGCGGTTGTCTGCAGAATGCATGGCTCGGGGACAGGGATTTCTCCCGTGTTCGTTACGATGAGCGGGGTCTCATCCATCGGAACTTCGACCACGTCCTTCTTGATGAGCGGTTTAACCTCAGCGCCATCCATCCGGGTAAAAGAAGAAGTCTTGCCGGAGATCATATCGAGCTTGACAATGCCCGGCTTATCGGTCGTCCATAGGACGGAGACGTAACCATTGCCCTCTATGTATTGATATCCATAAAAGCCGGCCCCATAGTCAATGCGGTTCCCGTCTTCAGGCGCCGGAAGCCACCATTTGCCGCTAGCTGTGATTTGCTTGGGAAATACGGGATTGAAAGCGTTTTCAGGGAAATAGACTGGGGTTGTAGAAACGGACGCCGCATTAAGATTCGCCGCCCGTGGGGGCGCATCGGCAGCAGCGGCCGAAATCTGGTCGGAAGTGGCTTCTTTGAGAAACCAGCCGCGAGAACCCATTGACTCAAGGTGGTTAATGAGTTCACCGAAGTGCGGCCCTCCGTCTGCATCGCGCTGCAGATCAAGATCAGTACAAACGATCCAACCTGGTTTGCTCCAGCGCAGAACCGAACTGGTGGGGCGGCTTGCGCTGTTCAGAATATCTTGCTCGTTCGTTCCGGAAGCGGAGTAGCCCACACCCGTGAGTTCAGGGGTTGTTGCTTCAAATGGGGCCGTCCAGCCAATCCAATCCTGCAGAACTGGAACATCGGCAACAGACTGTACGGCCGGGACAAGGCGTTCGAAGCGCTTTGCCGCCGCTGCCGCCATAACGTTGCGAATATCGGTCCAAATCTGCGAACTCCGTTGGTTGCAGAGAAAGAGCTCATCGGTGGTGGTATTCCAGACTTCGCCCACGCCTCTCGGGCCGGACCATAAAGGAACAAGTTTTGCCATGGCCGCGAAAGTATCAATATCGTTCGTGCCGATATCCCACGCTCGAACCGCCGTTTGAACGTTGCGATATTTGCCTTCCAGGTAGGCTGCCAGTTCGTTTCGGAAGAACGCGCTTTCGGGCACAAAGAGCCCGGCCGTCACATCCGTGCTGAACATTCGGCCAAGCGGGTTTAAGATTCCGCGCAATCCGGACCCTGGCCTGTTTTGCTGAATTGCTGCTAAGAGAAGGTCGCGCTGGCCGTCAAATCCATCCCAGAAATCTGGATGGGTTGCCACGACATGTTCCGGATAGACCAACAGGATTTCATCTAGATCAGTTTTGGCTTTAACGTCATATTCGAATTTCCCATCTACAACAGGGACCCGCGCATAAGTCTGAACCGACGCATCGCGTTGGGTCACTAACACCGCCAGCGCGCTCACTGCGCCGGGAAGAGAAATTGAAACATGCCGGTCGGATTCGATCTTATCGACTCGGTAAGCGCCCGGCTCAATCGAGAAGCCCTTTGCCGGAGGCAAGAGCGAGTCCACTGAGAGGATGTAGCGCATCCCGCCGCGCTCCAAAGCATTTAGGGCATCGGCCCAGCCAACCCCGTTTGGAGGAAGGTCGACGATGACATCGTTAATGCCCGACTTCTTGGCCGCGGAGATTTCGTCAACAGTGCCGTTGATGTGAAGGCCGACCGGAACATACGGCTGTCCACCCCACACAAGGTTATGGTGATCGTCGATGCTCCAGGCAACCGCTGCGCCATGCGCCGGCTGATAGTTGCCGGACATTTGAGAAAAAGCGGAAGTGGAGGCAGCAAGTAAGGCTACCAGTAGACAGAAACGCACAAGGCAGAGACTACCCGAGGCGCGTCGGGAGTTCGGCAAAGGCCAATTTAGTCAACTGTTAAACAAATTTTGGGATAACAGTGCCTTTGGGAGGGGTAGCCTTTGGCGCGTGAAGGCTAAGGTTTTAACAATCGTGGGGGCGAGCGCAGTGTGCGCTTCCGTTGTTGCAGTAGGAAATTTGGTGGTGGCGGAAGTGCCCCTTCCAACCGGCAGGATCTTGCATGCACCTGCCCTGAACACGAACGTGGGCAGCTTCCCAGGAAACATGATTTCCAGCCCTGATGGCAAGTTCTTGCTTGTTTCCAACTTCGGGTTTCGGCAACAGTTGAGCGTGCTCGACTCCACCAGCGGAGCCTTGCTTTCTTCCATCGCTTTTAATGGAAAAGGTGCTCCGAAAGGGATGTATTTCGGAATGGTTTTTGGGCCGGACGGCAAGCTCTATATCTCGGAGGGTGGGGAAGACAAGATCGGGATTGTCGATCTCGATTCTGCTGGCAAAGCGACCTTGGAGGACAAAACACTCACCGTTCCTGCCAAGGATCCGGCAGGGCCAGACTATATTGCGGGTCTCGCCGTTTACGGCAACACTCTTTTCGCGGTTGGCAATGAAAGTTATTTCCACAAGGATAACGGGAACTTGGCCGGTGGCCAGGGAACAGTCAGTGCCATCGATCTTAATAGTGGTCAGGTAACGGCAACGTTAGATGCGGGCGGATTTCCCTTTGACATTGTCTGCACATCTAACCGAAAACTTTATGTTTCCAGCGAGCGCGATGGCGTTGTAAAAGTGTTCGGCCCTCCCAGCGATGCCCCTCAGCCGGCGATCCAGACTGGAGACGGGGCGGCGAATCTATTGTTAAGCAAGGACGGCTCAAAGCTCTATTGCTCGAACCCCGGAAGCGACACGGTGACGGTCATCGATACGAGCACCGATAAAGCGGTAGCCACCTGCCTGGTGCGACCTCCGGAGGCACACGGCCTTCCGGGTGTAACTCCCCTCGGCATGACCCTTTCACCGGATGGATCGCGGCTTTACGTGGCCATGGCCGATTTGAACGCGGTAGCCGTTGTGGATACGGGCAAGAACGCGGTTAAGGGCTACGTTCCGGCAGGATGGTATCCAACTTCGGTTGCCCTATCGCCCGATGGACAGCACCTGTTTGTCGCCAACGCCAAGGGCATAAATCCTCGTGTGCCAAACAGCAAGCCTGTGATATCACCCAGCGGCGAAAAGTGGGGAACTTACATCGAGAATATTCTCGAAGGAACAGTTTCCAATATTGATCTAGCCGCCGCAACCAAGAGCCTAAAATCGCTCACGCACGAGGTTCTCGCCTCCAATATGTTTATCGACAAACCCAAAGATTCCTTTGTGAATCCGGGCATCAAGCACGTGATTTACATTGTTAAGGAGAACCGCACTTACGATCAAATACTAGGCGACGATCCTAAGGGCAACGGCGACAACAGCGTCTGTTTCTTCCCGAACGAGGACACGCCAAACGCTCACGCGCTAGCCAATAGGTTTGTATTGATGGACAACTTTTACGTGTGCAGCCAGGTCTCCGCAGATGGCTGGAACTGGTCGACGGCGGGCATGGCGAGCGACTACACCGAACGCAACACGGTAATCAACTACGGCGGGCGCGGAAGGGCCTACGATTTTGAAGGCACCACGAACGACTTTGCGAATGGCAAATACGACGTGAAGGACGTTGCCGCCCCTCCGGGAGGCTATCTGTGGGACGCGGTTGCCGCAGCCGGTGTGAAAGTTAGAAACTACGGTTGCTTTGTGGAATCCAACGACCGCGACGATTTCCCGCTCCACAACGAGCCGGTTGCCAAGGGTCTTTTGGACAACACAGACAACGAGTTTAGGGAGTTCGATACGGCTTATAACGACAGCGACGCTTGGGTGAAGCTGAACCATAAAGCGCCACGGCAAATGGTTTCGTTCGGGACACACAAGTCTCCTTCGCGCTTTACGGAGTGGAAACGAGAGTGGGACGAATATGTGGCCAAAGATGACGTTCCCGGCCTGATGACGATGCGTGTGATGCGCGACCACACCGCCGGCACCTCGCGCGGCAACAATAGCCCGCGAGCCATGGTTGCCGACAACGACTATGCCATCGCCGAGATTATCGACACGGTCAGCCACAGCAAGTATTGGAAAGACACCATGATCTGCGTTCTTGAGGACGATGCCCAGGCTGGACAGGACCATGTTGACTGCCACCGGTCCATAGCTCTTGTGGTTAGTCCTTATATTAAAAAGGGGATGGTGGACCACCGATTCTGGAACACGGATTCCATGATCCGCCTGATCTGCGACGCCCTCGGGGTTAAGCCGTTCAACCAATATGTGGGCTTCGCCCAGCCTATTGACGTTTTAGGCCGGGAGATGGTGAACGCGGAGCCGTATGATGCGATCATGCCTTCGGCGACGATCCTGAATGAGGTTAACGGCGAGAAGGCTTACCGAGCCAAGGATAGTGAGCGGCTGATCAAACGGTTTGACGAAGAAGACGAGGCCGATCTTCAGTTGAACGATATCTTGGCGGGAGACTTTAAGCAGCACAAAGAAGCTGAGAGTAAGCAGTAAATAGTAAACAGCAGTCAGTAAAACCCTTTCGAGTGGGGTGACTTGTCAACGCTTTTCTCAGGCGACTTGTCGCCGTAAACCGGGAATCTATTTGGAGAGCGGGACTTATTTGTTCCGTTGTTTTTTATGAAGTTAGGTTTGTTCCTGTCTCGTCGAGAAGTCGGCTGAGGAAAGCGGCGAGAACTTCCCAATGAATCGGGGCAGGCTGCCGCAGTCGACATCAGGCTAAGTCCAAAGGCTCATCCACGCGTGACCGCCAGCCTAAAATGTTCTCATGCTCCGTTTCCTCGTGATTAGCGCCGTCGTAACTTGCCTCGTTTGTTCCGCTCTCGCCGACCCGGTCGACGATTTCGTCCGGAAAGAGATGGCGAGCCAGCACATTCCTGGCCTAACGATCGGTGTCCTCGTAAACGACAAACTGGTGAAGATTAAGGGCTACGGTTTTGCCAACTTGGAGTGCAGTACACCTGCCAAGCCGGAAACGGTCTACGAGATTGGTTCGATCACCAAACAGTTCACGGCCGAATCGATAATGATGTTGGTCGAGCAGGGCAAAATCGGCCTCGACGATAAGATCTCCAAATACATCTCCGGCACGCCGGATACTTGGAAAGACATCACGGTTCGAAATCTGCTCAACCATGTTTCGGGGATTAAGAACTGCACCGGTCTCCTAGGTTTTTTGACCGAAATGCAAAAGAACTCGGACCACGACGTGTTCATGAAGCTGGTGAGCGCTGAGCCGTTGGAGTTCGCTCCCGGCACCAAGTGGGAATACAGCAACAGCAACTTCTATCTATTGGGGATGATTATTGAGAAGGTTTCCGGCCAGAGTTATGGTGCCTTCCTTCAGACCCACATATTCGATCCGCTGGGAATGAAAACGGCTTACCTTAACGATCCAACCCACGTTGTTGCGGGCAGAGCCGCAGGTTACAGTTGGAGTGGCAAGGGGTGGGAAAATGCCCAATATGTAAGCATGTCTTGGCCTTACGCCGCAGGCGCGCTTATGATGAGCGTGGAGGATTATGCCAAATGGCTTGATGCCCTCGATAGCCAAAAGCTGCTTAAGCCATCGAGCTATGAAGCGATGTATACACCCGTTAAGCTTGCCAATGGAGAGCCTCAGGAATATGGTTTTGGATGGGCGATCGACACTTATCGCCAACATCCCAGAATTTGGCACAACGGCGGAATTCCGGGCTTCATTACAGAGGCCAAGCGCTTTCCTAAAGACAACCTCAGCGTGATCGTGTTCACGAACTCCGGGACCTGCGATCCTGGCGAAATCGTCGATGGTATCGGCGGACTCTATGTGCCGGCTTTAAAACCGTCGAGCATGTTAGCCCCGTCAAAGGATCCGGATCCGGCGTTCACCAAATCTCTTCTGGATCTTGTCGCACACTTTGCGAAGGGCGATTCCAACATGCCTCAGGCAACCGAAGAGCTCAAGAATCAGCTAAACCGCAATACAACGGCCATTGCAAAGGACATGGTGGATCACCTAAAGGAGATCCAATTTCTGTTGACAGAAACTGATGCGAAAGGGGGGAAGCGGATTTATTACAGGGTCATTCGAACCGATGGGGACCAGATGTTTACAGTGGATGAGAATCCGGACGGTAAGATTTCTTCCCTCATGCTGACCAAGTCCATTGCGCATTAAGGTTGGGATTGCCCGAGATTCCTCACACGGAGTTCGGAATGACAAAGGGTGTCGGTACGGCTTATGGGAAGACCACATCGACCCACGCAGAGCCTCCTTGCGATGACAGAAGGTTTTGGTCCTGGAAATCCAATCACAAGACAAAAAAAGTCCCTCCATTGCCGGAGGGACCAACTTGGCAGAAAATCGTTCTGCGTCGTGCGCTTAAGCGTTTGCTAAAGCGGAATGGCGAGTGTTTGCGGTGCTCATAAGAGATTCAAACAGCCGCTCTATGCGTCATCGCACGTCGTATTCAGCGGACCACGCAGTTTCCACCACATGGCTTGCTACTTTGCAAAAGGCCTCAATGTCACTATTGAGCCTGTCCGAAATCCTTACAAGCACTCTTTTGAGTGCTTTGTAGGTTTTCATTCAATTTATATATACGGTTGACGGGGTGTAATCCTTAGCGTAGGAAGTCCTTAGACGGTTGTCAGTTTCTCGACAACAGCGGCGGCGAGGCGGTCGTAAAAGATGTAATCCCGTGCTCCCATTCGGCTTTGGCGAGTCCCGCCCCACTGTGTTTTGAACCTGGTTATGCCCGCATAGAGGTGGTCCGTGCGGCCGAAAGGATCGTATCCATAAAGATCGTATTCCTTGCATCCTCTCGTTTTGGCGTTGAGGATGACCTGCCAGTGAAGGGCAAAATTGGGCATCATTGGCCGGTTCAAAGAGGATGATCCGCCGTAAAGGTAGGTTGCACGGCGGCCGAAGTAGATCACCCAAATCGCGGCAATTGGCTCTCCCTTGTAGGTTGCAAACAGGATCTCGGCCGAGCCGTTGGGGAAGTGGGTGGCGGCGAGATCTAGGAAGAAGCCGATCGGCTCTGCATAGAACCCGTTTCTTGCCGCTGTCTCTTGGAACAGCGTGTAGAAATCGAACACCGCTTCTACGATTTTCGCTGAAACCACTTCAACACCGTGCTTTGCGCTAACCCGCAAGTTGTAACGGGCCTTAGGCTTCATACGCGTTTGGATTTCTTCCAGCGAGTCTTGTAAATACACATAAAGGGTGTGGTCGGGAGTGAGGTCGACAGGGCCTCGCGCCCAGTTACGAAGCCATCCCGGCGACGGGCTGTCCAGTTCCGGCTGGATCCGCAATCCCAGAACATCCAGCATTTCATCCCGCACGTATTGGCTGAGCAATCTTAGGGCAACGCGGGCCTTCTCAGGGTTTTGCCAATCCAGAACCGGCCCCTCCGGACAGCTTAGTATCTCCGACTTGGAGGAACCGAACTGAAACGCGTTGGTAAAGCCAGTAAGATTGTTTTCCTCGAAAAGCCCAAGCCGGGTGACGCAGTAACCGGTGCTCTCCTTGAATCGCGCCCAAGAGGAGCTTTGCATAAAGCCCGATTCGAAACAATGCCCCGCTAATTCGTCGCATTCCCGGGCGCGATCTATTCCGATGGGACGCCAAATCACGTTGTGCTCCAATCGGAAATGTCCTTAAGAACCGTCTGCATTCGAACCAGATCCTGCTGCGCCTTGGTCTTTGCGCCAAGAGCTTCATCGCTATCTTTGGTGAGGCTGTCTATGTCCGCCTGAGTTCGGGAAACGGCATCGTCGGCCGAAATCTCGTCGGTTCCATAATCCACCTGATAGCCGCCACCGTAGGTAGAAGCGTAATACTGGTACTGTTGCAAATCAGAATGGGAGGAATTCAGATCGCTCTGATCCTGGCGGATGTCGCTATCGTAAGAAGCCATATCGCCGTTGATCTCTTTGGCCAGTTTATTGATAATCGAGACCACCGCCTGTTTAAGCGCAGTCGGCGCTTTATGGGTGGCACCCGTCGCGTCGATCAAATTATCGCCGTTTAGAGTCAGCCTTTTGCCATCTGGTTGGTCAAAAACAACGGTGTTGTTGTTCAGGATGTAGGCGCCGACAAAAAGCTCGGTCGCATCTTTGTCGGGCGTGATCGCCGCGCCGGAGGCGGGTGCTCCCATCCCTGAGATGGCGGTCTCCAATCTCGTTTGTAGCTCTTTTAAGTTCTTTACTTCAAGTCTGTCCTCACGGACGGAGGAAAACATAGAGGCGGTCCAGCCCGTCCACTGGAGCCATTCTTCGCGCGATTTGGCTTCTAACTGGGCGGTTAAGCGTTGGCCCTCCAAAGACAAAGACATTCGCTGGAACATGGCGGAGTCGGTCGCAACCGGCATAAGCGGCCCCGCTTTCTGGCTCATGAGGGTCATCGTTCCTTTCTTAGCAACCAAGAACGCATCATCGGAGAGGGTGACGACTACATCGCCGTTATCCATCACCATCATATCGTCGTCTGCTACAAAAGCTGGATCGTGCGACTGCATGGGCGGCTGTTGCTGCTGTTGCTGTTGTTGTTGGTTTTGACTCCCTCCGTAACCGTATCCGCCGTAGTATCCGCCGTTTCCGTAATAGTAGCCGCCGCCGTAATAGGGGTCGATGTAGCTGTAAACGCGTGGGGCATAGCGATAGCCGTAAATGTCGACGGGGCCGTTTCTCCCTCCGAAGGTGCTGGACCGAAAGCCGGTTCCCGTAACCGTTCCTACCTGGGGAGCGGCGACATGCGAGAATTCGCCGGTTCTGCTAAAGGACCCGCGAGACATGCTTGAATGCCCCAGGCCCGCGTGGCCCTTGGCAAAAGCGTTTTCGGGCGCCAGCGAGTTGGCCAAGGTTAGAACGATAATCAGCGTGGCAAAGAGCTTGGTGGACCACTCCCGCCAACTGCTTCCAAGCGAGAAGTTGGTGCGCAAAAACTCCTTAAGTTTTTCGATTTCAAACCTTAGGCGGTCGCTAAGCCGGTGGCCGAGGGCGAGGATCTCATCCACGAGTCTTCTTAGATCGATGGATTTAAGCGTTCCTGCCACTTGTTCGGCAAGGGTTTGAATCATCTCCCGAGTGTGCGAAGGATGCTGGATCGGGATCGCATTAATCAGGTCCTCGATATCCGGTAGCGGCCCTTCTTGGCCCACGCTTTCGGGATTTAGAAGCAGTTGCATCAGCACCGGGGCGTTACAGGTGTTTGGTGGAATGCTGCGAGCTTTTAACCTTTCGGCACGCGCGAAGCGCGCGCCGCGCCACAGCTTGGAAATATCCGCCTGTCTTGTTTCAACAGGCGATTCCAAAACCCTTAATTCAGAGAGCCGAAGCGGATTTGGGGAGGCGAGAACGAAGCCCCAAACGCCGTAACCCAACTCTCTAAAGGAGGGGATGCAAATCCGCATGGGGAGCGGATTCATCCGCGCTGCCCGAATCGAGTTCACCACGCACCAAAACGCTTCCGGCGTTTTCTGGGGCGAGACGGCGTTGATGCAGGCAACTCCATTTGGTGTCAACAGCCCGTGGACTTTGCTAAACCACTCCTTGCTTAATAGCTTGGCTTCCTCATCCGAACTTGGGAAGGTGAAGTCGCACAGCACTACATCGTAAGGTTCCTCCGATTGCCAGTCCCAAGCGTTGGCCAAGTGGACTTTGACGCGTTTATCTTCTAGACTGTGGTCGTTTAAGTCGGCAAGCTCATTGCGGGCCAGGGAGAGAACTTCTTCCGAGAGATCGACCAAATCGACATGGGTTACGCCTGGAAACCGCAGACACTCGCGGAGTGCGAGCCCATCGCCACCACCACAGATGAGGATTCGAAGTTGCCCGGAACACTTTTCCAAAGCTTGTGGCTCGAGCCTCTCCCGGTTCGCGGACTCACCGGCCTCTCCTCTCGGGAGAGGCGTGGTGTATGTTTGCAGTTCAACATGTTCTGACGCGGATTGGATGTCCGTCGATTTCAGGTTTTGGGTTTGGCGTATGCCAGTGCCGCCTTCCATTGATGTTCCTGGAGGATAAGACAGTCGCCGGCGCGCCAACTCCAAGGCAGGCAACGCCAGCGACTCATGGTAGAGTGCTTCGTCCCGACTATCGAACTGCAGATAGCCATCGATAAAGAGTGCGACCCCGTCGCCTCGCTTGGTTAGAATGGTGCTCATGCTGCCTCCTTCTTCGGGAACATCGCGCTTACCAGGCCGCAGACCAAACCGGCGGCAAGACTGTAAACGGCAGTGACAAGCAAGACAACGGTGGGCACATCCGGCTCCGTTTTGTGGGTGCCGATTTTGGAACTGACAATCAGCAAGTTGAAAAGCGTGTAAGCAGCCATCATGGCCGCCCCAAGCCCCAATCCATTCTTAAACCGCTGGGTGCGATCGTATTCAGGGTGCGCCCCCAAAGCAAGAATGACCCCCTGAATAGCCGGGATTATCAGAAAGGCGATGATGCCCCATCCTATTTGGGTCCACTGGCCGGGAGATTGAAAGGAAAGCACGAAGTATCCCACTGCGGCAACGGCCAGCGCGATAACCGTGAACTTGTGTGAGTGGGAGTGTTTATGCTGCTCGGCGTATTGCACTTTCCACTCTAACTCGCGGAGAGCTTGGGGGTCTGCCCCTTCCATTTTGGCCGCGGTTAGGTGTTGCTTGGCAGAGGAGATGAGGCCTTGGTCCAGGGCCTGGCGCGCCTTTAAAATGTCTGGTTCTGGGTCCATGTGATAAGGGACTTTTGATCGTTTGAAAACGTCTCAAGGAGCAGTGGCAACCACCTGGGAATACAACGTTTTAGATGTGGCGGGGGAAGAGTATTCGGATATCCGAACGACCCTGAACCAGCTTGGGGCCGAGGGTTGGGAGCTGGTTTGCACGACGGAATCCGAGGAGAGCGTTTGCACGCTTTGGCTGAAGCGTCCGATTCAGGCGGACGGGAAATATTATTTGAATCCTTAGATTTCCGAGCCACCTCCCCTGCTCCCGGGAGTCAACTCCATTCGGAGGGGGGTTAAGGGGGAAACTTGACCCATGAGTTGTGCGGTCTGGTGCCCCTTTTCGAGGAGGGGAGGGGGTTGGGGGCATAGCCATCAATTTAACGTTTTTTCCGAGCGGTAGACTCGCGCCTCTCCCGGTTCGCGGACTCACCGACCTCTCCATCCGGGAGAGATTTGGAGTTTAGGCATGCAGAGAAACCCCTGTTGATAGTTATGGGGTTGGGAGAGAGGTCTAGGTTTTAGCAGGAGAGAGGGTTCTTAATTTCCCGGCTAATGCAGGCTTCTTCGCATCGACTGAATCAGCAAAGGCGACGAATCGAAGAATCTCCTTCTTAACTTCCTTAGCGGTTACGCCCTTCGACAAATTTATTGGGATCCAAAGATTGTTAGTTGGGTAGAAACCGTCTGCGAGCGCATCCGAGAATTGAGCAGGATAATCAGCCGTTTTTTTTGCGATTATCTCCGAGGAAGGATAGGCAACGATGGTCGCGATGGCCATAACCTGTGAGCCGCCATTACCGGAACCGCCGTCCGAAAGCCAAATCAACCGGCCCGCAACAGTCACAGGCACAACCCAACCCGAGGTTTCTGAGTCCTCGGAAGCATCTTTCCATCCCCACGTCTTAAGCAATGCAAATGTATCCTGCTGATTACAGTCGCGAAGCACTGTTTCGGCCGGAGGCACGAGCCTAGGGGCATCCAAGTCATCCCGATACTCTCGGCCTCTGTGCTGCCTGACAAAGTGAGATTGGAAGTCCTGAAGCTTCTCAAAAACAGCATCCACTTTTGAACCTAACTGCTTGTGGTTCGTCCCATCAAGAGTTACGTATGACTCCGCCGTAACCGTCCCATCCAATGATGATGAAAAGTGCGGTTCGGCCTCTGCATAAGGAACGCTATTAGGAAGTTCGGTAGCACGTATCGCCCTGTTGAAAAGGTACATGCACTTGAAGTCCAATTTGGGTTCTCCGTCGCCTAGAGTCCCGCCTGAAACAATGGCGTTTACATTGCCCTTGTGTAGTAAGTAACAGCCCCAATTTTGGGCCTTCGTAATCTCATATCCTTCCTTTGCGAGAAACGATAGCACTTCTTTAGGGTCAGGGGTAGGGCTAGATTGAAGGCCTAATAACAATAGCACGCAACAGTTGAGGAGATTGAACATGTTTCTGTTTCCAGTGTAACAGTGGTCATCGTTGACCAATTTGTTCGATGAAGAGAATATTTGTATATTATTGATACAAATATAGGTTCAAAGAGGAGATTTTTTCTAAAAAATTGGTTGGTCCTTCTTTTTTGTTGGCTCAGTTTTGAGCCCTCCATTTGAAGAGACGCCTGGCTAAGCGATTAAAGGTTCCGCGCGTTTTGTCAAAGAGCGGGTATCGGTAAAAAGCCCCCTCCCTGCTCCCTGGGAGGGGAGGGGGTTGGGGGAGAGGTTCTTAGAACCTGGGCTTGCAGGCGTTAAACGGATCCTCCGTTTCGCAGTTTTTGTGAGCGAGAGGTTCGTTTCTCAGCGTGCGGCCTAGAGTTGTTGCGAAGCATGCTTTCTTTTTACCTCTCCCCCCTGCCCCCCCCCCCATAGCCATCAACTTAAGCTCTCCATAGCGCTAACTGTTTGCAAGTTTTTCGCTTATGTCTTTTCCTTCCCCTTGGGCGGCCTCGTTCCCGATGATCTGCCGGTTCTGTGAGCAGAATCCTAAGCAGCCTCCACAAA
>DASXZH010000057.1:0-11058 GCA_036502005.1 Fimbriimonadaceae bacterium
CTTGCCTTTGGCGGCATGCCATGGAGGGTGTGCAAATGGGATTAACGATGGAGTCCAAGGAATGGGCTGAGCATCAATTCGGCCGTGTCATGTTAGGCGACATGCGCCGGACGCGGCGTGCGGTTAAATTGGGTGCAGCGATGATATCAAACTCGTCCGCAAGTCTGCCTCAGCAGACAGGTAGTTGGGCCTCGACGATTGGGGCTTATCGCCTCTTGAACGAACCAGATGTGACCCACGCAAGGCTTAGCGCGCCCCACTGGGAATCTGTGAGAGAGCGCGCCGCAGAGATGGACTGCCCCGTGCTTTTCGTCCAAGACATGACCGAGCTGAACTACAACAATCATTCTCAAACAAGCGACTTAGGTTTCGCTTCCGATGGTAAGGGCAAGGCTTTGGAAGTACAGAGTGCCATTTGCGTATCCGGCGGCGCTGTGGCACAGGTTCTTGGACTAGGTTATCAGATGGTCTGGGCGCGCGATTACGAACCGCGTAAGAAGACCGAGAAGCGTTCTGAGCGTGATGCCAGACGCAAGGAGTCAGACATCTGGGCGGACGTGCTGGAAGCAATCGGTCCAGCTCCAAAGGACGGTCCGCTTTGGGTAAGTGTGGGAGACCGCGAAAGCGACATCTTTTCATACATGGACAGGGCCCGGTTACTGGGGTGGCATTGTTTGATTCGTGCTCGGCACAACCGAAAAGTGGTCGACTCGGAAGGGGTTACTGGCCGCCTTTTCGACCATTTAAGGTCCTTAGCTGCGCTTTGTGTTACGGGTATCCACCTTCGTTCACGCCCTGGGCATCCTGCGCGGGATGTTCGCCTAAACGTAGCCTGGGCGCCCCTAGCGGTTCAGAAGCCTTTTCCAGGCAAGGGCGAACCGTTGAACGTTTGGGGCATTCGGGCCTGGGAGGACGGGCCTGGTGGACTTGAGTGGGTTTTGCTCTCGAGCGTGGAAGTCCAGAATGAGCGTGACGCGCTTGAGAAGGTGGAGTGGTATCGACGACGCTGGCTAGTCGAGGAGTATCACAAGTGCTTGAAGACGGGTTGCAGTATGGAGGACCGTCAATCTAGGACCCGGCATGCGTTGGAAGCTGTGCTCGGGCTTCTTGGGATCGTCGCCGTGTTTCTACTGCAACTCAAGTTCGCCGAGGAAGGAGAAGTTCCAGACAGTCTGAAAATGGCCCTTAGCGCTCTAACGAAAAGGGACCTTGTCAAAGCGAGCCCAAGGGAGGTGCTTAGGGAAATCGCCAAGTTGGGCGGATTCCTGGCCAGAAAGGGGGATGGGGAACCGGGATGGCAAACGATCTGGGCAGGATGGAACCGCCTCCAAGACATCCTTCTCGGGATCCAACTCATCCTCGGAGAAAAATGTGTATAACGACAAGCCCGGAAGGAGAGGTCGGTGAGTCCGCGAACCGGGTGAGGCGCGAGCCTACTGCTCGGAAATAAACCTTAAATTGATGCCTATGTCCCCCAACCCCCTCTCCTCCCAGGGAGCAGGAGAGGGGGCTTTTGGTGCGTATACTTGAACCCGTGGCCACGCCGGTACCCCGCAATCTGCAGCATCGGATGGCATTTGGCTTTCTCTACAACTTCATAGGAAGCGCGTTTTCCCAAGGAAGCACGCTCATTGCCAACATTATCGTCAGCCGAATGCTCGGCAAGATCTTGTTCGGCGAATACTCTACCATTCTTGTCACTCTCACCGCGGTCGCCAATTTCTCGCTGCTTTCCATGAGCTCGGTGGTTGGCAAATATTCAGCGGAGTATCGGGAGAAGGATAAAGACCTAGCCGCTCGGGCGATTTCCCTTTGTTCACGAATCAGCAACGCAGTTGGTCTCATCGGGCTTGTGTTGATGGCGGTTCTAGCGGCACCAGTCGCGAAATATGTGCTTAAAGACGAAGGGCTTGCCACGCCAATCCTCATCGGGTCTATCTTCGTTTTTGCCCAGAATCGCGCCTTGTTTCTATATGCCCTAATGGCTGGCCTGGAGGAATATCAGCCGAGCGCGATTGCTAGTATGTGGTCCGGCGTAGCTTATGTGGCATTTATTGTTACCGGCGCGCACTTCAACCAACTGCTTGGCGCGGTGGCTGGCCTTTCCGCTGCGGCAGTTGTGTTTTGGCTTTGCCTGCTTTCGGTCGCCATTCCTGCTCTTAAGGCACACGGGCTCCCAAAGATAAAGAAGCTCGATGCTTTTGAAAAAGAGATCCTCGTTCACTTTGCCATGCCAGCTATTGCCTCCGGCTTGCTCCTTATCCCCGGGTTTTGGTGGCTTGCCGCCTATTTATTCAGGCTTTTTGGTCCAGGACCGGCTGCCATTTTCAGCGCCTGCAACAACATTCGCGTTCTGATTCTGTTTGTGCCGCTGGTGATTGGTGTGGTTGGAAATTCGGTTCTGAATAACACACTCGGCACCGAGCATTATCACAGAGCAAGACAACTCATGACAGTTGCCATCGCGCTGTTCACCGCCGTGGTGGTGGCCATTGTGGTGTTGTTTGGACGTTCGGTTCTCCAGATCTTTGGGGATCAATACTCCGGAGGTTATACGGTTTTGGTCGTGATGGCCTTGTCAACCATTCCGGAGGCATTAGGCATTGCCTTTCGCCAAAGAATAAATGCGAATCGCCTGATTTGGTCTTGGTTCTTATGCGTCGTCTTGCCGTGGCAAACTGTAGAGTTCGGATTCAGCTTGTG
Source organism: Fimbriimonadaceae bacterium (assembly GCA_036502005.1). Lineage (GTDB taxonomy): Bacteria > Armatimonadota > Fimbriimonadia > Fimbriimonadales > Fimbriimonadaceae > DASXZH01. Next base: position 2,704 of record DASXZH010000057.1, read on the forward strand.
GGCGATTCCCAAATACGGCGCGATGGGTGCGGCGATTAGCTATGGGGCAGGAGCGGTAGTTTTTGCTTTATCCAGTTGGATCCTGTGCCTAACAAAGGTGGTTCACTACGAGCCGACGCTCGTCAGCGATTACTGAGCAAAAGCGCGGCTGGCCAGATCGTCTTCCGATTCGATACTGCCATCGGAAAGATGCAGAACCCGGTCCGCTTCTTCCAACATGCTAGGGTCGTGAGTGACCATGACCAACGACCCGTGGCCCCGATTGGCGTTCAAAAGTTGAACAACATGACGTCCGTTGCGATGATCCAAAGCGGCGGTTGGCTCATCAGCAAAGATGATGTTCGGGTGACCGAGTAGGGCCCGCGCCACGCAAACCCTCTGACGTTCGCCGCCGCTGAGTTCGTGCGGCAGCCGGTGCTTTTTGTCGCCAAGGCCAAGGCGATCAAGGAGATCCATGGCTTGCGCATTGCTGTCGCCGTCAACCCCCGCGATGGCCACGTTTTCTTTTGCCGTGAGATAGCCCAGCAGATAAGGCTGCTGAAACACAAACCCGAAATCTTTTAGCCTCAGCTTGCTTCGCGTCTCGTCGGATAGGCGGGCCAAGCTGGTCCCCATATATCGTATCTCGCCCTCACTCGGCACCTTGAGGCCGCTAAGCAGATAAAGCAAAGAAGACTTGCCCGAACCGGAAGGCCCTAAAATGCCGAGAAATTCGTTCTCGCGCACCTCCATGGAAATATCCTGGCAGGCATAAACTTTCTTGCCGTTATCGTAATAGACCAACGAGGCGCCGCAAGCTTCGATCAAACGAGCCTCCTTTCAACCACGCCGACCGGATCAAACTTTCTAAATCTTAACCAAACGGTTAAGGCCGCGACCACCAAAATTGAGATGGGAACGGGAACTGTATAGCGAATCGCGATAGGGTCTAGCGTGTCGAGCGCGTAGGCATTCGGATACATCAATTTTCGGTTCACTATTTCCAGCAGACCGTAGGCGCAGGCCAGGCCAACCGTCCAGCCTAACAAAAGAACCCAAGTTGTTTCGCGCAGAACACGCGTTAGCAACTGCTTCTTGGTATAACCGATAGCCTGAAGCAACCCAAACTCGACCAGGCGCTGAGATTGGTAGATATTTATCAGCATGCCCATCATGATCGTAATAACCAGCACTAGGACGCCAATAACCACGTCCAGGATCGCATACAGAGTCTTAAAATTCTCATCTGTTTGCCTCTCTAAAACGTAGTAGGCAAACACGATAGCGCGGTCACCCTTAAAAGTTTTCACCGCCCAATGGTCCAACGTATTCTGATCCTTTAGGTTCCTCGCAAAGACCATGATGTTGTCGACGGGAGGGAAATGGTTTACTTTTTGGTAATCCAAATCGTCCACCATGAGCCACTCTTTGGTCAACGCGATGCCTACGACCTTTACCTTTTGGGGCGAGTAGTTGTCTTGGTCGCTTGGGGAGAGAAGAACGGAACCAAGCTTCAACTGTAAGTTTCTAGCAACCGGCTCGCTCACCACAGCTTCCGGTTTTCCCTTGTCAGGAAGCCTGCCCAGGACGCTGGTTGCCCCAAGCTTATGCAGGAAATAGAGGGTATCGGGCTGATTCAGCCCGAGCACCAAAAACGGCCACTTACCAACCACGCTTTTCACTTGGCTTGCGCTTGCCCGGAAGGTAACGATCCGTTCCAGTGGTACAGGGCTTTGCTTTTTTAGAGTCTTGAGCATTTTTGGCGTCAAGTTCTCATCGCCGCGGGGACTGATCCCCAACAGATATTTGCTATAGCTGTAAGTGGTGCGGATAGAGAGCGGAATCGAGTTCATCATGGCGACGATTCCCGTGATGAGGACAACCGCCAATAAAATAACTCCCGTAAGCGGAAGGGTTCGCCCCGCGTTTCTTACGAGATAGGTGCCCGCGGAAAGCGCCTTGACGCGCTTACGTCGCGAGGAAGGCGGAGTGGGTGGTTCCTTGTCTGCAATCAATCTTCTTTTCTTCTACGGTAACGCAGGAAGAGTTCATCTCCCACCGCGTGGTGCTCAAGTAGCTGATAAAGCTGCAAGTCGTCCGCCGGAAGCGGTGCGCCTCCTGCGTAGGTAGGCAGATTATCTCCCAATTTCACTTTTGCAGCGATGGTTAAAAAAAGTTCGTCTACCAAGTTTAGCGGCAGAATTTGGCCATTTAGCTCACTTCCGCCTTCAATCAGCAGATGTTCGACACCATATTCGGTTCTTAGAATCTTAAAGGCTTGCTTGAAATCATTTGTTATTTTATGGTGCGGCGGCGGCACTTGAACTGAGTCCGCGCCCAGAACGAAGGCTTTTTCCGGAGCATCGGTGAAGAATCGTTGGTTGTAATTTAGATTTCCGCTCCGCGTGGCGACAATGCGAAGCTTTTCCTTTGGATACCAAAGGTTAGGAACGCTACGCAGATTGCCAGCTCCGATGAGAATCGCGTCGGCGGCGTTTTCAAGCCTTCTAAGCAGCAGTTGATCTGTTGTGGATCCGAGGCCTTTTACGGAATCGTTTCTTGTTCCGATCACGGTCTTACCATCAATGGTCGCCACCATGTTGATGAACGTGTATGGCCGCTCGCTGGGAGCAGGGGGGAAGTTGAAGGAATTTGCGATTTTCAATTTTCTATTTTCGATTGTTTGCGACGTTTCGAAAACAATTCGGTCGTCGCTCGGCTACTCGCGAAACTTTGGAGTGCGGGAGCTTGCTCCCGCTCAGAAAAAGGAAGCTTGCTTCCAAGAACGGTCGGAATGCTCGGCAGCAAGCTGCCTGATTAAAGCGGGAGCAAGCTCCCGCACTCCAGAGCTTCGCGCTCTTACCTGCATTATTCTTGTTCCGGCTACTGAACTAGCCTTTAGCTGCGTTCACCGCTTTCTTTAGCGCCGCATAAGGCTCTTCCGCGTATTTGACTCCGCCAATCGTAAACGTAGGCACATTAAAAACGCCGCTTTCGTAGGCCGGTTCATCAAAGCCAATGATCGCGCTTGCGAATCGTCGCTCTTCCATCGCTTTGATCAAATCCGGAATATCCTTAACAATCCCTTTTGCGAGCTCAGCAATAACGGCTGGATCATTGATGTTCTTCCCCTCTTCCCAGAAGGCTACGTAAAGTTTCTTAACCAATTGGTCAGCAACGCCTTCGGACTTTGCATATTCCACCGCCTCATGGGCAAAGTGCGTCCGCATCTTCTTGGGGCGTTCGGCCGTTGGCGCCTCCATTTGCTCGGCCGCATAGGCCAGGTCCATTCGGCTGGGCGTCTTTGGACGGCGAGGATCAGCCGCAGGAGCGGGAGGGTAATCGGGCCATTCCAACTCATCAGGGAACAACTCGTAGGCAACCCAGTCGATGTTGACGCCGAAGTCCTTCTTCAACCTCTCGGCCTGAAAAAGGCCGATCCAGCACCAAGGGCAAATGAAATCGTGAGCTACAAGTATGGTCATCTTTTCTCCGGAAGTAAGTTACGTTAAAAAAAGCCTTCGGATTTCGGCATGCGCTCCATCAATCGAGCGACCCCTTCCATCGGTTTAAGCCGTTCCCGTACGACGTTATCGATGGCTTCAAAAATGGGAGCCTGAATGTTATGTCGGCGTGTGAGAACAACCGCACTTTCGCTCGTCGGAACACCTTCCGCAACTTGGCCGATGCTCTCAATTGCCTCTCTTAGCTTCATTCCTTCCCCCACTGCCTTCCCCACACGATAGTTTCGGCTCAATGTGCTGGCGGCGGTGGCGAACAGGTCTCCCACTCCTGCAATGCCCATAAAGGTCTCAACTCGTGCGCCAAGCGCTAGCCCTAAGCAGGTCATTTCATGTAAGCCCCGAGCTAGCAGCGCGCCTTTAGTGTTGTCGCCAAAACCCAAACCGTCGGACATCCCGGCCGCGATGGCGAGCACATTCTTTAGGGCCCCTGCAAGTTCGATTCCAACCACATCTTGGCTCAAATAAATCCGGAAAGAGTGGCACATGAATATGGAGCGGACCATCTCGGCCGAATCTTGGTTTTCAAAGGCAACCACCGCTGCCGTTGGCACCCCGCGCACTATTTCTATGGCGAGATTGGGGCCGCTAAGAACGCCAACCGTTGCTTCCGGCAACACCTCTTTGCATACATCGTGCAAGGTTTTGGCCGAGCCTATTTCAAGCCCTTTTGCAGCAACCAAAATGACGGCGTTCTTATCGGTAACTGCCGATAAAACGTGGCGAACCGCACCCGATGGGACGGCAATCACCCAACAATCGCTCCCCTCGCCTTTCGCTGCATCTTCGGTTACCAAAACGTTCGATGGAATGGCAAAGGCGGGCAAATAGTGCAGGTTCTCGCGGATCCGGTGCATGATCTCCACATCTTCGTGGTTGCGCCCATACAGCACCACATCGTGCCCATTTCTAGCTAGCAGAATGGCGAGGGCGGTGCCCCAGCTTCCGGCTCCCAAAACCGTAACTTTCATCCGATGGAAGTATAACGCTAAGTGACGGTCGGTCTTTCGTCGGAATACTCTTCGTAGAGCTTGTTTTCGATGATTTGCTTAAACCGCAGGACCGATTCCTCTAGCTCTGCGAACGTGTTGTAAAGAGGCGAAGCCCCAAAACGGATGTTATCCGGCGCTCTAAAATCTGGCACAACGTTCATCCTCTCGATCAAGCATTTGTCGATGCGGAGCGCTTCCGGATGGCCGAATGAAACGTGCCCGCCGCGCATGGCGGATATCTCAGGCGATTTAAGCTGGACTCCGAGTGGCTCCAAATGCTCGCGCCAGAGCTGAATCAGATACTCAGTTTGCAAGATCGATTTATCCCGAATGTTCCCAATGCCGGCTTCCAGGACGATATCGATTCCTGGCTCTGCGGTAGCTAAAGAGAGGATCGGAGGCGTGCCGACGAGAAACTTCTGCATGCCACGTCGTGGCGAATATTCCAAATCAAAATTGAAGGGATTTTGTTGCCCAAACCACCCCCAAATGGGGCTTTCCAACTTCTCTTGCAAATCCTTTCGAACGTAAAGGAAGGCCGGTGCGCCCGGACCCCCATTTAAATATTTGTAGGTGCAGCCGATCGCGAAATCGGCCTCACTTGCGTTCAACTCGATCGGCAAAACTCCAACCGAGTGGCTAAGATCCCATAAAACAGAAATGCCGCAATTGTGAGCCTCCGCTGTCACCGACTTCATATCGTAAACAAAGGCGCTCTTAAAAGAGGCATGAGAGAGGCTCAGCAAGGCGACCTTCTCGCTCAACTTGCTCACTAAATCGGCAAACTCGACCGTGACTTGGTCTCGGGAGCGAATAAAGTCGAGGGAGCATTGACCTCTCCCCCTAACCCCCTCCGCTTCACAAAAAGGGGCAGCAGACCGCACAGATAATCGGTCAGGTTTCCCCCTTGAACCCCCTCCGAATGAATCCGGCTCCCGGGAGCAGGGGAGGGGAAACATTTGGCACACCCCCGACATGGCGTAAACATCGGATGGGAAGTTGAGATCGTCGGTCACAACTACGTTGCGTCCCGACTGAAGCTTCAACGCCGCATAAATAAGCTTGAACAGGTTGATGGTGGTCGAATCGCAAACGATGACTTCGTCCGGCTGAGCCCCGATCAATAAAGCGATTTTGGCGCCGAGCCGCTCCGGCAGCCCAAACCATTCGCTCCAACTTCGCACTAAATCTCCGGCCCATGCTTCGGAAACTTCCTTCAATCTGCCCGCCGCCGCCAGTGGCATGCGCCCCAGCGAGTTACCATCCAGATAGATAAGATCGGGGTCGGGAATCGAGAACTTATCCCGAAACCGCGCGAGCGGATCTGAGTAGTCCTTATCAGCAGCGCTGGCCATCTTTAAAGTCTATCCATGGCAAGCAAGCCACCTGAAAGCACGCCGTTTTCCCATTCGTAACGGCCGATGTATCTCCCATGGGAGCCGCCTTGACAGATCCAAGTTTTGTTCACCTTTAACGGTTCCTCCAAAATCGTGTGCGAATGTCCGCCGAGGATCACATCGATTTCAGGGCAGAACTCGGCCAGTTCCAGATCCTTTTTATGCCCTATGTGGGTGAGAGCAATCACAAGATCGACTTCGCCGATAAGCGCGCCCACAATCCGGCGAGCAGTCTCTAAAGGCGGATCCCAAAGGTAGGCGCTGGCCGCCTGGGTCTTCATGCGATCGGTCACCATGGGAACCATAATCCCAAAAACGCCTATTTTAAGCCCGGCCCTTTCGAAAATCAAGCTTTCGGCAAGTGGCCTCTTACCGCTCTTAAGGCGTAAGTTGGCGCAAAGCATCGGCTGTTTGTGGCCGGCTATCTTGGCCTGAAAAGCGGATTGGAGAACGTGGGTTTCGCGGTTGCCCAACACGCTCGCATCGCAGCCTGCGAAGTGGAGAAGGTCCCAGGCAGGTTCCTGCCGAAGTGGGATAGCCAGATTTCCGCTCTTAATGCAGTCGCCGGTGTCGAAGTACAACGCCGGCTCACACCTTCTTTTCTCCATTAGAATGTGCTCCGCCATCCATTGCGTTAGGCGACCATGAAAATCGTTCGTGTGCAGAATCGTCAAGGCCACTCAGCAAACTTACCCGGCATCCTTCCTAACAGGAATGATCTGGAAGAATAAGTTTTGCTAAAGACTGATCAGTAACTGAGGGTCCAGGACCCAGATTCAGACCCGTTGGGTAGCATGAACCTAGACGCAACCACCATTGCCGGCGCCCAAAGAACCTTTGGCAATTAGAACGCGTCTGCCTTGAGGAAGGCAGTTCTTTCCTAAACGGAGTGATCATTCCGCCCGGTTGCGTCGATTAGCATTTCTTCCGCCTTTGCAATATATTAAAGATTAGGACTTCTACATGTTGTTTAAGAATCGCATTTATGCCCTCATTTCGGCAGTGCTTGCCACCACTTTTGCTCTCGGATACACGAATAAAGATCGCGAGTTGTTGGTCGCGGCTTGGAATCAATCCCAAGCTAATGTTTCTAACTTGGTTGCTGACTTTGGGAAAGTCGTAGCCAGAGAAAAGGAATCTGGAATGTTTGTGGTAGAGCTGAAAGCGGGAATCTCCGCCGACGAAGCTCTTAAGGATCTCAAGAATCGAAAGGGCATTCGATTTGCACTTCCGGAATCGGCCCGAACGCCTAATACCAGCAACTTTTACGCCCTCGACAACTACGTTCGATACGCTGACGCAGCGGCATCGCTCACCGGCGATAGTGATAAGGACAAGGATGCCGACAAAAAGCCAGGCCAAGAGAGAGACAAACTCGATTTTTACGCAGCACTCCGTTACTACTTGCGGGGCCGAGTAGACGCCAATGGCTACATCGATGAAAATGCGATCCGCGCCGCGATCGTGCACAAGTCACAAATGCCGGTTGCCCATATTGGTGCAGGGCACCCAACGAATCCGCCCCCGCCAGGGGATCCCCAGAGCATCGGAACTTCCTGGACCTTCTTAGGTCCCAACAGCACGGCCTACCCCTATCAGGAGTATTACGGAACGCAAACGGTTTCTGGCAGAATCACTGCGATCGCGGTGGACCCCACCAACGCCAACATCGTGTTTACCGGATCAGGCGGAGGAGGCTTGTGGAAATCAACCACGGCTGGCGCCTCTTGGACCTGCGTATCGGACAAATCTCCTTGGAAATATCCCTCGGTTAGCAGTATCGCAATCGATCCTCTAAACACCCAAATCATTTACGTTGGCACCGGCGATTACGATGGGTTCTTCCAAGGTTACAACCAAGGCGTGATGAAATCGACAGACGGTGGAACGACCTGGACGAATTTGGGCTCAACCACCACGGGCATTTACAACCTCTGCGTCAGCCACATCGTGGTGGACCCCACTAATGACCAGATCGTAACGATCACTACTGGACGCGGAAGCTACGCGGCCACCTACGAAGGCACTGGCAACGTATTCCGATCCACAAACGGTGGTACGACTTGGGCCTCGGCTGGGCTGGCATCGGCAGATTTCTGTACGCTCGATATCTCAATCGCGGGAACTGGTGGGGCTAGAACCTATTGGGCCGGCTCGTGCCTATCGCCAGGATATCAGGCTGCTTCGCTTTACAAATCGACTAATCAAGGAGCCAGTTGGACTGCCGTTACCCCTCCGGACACTTCGTACCCCACATCCTCGTGGGAACTGGCTACCTCCAAGGTTAACGCCAACACGCTTTACGTTCTCGACACCGGTGGAAACGAAATTTGGAAGTCCACAACGGGCGGTTCAACTTGGACGAATATAACTACGGCAACCTTCCCTGTAAATGGTGATGGGGAAACCAACTGGGGACAGTCTAACTACGATTACGTGATCGGCACTTATGCTGCGCCAAACGCA
>DASXZH010000058.1:0-113554 GCA_036502005.1 Fimbriimonadaceae bacterium
TCATAGCCGGATCCACTCGTCACTGCGATATCAAACACCCTCTGAGGTCTTTGAACAGTGGCACATGGAGCAGGCAAGTTGAAGGAGCACCCCCCTCTCTCAATCGACCAAAATCTGTACAGGATTTCTGGTCCACTACAGTGAGCGTTGTCAAGCGCTGTCGCTTGAATCCGACGAAGTCGGGGCGAACCGGGAGAGGGCTTAAGCCGACAGCCTTTGCTCAATACGAACCAAATGAGGCTAGCACGCTGCAGAAGAATTCACATGATTAAAATCGCCCTCTTGGGATATGGAAAGATGGGGCAGATGATTGAGCGCCTGGCTACCGAGCAAGGCGACCAGATTTTGCTTAAGTTGGACGAGGACTCCAATCGCAACTTCAAAGGGATCAATGCCGAGAACTTTAATGATATCGATGTTGCTATCGACTTCTCCGCCCCTCAAGCGGTGGTGGAGAATACAAAAAGGATTGCCGCCCTTGGGCGGAACGTGGTGATTGGCACAACAGGTTGGTTGAGCGAACTCCCAACCGTTCGACAGCTTGCAGAGACGGAAGATGTCGGCATTCTTTGGAGTCCAAATTTTTCGATCGGAGTTAACGTTTTTTTCCGGCTTGTGAATGAAGCGGCCAGGCTCTTACGGAACCAACCTGGGTATGAGGCCTGGGGTTACGAGATTCATCACTCCGCCAAGTTGGATGCGCCGTCCGGAACCCTTATCAAGCTGGTGGAAGAGATGCAGCACGCCGGCTTTTCCGGCAAGATCGATGTGAGTTCAAATCGGGCCGGCTCGCATCCTGGAACCCACGAGATCGGGTTTGATTCTGCCGCTGATACCATCACGTTAAAGCACGTAGCTAGGAGTCGGGAAGGCTTTGCCCAGGGCGCGTTGGTTGCTGCTCGGTGGCTGGCTGGCAAGAAAGGCTTTTTTGAGTTTGGAGACGTTCTCTTCGCGGAGGATACCAATGGCGCATAATTACGATATGTTTAAAGGTTGCGGAACTGCTCTAGTAACACCATTCCGCTCGGATGAATCGCTCGACGAGGTGACCTTCCGAGAGCTCATTCGGCGACAAATTGAAGAAGGGATCGATTTTATCGTGCCTTGCGGCACGACTGGCGAAAGCCCAACCCTTGACCATGACGAACACCTAAGAGTAGTTCAGATTGCCATTCAGGAAGCCAAGGGCAAGGTCCCTGTTCTGGCTGGAGCGGGCGGCTACAACACAACCCATGTTATCAAAATGGCGCGCGAGGTTGAGGGCCTTGGCGCTGATGGCATCTTGAGCGTTACCCCCTACTACAACAAACCGACTCAAGAGGGCGTTTACCAGCACTTCAAGGCGATTGCCGAATCGATCCAAATCCCCGTGGTCCTGTATAGCGTTCAGCCGCGAACAAACGTGAACATCGATCCTGTCACGGTAGAGCGTTTGTCTCAAATCCCCAACATCGTTGGCATTAAAGAGGCCAGCGGCAACCTTTCGCAAGTCGCGTCCATCGCAAACCGAGTCTCCAAAGATTTTCTTATCTTCTCCGGTGATGACGCAGTGACCCTACCCGTCATCTCTCTCGGAGGCCAAGGGCTCATTTCCGTCGCTTCAAACGAGATCCCTGGTCCGATGTCCCAACTCACAAACAAAGCTCTCAAAGGCGACTACGAAGGCGCTAGGGCCATCCAAGCCACGTTCCAGCCCTTGCTGGAGGTGAACTTCATCGAATCCAACCCCGGACCCGCCAAGCTCGCCATGGAAATGATGGGCCTCCTTGAAGCCAACTACAGGCTGCCGATATTGAGACCGAATCCCGAAAGCGAAAAGAAAATCCGAGAAGTTCTCTTACAATGCGGCCTCTTGGAGCAGCGGAGCCTAACCGGTGTTCGATGAAATAGAGCGTCTCTACGAAGACAAACCGAACACCTATACCGACCGTCACAAAGAACTTTTCGAGGAGTTCCTAGCCGCTCTTAACTCCGGAACTATAAGGGCCGCAGAACCAGACCCAAGCGCCCCAACCGGCTGGAAAGTAAACGCATGGGTGAAAAAAGGCATCCTCGTCGGCTTTCGACTGGGGCAAGTTGTTGAATTCGGCCAAACCAACGCCGGCCAAGGATTTTTCGATAAATCCACTTACCCACTGCGACCTCTCACAGTTAACGATGGGATCCGCGTTGTCCCCGGCGGTTCCAGCATCCGAACAGGCACCTTTGTGGGAAGAGGCGTAACCTGCATGCCGCCAATGTATATCAATGTGGGCGCTTATGTGGGCGACAATACGATGGTCGATTCGCACGCTCTCATCGGCAGTTGCGCGCAGATCGGAACCGGGTGCCATATTTCCGCAGCGTCCCAGATTGGAGGGGTCTTGGAACCCGTTGGAGCCCTTCCCTGCATCATCGAGGACAACGTGCTCGTTGGCGGTAACTGCGGCGTTTATGAGGGTACCGTCGTGAAGAAGCGCGCAGTATTAGGCAGCGGGACCATTCTGAACTCCAGCACGCCCATCTATGATTTGGTGCATGGCGTTGTCCATCGAGCCGAAGAAGGCCAGCCGCTTGTTGTGCCGGAAGATGCGGTTGTCGTAGCAGGTTCGCGTGCAATTGCATCCGGCCAAGGAAAGGAATGGGGCATTTCGCTCTACACACCCGTCATAGTGAAGTATAGGGACGAAAAAACGGATTCTAAGGTAAAGCTGGAAGACGTTTTGCGCTGATAATAAAACCATGGCAAGTGCAGGAGATAGAGAAGCATCCAAAGTCGCCCGTCGATTTTTTGGAAAGCGAGGAATTGATGTTGCGAACGCGGATGTCCGCGTCTCGCACGGGGTGTGCTTCCTGCGAGGAGTTGTCGGTGTTATGCCGGGTGCGGAAATAGCCGACCTTCACACGGCTCTTGAACAAACAGCGAATTTGCTTCGCAAACGCCCCGAGATCCGTGACGTCTCTATCGACGTCGCTTATCGTTTAAGCGGCGAAACCCAAAGCTAAAGCTTGGACCCGATTTCCCCAACCAGGTAGAAGCTACCCGCAACCAAAACAAAGTCGCCTTCTTCTGCTCCCTGTATTGCCGCTTTAAAACCTGCCTCGGCATTTGGAAAACTTTCTGTCTTTTGTCCCGCCTTGCATATTGGCGACAGCGCCTCTTGCAATTCCTCCGGTTGTAGTGTGCGGTGAAAATCGATCGGCACCAAATAGAACCGGTGGACCCGGTCTAAGATGGGCTGAAAGAAATGCGCCGGGTCGTGCCCTCCTACCATTCCAACTACCATGTGGATTCTTCGGCCTGGATGATATCGGTCTAGATTTTCTCGGAGCACGAGGGCGGCGTCGGGGTTGTGGGCGCCATCCAGCACAACTTCTGTCCCGTCAACGATCTTTCTCTCCATCCTTCCCGGAATGGCCGCCTTGAGTGCTCCGGCAACAACTTTGGATGAATCTAGAATAGCTCCGGATGCATCGATAGCAGCCACCGCTAAGGCCATGTTGTGGGCCTGCTTAGCTCCTATCAATCCAGACTGCAACCCGCTGTAGCTAGCAACAGGCGTTTGAACCCTAAAGCCTTCACTCGTTTCCACGAGACCGATTTCATGGCCAAAACGCCAAACTGGCGCATTATTTTCCGCGGCGACACCGAGGATTACTTGTTCGGCCTCGTGAGGAAGTTCCCCTAAGATAACCGGGACACCCGGCTTAATAATTCCTGCCTTTTCAAAGGCAATTTCCGCAAGCGAATGGCCCAGGATATTTACATGGTCCAGCCCAATACTTACAATAATCGTCGCGGCTGGCGTCACTACATTGGTGGCATCTAGCCTTCCCCCCAGTCCGACTTCAAGAGCGATCCAATCGCATTGATGCTGTTTCCAGTAAGCAAAGCCCAGGGCAGTTTTGAACTCAAACTCTGTCGCGCCGCCAAACTCGGTTGAAGATAAGGTCTCAGCCAAAGGCATCAACTTCGAAGTAAACGCAGCCAGATCCACTTCACTGATCATCTCGCGGCCGAACTGAACTCTCTCCCGAGGTGTGTAGACAAAAGGGCTAAAGAAGGCCCCGGTGCGATAGCCTTGCTCCACTAGCAAACTTTGCAGATAGGCCGTTACGGAACCTTTACCGTTGGTCCCGGCAACGTGAATGTACTTCGGCTTGCCCCCGGCTCCTAAGAAATCTTCCAGATCGCAGCGGCGCAAGAGCTCCTGCATGCGGTCCAATCCCAGCCGCCAACCTCTCGGGGCTAGGGAGGCGATATAAGCCAGAGCTTCTTCGTACGTCATCGGCGGGAGGGGAGTTTACCGCCTGCCATTTGTGGGTTCGTCGGGAACCCTCAAGACAACCCGCCGCAAACCTTTAACACTCCTAAGCGGATTTCAAAATGCGGTACTCGGTGCCCCCTTATCTGCGAGGGCGCGAAGTCGTCGGGCTCTGCCAAACAATGAATGGGCACGAAAAACATCTCACCCCTCACGATCAGCGACTCCACAAGAAAATCAAAAAATAAAAATGGTCGGGGCGACAGGATTCGAACCTGCGACCCCCTGCTCCCAAAGCAGGTGCGCTACCAAACTGCGCTACGCCCCGAGTCGGCGGCTAGTTTACCCTTCTGGGCAAAGTTCAGGAGCCCGACGCACCGAGCTCTTTAAAGTAGGCTGTCCTGGAGGACGGCATCGGGCTTCTGTTGTTAAAATAGAATAACGCAAGGCCGTCCAACCTGGTGTAGCGACAATCAACGACTTGCAACAGAGGCTGGTTCCTCCGTTACGCGTGCAAACTCTGTCATCTCTCCTTCAACTTCTGCATAGGTCGAGCATTTCGTTAGTCGATCCCTCAACTGCGCCGCACCAGGCAAGCCCTTAATGTATAAAGGCAGTTGCCCTCTAAGATGCCGACAGGCCCAAAGTTCCGCCTGCGCATAGTTTTCAGAAGCTAAAGCTTTTGACCAACTCGGTTCTTCCGCATCGTAGGCGATCATTAAGCGCAAATGCTCTAAAGCGACTTCGATCCTTTCCGCCAAATCCGGCTCTGGCCGGGCTTCGGCGCCACATACGGCTGCTGTAATATTTGCCAAAGTCCATGGATTGGAGATTGCCGCGCGGCCCACCATCACTCCGTCGCAGCCCGTCTCTCGGAACATCTTCAGCGCGTCTTCCGGTGTTTTCACATCGCCGTTTCCAATCAGCGGCACCGTTACCGCTTTTCGCAGGCCTTCTATGAGCTTCCAGTCCGCCTCGCCCTCGAAACCTTGTTTGGCAAAGCGTGCATGGAGCGTGATCATCTTGCAACCTGCATCTTGGAACCGAGCCGCCAAGTCGGGAGCGGCGAACAGGGACCAGTCCCACCCGGCACGCACTTTAACAGTAACCGGCACCTTAACCGCGTCTACCACCGCGCGAACGATCTTCTGCGCCATTTCCGGGTCTTTCAAGAGCGAAGCTCCAGCTCCCGTCTTGACCACCTTGGGCACCCAGCACCCCATATTGATGTCGACAAGGTCAGCGCCCATTTCCTCAGCTACTCTGGCCGTCTCCGCCATCGTCTCAGGTTCTCCGCCAAAGATCTGGATCCCCAACGGCCTTTCTCCGTCATCGACCTTCATCTTCTTGAAAGTTTTTTGGGCCTTGTAGTGAATGGCCATGGCGCTCACAAACTCCGTAAACATGAGACCGGGCCGCCCGATCCTTTTCGCAATTAACCGAAATGGAAGGTTCGTAACATCTTCCATGGGGGCAAGCAAAACAGGCGGATCAACAATGATCGGGCCGATCTTAAAGCTCTTTATGGGTGTGGCGGAGTTAGACAACCCTTCAATTATGCCAGCTACCGCTTGGGATGAAACTCTTGCAGCTTCCATCCCCGAGTAACAGCAGCCCCAATCTTGCCCGGGTCGGCCAAGTCGTAGGCGCTCTCACCTGCGAAAAACTTGAGCCGTTTGCCGTCCAAAGTCCGGCAAATCACAACCGCTTGCATCTCGTCTTCCCACGGGCATGGATGATTCTCATGTTCCATCAGGTTCGCGTCAAGTCCATAGCGCCGGTCAATCATCAGTTGGTTGATCCGCTTCGGCCTTTCCTCAAACTTCTCGGCAAACGCGAAAAATAGACCAACCGCCAAACTTAGCAAGCAGATTGCGATGCCGACGCCAACGCCGCCAAATCCGAATACGGCGCGTTCTGCTAAGTCGCCTCTCCCTTCGTATCTCGGGCCTCCGCCGAGTCTGAATCCTAGATAAACGACTGCCATGCCAAGCATAAAGCCGCCGGCCACAACCTTGTCGGCCGAAAGCCTCTTAAGATCCCAGTATTTTGCCTCTTTCACGAAAAACAATCCAACGAAAGCGGAAAGCAACAGGCACAACAGGGTGATGGCGATATCCAGGCCGAGAGACTTTCCGTTCAGGCCGTGCCGAGTAGTGACGAAACTATAAAGCTCCAAGAAAACGGCGGCGGCGCTTCCGCAGAGTGCAGCCGCCAAGAGGACGTAAAACGATAGGCGTACAACTTCATCGCCAGGCTCCCGATAGCCTTCCGAGAAAACCTCTTTGAACTCGTCGTTCTCAAACACTCGCCTAGAGCTACGTTGGCTTGGGCCATCCGGTTGGGCAAATTACCGGATAAGGCGTAAAATCTTATAATTCCGGTGCCGTTTCAGCTATAAAATGCATCTTATATAGGAGAATCTGCCCGCAAGGGTATTATTGGAATAAGCCACCATGAAAAACCAGATGGATTTGATCATATCGGTTGTTGCCCTACTCTTAGCCGGCATCATCGCATTCGTATGGATGTCGACCAAGCGGACGGTAACGCATCCAGCGATGCCTACAGCCCCTAACACAGCACCGGTTGCCTATCCTGACGAAACCGTTTCGATGGCCACGGCACTGCCTGGCGGCAGCGGTGGCGGAGGCGGAGGAGCCAATGGTTTCGGCGGCGGCGGCGGTTTCGGTAAAGGCCCTGGCGGAGGCGGAGGCAAAGGTCGCCTGATGCCGGGTGCTACCAGATTCTAAAGACGCTTTTGAACTGAATGTTGGGACTCAAACCGCAAGGTTTGAGTCCCTTTTTTATTTGCCGCCTTCTTTAGCGGCGTTACCAACTGCGGTTGCCTGAGGCTTTGCCGTGCTGTGCAACAGCTTCGCACGAGGTGTGGAAGGGGCTGACGGCATTTCACCCGAGTAGTCGTTGCCGCTGCCGGGAGCTGGGGTTGAACTACCCTTGCACCCAATGCAGGCAACAACGAGAACGGCGACTAAGAGAATTCTTTTCATTTACTGTAGGTCCCAGATGTATTTGCTTGGATCGACAGTGATCACACTGTTAGCTTGAATAGTTGGGGTCCAGTTGGTCCCCGCCGCAAGCTGGCCTGCGCTAAGCGCTTTCGTGTGGCCGTCCATAAATGCCGTAACAGCATCTCCTCCCGGTGTCCTCAGGGCAACACCCCCGGTGTTTGAACCCGATGCGGGGGTCGCGAGACCAACGAGAGAGGGATCGTTGATATATCCATCGTTGGCACCCCAGTTGTTGAAACAGTTAAACCCTGCGGTAGAGGCTGAGATGCAATCCGGAACTTCGACCGTGGTCCACAGAGCAGGCGAAGCTATGGTGTCGTAATAGAGGTAGCCGCTGCTGTTAATTTTTGTCTCTGAGTACGAATACTTTGAAGTTGCGAAAACCGTTTCCGCAGGTTGAGAAATCTGGCTGGAGGTTACCGGCTGCTGATAATTGGGGGCCGAGGATGGGGGATTAAAATTCGCTGGGAAATACTCCGGCGTCAGGTACACGTAGTTCATCCCGTATTGCGTGAAGAAGAGATCGTCGGTTGTGTCCGAGGTGCCCATGATGACTTGGCCGTTAGGCGGAGCCTGAGGGTCCTGAGTGATCGGACCGCTCTTGAGGTAGGGATTTAGAAGCCAGGCCCAGGTCGAAATATCATTTGGTGGCAATAAGAACGGCTCGGAAGGATCTGCGGTGCAAGGCGTAGTGTACGCAGGATCGCAATGCCAAGTGCCCGTTAGAACGACCGTATCGTCGTAGTCACTCATGTACATTTGTAGACCCAAATCGATCTGTTTGATGTTGCTAAGGCTCGCGGTTGCTTTGGCCGCGGCCTTTGCTTGTGCAAAAACCGGGAAAAGGATCGCCGCTAATATCGCAATGATCGCGATGACGACGAGGAGTTCGATAAGCGTAAAAGCGCGAAGGATGCCTCTCTTCAAGTTGGATCTCCTGGGTAACTCCGAAAACATAATAAGTTCTGTAATATTGGCGCTGCCCTGCACCTAACTGTGAGTCACTCTTAATAGTATAACGTCTGTTAGAAAAATCGCCAAGTTCGATTCAGTACAATATTAAAACGCATGGCAGAGAAAAAACTCCTTCTAGAGCATTCCACGGAAGATTCTTACCTAACCCTTAAAGGATATTTGGCAACCGGAGGCTTTGAGCCGCTCAAGAAGGGGCTTAAGGGTGAGCGCCAAGCGATCATCGATGCGGTGAAGGCTTCTGGCTTACGCGGCCGCGGCGGCGCAGGCTTCCCTACTTGGATCAAGTGGAACGGTATTGCCAAAGAGAAGGTCGGCCCTACCTACATGCTCTGTAATGCAGACGAGGGCGAGCCAGGCACTTTCAAAGACAAAGAGCTTATGGAGCGGTGCCCATTCCAGCTAGTTGAGGGAATGACGATTGGCGGATTTGCGACCCAATCCGAAATCGGCTACATCTACATTCGCGGTGAGTTCATGGATGCGGCGAAGGCGGTACGCAAAGCGGTTGACGAAGCCTACGCGGCCGGCTATTTGGGCAAGAACATTCTCGGCAGCGGGTTCAGTTTTGATCTTTACGTTCATTTGGGTGCCGGGTCCTATGAATGTGGCGAAGAATCGGCCCTGATGAGTTCGCTGATGGGTGAGCGAGGAATGCCTCGTCTCAAGTTTCCTCACGCGCCATTGCCAACCGTGAGCGGCCTCTTCGAGCGCCCCACCATTATCAATAATGTGGAGACCTACTGCTGCGTTCCTTTCATCATTCAGAATGGCGGCGAGTGGTATGCGACGATGGGCGCTTCGACCAAGAACTCACGAGGCACCAAGATCTTCTCTGTATCCGGCCATGTGAACAAGCCCTCTAACTACGAGATCGAGTTCGGAACTCCTTTAAAAGATTTATTAGCTCTGGCCGGGGGGATTAAGGGCGGCAAGTTGAAAGCTTGCGTTCCTGGTGGAAGCTCTGTTCCTATTATCGATGCCGGGATGGTGGATAAGGCGATTATCGGCTACGAAGAAATGTCCGAAGTGAAGTCCATGGTCGGTTCGGGTGGCTGCATATTCTTGAATGAGCACACCTGCATCGTCACTTTTATCTGGCGAACTTCGGTGTTTTACGCCCGTGAAAGCTGTGGCAAGTGCACTCCTTGCCGCGAAGGCACCCAATGGCTGGTTCAGATTTTGGACCGCATCCGCCGGGGTGGCGGCCGCGAGGGCGATATCGAACTGCTTTTGGAAGTCTGCACCCAGATCGACGGGCGCTCTTTCTGCGGCCTTGGCGACGCGGCTGCGTGGCCGGTGGCTGGGGCTATTCGGGTCTTCCGCGAAGAGTTCGAGTACTTCATCGCGAATGGCAGGAGCTTGGTTCAGTCCAAAGAATCGAAGCTCATGCTTCCGGATTTGGATGAAGAGCTGGCAACAGTTCAGATTTTGTAGTTTCTTTGTTCACTGTCATCCCGAACTCCGTGTGAGGGATCTCAGAGGCAAAATCCTATTGTTTACTCCCACTTCGCCGCGACTAGCGACTCGAAAACCTTTTCTCCATATCGTCCCTGAAACACGTCTAATTTCCATCCTATGAAATCGGCGGGGCGGACTTTATTGCTGGCCATTATTGGCGCGCTGTCCGCTGTCGTCGCTTTTGCCCTTTCAACTCCTTTTGCCAACACCCTCCAGCATCCAGGGATGGCTGAGGATGACCCTCGATTTCAGTTCTCAGTGGGCACCAAATGGGCCCTGGTGAACCACACTTCGGCCGGATTGCTGCTGTGCGGAGGCGTCGCGTTTGTCTTGGTTTATGGCCGAAAAGGCCTTAAGTCAGGATTGCTTTCCGGTCTCTTTGGCGCCGCCCTGGGTGCGGTATTAGGAGCGATAGCCGATAGCGGTTCTGATTTGCTTGGTATCGCCATCGAGCAGCGTTCCGGGGTTCACCCGTTCATCCCAATTGTTATTTGGTGCATCCTGGTGCCGTTGGCTTACGTAATCGCCATCACGGTCAGTGTGGGTGTGACCCCGATGCGCGTTAAACGGGCGATCTACGCGTTAACTTGGGCATCCATTTGGTCATTTGTAGCCTATGTTGGATCCGGTTTCTTGCTCCTTGCCTTGGTGCAAGCGGGCATCTTGCACATTCCCGTTCCCATGTCCTCCGGCGAGACAGTTCCTTCCGATGGGGGGCTCTCCCAAATGCAGGCATCCATTCCCATGTGGGAGGCAACGGCAGCAGCCATTGGGTTCGTGCTTGGGGCAGTTTTCGGTCGGGCTGAGAGTACAGTTAGGGCCGGAAGCTTAATGCTGGTGGTCGGCAGAAACGAGGGCAAAGAATGGAACATAGACCACACAATAACAAGGATTGGCAACGCGGAGGGCGTCGAGGTCCCGGTGCGGGGCTTCCAGAATGTTGCTCCTGTTCACGCTCAGGTGGAAATGCACAAGGATGGTTTTCTGGTCAAGGATCTGGTGGGCGGCACTCTTTTGAACGGCCAACCCGTTCAGCAGGCTTGGCTAACCAACGGCGACACTATAGGAGTCGGCCAAGCCATTTTGGTTTTCAGTTCCGGTCGAAGGCAGGGGGCCAAGGTTGTGGCGCCTATGTATCAGGAGCCACCGCCTATTGCCGGTCCCTATCCACCGGCTGGGATGCCGGCTCCGGCTCCCTACGCGCCAAATTTACCGCCCGTGCCCGCTGCGTTGCCCATGCCGCGGTTGGTGGACGCCATGGGCAACACTTACCTGCTGAAGCCTGGGGTCAACGTTATCGGGCGAGAGGCCGGATGCGAAGTCTCGATCCCTTGGGATAACTCCGTCTCGCGTCGCCATGCCCAGGTTGTTTTGAATGGCTTTGAAGCGGTCGTTTCGGACCTGGGAAGCAGCAACGGGACCGCTGTTAATGGGTTTGCCTTAGCCATGCCAGCGCCACTTAAGCCTGGAGATGCCGTGAAGCTGGGCAACGTGCCATTGCATTTTCTGGTTTAAGCCTTTCTAACTACTCTCAAGAAAGATAATCAATAAAAGTTTTCCCCGTCGTCGAGCGGCGATACGACGCCACCTTTCAAGAGCAATTGCACTACGCGATAGTTATGTTAACAAGTTGGACAGCTCAAACCTAAAGCCTTGCCCCATCGATAGTGAAGCCTTCACCTTTCAAAAAGGTGAGCAAAACTGCTAACTTTCTTTTCAAATAGACATCGCCAGATGCCCAACGAACAAGCTCACTCCGTTGTGATCTGGTGGAGTAATACGCATACATTTCTGCCAAATCCTCCGAAGGGTTTACCTCGGCATAGAGCGAGGCAAAGCCGGGAGCAGGATGTGGCGCATTCTTTTTCAAATCCCAGGCGACCTTCCCATAATGAAACCCAGGCGGATTCAGCGTCAAAATCGCAACAACCAATTTCCCCCATTTTTCTTGATCTTTGTAAACCATAGAATGAAACAGTTCATGATGGATCACATGCTCCATGAGCACGGGGGTATCGCCATCGATCGAGAAAAAGATTGTCCGAATACGGTTATCGGTCAATGCCGATATTTTGGAACCACGCAAAAAAACATAGTCAACTAACATAACTTTTGAGGGTGCCAGCTTACGCCGATAGGCTGACCCGTACCTTCGAAGTTCGCCCGAGAGCAGAGTCGCAAACCGGTCCATCTTACGCCAGTCGATGGGAGAGTCCCATGCAACGACCACATCCTTAAACCTCTGTTGTTTAGAAGAAAATATAATCTGGACGTGAAATTGGGCTTTCACTTGACGGGCAATTTCCTTCGCGTGTGACGCTTGGCTTGAAGTCGGAGCTTTAATGCCCGCAGCGATCTCACATAACCCGATAAGGCCTATGCTATTGGCAAGAAGCACGGCCCCTAGGGTCGCACTATAAAGCTTTCTTTGAAGTCTTCCCCGCCAGGTTGACATTTTCGAACTCCTGTTTTTATATTCGCAACTGCGTCAACTCATGTTGACGCGTGCGCCTTCTCCATAGTCATGAAAAAGGCCCGGTGCAGGAGTCGTCGGCTGCACTATGTGACGCCTTCGGAGTTGGAGAACACGGATGGCGCTTATCAAAGGGGCTTGCGAAACTTCAAATAGGATATCCCGTCATAGCGAGTCCGGTCGCGGGCCAACGATGCTTCCTATTCCGGCCGGCTGATGCGACAGCGATATTTTAGCGAAGTGCGGATAGGCAGCCCTGGCAACAGGCAAGAACCCCCTAAAGGCAAATCGGCAAACCGAAGCCTCGCCACGAAGTGGCCCAGCGAAGGTTTGTCGATTTGAATTGAACGCTAAACGGCGACTGTCTGCTTTTTATCTAAGATCGAAAGGCCGGCTTTATTCCAGTCATCCAAGAATCTTGTTAAACCGGCATCGGTTAGCGGGTGCTTGAACATCTCCTCAATGATCTTGTAGGGCATGGTTGCGATGTGTGCGCCGGCTGCGATCGCCTCCACCACATGAAGCGGATGACGAACCGAGGCGACGAGGATCTGGCTCTCATATCCGTAGTTCTCAACCATCTCAACTGCTTCTTGGACCGCTTCCATCCCGTTGCCGGAAATATCGTCCACCCGGCCCACGAAGTTGCTAATAAACGTTGCCCCCGCCTTGGCCGCAAGCAAAGCTTGCGAAACGGAGAAAACGAGGGTGCAGTTCGTTTTGATTCCCCTTCCGGTTAGCTCCTTGATGAGTTTTACACCAGGCTGAATCATGGGGACTTTGACGACGATCTGGTGATGCCAACTGGAGACTTCGAGTGCCTCTTTGAGCATGTCGTCGAAATTGGTCGCGACCACTTCAGCGCTAATCTCGCCGCCTGGAACGGCGTCACAGATTTTTAGCACCGTTTCCTTGAAGCCTTTGCCAGTTTTGGCAATGAGGGTGGGGTTGGTGGTTACGCCATCGAGGATGCCGAAATCGGCAGCTTTCTTTACTTCTTCGATATCGCCTGTGTCGACAAAGATCTTCATGGTTTTCAGTTTATCTTACGCCGGGTTGTGCCGCTGGGTTTTTCAGATCTAAGCCTTTGTCAAATTTCAAAACCTAAAATGGTGTTTACATTGACGGCAGCTCCTGCGTCCCTATCCAGAGGTGCAAAGAAACTAAGAACAGTTGGCCAAGCGAATGATGGATCGGCGTCACGATAATTCCAAGAATTGAGAACGTTTTTTTATTTCTAATTGTTTTTGAACCTATTCTGCACCGCAAAATACCGCACAATTCCGCACAATCCCACAACTAAACTGAGCACTCGAGTTTTGCGATTGTTTCACAAGACACAAGACATCAGCTCTCGTCCGACCTTGCTAAATGATACGGCTAGGCGTCTCTCGTCGCACGTCACGCGTCAAACTAAAGCGTGCTTCTAGACACGATCGTCGCTCCAATAACCGGAAATCAACCTGCCGCGGTTGCCGTGATTCGGGTTTCGGGGTCGGAAGCATGGCTGGTGGCATCCAGGGTTTTTTCAAACTGGCCAGATAAACCGGAAAGCCACAAAGCCGTTTACGGCCGTTTTCACACGGGCGACGACGGGTTAGCCCTTCCCTTCGCCGAGGGCCACAGCTATACGGGCGAGGAGACGGTCGAGTTCTCTATTCACGGTTCTTTGGCCTCTGTGCGGGCCTTGGTGGACCTTTGCCTCGCGTCCGGCGCAAGAATGGCTGAGCCAGGGGAATTTACGCAGCGAGCCTTTATGAATGGCAGGATGGACCTGACTCAAGCAGAAGGCGTTCGAGACACCATTGCCGCTTCTACTGAACTCCAGCTTCGGCAGGCGAATCTGCATCGAAACGGGGTTTTGCAGGCGAAAGTTTCGGACGTCCTCGCCTCGATTCGTAAGGTTTTAACCCACGTTGAAGCGAGTGTCGACTTTAGCGAAGAGATCGGGGACTTCAACCGTGAAGCTGGGCTCCTAGCAGTGTGCTCGGACAATGAGAAAGTTAACGCTCTGCTCACGACGGCAGAATCGGGCCGGATACTTCGAAACGGGCTTAGAATCGCCATAGTCGGTCCTCCAAATGCAGGAAAGTCTTCCCTTCTTAATGCCTTGCTGGGGACTGATCGGGCTATTGTTACTCCGATTGCTGGCACGACTCGTGACTATGTGGAGGAACAGGCCGAGATTAGCGGAGTGCTATGCGTTTTGATCGATACGGCCGGGCTACGCGAGAGTGAAGACCCTATTGAGTTGTTAGGCATTCAGCGCAGCCATGCAATGGCTGCCAACGCGGACGAGGTTTGGTATGTCTACGATGCGCCAGTTGGGTTCTCCGGGGCCGATGAGAAAGCAGTGGCAGCCTTTTCTCGGCCAGTTTTTGTGGTTGCCAATAAATCAGATCTGCTGTCTATCGATCCCGCAAGAGGCGTTGCCGTTTCTGCCATTTCTCGTTCTGGTTTTGAACACTTAGTGGAGCACGTTCAAGGCTTTATCGAAGGGGCAGGTTCCGTGCCGTTTGTGAACGATCGCCAGGTTCTGCCCTTGCAACGAGCGGCAGAAAGTTTGGATGCCTGTGTAATGGCTTTAAAGAACGATTTGCCGGATGACCTGCTGGCGGTTGGGCTTCGGGATGCAGCCTCGCACTTGGGGGAAATCACGGGCGAGACGGCGACGGACGATATCATCGATCGCATCTTCCACGATTTCTGTATTGGGAAATAGGTGATAGGTGATAGGTGATAGGTAAACGGAGAACCCTCATAGCCATTAACTAAAGCCCGAAACCCCATTTTTACGAGGCTCGTACACGGGACCTCCCCCGGTTCGCGGACTCACCGGCCCCTCCGACCGAGAGGGGCTTGGGTCTTGCGGCGTTCGAAAATTCCTTAACAACTTAATAGCTATGATCCCAACCCTTCCCCCCATAGCCATCAATTTAAGGTTTATTTCCGAGCAGTAGGCTCGCGCCTCACCCGGTTCGCGGACTCACCGACCTCTCCGTCCGGGAGAGGTTTGGGGTTTGGGAACGCCGAAAAATCCTTAAGTTGATCGCTATGACCCTTCCCCCTCCGTTTCGCGCAAGGGGAAGGGCTCTTGACTATGCTTGCGCAACTGTCAACTGCTGCAACTCAAGTTCTAGAGTTTTCACCATCCGACCGTCGAAGAAGATGTTGAACTGGTAAGGGCCGGCTTGGTTAAACACCAAATCTTGAAAGATATGGACCTGGTTGAAAATCTGCTTCCCGCGGGCGAAGTTCACCTGCCCCTTAAGATCCTGCAGCACTTCCCCATCCGCATTGATTAGCTGAACATGGATCTCGCGGGTGGTGTCCTCATCTTCCAAATCGGTCGCAGTGCTCGTCACCATGTAAAGCTGGCGGTGAATGGTGGGAAATTGGATGGAATATAGATGATCCAAAATGCCGATGACGTTGAGTTTGCCGTCTTGGGTGACGTTGGCGAAATCCGACAGCAGCGCGTAACGAAGCTCCATTGCTGGCAGGTTACCTGCGGGCCCTTACTCTTCCGTTTCGGGTTTAGGAGCCTGTGCGACTGTGCGCTCCTCTAATTCGCGAAGTTGGACCTCTAGATCCTCAATCAGCTTTGCAACGACTTCGTTGGGAATCATGCTCATACGGACGTGTTAAGAAACTGTGAAGACGCAATATTCTCCCTTGGCGCGCTTCAAGAGTGCTGCAGCGAGTTCCAGAAGCCAGAATATGTATTGTCGATGTGCGTTCGAGATCGTATCCTATTTTGTGTTCTCCTTGCTTGCCTTGGCGGCTGCCAAGGAGGCCGAAAAATGATGATGGAGCAGAAAGTTGTGCCTGCGCCAAGCAAGGACCTGCCTGATTCTGATAGCGATACCAGTCTTTCGAATGTTAAGCAATGGAAGCCCGATACTGTGGCCAACTCGAGCTCTCGCAGTGAAAAACCGGCAAGCCCGCCCAAGGCTGAATTGAAGCAACCCACCGCGGAAGCAGCTTCGAAGGCTGCTCATGTTGATAGCAACTTGAGCCTTGAGGCTGCGCTAAAAGGCTGCAAGTGCCCCGAAGATATCAAGCAAGACCAGGCCCTGGTGGACGTGCAGTATTACTCCTTTGATAATCACCTTCACACAGGCCAAATCGTGGTGAACAAAGACCTTGCCGATGACGTGAAAGAGATTTTCAAGGAGATTGCGGACAGCAAGTTTCCCATTGCCAAGGTGGTGCCGATTTGTAAGTACGATTGGTCCGATGACGATTCTGTGGCGGCAGATAACACTTCCGGATTCAACTACCGAACGGTTCCCGCGACCCATCATCTTTCCCACCACGCCCTTGGGCGCGCTATTGATTTGAACCCTGCCGAGAACCCCTACATGGACCCGGTGCGAGGGACCGACCAGAAATACGACCCCTCGGTGCCAGGCACGCTAACTAGGGAGAGCCCTCCAACCGTAATCTTTCGCAGGCATGGATGGTCTTGGGGTGGAACCTGGCGGCGAGGTCGCGATTATCAACATTTTGAAAAGCTATGATTTCTCTGAACCTGAAAGGGCTTGAAATCGTTAAAGTTGTTAGCTTGAAACGTTTTGCGTGTTCCCTGCTATTCGGTTTAGTGGCCACACTTGGTCTCGCCAGTCCCCCTCCCCTGCTCCCTGGAAGGGGAGAGGGGTTGGGGGGAGAGGTTGCGCGACGCAACTCTACCTTCTATCGCGAGCACTGTTTGTTCATTAAAGATGGCTACCTAAAACGAGAATCGGCCCGCCCGGAAGAGATCCTTCAGAACTACGAACGCGAAGCGGCCGGCCAAACTCTGGTTATTCATTTTCACGGAGGACTGGTTAGCGAGTCGAGCGCTAAGAAGGAGGCGGCAGATCTAACCTCGAGCTGTTATGGCGCGGTTTCTTATCCGGTTTTCTTCGCTTGGAACGCCGACTTCTTTTCAGAATTAGGCAACCTTATAGAATCAAAGTATCACAATATCGCTTTTTCGCAAGGAGGGGTGACGACGACCACCTTCTTGGAGGGGCTATACGAGACCGCGCATGAGAACCATTGGGATGCTGAGCACATAAAGGCCGCGTACGCCAAGTTCATGAAAAACGAGGCGCAGTTCCAAAGGGCTGTATCCAAGCAAGCCAAAAAGGAAGTTGATGAGGACATCTTATCTTCCGGGCACGATTGGTCCGATTGGCTGAAGGCGGATACATGGAGAAAGGCAAAGGACAAGATCCAAAAGAAGGTTGTCAACTATTTTTCGCCTTACGTTCTTGCAGCGATGAAATACCACGATAGCAAGTCTGTTTCCTGGGGTGGGGATTTTCTTGAATGGATCTCCACGAACTTTGGCGGCCGCCAGATTTGGTCGACCATGAAGCAGGATACGGCGCTCTCGTTCACAGTTCGGAACGGCGTGGCTGGAGCTGGGCTCCAGTTCCTACAAGCTTTGGCCAAACACCATGTGCCGCGCATTGTTTTGGTTGGCCACAGCACCGGGTGTATTTACATCCTGAACTTCTTGAAAGCGGTAAAGACGATTATGCCAAGAACGCGGTTTGATGTGATTTTCTTGGCCCCTGCCAATACCTATGCGGATACCGCTAAGTTCTTGGCCTCAAATGCTTACACAATTCGTAACTTTAGGATGTTTGGGATCCGCGATACGAATGAACGTCACGACCACATGCTTTGGCAAATCAACCCGAGCCTTGAGGGGATTTATCCCGGCTCGCTTTTGATTTATGTGGCACGGGCGGTAGAAGCTCGGCATAACATTCCGATTTTGGGTTTGGAGCGCGATTTCGCGACACCAGCCGCTGAGCCGGATAGGAGCAACAACCTGCTTGTAAAACGGTTCTTGTTTAATCGGCCGGGTTCTACCGTTTGGTCTCCTACCAACGGTCCGGTAGGTTTAAGCTCAAACTGCGTTTCTCATGGAGACTTCTGGTCCGACCCGAAGACTTTGGCTAGTTTGAGATTCCTGATTCGGGATCGGGATTGGTAGACGCCCTCGAACTATTCAAGCCGTCAACTAAAGCCGCCATGCGCTTGCCTATCAATGCGCTGAACCCAATCAGGAGGCAAATAATGACCAGGTGGGGCACATTCGAAAGCAGCCACGCTTCTTTTAACCCAACGGAATACACCACAAGAATTCGGATGACCCCGTCGGCAATGAAGGCGAGTGCCCAAGATATTGCCGAGAAGCGCACCATCGAACGGAACGCAGCCGACGTTTCCCAAGCATGATCCACTAGCATCGCCCGGGCAGGATCCTTGCGGGCCGCCATGCTGCGGACCCCCTCGAAGTTAATCGGCTTGC
Source organism: Fimbriimonadaceae bacterium (assembly GCA_036502005.1). GTDB lineage: Bacteria > Armatimonadota > Fimbriimonadia > Fimbriimonadales > Fimbriimonadaceae > DASXZH01. Next base: position 18,493 of record DASXZH010000058.1, read on the forward strand.
CCTTAAAGGTTGTGGCAAGCAGGTAGAAGCCCGCGATCTCCATGTAGAGGGCCGGTCTGGACAACAGAATCCTTTGATCTCGTACCCAAAAGATGAGACCTATCGAAACGGCTACCTCAAGGACGACGAGCAGCCCTACCCGGTCGATTCTTCGCTGCTGAATCGTGTTTCGGGCTGTTGAGGCAAGTGCGACCGAACATCCAATGGCTAACCCTATAGACGGAGGTGCACCCAGCCGATCTAGGATGAAATAGGCTGCCATAGGAGCGAAAACATCCAAAACATAGCCCACTAGAATGCGGCTTGGATCTTCGGTGTTTTTCTTTACTGCCAGAGTACTCACTACTCTCGGTCCCGCCTGGTTTTCCAGGACTCGCGAACTTCTTCCTTTTCTTTCTCCGCCATCGCGGTCCTTGAGGCTTGAAGTTTGGTTAACAGTCTTCCAAGAGTTTGGACCTCTTCGCGCGACCATTCTTCCACCATTTTTTCAAAACGCGAAATGCCGATTTCTGTAAGCCGCTGGAGTTCCTCGGCACCTTTTGATGATAAAGCGACTTTGCAAGACCTTCGGTCTGTCTCGTCACCCACAACGGTCACCTTTCCAAGCTGTTCTAGGCTTTGGATGTGGCGCGTTATGGTGGATTGATGAACTCCAAGTTCTTTGGCGATATCGAGCGGCCTGGCAGTGCCCTTCATGGCGACAATCTGCAGGACCGAAAGGAGCGCTGCGTCGCCCTGCTTTCGTTTCCGATCTATTCCGGAAACAATGGCCATGAGCGGCGCAACCATTCCGATGATGTCTTCCTTTTCGTGTTGCACACATTTAGTATACACTATATGCTTGCAGCATGCAATGATATATTTTTATTTAGCGTGAACTAGCTTTCCTCACTCCAAAACAGCGAAACTACATACCAGACACGTTTAACTGGTTGCGACATGAAACGACGCGTAATCGCCAAGCCCAAGCCGACCAACGGTATGCAGATTTGGGTGAAAGAGTTTGTAGGCAAAGACCCAATCAGAGCGTATCGAAAACATTTTCACGCAAGTTGGTCTTGCGCCATCGTGGAACTTGGAATGCTCGGCTTTCAGTTTTCCGAAGAAGATATATTGGAGGCCAATCGGCGTCAGACCAGGTGCCAGGAGGGGAAGCGACAGAAACAAACCAAGAAGCCAGGCAAAAAGGCGGCAGGCACTTGGGGAGTCGACTTCGACGACAACTTTGCATTTATAGCAGGCTTTACTTCGGGAGGGGCTCCATTTGGGACTACTTGGCAAGAGACAATAGGCCTTGATGAAACTCCCAAGAGGCGGCGAACCCCTAGCCAAGCGCAAGACGATTACGATCCGTTCGCCTAGCCAGATGATCGTAAATAGAGAGCCGTTAAGGTCCAAGCGAGAACTTCGCTTGGACCCATAAAGGTTAGCTCTTCGGCTTATTCAGAGGCGGAACCTGGAACTTGCTCGATGAGGTCGGATCCGCCGTCACTACCGGTGTTGTAACGTCCGGCGTTCTCTGTTGAGGAGCCGGCTGGGGCACAGGGGCCGTACCCGGCTTGCTATCCAAACTTATGCTGTTGTTTACGATCTGAGCCGCTAAAATAGTCTGGATAACAGAGGTGATCTGCTCAGCAGCGCCGTTAGCGGCCCCGTGCCCATCGCTAGAGATGTTAACCAATCTGGCCTGAGCTAACGCGTTCGCGATAACGGGCGCCACGGTGGGAATCATTTCAAGCTGACGAAGCCGAAGGTAGGCTTCCCCGCCCTGCTGGATGGCGGCGTTAACATCTCTAATGGCATCAGCTTGGGCGGAAGCAATTTTTCTAAGTTTGATGGCTTCTGCTTCCGCCTGGGCTTCAGCCTGAACCTTGACCCGTTCGGCATCGGCATTGGCTTGGGCGATTTGGGTGGCCTTAAGTTCAGCTTCTCTCAAGATTCCCAAGGAGGTTTGCTTTTCGGCCTCGGCAGTGGCGACTGTAGCGGCGTTTTGGGCCTTGCGCTGATCGAGTTCGCGTTGTTTATCACTAATCGCTTGCTCTGCCGTTAGTTGCGCTTCTCGGGCCCTTCGCTCTTGGTCTGCCGTAACGATGTCGGCGTTGGCTTTCGCTTCAACTGCAGATTGGCGTCGACGGGCTTCAGCTACTTCGCTCTGAACCTCTTTAATGTTGAGGGAGTTGAAAACGAGGCCGAGATCCTGAAGTTCGCGAGAGCATGCGCTCTTGATAATAATGGCCAGTCGGTCGTCATCTTCACCAGAGATGCTTGCGATGGCGCTTGCCTCGGAAATTGCGGGCATTGATGCTGCGCTGGGCTGATCGCTGGTAATCGGATAGCCGATCTTGGCGTTAAACAGCTCATCGTGGTGCAGCAGGTTAATAGCGCGACGGCCGGTAGAGGTGAGCAGGTCGGTAAGAGTAGAAGTCTGTTCAAACTCGGGCTTAGCGAAGAACTTGTTAGCTGCCGTCTTGATCATCTCGTTGGTATCGCCAACGCTTACGATTGCGCTGGCAAGCACTCGGACTTTGATCGGACGAGGTTGGCCGCTGCGATCGATATCAGCCGTCTGGTCGGCGATGTCTAGATCGATATTGATAGCTTTAGAAGGAATTGTTGTACCGGTCGTAAAAAGAGGGATCTCCTTCGACTTACCCGGCCCTCGGTAGATCTTTAACGTACCATTCAGCCAGCTAACCAATCGAATGGTGCCCGCCTCAACGGTTCGCAGAATGCTGCTCACGAAAATCATGAACAGAATGAAAAAGACGACAGCTGCTCCGATCACGATGACGACCAGTGGAACGGCTGGAGCCGGTGTTTGCGCTATGTAGTTCATATTTGTTTGAAACCCGTACAGTGTTACGGATTATGCGCAATTCAGGTTGCTACTCACAAAGATAGTTCTCGCGTGACTATACATGTGCCTTTTTTTGAGTCCACTTCGGTGACCACAACTTGTTCTCCCTTATGAACGTGGGTCCCATGTTCTAAATCCTCTGCACTCAATCTGCCAAGCAACTGCACAAGTTGGCCTTCCATTTTCACACAAACGAGACCCTGGCCCTTGGCGTCGAACTTAGTCATCGCCTCCGCTGTGAGTGCGACGGTTCCCTCCAGGCCTTCTGATGGCGTACTGGCGAATCTCATCATAACTCCGACTAGCGGGCGAGTTACACCAAGGCAAAAAACCAACGCGCCAACAACGGCAACAGTAGTGAGCATTGCGGCATCAACATGGCCCATCGCCAACATTCCGGCAATACCCGCCCCGAAACAAAGGCTAAAAAGGTCCATTGGCGACGGAATTAAGCTCCAATAGTTAAAGTGCTGACCATTGCCAGCGACTAATGGCGCGGCCTGTGAAGCTCCAAGGGCGGATGTATCGCGGCCGTTTTGCCGTGCGATCTGTGTGTGGGCGTGAGTTGTATGCGCGCCGTGAGGCTGTATGGCGTGCCCGGTCTGGCGCAATGCCAGGTGTCCGGTATGGGCACCATGGCTGGGCCCTCCCGCGTGATGCCCCAAGCGAAAGACGCCCATAAAGGTCATGAGCGCCATCCCCACCAAGCCAATGCCTGCAAGCAGTTCAAAAATCATCTAACTATAGGATACAAGTTAAATGGCCTTTTGGATGCGCTCGATTCAGGTTCTGTTGCTTGGAAAATCTATCGATTCTTGCGGAAAATCCCTATTGAAGGGCCGCTTGGGTAACACCGGCGCGTTTCGCGCACGTTGAACCAAGCGGGCCGGACTCTCCCTCCATGAAAATCCTCCCCACTCTCCTAACCCTTTCTGCTGTCTCGTTGGGCGTTGTTACCGCATTCGCCCAAACCTCTACTCACCACTCTGTTAAGAAGCACACGAAGGCCGTTGAAGCCGTCGTTGACCCCACTATTGTGCCCCTAGTGGGCACCTGGTATGTGCACGAGAATGGCAAAGAAAGCCACGCTCAACGGCTTTCTTTGCGAAAAAACGGCACGTTTGCCTTTATAGGAAGCGGCTGGAAATCCGAAGGCAAATTTTCGGTGAAAGCAAATGCCCTTGCTTTGGAATGGACCGCTGTTGATGGCGCGCCAGTTAAGGCCGGAACGATGCACAAAGCGATTACCCTTTCGGCGAATAAGAGTTCGTTCGTGATCGACCGTTACACCTATGCGAAGCATGTGGAGTAGGGGGCACTGAAGTGAACGGTAAACGGTAAACGGTAAACGGAAAACGGTAAACGGCAATTGGAAGACGACCAAATTAGAAAACAGCCGGAGATCATTTCTCCGACTGTTTACCAGTTACAGTTTACTGTTTACTAATCCTATTTATCCCGCAGCGGAAGTCCCATTGTCTTTAGGAAGACTCGGGATTCTTCGTCGGTTTTTGCCGTCGTGCAGATCACAATGTCCATACCGCGGATTCGGTCGAACGTGTCGTAAGGGATCTCAGGGAAAACCAACTGCTCCTTCAAACCGAGCGCGTAGTTGCCGCGGCCGTCAAAGCTCTTGGGCGAAAGACCTTGGAAGTCTCGGATGCGGGGCAAAACGACAGTTGCGAGCTTATCTAAGAAGTGGTAAGCGCGGTCGCCGCGAAGTGTTACCTTGCAACCAACCTTCATGCCTTCGCGAAGCTTAAAGTTTGAAATGGCTTTCTTAGCAAGTGTCACAACCGGCTTCTGACCCGAAATAAGGGTCATGTCTCGAATGCTGTTTTCGAGATGTTTGGGGTCTTTTTCCCCGTTGCCGGTGCCCATGTTGATCACGATCTTATCGAGGCGCGGCGTCTGCATCACCGTGGTGTACTTAAACTGCTCCATCATCTTAGGCATTACCGTTTCTTGGTAAACCTTTTTTAGACGAGGGGTTGGGAGCTTGCCGCTCGCACCACGTTCGATCGTATCTTCTGATTCTTTTGCTTTTCTTGCCATTGTTTCCTCTGCGGGTTCACCGCTCGAGCTTGATTACTGACCAAGCTCTTCGGGGATGTGTTAAGTGATAAGTGATAGGTGATAGGTGATAGGCGGAAGAAGGCTTCCCTATGACTTATCACTTATCACTTGTCACATATCACCTCTTTACTGCTTCTTCTCCTGCACCACTGCATCGACGAGGGTTTTGCCGCTCTTCTTTGCGAAGCGCACGATTTTGCCATCTTCCTTTCGACGGCCGACTCTCGTCGGCTTTTGCGTTTCGGGATCGATGACCATTAAATTGCTGAGGTGGATCGGGGCCGGGAGCCGGTAACGAGCGGATTGCTCGTTCTGCATTCGGGCTTTTCGATGCTTGATCACTGCGTTGAGCGGGATCGGCATATCCGGATTCTCGTCGTTCTCCTTGAGAATGATCGCCTTCTGCTCTTTCGGAGCAACAGCGGCGACGTATCCGATTTCGCCCTTATCCTTGCCGGCAATGATCATGACCTTATCGCCCTTGCGGATCTTGACCTTGATGTGTGTGGCGAGTGCCTTTAATTCTGCTTTTGTAGGCATTATAAAACCTCCGGTGCAAGCGACACGATCTTCATAAAGTTCTTGTCGCGCAGCTCACGGGCTACCGGGCCAAAGATGCGGGTACCGCGCGGCTCGTTATTAGCGGGGTTGATGACCACGCAAGCATTGTCGTCGAAGCGGAGCGTCGATCCATCAAGCCGGCGAACCGCCTTCTTGGATCGGACGATCACGGCTTTGATAACATCGCCTTTCTTAATGGGCATATTTGGCGTCGCAACCTTGACGGCGCAAACGATAACATCCCCCACTCCACCATAACGCGGCTGCGAGCCCTTGAGCACGCGAATACACATTACTTCTCGTGCGCCGGAGTTATCGGCTACCTTGAGTCTCGTAAACTGCTGTATCATTTTCCTTTCTCTACTTAGTTATTTCCGGAAGGCATCCAGCCTTCAAAAATCTTTACTTAACCTTTTCTAGGATCCGAACGACTCTCCATCGCTTGTCCCGGCTGATGGGTCTCGTCTCCATGATCTCGACGCGGTCGCCGATGTCGCAGGACTGCTCATCGTGGGCCTTGAACCTGGAAGACTTCTTAACAATCTTGCCGTACAGGCCGTGCTGAACTTGGCGTGAGATCTGAACGACGACGGTCTTTTCCATCTTGTTGGAAACCACCATGCCCTCTCGGACCTTTCTGGTGCCTCGCTCTTCGGGCGTTACTGCTGCTTCTGCTGCTGCTTTCTTAAGCATAAATTATTCGCTTCCTCGACGCTTTTCGGTGATCATGGTCAATATTCTGGCCATGTTATGGCGGCGCACTTTAAGACCAGTGGTGTCCTTGATCTGTCGGAACACAAGGTCTCTTCGGGCTTTGTAGAGCGCCGCCCTTTCCTGAAGAAGCATGTCCTCCAGTTCCGGCACCGTTTTATCGACTAACTCACTCCTCTTAAGATCTTTCATATCTTTCTCTTACTCAGCCCCTTCCTCTTCTTCATGGTGGCTAAGATGGACATCGTCCATGTCGGCCTTGCTGGCAAACTTGCACTTAATCGGCAGCTTGTGAGCGGCCAATCGCATTGCTTCTTTCGCAACATCTTCGGTTACGCCGTTCATTTCGAACATTACGCGGCCGGGCTTGATGACTGCGACCCATCCTTCAACAGGACCCTTACCTTTACCCATTCTCGTTTCGAGCGGCTTCTTGGTTATAGGCTTGTCGGGGAAGATTCGTATCCAGACTTTTCCGCCTCTTTTGATGTGGCGGGTCATGGCAATACGAGCGGCTTCAATCTGCCGGCTGGTGATCCAATCGGATTCCATGGCGACCAGACCGAAATCGCCGAAAGCAATGGTATTGCCCCTGGAGGCTTTACCGGCGCGGCGGCCGCGGTGCTGTTTTCTAAATTTCGTTCTCTTAGGCAGTAACACTGGCTTCTCCTGTTGCTTCCGGTGCGGGCGCTGGTGCTACAGGTGCAGCGGCTACTGGAGCGGCAGCAACGGGTGCTGCTTCTTCTGTTTCGGGCTTTCGCCGAACTGGAAGATCCGGTACCGGCTGGAATTTCTTCTCCGGCAGAACTTCACCCTTATAAACCCAAACTTTTACACCGATCGAACCGTACATGGTGCTTGCGATGGCGAAGCCGTAATCGATATCCGCGCGGAGCGTGTGGAGCGGAATCTTTCCAACTTTGTCGCCTTCTGTTCGAGCGATTTCCGAACCACCTAGCCGTCCAGAGACCTGCACCTTGATGCCGCGTCCGTTAAGTCGCATACATCGAGTCATCGCCTGACGCATTGCGCGGCGGTGGCTGATTCGCTTCTCAAGCTGCATGGCGATGTTCTCAGCTACTAGCTGAGCATCGAGTTCGGGCTGGCGAACCTCAGTAACGTTCACTTGAACAACTGAAGTGGGATCATCTCGACGAACAAGCCGGTTCATTGTATCGGTCAGTTCGTCGATTCCTCGACCTCCCTTACCGATGATGGCGCCGGGTCGGGACGTGAAGATCGTCACTTTGATCCTGTTGGCGGCTCGCTCAATCTCCACACGGGAGACGTTTCCAAGGCCAACGCGGTGCTTGATATAGCGACGGATCTTATGGTCAAGCAAAAGCGCTGCGCCATAACCCTTTTTGCCGTAATACCAATGGCTATCAAAGCCGCGTATTACGCCAACGCGAAATCCGACTGGATGTATTTTCTGACCCAAACTAGTTCGCTCCCTCTGCTTCCGCAGATGTTTCTTTGTCCACTTCTTCGCCTGCTCCGCCCTCTTCTTCGGGCGCTTCGCTCGCCGTTACCGGCGTTGCTTCCGTCTCTTCAGCGGCTGCTACTGGTTCTTCGGCAGCGGCCGTTGTTTCTACAACTTCTTCTTCAGGCTGCAACATTTCCTCTACAGGAGCTTCTGCGCCCTTCTTTTTCTTGCCGGCAGTAGCACCCGCAGCTTTCTTAGGGGCGCCGAACGTTGGCCGGGGCTTCGCCTTTGACTTCTGCTTAGCCCGGCTTGCACCGGCATTCTCGAAATCTTCTTCCACCACGACGGTGATGTGAGCGGTCTTCTTTTCGATCCGGAATCCGCGTCCCATGGCACGGGCTCTCATTCGCTTTAGAACAGGACCCTCATCCACCCAGATCGTAGCGATCCTCAGATCCTCGGCGTTGATCTGGTGGTTTTCCTTTGCGTTCGCCATAGCGCTCTCAAGCACTTTGCGAAGCAATCTTGCGCTCTTGCTCGGGTGATATTGCAGAAGCGCAGATGAGTGAACAGCGGGACGTCCACGCAGCTCATCAGCGATGATTCGCACCTTGCGGGGCTGAACCCTTAAATATTTTGCGGTTGCTCTTACTTCCATTTTTCTTCTCGGTGACCGGTGACAAGTGACGGGTGATGCGTGGTTTCTGGACTGGGGCTCTTCCGTAACCCAATTCAGATAAGCGCTAGATTGTACCTCGTCTCTTGAACCTAATCTCCTTCGTCACACGTCACGCATTACGCGTTACATCTATCTAATTTTCGTGCCTCTCTCAGCAAGTTGGCCGCCGTGGCCTCGATAAGTTCTCGTTGGGGCGAACTCGCCGAGTTTATGGCCGATCATGTTTTCCGTTACGAAAACGGGCACATGCTTTCTGCCATCGTGCACTGCGAAGGTGTGCCCCACCATGTCGGGTGTGATCGTCGACCGTCGAGACCAAGTCTTGATCAATCGCTTCTCACCTTTCGAGTTCATAGCGACCACCTTCTTCATCAGGTGCTCGTCTACAAAAAATCCTTTCTTTAAACTTCTTGCCATATTTTTCCTGCAGAGTGAAATGTGATAGGTGATATGTGATAAGTCCGGACCTATCACTTATCACATATCACCCACCACTTAATCCTATGCATTCCTCCGGCGCACGATGAACTTATTCGTTCGCTTGTTGCTGCGAGTCTTGTGGCCCAGCGCCTTATTGCCCCAACGATCGACAGGACCCTTCTTCCTTCCGACCGGGGACTTCGCTTCACCACCACCATGTGGATGGTCGCGTGGGCTCTTAACGACACCGCGAACGTGAGGCTTGCGGCCAAGGCCACGGTTCTTACCGGCCTTACCGATCGACTCGTTCTCGTGCTCTGCGTTGCCAACTTCACCAACCGTTGCCCGGCAGGTGTTGTGGACCATTCTCATTTCGCCACTGGGAAGCCGAAGAGTGACATAACTGCCCTCTTTAGCCATCACCTGAGCAGAAGCGCCGGCAGAGCGGACCATTTGGCCACCCTTATTGGGCTGCAGCTCAATATTGTGAACAAGCGTTCCAAGAGGGATCTGGCGAAGAATAAGACAGTGGCCCGGCAGAATGTCCGCCGTTTCGCCGCTTCTTATTCTGGTGCCAACTTCAAGGCCCTTGGGAGCCAAGATGTATCGCTTCTCGCCGTCCGCATAGTGCAGAAGACAGATTCGGCAAGTTCGATTGGGATCGTATTCGATCGCCGCGACTTTTGCCTCGTACTGATCTTTGTTTCGCTTGAAATCGATGATTCGGTAGCGAGTCTTGTTTCCGCCGCCTCTGTTGAAGGAGGTCACGCGGCCAGTTGAGTTACGGCCACCGGACTTGGAAATCGGTGCAGTTAAGCTCTTTTCTGGCTTACCTTTTGTCACCTCTTCGTAGGTCGCGGTGATCATAAACCGCCGACCAGGAGATGTTGGCTTGTACTGTTTTGTCGGCATCTTTAGACTCCGTAATCCTCGAGCAATTGCCCTTTAGCAAGAGTGATGATCGCTTTTCGGCGGGACTTCTTAAAGCCGATGTTCTTACCGACCCTTCTCTTTTTGGCGGGCAGGTTTACCGTGCGCACATGCTGCACAACGATCTGTTCGTCCTTTTTCTTCTTGCCTTCGTTGTAAATCGCTTCGAACGCTTCCTTGATCTCGATCTTGTTAGCCTCTTTAGCAACAAGAAACGTGTATTTGCGAGTGATCTCCGAATCGACCCTAATTCTAGGATCGCCCTGCGAGAGCATAACCGTCCGCTCCGTAATGTGCGGCCTTAAAATGATGATGTGTGGATCTTTCACTTAGACCAAACCTCCTCGATCTTGGCAAGGGCGTCTTTGGCGACGATCACTTTATGAGCGACAAGCACGTCTCGGGCAGAAAAAACGGCGGTCTTTGTACCCGCCGCTCCTGGAGCCGTCCTTACTTCCACATTTGGTAGATTGCGGAAGCTCTTAAAGGTGGTCTCGCTATATTCCGGAAGAATAACTAAAACTCTTCGGGTCTTTGCCAGATCGAAACTCTTGAGAAGCGCGGTGGCTTCCTTCGTTTTCGCCTCTGCAAAGTTGATCTGATCGGCGACCTGCAAATCACCTGCTTCGATCTTAAGATTCAGCGCACTCAGGATAGCCGCTCGGCGCTCCTTTCGGTTCAGCTTCTTATCATAATCTCGAGGCTTGACCGCGAGGGCCATACCGCCGTGTGTGTAGTGAGGAGATCGGGTTGAACCTTGTCGGGCGTTACCGGTCTTCTTCTGCTTGTAGGGCTTTCTTCCACCACCCCGGACTTCGGAGCGAGTTTTGGCAGACTGGGTTCCCTGCCTGCTGTTAGCCTCTTCGGCGACTACGGCGCGGTGCAGAACTGCATCGCCATGCTTAGCGGACGAGATGGCCTCGCCCACTTCGTGGGTTCCAATCTTCTTGCCGTCTTTGCTTTTGATTTCTAAACTTGTTGCCATCGGATTACCTCGCCACCTTATTAATGATCACGAGACCGCCGTTTGGTCCGGCGACGCTTCCGTCCACCAGGATCAGATTTCGCTCTGTATCCACTTGGTAGATCTTCAGCCCTTTTTGAGTGACCGTATCCACGCCCATATGGCCTGGCCTTCTCGATCCCTTAAAAACGCGCTGCGGGCCGGTTGCACCGTTCGACAGTGGCCGTCGGTGGGTCATGTAACCGTGCGTCATTTGCTGGCCCTTAAAGTGGTAGCGCTTTACGCCTCCAGCAAATCCTCGACCTTTCGAGGTTCCCGTCACCGTGACTTGCTCACCTGCAGCGAAAATGTCTGCGTTGATTTCTTGGCCCAACTCTAAGCCGTCCGTGCTGTCAACGCGGAATTCTTTGAGTGTGCGCAAGTTCTTCTGAAGGCCTGCTTTCTTTAGGTGGCCATATTTCGGGAACGTAAGGTGTTTCTCCTTTGCGTCTCCGTAGCCCACCTGAACGGCAGTATATTTATCCTTCTCTTGCGTCTTTATTTGTGTGACATAAACCGGACCGGCTTGTATCACCGTTACCGGCACCATCTTCCCCTCATCGGTGAAGAGGTGAGTCATTCCAATCTTTATGCCCAGAATTCCTGGTAGCATTTTGCCTCCTCGTTGTTTCTAATGTTAGCCGCGCCTAATGACTGTTGCCCTTGGCTTCGGGACAGTCGGTCTCAGCTAACTGTGAAACAAATTAACAGCGGCCTGCTTGCGCTAAGCCGCGACAAGAGATGATACCACAAACGCAAGGGGAGAGAACTTAAAATGGAGAACGTGGAACGGAGAGAGAGGGAAGGTAAACGGTAAACGGTAAACGGAAGACTGTGAGTAGAAAGAGAAGGCGGATTGGGAACTGGCGGATAACGGATTATAATTGCCTGCCAGGTCCATACTCACAAGAACCGCCGACAGTAATCTGTAAGCGGTAAACAGTAAGAGGAGCAGCGGAATGGTTTGCGAATAGCCTTTGCCCAAACACCCGACGGCTAATGCCAACTCCGAACCATTTATGGGCTATCATGCATTTTGGAATGCAATCTTTAGGTCTGAGATGTGTGGGGTGCCTTTCTACACACACACGTCTAATACAGGCTCTGATTCAACGCCGTTTCCTAGCCTTGTGCCAGCGGTAAGTTTCCAAAAGGGGGCATTCAATACCTGATCAATGTACCTTAATGCCCTGGTTTTGACTTGCCTTTGCCCTTTAACAACGGTCCCCGGGTTGCGCGCTCGAAGCTGGTGCGAGACTGGCAGTCTAACGCCATATGAAGTGTTCGTTCCGATTCAAGATAAACGCCGCGCGGTTATCGATTGGGATTTTGATGAAAGGCAGATCATGGGCCACCTCGGCACCGATATCTGTTTTTGGGACGTTTCCAGCGGAAAGCTCTTACATAAAGTTCCTACTAGCCCAACTGAAAGGGGGTTTGAGCGGGAAGACTATGCTTTTCAGTGGAACGATTTAAGCCCTAACGGCTTACAAGGGGTAACTTCCTTCTATACTGGGCCAGAGTCAGAAGAATCTTTACCGCGGCAAGAACCTTCATGTTTGATATGGGATACAGTAAAGGGCCTGAAAGTCTGCGCACTTTCACGACAAACCCACGCGGTGTATAGCCCCGATGGCAAACTGCTAGCGACCTTCGTCAAAAGGGGAACAGGACCGTCGCCATATGATGCTCAAATCTTCGATGCTTCGACTCTGAAAGTCTTGGGGCACTTCATGCTTGGCACGCTGCCGGAGCGTTCTTCTCTACAATTTAGTCCATCCAATAAGTTCATTCTCTGGACGATGACAGTGCCTGGCCTTGACCTCTATGAGTGTCCGAGCGGAAGTAAAGTAACGGGTACACAACTGAGCGTTTCGGCCCCGCCGAGTTATTCACGCTTCATCAATGGTGATGATCAAATAGCGGCGGTTAGCATGAAAGGCGATATAAGTCTTTGGCAAAACAAACAGGCCCCAGCAAAAAAGCTGGATTTTCAAGACCGAAATGTGATTGAACAATATGTAACAAAAGATGGGCTCAAGGCTTTGGCTATCGGACCCGGGTTGGTCCAACTTAGGAACCTTCACGATGGACAAGTGTTTCAAGCCCAAGTGCCTTTTTCTTATACCACTCCCCACAGAGGCAACAGCTACTCCAACCTTCTTGTTAGCCCCACCGACCAAACCTGCGCTTTGTATCAAGAAAATACCATTAACAAGACTGGAACAGTTACCTTTTTTTCTATGACAGATTTGACACAACTTGGTCAAGTGGACGTTGGAGGCGCCAGGGCGCCTATAGGATTTTCCAGAGATGGACGCGTGTTTTTAGTTGGCGGTCCAGAATGTTCCGCATATGATGCGAGTTCCGGAAAGCTAATCCGCATTTTCACCCTTGAGGGATTTAAGGAAGGAAGGACAGCTTCCATTGTGGCAGGTCGTTTTCGGACTTAACTTCTAAATGTGAGGCCGTGCATTCTAAAAGAGACTAGTCTTCTTATCTAGTTCCCAGTTGATAATCAACTCATCATCCCACTTTTTTACAATGTCCCACCGGATCGGTTGCAATGCTTATCTATGCAATCTTGAAGTCCGTGATACATTTCGTTCAGCTCAATCGATTAGTGCTCTGAACCTAGGAAATGGTTGGAATTTATTTCGCTATATTTAACGCAGTGAACTTGCTACTTCGTCGAACAACTTCTGTGGGGTGGTGTTATATTCGGCGTGGACGGCGTCCCGCGTACGAGATTCGCCCAATGCGAGAAGCTTGAGGTTTCTCAAAATAGATTCATCCGCGTATTGCCCTAAGAACTCCATCAAGCCGTGATCCCCGTGCTTTTTGGCCAGATATCGAATAATCCAGCCTGCCTGCTGGTAGGCAAACCATTTATCTCGCGAGCCAAGATCGAGGCCGGGTCCAAACTGAAGCTCCAACCTTTCGGGGCTTAGCCAAATGTGCGGATTGGATATAAACGCATCGCGCGCACGGTCATCGCAGTCGTTAGATGCGTACACCGAAAAACCCTCCCCCACCCAGTGATTTACCCTTCGGCTAGATTGACTCAAACTGATAACGTGGCTGTATTCGTGGGAAAAGACTCGATAGAACGAATGAGGGTCGTTCGTTGCATGAAACGGTATGCAGATCTTGTAGTATTCGGTTTTTTGAGAGCAGTAGCCGTAACGCGCCGTCGCCCATTGGGAATCTTCTTCGATCGAAAGTAAGGTGACCAGCACGTTTTCATCGGTTTTCCACTGAAACCTGCTTTTTAAGTTCTGCACCGACTCGACAACAAACCTTCCGATGTGCTCGGCCCGGTCCTGCTGCTCGTGCGGGATATATTCAAGTGTCAGATGGTCTCCAATCTCGCTCTGAATCCCTTCCCTTCTTGATTTCGCCTCTGATTCGATGAGTCGCCGCAACGGCACGGCCGAACCCGCATAACCATCTCCCATTTTTGCGAGAAAATCACTTGCGCCTACAAGCTTGTCTTGGTCATAAAGCCTCATGACGACGTTCCAATAAGGAGCGTCGTCTACGATCCCGAACATGGAGCTCGAACCTGCAAGCCGAGGTGCAAAAGGAGCGTAAGCCGAACTATAAGTCTCAGGAACGGGGACTGGTGGACTGACTCTCATCGCATTGATCTACGTTTGGAGCCGGGGTTGGGTTTAAGTGGGCTCCAACTCTATGTTAACAGTTCAAAGCAAACGTGATGAAACCTTCCCTGAAAACCGATTCTATACTTGGGGTTACTGGGGATATGGATGTCATTTAAAACCAGCGAAGATGTCGTCGTGTCGATCATTAAGCGCCAGGAGGCCGGATCGAGCGAGGCAGTAGTTATCGGCACCAACGAAGACAGGCTGCAACTCGCGTTAAAAGGGTTGGGCCTCATTTTGAAGCACGGAAACATGCTTCATGTGCGCTCACTTATGGATGAATCGCGAACAGCCTGGGCGAGTGTCGAAAACGTTTCCTTGGCGGGAGACGTGAAGATCGTCTCCCTGGGCAACATCCGATTTGAAAACATGGAAGTTCGGGCCGCGCGATGCCCGTTGGAGCTTTCCCTAACAGCTAACTACAGCGACCGCCAAGAGAACACGATTCACACACGCGGGCAATCCATCGATTTAAGCGTTAGCGGTTTAAGAGCCAGGCTCGATACGCCTTTGAAGCTTTCAAGCCTTGTGCATATCACACTCCGCTTTGGAGACGAGAAAACCTTGGATGCCGTCGCGAAAGTGGTTCGTATTTGCGAGGGTGGCGAAACCGCATCAGGCGGATTCGAGGTCGGCCTAGAATTCCAGCGGTATTTCCGGGGCTACGAGCACCTTATTCACCTTTCATCGGAAGACTGGGCCGCCTAAACTTAATCCTCGTCGATCGATCTTCGGGATCTTTCAATATCGCTTGCACGACGCCGTACCTGTCCATACCCGGCAGGTGTTTTTGGGGTGGTTGGGGATGTAGTAGCAGGGCCTGCTTCCTGAACTGGCATTCTCAAGCGAACCCTGTTCTGGGCCGAGATGGCAAGCAGAGTTTTATCGGCATGCTTCTTACCAATCGCCACATCCCACAGATAGAGAATCGGCGAAGCGTTGAAGATCGACGAATACGTTCCCGAGATGATTCCGATCATCATCGACAGGTTGAACAACTTCAACTCTGGGGTCGCGGAACCGACTCCAATCAACAGGGCCAGAGTTACGATAACGGTCATTGATGTATTAATCGATCGGGCAACCGATTGAGTAATTGAACGGTTGATTAAGTTGCCGACTTCCTCTCCCGGCTCAGGCCGGCGCAGGTTTTCACGTATTCGGTCAAAAATGACGATCGTGTCGTGAGTTGAAAACGCAATAACTGTGAGCATGGCGGAGATAAAGAGGGCGCTTATCTGCCAGTTAAGGAAATAGCCCATGATGGCGGCAAGGCCTATGACGACCAAAACGTCGTGAAGCAAAGCCAATACGGCGGATACGGCAAACCTTCCGCCTATTCTGAATCCACCCATCGCGCCAAATCTAAAGGATAGATAGAGGATGATTAGGAGAGTGCTGAGCACAACTCCATAAATTGCATTTTTAATCGTCTCGTTTTGGATTGTGCCGCTAATATGGCTGATTGCGGCCCCTGGTTGTGGCGGCGTAATGCCGGCATAGCCGGATATTGTTGCGGCCGCATCCTTTGTAGTTTCGTTCACCAACTTGTTCGGCGGAATCGTGATGTAAGCCAGTCTTTGGTTTCCGGAAGAGCCCAAGACCACGGAGCAGTCTGGAAGACCTGCTTTAGTAAGGTTGGCAACCAGACTTTGCGAAGTCATGTTCGCAGGCAAGTCGAAAACGATCTCAGTTCCGCCCGTGAACTCAACGTTGCCCTTAAGTCCACCTAAGGCAAAAAAGAGGACGCCGGGAACGATGGTCAAAGCAGAAATGAGGAAGTAACGTCCAGCCTTGTTAACGATCTGCAGCGGCTTCTTGTGAGCGCCGGCTTCAAGGCTCTCTCCAAACCACTGACGGTTTAGTCCGTACCACTTGGGGTTTGTGGCCATCCCTGAACCGACAGCAAACTGAAGCAACGACCGGGTTACAACAACGGCCGTAAACAGCGAGATGACAACGCCAATGATAAGGGTTGTGGCAAAGCCTTTAACAGGCCCAGTGCCGAAGTTTAAGAGCACAAGGGCGGTGAGAACCGTACAGGCATTCGAGTCGATAATCGCAGGGAGCGCTCGATTAAATCCGAGATTGAGCGACCTTTGAAGGTCCTTCCCCAACCTCATCTCTTCCTTCAGACGTTCAAAGACCAAAATGTTGGCGTCAACGGCCATTCCTATAGAAAGCACAACACCGGCAATTGCGGCCAAGGAGAATGTTGCGTCTATAAGCTTTAGCACGGTGAGGGTGAAGAGAATGTAAAGCCCCAACGCAAGAACGGCTACAAGGCCAGGGAACTCGTAGTAAACGAGCATGAAAACGACGATCACGCAGGAGGCGATGACGCCGGCCGTGAACATCATGTTAAGAGCGTTTTGTCCAACGGTGGCATCAACTTTCGCGCTGCCAATGTCCTTCAGGTCAACCGGAAGTGCGCCGGCGTTTAGCAAGTCAACAAGTGCGTGAACATACTCGGGAGTAAAGGTTCCTTCCGTCACCGCTTCGTCGCTAATAACGGCCCCGTCCTTTAGGGGCGCCATGCTAATGACTTTGCCGTCGAGAACAACGGCAAGCTCTTCGCCGTTAGTGTTATTCAGCACCGACCATTTCTGCATATTCTGCGAACCCGAACCCGAGAAGTGCATCTCGGGTTCATAAGATCCGATCCCGCCTTGCGAGGTCATATTTGCGCTCGAAAGTTGATCCCCTTGAATGATTGGATCACCCCATCCAGCGATAATATTTTCGTACTCAGGGTTGGGAATTGTCGCCTTAGGATTGGTAGGGTCTGGAATTCTCGGAGGGATTATTTTGCCATCGGAAGTTGAAAACTTGACGCTTGGGTCTTTCGCGTCTTCAGAGGGTATCGCCTTGTAGCGCCTAAACCCCGCATCCTTTGTTTGAACGTTCTTGGCATCATAGAACAAGATCCTTGCGGAGCTTCCAATAATCGCCTTAGCCGCGTCCACGTCCTTATAACCGGGGATCTCGATGATGAACTGGTCGGGATCCTTAAACTGTACGGAAGCTTCGCTGACGCCGATACCATTGACGCGATGCTCCAAAACCGTGAGCGTCCTTTCCTTGGCACTTTCGAGATCCGTACCCGTAAGCACCTTGCCTTTGGACGACATCATTCGATAGTTGAGCTGAACGCCGCCCTGGATGTCGAGACCCCATCTCGGCGTTTTGACAGTGAACAAATAGCCGGATAAAGCAGCGAGGAATAGAACAAGACCTAGAAATAAATAGCTTCGAGAATGCAAAGAGGGTAGCTCCCAGACGCAAAATTTTGACGCCTCATTATACCGAGTCCCGATTTATGCCCTCTTGAAAAATAGGCCTTACAGCATGCGATGCCCCCTAAAATTGCTTGTCAAATCGCTTTATAGAATCAGTTTCGAACTCAAAAACCGTCCATACTATGATTTGAGGATCTGGTATGCAGATTTCACGAAGAGAATTGCTTAGAATCGGTTCTTCCGTTGTGGTGTGCTCTGCCGCCATTCCCTTGACGTCGATTACGAGAGCCCTTGCAAAGCACAGCAAGCCTGCCAGTCGCAAGAAAACCGAAGTGCACTTTACCGGTAAACACGCCTACGCGGCGATTTTAGATAAGGCAGTTGACGAGAAATGGTCCATGTTGCCCATGGGCGATCTTATCGGTCAGATAGCGACGTACCTTCTTGGCACGCCTTACGTGAATTACACCCTCGACCATTCAGCCGATCATGAATACTGCATCGTCAACCTTCAAGAACTCGACTGCGTCACCTTTGTGGAGAGCACGCTTGCGCTCGCTCGTGCGATAAAGCTAGGCGATAACGATGACGAATCCCTTGCTAAGCAAGTGGAGTTAATCCGCTATCGAAACGGCGAATGCAATGGCTTTTGCTCAAGGCTCCATTATCTTTCAGACTGGTTTTACGACAACGAGAAGAAACACCTTCTTCACGATTACACCAAAGAACTTAAGGGAGCGGAAAAGACGGACAAGCAGCTCTCGCTCATGAGCTCTCGGTCCAATCAGTACAAGCAGTTAAAGGCCCATCCCGAGCTGGTACCGGCTATTCGACACTGTGAGCTGGCGATCAATAAGAGGCCCCACTACTACCTGCCGAAAGCCGATGTGCAGGCAGCAGAAGAGTTCATGCAAACGGGCGATATTATCGCCATCACCACTTCCGCTAAGATTTTGGATTGCGCCCATACAGGGTTCTGCTACCGAGACGATAAAGGCTTGCTCCGCTTCTTACACGCCTCCCTTACCCACAAAAAGGTTTGGCTGGACCAGGAGCTTGCCGCGTACCTGAATGGGATCCACGCGTTTACCGGGATTATGGTCGCTCGTCCGGCAGAGCCAGTTTAGAAAGCTCAATTGCTCTTCGTTCCATCACTAGGTACCAAGTTTATGGCTCGCGCCTCTCCCGGTTCGCGGACTCACCGCTTTCCTTTGTCGGTGTTTCCGAGTTGGACCCCAATGCGTATATTGGAAAGCTTCCGACCTCTCCATCCGGGAGAGGTTTGTAGCTGCGGGAACGCCAACGTCACCCTTTACTAGTGCCTAATCGCCTGCTCAAGAGGGGCGACAAGTTTTTATCCAAATTTAAGTTTCTGCCTCATGATTGGTTAAGAACTGAGAGGTCCCCTTTTCTCGTAAACAGCAAGCGCGGCCGCGTCAATATCGGTGTGCTCCGGAGCGGGGATCTTTACTTCTTCGCCGGTCGCCATTTGAAACGCTAAAGCAGCTTGGCCGTTAGCCCAGTTCAAAAAGATCGGGTAAAGCATGGCGGCATTCCCTTTCACTTGCTCAGCCCGCTTGCGGGCCGATTGTTCGGCGTAGGAGAGCAACAAGAGATCGGACATGGCCCCCAGCACGACCTGGTGCTCTGGAACCCGCTTAAAGGCAACACCAGCTAACTCTGAGATAAAAGAATCACCGGAGGCAACAAGTGACGCCTTGCCATCGTTGGCCTTTCTTCGCAAACGCTCGGCAAGAAAAACCCGATTAATCTCGTTTGTGCCTTCATATATGCGGCTGACGCGGGCATCGCGATAATGGCGCGCAATAGGAAACTCTTCCGTAAAGCCATAACCGCCGAACACTTGAAGCATCTCGTCCACGATAAACGCCTCCGCTTCGCTGCAGAACACCTTGCAAGCGCTGCATTCGATGGCATATTCCTCAGCAGCTTTCTTGTTGCCGTCAATCGTGCCGCCAAACTCCGCAAAAGCAGCATCGATGAGAGCGCCGGTTCTGTAAAGCATCGATTCGCCGGCGTAGTAACGCGCGGCAGATTCGGCAAACTTTTTTCGAATAAGGCCGAACTCGGCGATGGGACGGCCGAACTGCTTGCGATCGAGCGCGTATTTTGCCGCCAATCTCAGCGCGTCCCTTGCCGGACCGAGGGACATTGCTCCAAGTTTGAACCGGCCAATGTTGAGCGAATTTAAAGCGACCTGATGCCCAAGCCCAATTTGGTGCAGGAGGTTTTCCTCCGGCACTTCAGCGTCCTCCAGGATCAACTTAGCCGTAGATGACCCCTTCAGACCAAGCTTATGCTCCTCCCTACCAATGCTCACGCCAGGATAATCGCGCTCGACAATAAAGGCGGAGAATTTATCCCCGTCAACTTTCGCCATGACGATAAACACGTCGGCCCAGGCGGCATTGGAGATCCACATCTTGGTTCCGTTGAGAATCCACCTTCCGTTCTTAAAATCGGCTCGGGTAGTTGCAGATAGGGCGTCGCTGCCGCTATTTGGCTCGCTAAGAGCATAGGCTCCAATCCACCGGCCAGAAGACACAAGCGGCAGATATTTCTGCTTTTGGGCTTCCGTACCAAACAGAGAAATGCCTAACTGCCCGATTCCGCTGCTAACGCCAAAAGTGACGCTGAATGAGCCATTCATGCTCAGATACTCAAGAATTCGGGCGGATAGATTCTTTCCCAATCCAAGCCCACCGTAAGCTTCGGCCGTATCAACCCCGCAAAGGCCCAACTCTCCCGCTTTATGGATGAGGCCGGGCATCAGACCCGGCTCTTTTTCATCGAGCCTTTCCGATAAGGGCAGGACTTCCTTTCTGCTGAACTGCTCGGCAGTTTCGATCATTAGGCGCTCTTCACCATGAAACTGCTCGGGTGTAAAAATGTGGGTTGGAGTTTCTGAAAAGAAAGAACCGCAATGCGGCGCTTGTTCAACAATTGACATGAGGGTCCTCGACGCTGAGTCGATTTGGAATTATATCTTCTAGCTATAGGCTCGGAAGAGCAAACTTAGAAGCTCAGGTTCAGACCCACGGAAAGGCCGCTCGACGCGGCCTGCGCAAATCGATATCGAGCCTCTACCGCAAGCGAGGGGCCCAAAGCCGGGCCGATTTTTATCGGGAAGCCAATTCCGAACTCGGTGCCAAAACCGGATTGCTTGTTAAAGTTGCTCCCGGTGGCATAGTTGTAGTTAAATCCGCCCAACGCATAAAAGTTGTTGCCGGGAACAACCGGCGTTTTATAATCCAAATAACCACGGTACAACTCGCCATTTACTCCCGATCCCGCCCCACCCAGGACAGCCGAAGCGCCGAGGATAACTGAACCAAAAATGGGCAGACTAATCACGTTATCCTGGACAGCCAGTTCCAAGCCGGAAAGGTGGATGCTGTTACCCGAGTTGTTTTGAAAGTTCCGGCCGAAGAAGTAGCCGGCGGAAACGGAGAAAGGCGTTACTTGGGCAGCCGCCGCCGCCACCAGAATGCCGGACATCACAAAAAGCGCGAGAACCTTTCTCATGGCTTTTCAGACGGGCGAACGTTCGGGTTGGCGTCAGATAAAATCTACCAAGATCGAAAGGCGAAAGGCGGAAGACACTTGCTCATTGAAGTTCTTGGATCGTCGCCAAAATGCAAAACCTACTAGTTCCGCAAAGTTCATCACTTAATGCCAGAGCTTTTTAAGAAAAGCACTAGATTTAGCCTTGACTTTCGACTTTCGACTTTCGACTTCACTTTCTCTCCCTTCTCTCCAACAACCCAGAAGCAAAAGAGAGCATGCAAGCCGCGGCGGACATGCACGTGATATCGGCAACATCCTTTTCCGGATCGATTTCGACGAAATCAATGGCCGCCACGTTAAAGTGACTGCCGCACATATAAGCCATCTGCCTTAGTTGCCAAGGCTGCAATCCGCCAGGCCGAGAGCCGGGTGCGGCTGGGGCGTAACTGCGATCGAGAACATCGATATCGAGGCTCACATAGATGGCATCCAGATCCCTTAAGACTTCGAATGCCGAGCGCATCGTTCGCTCGATGCCGTCCTCATAAACCTGCTCCACCCCCATGTAGTTGATGCCTTCATCGCGGGCAACCTGGGCGTATTCGGCAGAGTTGGCAAAAGACTGGATTCCCACCTGCACGATGTGCCTACCCAGCACGCCATCAGCCAGCAAAGCCCGAATCGGGTTTCCATTATTTAAACCTCTGGTCGTATCCCGAAGATCGAAGTGGGCATCAAAGGTTAGAACACCGCAGCGATGTAAAGGCACGGGAAGCCCAATCACGCCGGGCCTTGTAATGCTGTTATCGCCCCCGAGGAGGATTACCGTCGCATTCTCTTTGCGAAACTTATGGATCGCGTCAGTGACAGGTTGGACGATATCTTCGGGGATTCGACCTTCGATATCCAAATTGCCAATGTCCTCCACGTAAACCTTTCGCAGGTCGTTGTTGTGGGGCAAATCGAAGACGCTGTATTTTTCTAGAACTTTGCGAACGGCATCGGCGGCCAGGTGGGCTTTGCCAGGCGTGATCGAACTGCTAATGGGCACCCCAACCACTCCTAGGCAGGTAACACGGTCCGACGCCTCTGAGTTATAACGGCCCGCGATCCAATCGCTTGCGCGTGGCCAGTTCTGGTCTTCAAATAGCTTTGGCGGATTTCCGTCGTCGTAGGTTGGCTGGTTCAATCCCTTTCCTCAGGCTGCATGGGGATTGTCAAATGTTTCTCCCTGGCAAACTCTATGGCTTTTTTATACCCAGCGTCCACGTGTCTCATTACGCCGATTCCTGGATCGCTGGTCAGCACGCGTTCAAGCTTAGAGCTTTCTAAGGCGCCGTCTGCCACAACCACCATGCCTGCATGCTGCGAATAGCCAATGCCGACGCCGCCGCCGTTATGGATGGAAACCCACGATGCGCCCGACGCAGTGTTCAGCATTGCGTTGAGCAGGGGCCAATCCGCAATGGCGTCGCTGTGGTCCAGCATCGCTTCCGTTTCTCGATAGGGCGAAGCAACGGAGCCAGTATCGAGATGGTCTCTACCAATTACGATGGGCGCGCTGATTTCGCCTTTATTTACCAGCTTGTTTAAGGCTACGCCGAACTCGGCCCGCTCTCCATAACCGAGCCAGCAGATGCGAGCCGGTAGGCCCTGAAAATGGATCTTCTCCTGGGCCAGGCTTATCCATCGCCTTAGGCTTTCGTTGTTTGGGAAGAGCTCCAGGATGAGATCGTCAGATTTTTTGATATCCTGGGGATCGCCGGAAAGGGCGGCCCACCTGAATGGCCCCTTCCCTTCGCAAAACAGAGGCCGAATGTATTTCGGCACGAAGCCCGGAATATCGAAGGCTTTTTCGATGCCCGCTTTCTTGGCCTGAGTCCGAAGATTGTTTCCGTAATCGAAGGTGACGGCGCCCTTTCTCTGGAGCTGAAGCATGCCTTCCACGTGAGTGGCCATGCTTTCCATCGATCTTTCGATATAAGATTGCGGATCCTGCAGCCTGAGTTCCACCGCTTCTTTTAGGCTCATTTTATTGGGAACATAGCCGTTTAGAGGATCGTGAGCGCTGGTTTGGTCGGTGAGAATATCGGGCACGATTTCGCGGCGCGCAAGGAGGGGGATTATATCGGCGCAGTTCCCAACGAGCCCAACGGATAAAGCTCCCTTCGCTTCCCTTAGAATCTTGAGCGCTTCATCCAGGTCGTAAGCGATTCGATCGATGTAACCGGTCGACAGCCTTTTTTCGATTCTAGTTGGATCCACATCGATGCCCAAAAACCGAGCGCCGTTCATGGTAGCGGCGAGTGGCTGAGCGCCGCCCATCCCGCCCATCCCGCCAGAAACCACTAGCTTCCCTGCCAACGAACCATTAAAGTGCTGCCGACCGGCTTCGGCGAAGGTTTCGTAGGTGCCCTGCACAATGCCTTGGCTGCCGATATAGATCCACGAGCCGGCCGTCATTTGGCCGTACATCGTTAGTCCTAGCTTTTCCAGACGGCTGAACTCCTCGAAGTTCGACCAGTGCCCGACCAAGTTGGAGTTGGCGATAAGAACACGAGGCGCCAAGTCGTGCGTTCGAAAAACGCCCACCGGTTTGCCGGATTGGACGAGGAGGGTTTCATCATTCTCAAGCCCTTGCAGGCACCGAACGATGGCGTGATACGCCTCCCAACTGCGTGCGGCACGGCCCGTTCCGCCGTAGACGACGAGGTCGTCCGGTCTTTCCGCAACCTCGGGATCGAGGTTGTTCATCAGCATCCGCATGGCAGCTTCTTGATGCCAGCCTTTGCAGCTTAGGCCCTTGCCGCGGGGGGCGCGAATAGCGGTCTTCATTCAAACTCTCCTCTTCTGATGGCTTGCCCTACCAGTTCGATGTCTTTGTAAAGCGGGCGGTCCTCGGTAAGCGGCTTCGATATCAATCTGAGCTTTGCATAGGCCTTCCGCACCCCTTCTCCCGGCTTCAGTGGCTCCCTAAAATCTAAACCCTGCGCAGCCGCCAGCAGCTCGATGGCAAGGACCAACTCCAGGTTATCGACGATCTTACGCAGCTTTAGAGCAGCCGTCATCCCCATGCTCACATGGTCCTCTTTTCCGCCTGAAGTTGGCACGTTGTCCACGCTGGCGGGGTGGGCAAGCACTTTGCATTCGTTCAGCAGGGCAACGGCGGTGACATGGGGAATCATGAACCCGCTCTCCATCCCGGCGTGGGTGGTGAGGAACGGTGGTAAGCCCTCGTTGAGATCCGGATTGACAAGACGGTCGATTCTTCTTTCGCTGATGCTGGCAAGATCCGTAAGGGCGATGGCCGCGTAATCGAAACCCAAGGCCAGCGGCGCGCCGTGGAAGTTGCCGCCAGATAGAACGTCTTCGTTATCAAAAACGAGGGGGTTATCGGTAGCGGAGGCGCTTTCGATCTCTATCGTGTTTGAGACATGTTCTATGGCATCGCGCACGGCTCCATGCACTTGCGGCATGCAGCGGAGGCTATACGCGTCTTGAACGCGGGGGTCATTCACTAAATGGGACCTTCTTATTTCGCTGTCCCTCAACAGATGTCGAAGGTGACTTGCCGACTCCCCTTGGCCTTTGTGGGGCCTGGCGCTGTGGATACGTTCATCGAAAGCAACAGGCGTGCCACGCAGCGCTTCTAGGGTCATTGCTCCCGCTGTATCGGCGATTCTGGCGAGATGGTCAGCCCTATGGAGAGCCAAGGCGCCAACTGCGGCCATGGCCTGAGTGCCGTTGAGCAAGGCAAGGCCCTCCTTGGCATGAAGTTGAACTGGTTTAAGGCCTTTTCCCTCCAGCGCTTCTTGGCCGTGAAACTCACCCTCACCGATCATGGCAAGGGCCAAGTGGGCAAGAGGAGCGAGATCGCCACTGGCGCCGACGGAGCCTTGTTCCGGCACCAGCGGAGTGATGCCCTTATTCAGCATATCGATAAGGAGGTCCACAACTTTCACGCGGCAACCGCTGAAACCAAGGGCGAGCACATTGGCCCTAAGGAGCATCATGGCCCTCGTTTCGGGGATACTGAAGGGCTTCCCCACTCCCGCGCTATGGCTTCTTACGAGGTTTAGTTGCAAGCGCTGAAGCTGCTCATGCGGGATGTGAACGTCTGATAACTTTCCGAACCCGGTGTTAACGCCGTAGACAACGGTTTCCGTTTCAAGGATCCTGTCGATTACTCTTCTGGAAGCGTTTATTCGTTGCGCAGCTTTGTTTGTGAGCGTTATCTGTTCGTCGCTATGGGCGATATTTGCGATTTGATCAAGCGACAGTGGTTGACCATCCAATTCCATGGGTGGATGCTACCCAGGGAATCTCCGATTTTTGATTTTTGAATTTTGATTTTTGATTCCGGGCAGGACTGACCGAAGGGCGAGCGGCGTCCTGGGATTTGTGTACTGTATTTGTTGCAGCGTACAAAGGGTGCTGGGAAACTAGCAATCTTAGCGATACGCAAAACTTCCTGCGAAAGCGGGGATCGTCCCTAACCAACTGCAGATTTCTTGGACCAACGGGACAGTGGTTGCCCGCCAAGATCGCCCAGAAGCGGCGAGACGCTCATGTCAAAGTGGTCTGCATCTACCCCGGCAATATCCCCGGGGAAAATGTTAAAAGACGATTTGATTTGAACCTACGATTTAGAAAATTCGCAATTGTGGAAAACTTTCTCAAATTACCCCTTGCGCGAAATGAAAACTCGTGGTACAGTCTTCTCATACCTTTCTGAGATGGAGTATCTCAGAGCCGGCGAGCCGGAGAAATCGAAGACGCCATTCCCTTCGAGAAAAGGTTAGCAGACGCGACAGAGGACTTCTGTCGAACTCCGCAAGGAGGAGCTGAGCAGTACAAAGAGCGCTCGCCGAATGCAAAAAAATATAGCGATCCGCCACCTTGTGAGGAATCTTGGACCAAAGCTTCACAAGCGTAGTGACGTAGAGCCAAGTGTGTCTCCGTCGCATCGGAAAAACTATAGGGTTTTCGCTCCCTCGCGGGACGGAGTACGTTAGACGTGCCGCGAGAGTAGGATACGGTGAGGAGTACACACTTCCCGAATCCACCGAGAGCCCAAAGAGCCTGAGCCGTGATGCGACTGAGGGCGGAATCGAAAGGTTTTTGCTGCGGTTGTTGAGAGGATGAAAGGTTTACTTGGAGAACGAAGACTGCTCTCGGGCAGGCGGAGATTGAAAAGTGAGAGGAGCGCGTCGCACAGAGGCAACTTTGCGCGGCGCTTTCTTTCTTTTGGCGGTCACTTCTCTTCCAAAACGTAACCCCAGAACAAACCCCTGATGCCCACCAGTGCGCTCAGGATTACAAGCCGCTCTCCAATGCCCATCGCGCCGAGGCAGGTGCAAATACCAATCCATGCGCTAAAGGCAGCCCAAAGAATAATCGGATCTCCTTCCATGAGCCCTAAGCCGACGAGCCAGCCCAGCAAAGCTACGCAAGTCCAAATGAATGTCATCAAGTGAAAGCTGGAATTAGGATCTGAATTGCAGATCAGGATGAGCCCAATAACTCCTGCCACGCAGATGCCGACGCTGATATAACGCCTGCGATAAAACAGCATGGGGATCGATCCAAGCAGCAGCCCCATAAGGGTCAGCATGATCCCCCATGCAAGAGGATTGCCTCTGGCGATCTGGAAGCTTATCGGCTCTGCGTAGGAAGTTTGCGGCGGCCAGATTACACACACCGCGCAGCCAATGCAGAACACGAGCAGAACCCAACGCGACACGTTAGACAGGAACCGCAGGACACGGTCAATCGGCTTGGCGCGTCTGCGCCAAGTGGGAACGTATTTCTCGCGGACATAGAAGTCCCCAGGCATGTTATGAGTTATAACGAGTTTAGGGACTAGAAATGTTGATTTCTCTAAGATTTTGCCATAGGGTTTTACAGAGGAGTAAGCGAAACGGATGGGAACGTCACGCAAAGACGGAAAGCTTGCAAAGAGTGAATGAGAATCACGATGTTTGGCCCGGTCCATTGAGGAGCCTATTATCTAGATGAATCGGAATTTCACGCAGAGACGCGGAGTGCGCAGAGGAGATGAGGGAGTTTTTTATTGTGCGACCCAGGAGCGAGAAATTGCCGTGGTTCAAAACTCTGGCGGCCCGAAGGGTCAGGATAATTTAGCGAAGGGTGTAGCGAAGTTCGACGTTAGTCGAATGAGCGGAGCCCTGGAAATCGAGCGCACCAAATAGCCGCAAATCGATAAATCGAGCCCATGTCACTTGTGACGATGCGAAGATTTGTCGATTTGCCTACGGAGCGTCAAAACTCGTTCTTAGCGCTCTTCGATCGGGATATACGGCGCATTCAACTCGCCTTCGTAAATAGCCTTCGGGCGGATCAGACGGTTGTGGTCCAATTGCTCGATGATATGAGCGGACCAACCAGAAACGCGGGCAATTACGAAAATAGGCGTGTAAAGCTCGATCGGGATGTCCAAAAGATAGTAGGCATAAGCAGACGGGAAGTCCACGTTCGGATACAGGCCCTTCTCTTTTAGCATCACATCTTCAAGAACGTCGGCGATATCGCCCCACTTGGTGTTCCCTTTGCGGCGGCCGATTTCCTTGGCAACCTCGGTCATATAGAAAGCGCGGCTGTCGCCCTTCTTATACTCACGGTGGCCAAAGCCCATAATCTTCTTCTTATTGGCAAGCGCGTCGCGGATCCAAGCCTCCGCATTCTCAGGGCTGCCAACTTCCATGAGCATCTTCATTGCTTCCTCGTTAGCGCCGCCATGAAGGGAGCCCTTGAGGGTTCCGATGCCGCTAATGATTCCGCTATAGATATCGCTTAAGGTAGCAACCGTTACGCGAGCCGCAAAAGTGGATGCGTTAAAGCCATGCTCGGCATAAAGTGTGAGCGAGGCATCCATGACGGTCTCGGTGTAATCGTCCGGCTTGTTCCCAGTGAGCATGTAGAGGAAGTTGGCCGCCGTATCCAAACCAGGATCGGGTTTGACGATGCTCTTTCCATGTGCCAAGCGATAGCCGTTGGCAACGATGGTGCCGGCCTTGGCTACGATCCGAGTCGCTTTACGGACGTTGGCATCGTGGCTGTTGTCCGTGTAATCCGGATCAAATGGCGCAAGAACGGCATAGCCCGCACGGACGGAGTCCATCGGGTGGGCGTTCTTCGGAATGAGCTTCAGCGTCTCGTAAACCTCGTTCGGAATATCGCGCTCGGCATCTAGCGTCTTCTTGAACTGATCCAACTCCGCCCGAGTTGGCAAATTGCCGTGCAGCAGCAGATAAACGGTCTCTTCAAAAGACCCCTTTCGAGCTAGATCGTGGACGTTTATGCCTCGGTAAACAAGGCTGCTGCGGTCACTATCGATCTCGCTGATCGATGTAATGCCGCCAAGAACACCTTCAAGCCCCGGGCTATAGTTTGGGTACTGCACTGTAGTTGCGCTCATTTTTTTGAATCTTCCTCGGTTCTATTCTGCTTAATTTCTATGGGTTGCTGCTTGGCTCCCCGTTCCCCACCTCTGCTCGTTCGGACCATTCCTGGTCTTTAGCGCTATAGGCATCGTAGTCGATGAGCTCGTAGAGCTCCTTTCTCGTTCGCATTTTGTCGAGCAAACCTTGCTGGGTTCCAGTTTGAATTAGCTCTAAATATGCTTCGTCGATGGCCTTCAGCATGACCCGAAAAGCGGTCATAGGGAAGATAACCAGATTGTACCCAAGCAATTTGAACCGGCTGAGGGGGATGATTGGCGTCTTCCCAAACTCAGTCATATTCGCTAAAAGGGGGACATTTATTCCCTTCCGAAAAGCCTCAAATTCGGCCTCGCTTTCAAGGCCTTCGGGGAAGATCGCATCGGCTCCGTGGTCAACGTAGAGCTTTGCCCTTTCGATGGCTTTCTCAAGCCCTTCGACGCTACGGGCATCTGTTCGGGCGACGATGATGAAGCTGTCATCTCGCTTGGATTCCACTGCGGCCGTAACCTTTTGCGCCATCTCACGGGCAGTGATAAGCGACTTCCCTTCTAAATGCCCGCATCGTTTGGGGCTTATTTGGTCTTCCAAATGAATGCCAGCAAGGCCCGCCCGCTCCATCTCGATCACGGTTCTGGAGACATTGGCGGTCTCACCGTAGCCGGTATCGGCATCGGCGATAACGGGAACGGGCGCTATTTCGCAAACTCTGCTGGAGGCTTCCGCCATTTCGTTAAGCGAAATCAGTGCGATATCGGGAACAGCCAGGCTTGCATTTGTAACGCCCGCGCCAGAAAGATAGAGAGCGTTGGCGCCCGCCTTATAGGCGGAAAGGGCGCTGATTGCATTGAAAACGCCGGGCAGGGCAACGATGTCTTCCGCCATCTGATCGCGTAGGATTTGGCCGGGAGAATGGATCGGCGGACGAAGCATACGCAAAAGCGTACCCCTGATTATTTTCGCTACATGCCACACTCTATGCCGTGAGATTAACCACGTTCGAAGACGCGAGAAAGAAAATTCTGGAACATGCGCAGGGCCACGGGACTGAAACGCTATTTCTTCATAAGGCCAATGGCAGAGTTTTGGCGGCAGAAATAGTGGCCCAGCTAGATAGTCCCCGCTTCGACAATTCCGAAGTCGACGGCTTTGCAGTAAAGGCCTCGGATATTTCCTCTGAACCTATACAGCTTAAAATGCAAGGATCGGTTTTTGCAGGGCAATCCGAATTGCCTTACCTGGAAGAAGGCAGCGCATTGAGAATCTTTACAGGAGCTCCCATTCCGCCCGGCGCAGATTCAGTTGTGATGCAAGAAGACTGTGAGTGGAAGGACGAAACGGTCACGATAAGGCGATTCGAAGGAGATGGTTCTCATATTAGGAAGAGTGGATCCGAATACCTGGCCGGCCAACTACTTCTTGCCAAAGGCATGGCCATCACTCCGCCCGTGATTGGGCTCATTGCTTCAAACGGTGTGAGCGACGTTCTCGGCGTAAAGCTTCCGAAGGTGACCATCCTTTCAACAGGCAACGAGTTGGCGCCTATTCGCAAGCAACTTGAACCGGGCCAGATTTACGACAGCAACGGCATCGCCCTAAGCACAGCGGTTAGGGCTCTAGGTCCTGAAATGGTTGTAACGGGAAGGCTAAGGGATGATGAGGAATCGGTTCTAGATGGGCTTGAAAAGGCTCTCGAGGCTGCCGATGTGATCATCACCTCGGGAGGAGTATCCGTTGGGGACCATGATCTTATTCGACCAGCGCTCAAGAAACTTGGCGTTGAAGAGCTCATCTGGGGGATCTCAGTTCGGCCCGGGAAGCCTTTCTATTTTGGCAAGAAAGGCAAGAAACTTATATTTGGGTTGCCAGGCAATCCGGTTTCTGGACTGGTTTGCTTTCAGCTATTTGTTCGGCCAGCCTTGCTGCAGATGATGGGCCACGACGAAGGGGCTTTTCAGCCAATCTCGGCAACCCTTGAATCTGCCGCGCAAGGCGACCCAAGCCGAACAGTCTTCGCCAGAGCCAATCTGGACCTTAAGAATGGAGTGTATACGGCGTTTCCTGCTGACGCCCAAGAATCGTACATGTCGAGCGGGCTGGCAGGCAGCAATGGACTGATAGCCGTTCCTTGTGGTGCTGCTGAGATAGCGAGCGGCTCGAAAGTAGACGTGTATCCGTTAAAGTGGACACCGTAGAAGTAAGCCGATGCCTGCCACTGTCGAAATTAGAAGAGACTGGGATAAAGACATTAAGATACGTGGTCTTGATGTCCTGTTAGATGGCGTTTCTGTTGGCAACCTTAAATATGGAAGCGTGCTGAGCTTGGCGATTGAACCTGGAACGCATGAGCTAAAGGTCACCAACTCACTCTATTCCAAGAGCGAAGAATTCACGGCAGAAGAAGGGGAAACCGTTATTTTTCAGGCCGGCAATAAAATGCCGGCGGCATGGGCTTGGTTCCTAATGATGGTTTGCGTGGCGCCGTATGGGGTGCGGCTGGTTCGCTTGGAAAGAACTTAGAACGCAGAACTTAGGAACGAGGGCCGGTGAGGGTGTTATGACGGCAGGTACCAAACTTCCTTTCGCTCACCACATCTTCTAGGTTCTTCCCCCTCGCTATTAACTCTTAACGTAAGCGATTCGGCCGTCCTTCATCAATTTATTTCCGTTGATCGCGAACTCAATGTGGCCGCCCTTTTCCGTCGTGAGAACCAACGTTGAACCGCTCTTTTTCCATCCGCTCACCGTTGAAAAATTTCGATAGGTCCCATCGACCTTGATGTCCATGATCCCGAATTGGGAACCATCGCTCATCGCAGCTTCTTTGGAAAAGCGCTTCAAGCCATCTAGGCCGTCAATTCGATAGCGGGTCTTAGAATCCAATTTCTCGGGATATGGATCGGGCGTATACCAAAGACCGACGACATCTTGATTGCTGGAACCATTTGAGCTTAGGGAATCATCTCCGACTGTAAACTTATAAAGGCTAAAGGTCTTTGGAACTCCATCGACGACATAGTGCAAAGTTAACATTTGCTGGCCAGGATCATAATCGCCATCGAACGGCGTTAATGACTTGCCATAGTCTTCCAACTTCTTGCGCCTCGTCTCAGGGTCATACTCGGCTGCTAACTTATCAACGTCAGCATGGTTCAGTTCAATTGCAGTCTCTGGCCGAAAGGTGTAGTGCGCACCATCAAGCGAGTAGTGTCCCTCAGCAATGTAATACGGCGTCTTAAACATGAAACGCGAGCTGCCGTAATATCGAAGGGCGGGGTGATAAGAGGGAAACTTTTGAATAGCGGGCAACTCCTCCCATAACATGTTCCCAGAAATTTGCGCAACGGGCGCGACACGTGTGTGCCCCAGAATGGCAAGTAGCAATAAAGTCCCCATATTTATATCTTGCAGTTTCTGACGCTGTCAAATACCAGGAAAGTGCGAAGCATTTCCAAATAAACTAACGCGGTGGACCCAACCATTTGCCCCAAATGCGGTGAGCATAACTGCTGTGGGTTGGCGTTAGGCGAAAGCAAATGTTGGTGTTCAAAGGCAGATGCCAGCGCCTCGCCAAAACCAGGGCGATGCCTTTGCAAGAAATGCCTTCAGAAATCCAAAGCGGATTTGGCGGAAAACATTTTTGACGCCGATGGCGCCTTGAGTCGCGAGTTTCTGCTTCAGAGAGGGGAGTGCTGCGGGAGCAGATGCCGCAACTGCCCTTACAACTGGATAAACGTTCCCGGGTAAATTCCAACGCCCTTGAGACGGTTTATGACGTCTGTTTCTTCACTATGGATGAGCACTCGATGGAAATAGACGAGCGCCTAGCCCAGTTCTTGATGACGACCCTCTTGACGAGAGAAGTTCTTTGGGCAGAAATGACGCAAGAAACCCAGTTTTCAAATGACGCCTTGATTATCCCTAAACATCCAATAAATCGCCCCACCCGCAGCGCCCAGCAGCACCACTAGCATCACGACCGCGAGCAACCCGGAAAAGGTTACGCCGATGAAGGCCGAACCCACGACTATAGTGGCAACCATGGCAAACGAGACCAGCAGCTTGCCATAGATAGTGGGCTTTACGTGTTTGTCGTAGGCGATATCCATCACATAGGGTCTCTGGCATTTTGTGCAGTAAAAGTTCACCAAGGGGTTCACCGTTTTGCAGTTTGGGCAAGCCATAGGACGCATAATTCGAGGATCGGCGGCCGCTTCTCTTTGCCAGTTTTTTAACATGTACTCCTCATTCCTAAACGTATCGCGAAAGGATTTATTTGAAACGGGGTCGAGGTTTTTGGATAGGGAGTCAAGCGCGTTCTGCGTAAGAGCGATGGCATTCCCCTTGAGACCTTGCCTATGCAGCCTTTTCGCAATTTCGAAAAGCGCAGAAATGTTGTCGGGCCGGTCGAGATACTTATTATAAATCTCAATGAGCTTTTCGGTTTCGAACTTGCGCAGCGCAGCAATCTCGAATTGTTCTGCCAAAAATGAGAAGCTAGCCAACCCTGCCAAAGAGATTACGAACACGGTTCCTTGAAGAAAGCCGGCTTGCGTTGAGATCGTCATCGCTAAAATGCCCATGATGAGCACCAAGCTTCCAAGTCCGGGGCCGACCGGCAGTTCGCCGTCGACCATCTTGTAAATGATCAAAAGCATGGCAACGCCTAATACGCATGCGGCGGCAATGGCTAGGGCTAAGTTGGCTAAACCTTCGATAGGGACCTCATCTTACGATAGACCGGACGAAGAATAGAAAGTGTTTCGTTTGCTACAGAGAGACTTTTTGTTCCGGTAACTGCGGAGTCCTTACTGCTTGCAGCAACTCTCGTTGCTGGTTGGCGATAGAATCGAGCAAAACCGTTTGCTGATTGACGGTGGCTTTTAATACCTCTAAGTCGCGGCGCATGGATTCCAGATCAGGTGCATTCAGGCTGCCTTGCTGGCTCTGGTTTTGGCTCAAGATCTGTGCCATTTTTTGCTGATGAGTGGTGAGAATCCGGATCAATCGGATCCCGTAAACCACACCTAGGAAGGCTATAACCCATAGCCACTGGCTGTTCTCTCGAAAGAAGCGGTTAAATTCGTCCATTAAAACCGTTCTCCAAGCCTAGCGGAAAGTTCCTTGTCGGATCTCTCATGAGCGCCTGAAGCAGCTTTCAACGCACCTATAGTGGCGTTCAGTTGCGATATCTCATTTCGCATTGCTGCTAGTTGGTTTTCAACCTGATCTGATTGATTTGAGTCGCGAAGGATGCGTGCCATTGTTTGCTGATGCTTTACCAGGATGCTAATAAGAGGTACGGCAACGCACCCAAGCATAAAGATTGCCGTGAAAAGCAGCATGCCAACTTCTCTACTCATCTATTTTCTCCGTTTAAGAACCTGTACGCACATGAAAACTAGGCGGTGTTCCCGAAATCGTTCTTCCCTGTAGGTCATCGAGCAAAATGGTCTGCTGTTGTATCAGCGAACTTAGATTCTTCACCTCTTCCCTAAGCGCGCTTGAATCGTTCGCATACTGGCCAACTTCCTGCCTCATGAGGGCGGCCATGTGTTGTTGATGTTTAATAAGCATCTTGACCACGATTATCGCAAAGAACCCGATGAAGAAAATAGCGCCCATGATGGTCCCGGCGAGATCGTTGCTGTTGAGGGGAACCGCGCCGAAAAGAACAAACTGATTCATTTAGAAACCCACTCTCTGCTGTATATCCGGCTGGGCCGTCATTTGAGGAGGAACGTTGAGAATCGCTGATCGAAGTTCATCCATCGCTATGGTTTGCGCATGCAACTGGCCCTGCAGACTCCGTATCTCTTGTTGCAGTCCCGCGATTTCGGCTTCTGTCTGCGGGTTTCTGCCGCCATGAATAATCGCCGCCATTTTCTGCTGGTGCGAAACCAGGATCGCGACAATGGGGATCATCAGTGCGATGATAGGGATGCAAAGCGCCAGTATGTCGGGGCCAAAAATCGCTGCAAGTAAGTTATTCATCTGCTTCCGTGGTGCGCTCTCTTATTCTTACAAATATGAATTGTCCACTATTAAATACGGATTGCCAAATCTGTTAGGTCCGAGTGCCCAACGAACACTTACGAAGCAAGAACCGCTAGAGCTTCCTCAATACTGAATCTCTTTTCGTAAATCGCCTTTCCAACTATAACACCTTCCAGATTTGTCCTGCTTAGGGCCTTAATCTTGGCTAAATCGGCAATGGAGCTCACCCCGCCGCTTGCAATCACAGGCGAGATTACGGCATCGGCCATCAGTGCAAGGAAATCGAGGTTTGGGCCCATCAGAGCGCCATCGGTGGCGATATCGGTAACGATAAATCTCTGTGCGCCGTCGTTTTCTAGGGCTTTGGCAAACAGAAAGGCATCTTCGGCCGATTGTTCAATCCATCCCGCCACGGCCACTTTCCCATTCTTCGCGTCGATCCCGGCTACTACCTTTTCGCCCAGGGTCTCAAACATTCGGCTTGCAAGGGCTCGATCCTGGACAAGCTTCGTTCCTATGATCACTCGGCTCACGCCCAACTCTAGAGCGGCCTGTGCAGATTCCAAAGACCTTATCCCTCCGCCAAACTCGACCGGAATTCTAATGCATTTAATGATCTCTTTAAGGGCGCCTAGGTTTTTAGGGGCTCCATCTTTGGCACCGTCCAAATCTACCACGTGCAAGAACTGGGCGCCTTGCTCTTCAAAGCTTGCTGCTACAGCGGCCGGATCGGAATCGTAGACCTTTTCTTGGGCGTAATCGCCCTGGGTAAGGCGTACGCACTTGCCGCCCCTCAAATCGATGGCAGGGAGGATTAGCATTCCAAAAAATTTCTTAGTATGCGAAGTCCAACCTCTCCGCTCTTTTCCGGATGGAATTGGGTACCCCAAATATTGCCTTTCTCGACTGCGGAAGCAAAGGTGACGCCGTAACTCGTTTTGGCTGCGATGTCACTGGGATCGCTGCAATCCGTATAAAGTGAGTGAACGAAATAGACCTGGTCTTCCGGCAGACTTCCCTTCCCTAGTTTCGAGTTGGGAGCAAACACAGCTTCGTTCCAACCTATTTGCGGAATCTTTAAGCCCGTATCCTTTGGGAAATACTTCACGCGGCCCGCGATGAGCCCCAGACCGATTTGCTCGCCATATTCTTCGCTTGTTTCGAACAAAAGCTGCTGGCCGAGGCAAATGCCCATAAGCGGATTCCCATCATTGGCGAAGGCTCTTATCTCATCGGCAAGTGGCAAGACCCTCTCCATGGCAGCCCCGAAAGCGCCCACGCCAGGAATGATCAGCTTGGTCGCTCCTTTTAAGTGCGGCTGAATTTGGCATTCAAAACCGAGAAATTCCACCGCTTTTTCAACCGAGCGGAGGTTGCCCATACCGTAATCGAGGATAACCAGCATTCTTCGGCTAATTTTAGCCGATCTGACCCTTGGTAGAGCTTGGCCCTTGGCGCTGGACGACGCGGGTCGCCTCATGCAGGGTTAGACCAAAACCTTTAAAAATAGCCTCACATACGTGATGCTCGTTTTCTCCCGCTACTTTGCGAATATGGAGCGAGATGCCCGCGTTGGCCGCTAATGCCGAGAAAAACTCACGAATGCATTCAGTGGCCAAATCACCGATTTTTTCGCGTTTGAAGCCGACATCGTAGTAAAGCTGGCCCCGCCCGCTAATATCCATAGCCACTAAAACGAGGGCGTCATCCATCACCGTATGGGTGCTTCCATAGCGGCTAATCGGATCGTCCAGGAGCGCCTGCCTGATAGCCCTTCCAAGGCAAATGCCGACGTCCTCCACAGTGTGGTGATCATCGACGTGGAGATCCCCTTCCGCGTTAACCCCGAAATCAAGTCGGCCGTGAAAGGCGAATTGGGCCAACATATGGTCGAAGAAGGCTATGCCGGTTGAAACATCGCGGCGAGTCCCCCCATCGAGATCGAGGACCAGATGCACGCACGATTCGGTGGTCTCGCGGTCGACCTCACCGTATCGCACGCCTTGCGTGGACTTATTCATTCTTTAATTACCGATAGGAGCAGAAAAATCGTTTTAATAAAAAGCGCTTTATTGTAGAACGTAAGAAAGGGGGGCTGGGGTTCGCATGAATTGAGGGGCATGCGGGGTGCGTTGTGCGTTATGCGTTGAAATCGATCAAATCTCAGGAATAACTTTGATGCCGGAGTGTTCTACCAAGAATCGTCAGACATTAACTTGACGGTTGGCAAGAAAGGTGGATTATGTGGCTGCTAGCGCATAACGCGCAACGCAAAACGCATCATATTTCCCACTTTTAACCAAATTCACATGCGAACTACCGCTTTCCTCTGGTAGTCTATTCTTCGTGGCTGCAAAGCCAAACGTTGAATTCTCTCCTTCAAAAAGAGAGGAACGGGGGACCCGATAACTCGGGGTGAATGGGGACGATCGAGTCTCCTAGGGTAACTCTTGGCCCGAACCCGACAGCTAACCCCGTAAACGGAGCGAGAGTCGACATGGACGATTCGGAAATCGTTTGGACGGTTTCCAGCACGGACAAAGTCACGGGCAGGAACGGCATGCGACATCGCACTTGTGGCCGGGGCAGTATTGAAGCTGTTCTCGGAGCGAGTGGTCTGCTACCGCAGGCAGATTGCCGTTTCGGAACGGATTCGGTGCGCCCAGTTACGCACCTCCTGTTGAGCAGCCTCTCCCGAAAGGGAGGGGCTTTTTTCTTTTAGGTTTCGAGGTTTCTAGGCTTCTTAGGCGACCGGTAAGTCGATAGTCGATAGTCGATAGTTTGGGCGAAACCTTATCCCCTATCCCCTTAGAAAGAGATGGTGCCGCAGGCCGGAATCGAACCGGCGACCCAAGGATTTTCAGTCCTTTGCTCTACCAGCTGAGCTACCGCGGCACGTGGGTCTGGAATGGCGCGGACGACGGGATTTGAACCCGCAGCCTCCGGCGTGACAGGCCGGCGCTCTAACCGTTGAGCTACGCCCGCGTGCGGGTTGAGATTGTACCACGAAGAAGACCCAGATTTGCCGTCTTTCTGAATCCAAGTAGTCTTAAGTGTTTAGTCCTGAGTGTTCGGAAACGCAGTTAGACTCAACACTCAGCGCTTCCCCCTATTCGTATCTCAACGCCTCGATAGGATGCAGTTTGGATGCCTTGCTGGCCGGGTAGATCCCGAAAAAGATCCCAATGCCGCCGGACACAACAAACGCGGCAATGATAGCGCTCGAACTCACAATCGTGTTCCATCCGGATTTGCCCATGATGTAGCTGATCCCAACTCCCACCAAGGTGCCCAAAATGCCACCGATCAGGGACATGGTGGCCGACTCCAGCAAGAACTGCATGAGGATGTCGTTAGGCGTGGCTCCAATCGCCTTCCTAATACCGATCTCGCGCGTACGCTCGGTAACGGACACCAGCATGATGTTCATAATGCCGATGCCACCAACAACCAGCGAGATAATCGCTATCGCCGTGAGAAGCATCGTCATAGTATCGGTCACCGAAGACTGCCTAGCCAAAAGCTCTGTTTGGCTTGTCACCTGAAAGTCGTCGTTGGCGGGAAATGGAGGCATCAGGTGGTGCCGTATTCTCAACAAGGCTGAAATCTGCTCTTCCGCAAGGGTCATAGCGGCCGTGGATGTGCACATCACCGATAAGTTATTGATTACAGTGACGCCCAAAAGTCTCTGCATGGCAGGAGTAATGGGAACGATAATGACGTCGTCCTGGTCTTGCCCAAAAGCGCCCGCCCCCTTTGAAGCCAACATGCCGATAACGTCATAGTTATCTCCATTGATAACAAGCTGCTGGCCGACCAAGTCCGAGTTTGGACTACCTGTCAGGTTGTTGGCAGTTGTCATCCCGACTAAACACACTTTGCGGTTGCCGCGATCCTCGTAGTCGGTGAACCACCGCCCCTGGCTTACAGGCTCATTGTTCACAAACTGATAGCTAGCAGTTGCACCCGTGACCGATGTGGAGATATTGTGCCCCTGGAATCTCACCTGAACGTTGCCGCGAACTTGGGGCGCCACAGCAGCAATAGTCGAGGGAAACTGCTTGGCAATGGCATTGGCATCGGCGACCTTGAGATCATTGACGGGGGCAGCGGTAGTCGCCGTGCGCCCAGCCGCTGTAAGTCTAATTTGCTTTGGTGAAGGTCGAACGGTTATAAGGTTTGTTCCGAGTGCGCTGATCTGGTCGTTTACCGCTTTTGTTGCGCCTTGGCCTATGGCAACTACCAAGATGACCACAGCGACGCCAATCAGGATGCCGAGCATTGTAAGGCTCGTCCGGAGAACGTTTGCGGATAGTCCCCTAATCGCAAGCCGCATGCTCTGGACGATGTTCATAAGGTCCCCGAAGCCATTTCCACGTAATCGGCATCACCGGCGGCGGCAATAACATCTTTGGCAAGCAATCGGTCATGAACTGGTCCGTCATCTACGATCCTTCCGTCGCGAATCATTACAAGCCGCTTGCAGTGTTTCCCTATTTCAGGCTCGTGGGTGACCACAACGACGGTGCTGCCCTCATCGTTTAGATCCTGGAATATCTCCATGATCTCCTCGCTCTGCCTTGTCGCCAAGTTGCCTGTTGGTTCATCGGCAAGGATAAGCCTGGGTTCAGATGCGATGGCACGCGCGATTGCCACTCTTTGCTGCTGGCCGCCAGAAAGCTCATTCGGCTTATGGTCCATTCGGTCCGCGAGTCCCACTTTTTCTAACGCCCACATCGCTTTCTCTGTGCGATCTGAACGCCTACCATAAACCATAGGCAGTTCAACATTCTCCAGGGCCGTTGTCCGAGCGAGAAGGTTGAACCCCTGAAAAACAAAGCCGATCTTTCGATTCCGAATACCCGCTTGCTCCACTTCGTCCATGTCGGCAACTTCGATTCCGTCGATTTGATAGGAACCCGAAGTCGGGATATCGAGGCATCCGATGATGTGCATCAAGGTTGACTTTCCGGAGCCGGAAGGCCCCATGATCGCGACAAACTCGCCGGCCATCACGTCCAGGTCAAGCCCCGCGAGGGCTCGGACCTGTTGGTCACCCATCGTATAGATTTTCTTAACATCCCGCAGGCGCAGCATGGCTGCGGAACTGTTGCTAGCCTCCGCCACGTCCGCCTCCTCCACTACTGCCGCTTTTCAGCGGGTTGTTAGCGGCCCTACCGGCCTTCGTAGACCCACCGGCAAGAACTACCGTCTGGCCTTCTTTGAGCCCGCTCGTTATTTGTGTGTTGACTCCATCGGTTCCACCTGTCGTCACCTTTACGGGGACCACAGTTTCGTTGCCATCTTGGACCTCTAAGGTGTTAACGGTAGCACCAGACGTCGTAAGCTGAACAGCCACCGACGGAACTGCAATAACGTTCTGAAGATTCTCAACCTCAATGTTTACGGTCGCCGTCATATCCGGATTAAGTTGGTGATTAGGATCCTTGATCCCGATGGTGACCTCGTAGGTGACGACGTTCTGCTGGATCGTCGAACCATGGGCTATTTTTTGAACCGTGCCGTTAAATGTTTGATTAGGAAAAGCATCTATCGTGACACTGGCGCTTTGCCCTTTCTTGACCTTGCCGATATCCGTTTCGCTTACGTATGCGTCGATTTCAAGACGATTAAGATCGGCAACCGTGATAATATTCGGCGACGCAAGGCCCGCGGCCAATGTTTGGCCCTGTTGGGCAGCCAAGTTCAAAACCGTTCCCGTGATGGGAGAGCGGATATATGTCTTGTTCACTTGCGCCTGGTTATATAAAACTGTTTGTTGTGCTTGTCCCCATGCGTTTCTAGCCTGGACAACGTCCTGGTCCTTCAAAACATCATTAGCTTTGTTGCCGAGGGATGTTTGATATGCAGCTTGAGCTTGCTGGACGGTTGCGGTGGCTTCTTTAACTTCTTGGCTTTTTTGTGCAGTTGTTAAGGTTTCCGACTTTGCAGCCGTTAAAGCGGCTTGCGCGGAAAGCTGCGTCTGTTTAGCCTGGTCAAGAGTGTCTTGGGCCGTTTCTAAAGCATCTGTTTCTTTCTGTTGGGTTAAAGTGACGTTTTCCTGAGCAGCACGAACGGCGGACTGGTTGGCAGCATCGGTCGCTTTAGCTTGGTCAAGCGTTGCGGCCGCAATGTAGCCCTGATTGTAAAGG
Organism: Fimbriimonadaceae bacterium; assembly: GCA_036502005.1. Classification (GTDB taxonomy): domain Bacteria; phylum Armatimonadota; class Fimbriimonadia; order Fimbriimonadales; family Fimbriimonadaceae; genus DASXZH01. The sequence continues at coordinate 59,197 of DASXZH010000058.1, forward strand.
TTCGTGTTCCGAACCAAAAGCGCGGCAGAATTGGTTGCGTTGGCTTGCGCTTGGGTTAGTTGTTCCTGCGATGTCTGGATCGTTAGATTCGCTCCATCTTGAGTCTGAACAAGATTTGCGTTGGCAGACTTCACCCCCGCAACTGCCGCATTGAGTGCAGTTTGAGCCTTTCTTACATCGGTCGGGGTGGTTGTCTGTTGCTGATAGAGGACTTGTTTAGCTTCTTGGAGCTTTTCCTGGTCGTCCACTAAGGCGGCCTTCGCTTGATCGATAGCTGTGCTCGTCTGAACCCGTTCCTCCGGCACTCCGGAAACGGTTTGCTGATATTTGGCGAGAGATGCCGCTTCCGCATCCTGGGCCCCTTGATAGTTAGCCTGCAGGTCCGGAAGATCGAGGGAGGCGATGATATCCCCCTTATTCACGTGCGATCCGATATCCACGTACAACTTCTTAATGACGCCCGTAATCTGGGGGCCAATGCTAACTTGGGCTCCCGTTTGGGCTTCAACACTGCCAGTGGCGGAAACTAACACCGTAAGATTTTGCCGACTGACCGTTGTCGTCACCATCTTCGAATTGGCGCTCGCGCCTCGGGATCTCATCCAAAAAAAGGCGGCGATGATGAGGATAACAACGAACACGGCCGGCCCAAGCCACTTCTTTGGAGAGTCTTTTTTCTTCTTAAGAGGCGCGGACCCGTTGGGGTTTTTTGGTTCTGTTTCGAGGGCGGTTTCCATGGAATTCCTTTCCAGTTATATTTCTTATAACTTAGAATGCACTGAATAGAGACGAAGCAAACCTTAAGAAGCTCTAATCCAATAACACTAATGACGCCATTTTATCCAGATCATGGCGGCATGCATGCGTCCCATGCGTTTCCAGGCGTGACCGTTCCGGGAAGCGACTGGTACCATTAAAACATGGTCCCCACGGAAGAAAAGGTGCTCGACGCCCTGCGTAAAGTTCAGGACCCCGACCTTCATCGCGATATTGTCACCCTCGGATTTATAAAAAACGTTTTCATAGAAGGGGGCGCGGTTAGCTTCACCGTTGAACTTACAACACCCGCCTGTCCCGTAAAAGATCTGCTTAAACAACAGTGTGAGGAAGTAGTGGCCGGTTTGGAGGGAGTCACATCGGTGAACGTCGAGATGACGGCGCAAGTGCGGGACCGTGTTGCACCAAAAGAAGACTTCATTCCTGACGTAAAACACTGCATTGCGATTGCTTCCGGCAAGGGCGGTGTGGGCAAAAGCACGGTCTCCGTAAACCTGGCAATTGCTTTGTCGCAAACCGGGGCAAAAGTGGGGTTGCTGGATGCCGACGTTTATGGCCCAAGCATTCCCATGATGATGGGATGCCAAGGTGAGCAGCCATTTACGCGAAATCAGAAGATTCTGCCCATAGAAAGATTTGGCATCTCCATGATGTCCCTTGGTTTCCTTTTGCAAGAAGGACAAGCCGTGCTTTGGCGTGGTCCAATGGTGGCGGGAACAGTGAAGCAGCTTTTGGGAGATGTTGACTGGGGAGAACTGGATTATCTTTTGGTCGACCTTCCGCCCGGAACGGGCGATGCGCCCATGTCTTTGGCCCAGCTTGCGCCTTTGAGTGGCGTGGTTTTGGTGACGACGCCGCACCACGTGGCAGCCAACATTGCCGGAAAATCGGTTCAGCTCTTTCGGCGATTGAACGCTCCCATGATAGGAGTGGTTGAAAACATGGCCGGCTTTGTATGCCCTTCTTGCGGCGAAGTTACACGGATCTTTTCTGGCTTAACCGGCGCCGAACTGGCCGCCCAGTTCGAGATTCCCTTCCTTGGATCCGTGCCGCTTGATCCGGCGGTGAGTTCTTCTTCGGATGACGGAGTTCCTTCACTCATTTCCAATCCGGATCGAGTAGCCGCACAGGCATTTAGGGATATCGCTGGGCAAATGGCGGCTCAAGCCAGCATCCAAGCTCTGGGCGAGGCCCCAACCGCCTTCTCGCCGGTCGGATAAATCTCCGTAGAATAAGAAGTGGAATCCGTAAAGCTGACTATTGTTGGGGCCGCCAGCCTTCGTTGCGGAATTCCGGTAATCGCTTCCCTTGCAACCTATTTTGGTGAGCGGCCTTTGGAAGTGAGCTTCTACGATGCGGACGAGGAGCGGCTGGAGCTTTTTTCTTTATTTGCTAACAAAGCGTTTCGATTTAGCGACAACCCTCATACGCTTCGCTCAAGCACCGATGCTTTAGAAATGCTGGACGGAGCGGACCGGGTAGTGCTTCAGCTTGATGAGCACTGTGCCCGCAAAGAAAACAAAGTTAACGGATTCAAGCTTGAAAGCTCGGGTGCCGAGGAGATTTCCGCTGCCTTGAGCCGGTTGGCACCGGGGATCGCTAACCAGGCCGCTGTTATGAGCCTGCTATTTCCGGAGGTGCGCGTCCCCCTGGATTATTACTACCGGTTAGACTGGCCAGGGTCGATTGGATTGGAGGAACGGCGCTCGATTCCGCACCAGTTGCTGCGCTGGATCCGCGAGGAAGAATATCTTCACGATATCTTTCGAGAGTTCGAAAGGTCGCCCCTGAAAAGTTGGCTGGACGATGTGAGCACGGCTATCGTCGTGAGCGACGCCGGAGGCTAGCTCCGGGGGTAATCTCTCCAGCTACACAATGGATGAATTCGGCGATCGCGCTGAACTGACAGGAACGCTCATTTCGCTCGAATTCGGTCTAGGTGGCCGCATTCAGCAGTTATGGGCGTCGGACCCAACACTTCCTGAAGAGGGAGAAGAATTTCAATTTGTCCTCGGCCCACTTGGTTTCGGCGAGGAGTTTTCCGAAGACTATTTACCAGGCACCATCCTTATTGGCGCGCGCCAAAACGCGGGCGAACCTTGGATGCTGGGCCGAAATGCCGACGCGGAAAACCTGGATGAAGAAGAAAGCTTTGGAAAAGCTTCGTTCATTTACGATTTGCCCCTCCTTCAAGACATTGAAGCTAAAGGCAATTTTTACGAGATAAGAGAGCCCATCCCGCAGATCGTGTGGGATGTGACCATCACCAACCGCGGCCGGTCGCGTATCGAGATCGGCGAGGTCGCCTTCCCTTTCGCCCTCAACAACCTTTATGAAGGTTTCCCAAAGACAGATAAAGGAGTTCGCACGCTCTATAACGATCGTGTTTACATCCACAAGTTTATTGGCGGCGCGGCAAGCTACTTGTTTGCGCAGAGGTTAAACAGCGAGTCCCCCGGCCTGCTTATTTTTCCCGGCGAAGACACATCTTGGGAGTTTTACAACAACGTTCCTGCTTCGTTGAATACGCCCTATCGGTGGCCCGGGATCCCGGTTGTTTACTGCCATAGCAAGGCTGCCGTAGAACGGGAAAGTTGGGGCGGATGGGCAACGGACCACACTTCTTTGATTCTAAAACCAGGTGAATCCAAGACCTTTCAAACCCGGTTTGTGCCGGCCGAACGAGACAAGTTCGACCACGTTCACCACACCCTCGCTATCTGCGGGCATCCGGCTATAAAGCTGCTCCCCGGGGCGGTCGCGCCAGTGGATGTAGGCATCGCTGTTGAAATAGGAGGGACCACCCCCGCCAATTTTGAATCCTCCAAGGAATCGGAAATGGAAACTGATGCGGATGAGGAAGGTGGTTTCTGCTTCCTGCGTCCAAAACAGCCTGGGCCGGTGCTCCTTAAGTTTGAAGACACAAAGGGCCGCTCGAGCTGTACTCAGCTTCAATTCATCGAGCCCATTGAGACCCTTATTAAGAAGCGGGCGGATTGGATCGTAGCAAACCAGGTCCATGATGCGCCGGGATCGGCGTTTCACCGCTCGATTCTGCTGGCAAACATCAAGAACAGCAAACGGGTGACGGATACCGACCAATACGCGGGCCCTTTCGCGGTCGAAAGCGGCCTTAGTGACGCCTTGTTCTTGGCCGAAAAGAACGCCATCTTCCCCGATAAGATCCAGATCAAGATCCTTGATTGCTTTATCAGCGAATACCTGAGGGACGATATCCAGAACCCCGGCGACCTCACCGTTGGAACGGCCTTTGCCGATGCCCGATCGGTCGCCCTCAACTATGCGCGGCCACATGCTTACGCGCTTGTTTTTAACTTGTACCACTCTATGTATCGGGTGGCATCGTTGTACGGCGATACCGCACTGGCTCCCAAGGAATATCTGAAGCTGGCGGTTGGCACAGCCATTTCCATGTTCAAGCATGGGCTTTCCGGGCCCTACAAGGGCACCGGCCTTCCCGGTTACGCCCGTATCATGGAGCTCCTTAACGACGCTGAAGAGGAGAACTTGGAAGAGGCACAGAGCCTTAGCGCCTACGTAACTATGCGCGCCGAGGATTTACTCAAGCGCGACTATCCCTATGGTAGCGAATCTCTATGGGATACCGCCGCTTACGAAGAGGTTTTTGAAGCAGCCCGCTTTATGAACGACGAGGAGCAGATGGAGCGCTCCATGCGTTGTGCTTACGCCGCCCGTTCCCTTTCCCCAAGTTGGTGGTGGTACGGCAGCGATATCCGCTTCTTGGATGACCCCGAGGGTCTTCCCCACCCCGGCATTGTAGATAAAGGCGAACTCTGCCTTGGGTACACAACGGCGCCGAACTCCATGATGTTCTTCAACACTCTGGACCACGACTATAGCCAGATCCCGGAAGCCTATATGCGACTGGCATTTGGCGGCATGCTTGGCGTTTGGGCCCTTGTCAGGCCCGATGGCGCGGCTAGCATGGCCTACTGCCCCGATCCAGCATCGAAACAGCACGGAATGCTGCCTCTAACGGGCGATATTGGATTCGCGCTATTCCACTACTTGCGCGGCGCGGGTGCCTTTGTTCTGCCCAGCCGAAGTTACGGAGTGTTCACATTTGGGTGTCATTTCGAAGTTGACGACAACTCGTATCACGTTCGGCCCTGGGACGGCGTAGGTAGAAAGGTTGTGTTAAGGCAAGTCGGCGCGGAGTTCACTTCCACTTTTGGCCGGATCCGCGAGATTCGGTTGGATTTGCGTAAAAGATGGGCCTCGGTTGAAGTGCAGAGCACGGCGGACAAACAGATTTCAAGTTTCTTACGCGTTAGGGGAATGTGGGGCAACACATTCGAGGTTTCGGGGAAAAACATAAAAGCGGTTGATGGGGAGCTTTCAATCGCACTGGATTTGCCCGCTCAGGGGGTAAAACGCGTGGATATAAAGGTGGTTGAATGAACGGTATGGTTACAGAAATTCCAACTTGGTGGCTTATACTTTCGGGCATTTTCTTTGCCCTCGTGGCTTTGCTGTTTTTGGTCTTGTGTGTTTTGGTTAGTAAGCTGATTACGGTTGTTTCCAAGTTGGAGCCGCAGGTTTCAAGTTTGATCAAAAAGGTAGATGAGTTGGTGCCTGCCGTAAAGGGCTTGGTTGAAAAGGTAGAGGATTTAACGGTCAAGGTGGAAGGCATTGCAGATTCCACAAGAGGAACTATCGATACCGTGGGTGGAAATGCAAAAAGCATTGCGAAAGCAGTAGATGGGATCGCTACAGCCGCTTCTCAAAGATTTCAGCAGTTTGCGCCCTTGCTAGGCACTCTAATGGCTGGGATGCGGATTTTCAACATGTATCGCGACTACAAGTCACACGGCAAAGAGTCCAAGAAAGTGACTGTCGAAGTTGCCGCATTGCCCGCGAAGGATAGCGACGAGAAGGGCAAGAAAGGGTAATATAACATCACACCGCGGGGTGGAGCAGTCTGGTAGCTCGTCGGGCTCATAACCCGGAGGCCATAGGTTCAAATCCTATCCCCGCACCCACTTTCTTTCGCACCTAACTATCCGATTTCGCCAATTCTCTAATGATGAGAAGTTGCACAGCAATACCAAATATCGAGGTGTAGAGCAGCCACTGAAACTGCTGGTGCTTGTACAGGTAGATGCCGCAAAAGGTCGGCGCAAGAAGCACAATTACGCCAAAGCCGTATAGCCGCCAAGGGTGCTCCTCAACCCAAAGAGTTACTCCCGAAACTATGCTCGTAGCCACAAAAAGCAGCCACACAACGCTACTAGCAATCTGCACCCACACCACCTGCGTCGCAGCGCGCCCACAACTAGGACGCTCAACGCACATACCTTGGATTCACAATTGCAAAATTAAGGCGGTGCGCTCTCTGACTCCGGGCGACCTTTACGGCTGAAACCGCGCAATGAACGCTTGCTCTGGACAGGGTCGCACATTCGACATTCGACATTCGACAATCCCCTAGCTTCCCGTCATGATCACTTTAAACAGAGTTTCATCGGGCTGCGCATTCACATGAAGATCTACATCCCAAGTCGTCAGCACTTGCTGGGGCTGCATTTGGCCGGTAGGTAGCTTGAGGCTAACGATATTAGTTTCCACGTAGCGCTTAAGCTGTCCATCGTCGGTGATAAATAACTTATATTGAGCGCTGACGGGCGCCCGTGGACCGGCTTTCCAACCACCGCCGATAACGTTCACCGAATCGGTCCCAATCTTGGTTGTCCCCATGTATTGAATGCTACCAATCATGTCCTTTACTGCCTGAAGTTCATCCCGCCCGGCAACGGATAAAAGCACCGGCAAAGAAACGTCCCCAAGACTTTGGACCGAGGCGTGAAATATCTGCCTGTAGGTAAGGTGGATTGACTGAGTGGGACTAACCGCCTCTAGCAGCCTCCCCGGCTCCGCCCTATTGGCGGCTGTTCTCGTGGTGTTCGGAAAATCGTAGGTAAATGACTTCCCATCCGAAGTGACCAGCCAAACCATTGGATTAGCGCCTCCAAGCGCCTGTCGAAGATAAATCTTACTGGGGCCCTCATAGGCGAGACTCGTGTCAAGGGTCACCGTCGAACTTGCGGCCTGCTGCGTCATGTGGATTGCGCCGGTCATAGTTGTCGCCGAAGCGTAATAGGCAAACATTTTGCTAATGAGTGCCGCGCCGCTGGGGGGCTGCGCTACTTGTGTTTGGCCTTGAGCCGGGACTTGGGCTTGGGCCTGTACCAAGGCCAACGTGCATAGGATTAGTGGGGACATAGATCTAGTTCTCCGGATGCATCCAATTGATATCTTCGACGCCTTCTAGCCGGTTGGCGGTTCGCGCGGCAACGAATAACCAATCGGAAAGACGGTTCAGAAAAATAAGCGTGACATCTCTTTGCTGCTCTTGCTTATGCAGTGCCAAGACGGCGCGTTCCGAGCGGCGACAAATGCACCGCGCAAGGTGCAGCCTTGCAGCCAGTTCTGAGCCTCCTGGCAAAATAAAGTTACGCAACTGCGGGAGGGATTCGTTCTGGAGGTCTATCGATTTCTCCAAGAAATCAACGGCCGCCTGGTTGATGCCTTCGTTTTTGAACTTGCTGTCTAGGGGGGTGGCCAACTCCGCCCCAAGTTCAAAAAGCAAGTTTTGGATTTTTGCTATTGGCGCTGCAAGGTCTGCGCCCCCTGCCGCAACACGGACCACGCCGAGTGCCGCGTTCAGCTCGTCCACTTCGCCGATAGCGGTGATTCTGGGGGAACCCTTTTCGATGCGAGAACCGCCAACCAAGCCGGTTGAGCCGGAATCACCGGTCTTGGTGTAGATCTTCAATCACGGGCCCTTAGAACCATCCCTATAAAAATGGGCAGATTCTTGGCCTTCGAAATCTTCTTCGGATTCTGGAAGAGCCGGTATAGCCACTCCATCTTCATTTTTTGAACCCATTTAGGTGCGCGTTTTAGCTTTCCGCTGTAAACATCCAACGTTCCGCCCACGCCCATCGCAACGGGGGCGCCGATGATCGACTGGGTCTCTTTGATGAACTTCTCTTGCCTGGGCATCCCCATTGCAACAAAAAGAACGTCGGGCTTGGTTTTGGCGATTTCCTGCGCGACCAACTCATAGCTGTCCGGGTCGAAATAGCCGTGCCTCGCGCCAACTATGTTGACGCCGGGAAACTTTAGCCGGCATCTTTCAGCGGCCATTTCGGCCGTGCCTGGCGCGGAACCCAAAAAGAAGAGCTTGTACCCTTTTTCGGCGCTTCCCTGGCAGAGCTTGGCGAACATATCGATACCGCTGACTCTCTCGGGTAATGGCCGCCCCTTTCGCTTTGCCGCCCAAATAACGCCAACGCTGTCGGCCGTTACAAGATCCGCCGATTCAACGATCTCTCTAAAAATTGGATCCTTGTTGGCCAAGACGATGCCTGCACTGTCGGCAGTGACAACAATGTGTGGCTTTCCCGAGGCAATAAATCTTTCGATTTTTTCAATTGCCACGTCCATGGTCACGCTATCCACGGGAACGTTAAGGATTCGAAGCCGACTATCAGACTCCGAAATGGCTTGACCTATCATTCTAAACTTATGGACAATTCTACCGGTTGATTTGATTCCCTGCTTGTTCGTTTGAATCCTTTACTATCATTGGAACAGCACGAAACCAGTATTGTGGCGAAAGCTGAAGATTCTGGCGGAAGTAATGGCCTCGGATTGAACGTTTGCGAAGGGCACTTTCAGGCGGTAAATGTTCAAGGTAGAGTTTTAGAGATCCACAAGTTAAGCAACCACATTGAATCCGTTCAATGCTAAAAAGGCGCGGAATAGGATTCGTAGATTGGTGGCTCCTCTGAGATCATTGCGACGCGGTATTGATGCCCAGTTCTTCGAGCTATTGGCGCTACCAAAACCAGCCGAGGGCTATCCGGCCCCTTAAGGTCCAGGCTTGAAAACCTCTTCCCGCCATCCACGATTTTACAAGGCGCCGCATCGGCAAATTGTCCATTCCGTAGAGACTGCAGCTGGAAATGCACAGTTTTCGCGTCCAGGGTCGCGTTGTCAAGATTGACAACTATTGAGTGCCTTGAGCGTTTTCTCGGATGGCAGTCGACCAACTCGATGGGATTACGCCTTATGGCGAAAGCATTTGAAAAAGCGTCGTCACCTTCCCCATGCGCGCGAAGCTTATAAGCACCCTTCATCAAAATGAGGTAGTTCGTGCCATCGTTATCCTGCGGCCTCCAGGAGAAACTCTTGGTGCCATGGGCGGGAATTATTGTCGCGTTCCTCACTTCATTCCAGGATTTGGCTAATGCGTCTTTCGTCAAGTCGATAAAACCCTTGCCGTCATCAACATAAAGGGCGAGAGTACAGAACTGCGGTTGCCCGGATAGGTTCGTGACCTCGATTTTAATCTGCTCGCCGAAGCCGATTGAACTGGGAACCGCACTTATATGAAACCTATTTCCTTGCGTTTGGTTTGGCTTCCCGCGCAAATTGAGGCCAATCGCTATGCATGTGCAAAGCACGATTGCGAATGCCACAATCCTTTTCATTTAACTATCCCGTCTGCAAGTAACTCGAAGACGTAACGACCTTATCAAAGGTTTTGATGTCGTCTCTTTAAAATGTACGCGACAGTTTCCTTCGGGTGACGGGCAGACGCAAGTGGGCACTGGGATCCGTCTTGAAGATTCAGATGATTATTCGTAAGCATCACGAAGCCCAACGGCCATCCATAAATCTATTGTATGCCGCCTCGCTAACATTCACGACCATACTGGTTATGTTGTTAGCCCGTCATTCTCAAGTACTCTGGCATGGCCTAACAGAGCTTCAGGCAACAAGATACAACTCATCGCACTTCACAAATGGGCTGCATTCTACAGGTAACAAAATTCCAAGGGCTCAGAGAAGGTCAGTTGACTTCCCGCTGGATGGCAAATGGTGGAGCAAGTCATTTCAGGACACGTTAGTTCTAGAGCATGGCCGTTTCAGAAGTGGGGATATTGTCTCCGCAAAACATGGCAAGTTTGGGGTCATTTGGACTGGCCGTTGGAAATTGCGCTCAAACGTTCTTAGCCTTACATTCGAGAAGCTTCAAGTCGTAGCATCCAAGAATAAGAACGCAATCAAACGGCAAATGGCAGACATTCTCGGTTCGACGGAAACGTTTAGGGTGTCGTGGATCAGTCGAGATCACTTTCGCATGACCGATAAAGGTGGAATTCCAGACGATCTAATTCGCAAGCGCTGATAAGATTCGGGCGGGTTGAGTTTAAGCTCAGAACCTCTTCCCCAACCCCCTCCAAATGGATTCGACTCCCGCAGCAGGGGAAGGGGCTAAACGAAGCGGTAGAATGCAATCAGTGAGCAACGAAACTGATTCTCGGAAAGTCAGACTAAAAATTCGACGCCAAGCAAGTGAGCAAGCAAATTCCTATTGGGAGATATTCGAGTTCCCATTTCGCGAGAAGATGAATGTCATCTCCGCTCTCAGAGAGACCCAGCGAAATCCAGTCACCTCCGAAGGCAAAACCGTTGAGCCGCCCGTATGGGAAGCTGCCTGCCTGGAGGAAGTCTGCGGCTCCTGCACCATGAACATCAACAACGGTGTGCGGCAAGCTTGCACGGCCCTCATCGAAGATATTTCCGAACTGAAGGATGACGTTTACGAAGTCACCCTTGAACCGATGAAGAAGTTTCCAATCGTACGAGACTTGGTCGTCGACCGAAGCCGAATGTTCGAGAACCTCAAAAAGGTGAAGGCTTGGGTGCCAATCGATGGCTCTTACGACTTGGGTTCCGGCCAGCCCCAAGACGACCACATTCGCCAGTTCCGTTACGCTCTTTCGCGCTGCATGACGTGCGGCTGTTGCATGGAAGCCTGCCCCCAAGTAAATGATCGATCCAGTTTCGTGGGTCCGGCAACGATGGCGCAAGCGCTTTTATTTGATTTGCATCCGGTCGGTGCCACCCTTTCGGAAGAAAGGCTAGATTATCTAACCGGTGAAGAAGGAATTACCGGTTGCGGGAACGCGCAAAACTGCGTTAAGGTATGTCCTAAGGGAGTGCCCCTTACGAAAGCAATTGCGCAACTAAACCGGGATACGACCGTTTACAAAGTAAAGAAATGGATGGGAATAGTAGGATGAAGTTAAACAAAATAGTTCTTAGTCTCGCTCTCGTGGCAACTGCCGTTTTCGGTTGGAGCCAAGCCAACACGCCGCCAACAGTGACGGTTTCAACGCCGACAAATGCGGTTCATGGCAAGGAAATTACGGTCACGGTGAAGATCACCTTCGCCGAAGGTTTGCACGGATATCAGAATCCGCCGAGCAATCCGGACTTGATTCCAATCAAGATCTCCCTCGATTCGAAGGATATCAAGATCAAATCGATCAAATACCCCGAAGGCAAAGATGAATCGGTTGGGGGCGATCCGGCAAAGGTTCGCGTTTACGAAGGCACGATCAACGTGCCCGTGAAGATCATGGCTCCCAAGAAGAAAGGCAAAGTCAAGCTGTCATTTAGGCTCGACTACCAGCAGTGCAACTCCCAAGCCTGCTATCCGCCAGATCAGGTTAGCTCTACCGCGTCACTTAACGTGAAATAGCGATTGGTAGAAGTTAAACCGATAAAGGTTGGAAATATTCATGTTGGGTCAGGCAGGCTAACCGTAATTGCGGGGCCCTGCTTGGCCGAATCTCTCGACCTCTGCCTTGAGGTTGGCTCGCGGGTTCAGGATATTTGTGCCTCGCTTGATCTACCCTATATTTTTAAGGCATCTTTTGATAAGGCCAACCGAACATCGTCTTCTTCAGTGCGTGGTTTTGGCCTCGATGAAGGCTTGGAGATTCTGCTGCAAGTTGGCACCAAGCTTGGGGTGCCTACAACAACCGACATCCACGATGCACCTCAGTCAGCAGTTGCGGCTTCGGTGGTTGATCTTTTGCAGATCCCGGCATTTTTATGCCGGCAAACCGATATCTTGGTTGCCGCTGCAGAAACCGGCAAGCCGGTGAACGTGAAGAAGGGCCAGTTTCTGGCTCCTTGGGATGCCAAGAACATTGTCGACAAGCTTCGCTCGGTAAACGCGGCCGGGATAATGCTGACTGAAAGAGGGGCGAGCTTCGGTTACAACGTTTTGGTTGTAGATATGCCCGGCTTGGAGATCATGCGTTCGTTTGGAGTGCCCGTTTGCTTTGATGCGACGCACTCGGCTCAGCGTCCCGGCGGCGCAGGGACTTCGACCGGTGGGAACCGAGAAAGCATTCCGGCGATGGCCCGGGCCGCCGTCGCGGTTGGGATTGATGCGTTGTTTTTGGAGATCCATCCGGATCCGGCCAAGGCGCTTTCCGATGCGGCCACCCAGTGGCCTTTAGATCAGGCGGAAGAGCTTTTGGTTAGTGTTAAGAAGATAGACGAGGCGCGAAGAGCGCTTTAGCGTTCGGCGACTTTAGAAGTCTGCCCCGCCTGCAGAAACGAGACAAACGCTTTTGCATCTTCGGTGTAGCCGCTGAAGGCTTTCAGCACCTTCCCTTCCGGAGTTACGATGACATACATCGGGAGCGTTGTTTCCGAAGCAAACTTTTGCTCCAGGCCTGCGTTGAATCGGTCATCAGGAGTGGGGCGATCCGTGTAAAGCTGGACATCGACATAACCATCGATCAGCTTGCGGACTTCCGGCCGGGGGAACATCTGTTCTTCCATCGCTCGGCAGTTTGTACAAGTTACACCGGTGAAGTCTATAAAAATCGGCTTGTTTGTTTTCTCAGCGGCAGTGACCGCCTGTTGATACTTCCCTAACCACTGGATTTCCTGAGGGCCAGCCGCTTGTTGGCCCGGATATGGAACCGGGGGCAGCCAAGCAAGGAGGAACGAATGAAAGCCCTTGGTATTGCCGCCAACTCCGCTAAGAAACAGCCCGGTCGCAGCCAGGGTGACCACCCCGATCGCAACGCGCATAAAGCCGATCTTTTCCTTTCCGCCGTCAGTGCTCAGCTTCATGAGCCCAAAGAGATACAGCGCCGTGATTATGCCCACCATCGCCCAAATGGCCAGGAAGATCGGCCGAGTAAGGTAGCCAAGCTGCCATACCAAATCCGCGTTGCTCAAAAACTTCACGCCCGCCGCGATCTCGACAAACCCCATAAAGCCCTTCACCGTGTTTAGCCACGAGCCAGATTTGGGTAAGTCAGCCAGGAACTGGGGAAATAGCGCGAGCAAAAAGAAAGGCAGAGAAAAGGCAAGACCGAAGAAGAACAGGCCAAGCAGCGGATAGGCATATTGGCCGGTAGCCGCTTGCCCAAGCAATGCCCCTACCAAGGGAGCGGTGCAAGTAAATGAGGTCAGCGTGAACGTTAGGCCCATAAAGAACGGGCCGGCTAATCCACCTTTCCTCGTTCCAGCGTTGGCCTTGTTCAGCATCGCGCTGGGAAGCCTAATCTCAAAAAGCCCAAACAAGCTTAACGCGAGCACGAAAAATAGCGTTGCCAGAATCAAATTAATCCACGGATTCGCGGCCAAATTGTTAATGCCGCTGGCGCCGAAAATGACCGTAAACAGCAGCCCCAAAATTGTATAGGTGCCGATGATTCCACCGCAAAAAACAAATGCACCGGCAAAATTCTTCTTCTCTCCACCGCTTTTCTTGGCAAAGTAACTGACCGTGATGGGAATCATCGGGAAAACGCAGGGCGTGGCGAGAGCTACCAAACCGCCAGCAAAGGCGAACATTATGAAGGCCAAGAGCCCTTTCTTTTCGGCATCCTTAACGTTGTCGGAAGCCGAATTGCTAGAACCAGAACTTGCCGCTGTTGCGGCAGGAGCCGGAACTGCGCCGCCGCCCGAATAACCCACAGGCTGCGCCGGAACCGAGGTTACGGGTGCCGTATGGTCGGGCCTGGCAGGCCCCGATCCAACAGTAAAGGCAACTGTCACAGGCACTGTTTCGGGGATGGTGCAAACATGCGCATTGCAGGTTTGATCCTGTGTGGTCACAACCGCTTTCTGCGGACCGCTCAACCCAGCCGCGATCTTTACAGGAACGGCGAACGCTACCGCTGTCTCGTATTCGCCTAGATTGGCTTTAAAGTTGGGATCAAAAATAGTTTTTGGCGCGGGCTCTATGGGAGCGCCGTTCGTAGCCAGCGCGGTGGACTTGCCAAGGTCAAACGAAGTGGGAAATGGCCCGCCCGTTTCGCCGATTTTATAAAGATGCCATCCGCTTGCAATCTTCGCGGTTAAAACGATCTGAGCCGATTCCCCTGCCCGGGCATCCGGTGGCTGAAGGCTGGCGGTCCATTTAACGTTGGATGGGCCTGCCAAAGCTAGCGTGCTTAGGCTGCCTAAAAGTGCGAATAATGCAAAAATCTTCCCTTTCAAATTTTAAGTCCCTTGTGCGTCTCAAATGCCTCTACGCATTGTCAAAGCTATTTTGATTCCTAAACCTGTGCGGGACCTTGGTGAGAGGTAAATAAAAAGGCGCGTCAACAGAGGTCGAAACGTGCTAATAAACGCCCTCATATGCCGCACCCGATAACAGATACTCTCAGAAAGTCTCAATAGGTTCTCCGGTTTCTTAATTAATCGCACGAAAGCGTCAAGCAATCGTTAAATTGTCTAATAGCCAGGTCCGGTTATTCCCGATCATGTCCGGAAACCAGTCGTGGCCAGTCGCGTAACGCTCTAAAACTTTCTCACCCGGGAGGGCGGCAAAGATCGCTTCAACCGATAGCGGCTTAACGGCCGGATCTTTCTCACCAAGGCTCAAATGAGTTGGGACCTTACAGCGTGTGGCCTGGTTTAGGGTGTCGAAAAACGAAATCGTCTTCTTTATTCGCTCAAGTCCACCCTCAATGTTCGCCGAAGTGTCCATGAGTTCTTTGAGCGGATATCGATATACGTGCTGACCCAAAACCTGGCTCATCCCACCCAGAAAAGGCATATCCGCACAAACGGCCTTTACAAACGAGACCCAAGCGCCTAGCCAGATTGAAATTCCCCCACCTTGGCTCATACCCATCACGCCAATCTGTTCTGAGTTAACTTCGGGCTGCTCTCTAAGAATGCGCAGCGCCACAACGGCATCCTGAAAGATGCCTCGCATGACCCAAGTTTTTTCGCTGAGAACCCCTTCGCTAAAATAGCCTCGTTCGGGTTTGTATTTCTCCTGGTGAAAGGCCTCATGCCCAAAAAAGTTCAGGCTGGCACTCACAAAGCCCTTACGTGTGCCGTAGGCGTTGGGAAGCAACGACTCCCGTCCATACGGTGGAACCCACAAAAAGGCTGGATGTGGTCCGGATTCTTCCGGCACGGCCTTCCAGCCAAATTTTTGTTGCCCACCAACACCAAAAAACGTGTAAGTGCTAACACGGAAGCCTTCCAAATCAAAGGCGTCACCAGAATCTAGGTGGAAGTTAAGCGGAATCTTTAAAGCTTCGGAAACCGTTTCTTGCCAGAAGGCATCGAAACCGGATGGGAGTGCGGGCTCCATCATGCGCCGAGCGCGCGTTCTGAGGCTTCCACGTGCATGCCGGTGGTCATCAACCAAGCGGTCGCGCGCTGGATCTCTTCAACAGCGCCCTGAAACTCGATCTGGATCCAGCCGTAGTCGGTATCGACGTTGGCTTTCTTAATGTTCACTTGAACGTTGAATTCTCTGCTGAGTTTCCATAGCCAAGGTTGATTCACTTGGTCTTTACCGGCGATAAGGATCACGTCTACGCAAGCCATGCAGTGAAATCTTACCTCGTTAGGAACACATCGACTTCAGGCATACTCCAAAACACTGATGACGGTTGAGATGCTGCGCCCGATATTTGCAAAGGCTTTCAAGTACTGGAACGAAGACCAGGCGCCTCGCTATTCGGCGGCGATCACGTTTTATTTAATGCTCGCTCTTTCGCCGCTGTTGATTTTTCTGGTTGCGGCAAGCTCGCTGCTCTTGCAGAACCATGAACTGCAGACGCATCTTGTCGAAACGGTTACCCAAAGCATGGGCGAGGCACAGGGCACCCTTGTTGGCCAGATTATAACTAGCAGCCACTCACGCGGAGTTGGATATGTGGCAACCATAGTTGGTCTTGTCGTTTCCATATCGGGCGCTTCTGGCTTGTTCTTGCAACTGCGCCTTTCCGTGAACTCGATTTGGCGAGTTGAAACCAAAGCTTCTGGCATCAAGGGGTTTATTGGGACCAAGGTGGTTTCGATCCTGATGGTCCTTATCGTTGGAATCGTATTTCTGGGCTGGCTAGCATTTGACTGGTGGCTCCGCATCGTGCGGCATGAGATCGGCCCTGAGGCCGGTTTTCCGATCAAGACCACGCTCAGCTTTATCCTTTCTTGGGCGTTCTGGACGCCGGTTTACGCGGCGATGCTGAAGTGGCTCCCCCAGCGAAAGCTGCAATGGCGCGATGTGTGGTTGGGCGGAATAGTCACTTCTTTAGCTTACGCGGTAAGCAAATATCTTTTGAGTTTGTACTTCACTTACAGCAGTGTAAGCGTAACCTACGGCACGGCCGGCGCGCTTATTGTGATTCTTTTGTGGGCTTACTATTCTTGCCAGATCTTCTTTTACGGGGTTGAGCTAAGCCGGGCTTACGCGGAAGCTTATGGATCTTTGAAGGGGACGCTGGTTGCGGAGACCGCGTTGCGCGAGGAGTTGGCTAGAGATGAGGAAGAGACGTCCAAAGTCGAAAGTCGAAAGTCGATAGTCGAAAGTCGATAGTCGATAGTCTTGAGGTTGTGCGATCTTCCCAGACTGGCCTCAGACTTCAAGCCGGTGGCGCGCCACGTAGATTGCCGCGTCGCTGCCTGAGCCTTCGCAAGCTCCGGCGCGGTTCGCTTCCTCGCAATGACAAAAGGCACGCTCTCTACTCTTGCACCTCGAATATTCGACGTCCCTATCCGGCCCCTTCCCTCCGAATTTGGAAATCGAGGATCCAGGATCTCCCATCCGCGGTCCCCAGCCGCCTCCCCAATCGAGATTCGAAAATCGAGAATCGAGAATCCCGTATCCCCTATCGACTATCGACCATCGACTTCCCTATTCCCCTTCCTGCCACAATAAACCAATGCGCGTGATGATGCTTTCCTGGGAATATCCCCCGCGAATCGTTGGAGGCATCAGTCCCCATGTTTACGAACTTTCCAAACAGTTGGTGAAGCAAGGGGTTGAGGTCCACGTCGTCACCAAAGAAACGCCACTGGCCCCGGATGAGGTGGTAGAACCCAGCGGCGTTTTTGTTCACCGTGTTCACTTGGCCCAAAAACCCAACGATTTCATTCACGAGATCCAGCTTTTAAATGACGTCACACTCATCCGGGTGCGCGAGCTGCTGGAAGACTGGCGGCGCGGCGGTGTGCCTACAATCTTCCACGCTCACGATTGGCTATCGCTCGACGCGGCCCGGGAGCTGAAATATGAATACATGCTGCCCGTGGTGGCCACTGTTCACGCCACCGAAGAGGGGCGCAACGGCGGCATCCATACCGAGATGCAATCCTACATCCACGAGCAGGAATATTGGCTTACTTATGAGGCCTGGCGCGTTATCATCTGTTCGGAATTTATGCGTAACGAAGTGATGCGGTCTTTTAACGTTCCCTACGATAAGACCGATGTGATTTTCAACGGAGTCGACGCGCAGAAATTCCAGTTTGATTGGACGGAAGAAGAGCATCAAGAATGGCGAGCCAAGTACGCCGAGCCCGACGAAAAAATCGTTATCTACGTGGGACGATTTGTCCGCGAGAAGGGCATTCATATTCTGCTCGATGCGGCCAGCGCGGTCTTGGCCCAGGAGCCGCGAACCAAGTTTGTCATCGTTGGCGGCGGCATGCGCGAGAAATATGAGCGCTTTGTACAGTGGTATGGCCTGGGGGATAAGGTTCATTTCACAGGATTCATGGCAAATCGCAACCTTTACGCCATGTACCGGATCGCCGACTGCGCGGCCTTCCCTTCCCTTTACGAGCCCTTTGGGATCGTGGCTTTAGAGGCAATGGCGGCCGGGGCTTCGGTGGTCACGAGCGATGCGGGTGGGTTGCCAGAAGTTGTACTGCATGACCAAACGGGCACCTTGAGTCACGTTGGGCAGCCGAACTCTTTGGCGTGGGCGATTTTGAAAGTCTTAAAAGACCCCGCGAGGGCTTCGAAGCTGAAAGTTGAAGCGCGGGAGCGGCTTGAAGCTGATTTTAACTGGGCCAATATCGCGACGCAGACGGCTGCCGTTTACCACCGCGTTTGGAGCGAGTTCTTGAACAGCTTCTGGGCGGAGGGGACGTTGTGGTCAGTTACGCCAGGAGCGGAGGAACGCGCGCAGGAGCGCTTGGTTCGCGAGGCTCGCCGTCGCGAGGCAACGGCTGAGCGGCCGCGGCCTTTGGTTGGGGCGATCGGCATTCCGGCGACATTGGATCACGAAGAGCAGACTGAGACGACTGATTAGGTCGTTTTGTATGTCCAAAGGACCATCGAAGTTAAATAAGATTAAGAAGGCAGCTCCGAAGGATGTGGCTCGCGCCTCTCCCGGTTCGCGGACTCACCGACCTCTCCATCCGGGAGAGATTTGTAGCTGAGGAAATGCCAAGGTTGTTTTTTTAACGGCCTATGGTGACTAGGTGCTGCTTAAGGCGGAGGTGTTAACGGATGCCCCGAACCGTTGTGGCCGCCATTTTTCGGATGATGCCCGGTGTCTTATCCGAAGTCTTCGTAAGGGAGATCGAAAAGTCGAGATAAACGAGCGAAGTCTTAGCAACTTTGTTTTTCGAATAGACGAAAGCGGGCATGTCTGATTTGGGCCTATCACCCATGTATAATTGGAGCCTACCGTTGAAATAATCCCACTTACCAGCGCGGCCATCGACGATACAAACCCTAGTATTTAGGATTTCTAAAGGCGTCCATTTAAGAGATGCCATTTCTGACCGCTCGGCTGTCGATATGTCCCATGTACCTTCTAGCTCTCGCAAAGTTTCACGATTGATCCTATGCTTTGTCACCTGTTCGGGAATAGCGGTAAAAATGAACCCCTGCTTCTCAGCGTAGTCGATCGCCAACTTGCGTGCGAGATCAGGCCGCTCGGCAAAGATTGCAGCACCACACCTTCCCTCATAATAAGCGCCCAATCCGAGTTTGTTGAGACACTCGATAAGGGAGTGAACATTCTCGTTGTCACCCGAAATAAACCCAATTAAGTCGGGTGAAGTTTGGGAGGTGATTGCCAAGTAAGGGATTAAAACTGGAAGCATTGTGATCCTGCGGCTGAACACAGTGATACAGGGGCAATCTTACAGTTTGATTGGAAAGAAGCGTTAGATCCGTTCGGCTATGCTCTGCAAAGCAGTGTAGTCCAGAACCGTGCTAACAACCACATAATCGGTGGCGCCATCTCGCCACTCGACGGCCTTCATCGCGACTGGGTCTCGCAACTCAAAGGCGTTCATTTCCTTATAGCGCTGGCTAACCAACTTGTTCGGCCCGATGATGCGTGAGCCGAGGAAAGCGTCTCTTAACGAAACATTACGCAGTTGCAAAATCGTAAGGGTATCGCCGGTCTTCTTATCCAGAAACTCGGAGCGAACGCTTGACTGAGATGAGTCGGGTGGACTAGCGTTCTGTTCGACAGAACCGTTTTCCTGCCCTTGAGAGGTCCCATTCTGCTCGCCCTGGTCCAAACGGTATACATGGCCGTCCGGCCCAAAATACGAAGAGGGCAGAATAGGCTGCTGTAGGGCTGCTGCAGCATCGGGGTCTTGAGCCCCTAGAAACAGTCCGCGAGGCTGAGAATCGGGAATCCCAGAAAAACCAAAAAAGATCCCCTCCGGCCGCAGCACAACTTGACCAACCTCCGACCATCCAGCAGGAATTCCGCCAAATGAGGCAAACGACTGCGCAGGTCCCGCCGGTAATCCCGAATCGGCAACAGGTGGTTCTTCGGATCTCAGTTCTTGAAAATGCCTTGTTCCCATGTACTCGAAGTTGGGGGGCACGATCATCTGGTGGATCCACAATCCACTTTCAATGCCCGACGTGGCTTTGAGGATCGCAATATCGCTTTGATACTGCTGGGGGCCATGCCTCATATTGGCCCATGCAAGAATCTGCGGGGAAACGAACCCCCGAATCACCACACTGTTTTGTGGAAACTCAAAAGTGCCTGCCTCGAAAGCGGAAATGGGATCGAAGTTGGTGAGTGTTCGGTCATACACCACCTGCTTAGAGACGGAATCCTCCTGCTTGAGGGCGAAGCCGGTCGCTTCATCTACCCAGAGGGTTTGAACGAGAGGCGTGCGATCCGAAAACGAGAGTACGAGGCAATCATGGGAGGCCACGTCTTGCTCGCCTTGTTTTTGAACCTTCTTTTGCATGCGGCGCTCAACGTCGCCAGGGCTCTGGAAGACCTCCTTTCTCTTAAACCGAACAGGTAAGAGCGCTTCTACAAACTCGGGCGCGGATGGATAAGGCAAGCGAAGAACAAAATGTGGATCGCCGGCAAGCCAAGTAAAAACGCCCTTAGGCGTGCCAAGCTCGGTTCGAAGCGCACCTGCCAATTGACCATCGATGTCGCGCGAAAAATTGTAAAGGAAGCTATCTCGGGATCGAACCACGGTGAACGGATGAGGCTTGCCGCCCGCTACCTGCTCGAAACCCGCAGCCCGCACATTGTCCACTCGCTGCCAGTCGTCCAACCCTACCGGGCTTGCACTGAAGGCTACTAAGGCGACAATATTCGCGATCATTTTCTTGGCTTCTCAGCCCATTATACGATAGGCACGGGAGACTTGCCAATCATATTTGAGTTGTCGTAATATGGCAACCCCAGGGCTTGGGCATAACGCATTCCCTTATGCAGCATGCGCTGGGCGCCTTGGTTCAAAGGTGCCCCGATGGGAAGGTTTCTCGACTCCCTTTCGATAATGAGAGGAGGGTGACGCTGGCCTTTCCAATGGAGGATCAAGCGGTAGATCACGGTTCCTCCACTGAATCCTGTGCTGAGCGAGTATTGTTCCGCCGTGAGGACGACAGCATCGATCTCGGAGATGCTGCCTCGGATCACTTGCTTTCCGGGCCCCATGCCTTCAAAGCGCACGTAAGTTTTGGTTCTCAGATCACAAATCATGCGCTCGTTCGAGAGCGCGCCCCAGATGCCTGCCGCGAGAACGGCTACTGTTGTGAAGAGGCCGCCCGGGACTTCCAGCGTGCCCATAGCGGATAGGAGAGTATAAATAATGCCGCCTACCAGGCAAACTCCTACAAGGGCATCGTGCCAGAGCGGCGGGGCAAAAACTAGCCGCTTGTTCTCGCCGTAAAATCGGCCGACAAGGGGGACCTCCAGCCCGGATTTTCGGCGTCGCACATAGGCGACCTGATTTTCATTGCCGCGGTTAAACTCGCCGAACGCGCCCATAGTTGATTATGGTCTCAATGGTAAGCACTGGGTCTTGAGTCTTGAGTCCTACTAGGCGGTTTCTAACGTAGCGTTGTTTGGCTCGCCGGATCACTGGGATAATGTTCACGCAATGGCGGTGGAGTAGGGGAGGCGCAAAAATCCTCCCCTACTCTACCGTGATAAATCGGAAAGTAATCTTGGCCGAATCAATCACTTCGCGCAGCGACAAGTCGCCTGATCCAAAGCGGCGAGGACTTCCCGATAAATCGGGACAAGCCCTCGCACTCGAAATTAAACTGCTCACAACTCTAGTATCAAGCCCCATTCGGGACTGACGTCGGGGTCGTCGCAGATCCGGTCTCCAATCATCTTGGCCCCAAACCGTTCGTACAGCCGATGGGCGTCGCCAAAGCGTTTGTCACTCCAGATCTCCATTAGCTGGCAGTCTTTTGCTTTCGCCGCCGCTATAACCGTCTTCATGAGCACAGAGCCGGCCCCAAGCTTACGGGAATCGGGTTTCACGTACAACCGGTTTAACGCGCAATCGCAGCGAGCCAATCTAACTTCCCCATCGAGTTCGATAGTCGTGTCAGGAGCGCCGGGGAGTGTTTCAAAAAACGAGAGCGCGACTGTGCCAATGGGAGCGCCCTCATCGGTTTCCGCAATCCAAAAAAGGTGGCCCAGATCGAAGTAATGCTGATCTAGATCATAAAGGTCGGCGTGGTAGTTCTCTTCTTCCCACGTAAAGCCGTATTCGTCGAAGACCCTCTTGATGATCTCCACAACAGCAACGGAATCTTCCTGCCTGGCCAAACGGATCTGCATGACAAAGATTATGCAGGAGAGCAAAAAAATCCAGGGATCGGCGACTCGTCATCACCGTTTCCCTGGTCTCTATGGAGGATCCGAAGCTGTGGGCCAAGTGGTCAAGCTTGGCCCGAGGTGTTTGCTAGTTCCCGCCGCCGGCTGGTGCAGGTGCCGGAGCCGGAGTTGTTGTGGGACTCGTTGTTGTAGTGCCTTCTTTAAGGGCTTTTTGCTCTGCGTGATATTTCTTCAGCCATACCTTGTGGGCTTCTTTGAATTGCTTGTTCTGGGCAGGAGTCAGGATCGCGCCGAAGTCTTTGTGGAAGCTTTCGCCGAGATCGTGCATCTTATCTGCGCGAGCAAGTTTGTCGCCTTTTGTCGACTTTCTGATTTCGTCCAAGCTGGCAACAGTCTTGGACTTTAGGTCATCCATTTGACTTTGCTGTTGCGGCGTTAGGCCCAGGGTCGGCAAGATATCCTTTAACGCTTGCGCTTCAACTTTCCAGTTCAGGCCAGCCTTTTTCTTGACCTTGGTGGTGGTTTGGAGGGTCCCTTGGGTGCCAGAAGGGCCAGCGGTTTGGGCGAAGGCAGCGGTGGAAACGGCCACCGATGCAGCGAGGATTAGAAAAATGTTGAGGGTTTTCTTCATTGAGTTTTTTTCTCCGGTTTCGAAATGGTACTGACGGCAAGCACTCCACTTTGTTCAGAAAGTGGCTTCGCTTAAATCGAGTTTCGTGGCAGAGGCCTTTTCGAGCAACTCGCGAATTGCTTGTTCTTTCGATTTTTCAAAATCGTCCGGATTCCCAAAAAATATCAGTTGCCCTTCGTGGAGAAACGCGATCTTATCCGCGACCCGGAATACCGACGAAACGTCGTGGCTGACGACCACACTTGTCATCTTCATTTGGTTTCTGACTTCCACAATAAGGGCGTCAACCGTGTAAGAGGTGATCGGGTCAAGCCCAGTTGTGGGCTCATCGTAGAGCATTAGATTGGGCTTCAACGCAAGGGCGCGGGCTATCCCCACCCTTTTTTTCATGCCACCACTAAGCTCGGCCGGCTTTAGCTTTTCAAAGCCTTTTAGGCCAACCAAATTTAGGGTATTGGCGGAAAGCTCTCTTTGCTCTTCTGGCTTTAGCTTCAAACGGCGCTTGATTCCGAAAAGGACGTTGTCTTCAACGCTCAAGAAGTCGAAGAGTGCGGCAGACTGGAAGACCATCCCCATTTTGTTTCTTGCCGCCTCAGCATTTTTTTTAACGTCTATCCCGTCTATCTCAACTTGGCCAGAATCGAAATTGATCAGGCCGCTCATGCAGCGCAGAAGGGTGGTCTTACCGCCGCCGCTGCTACCCATTATGGCGAGGATCTCGCCTTCGTCGATTTCCAATGAGATTCCCTTCAAGACCTGGTGATCACCGAAAGCCTTGACCAGATCCTTAACGACGACCATTGAGGGAATCTACCCGGTAACCACGGTTAGGCATTCGGTTTTCGGCGTTAGGCATTCGGAATTGATCCGCGCGACATAGCTGGCGGTCACCACCAATTCCCCTAAGGCCCAATGCCGAAGGCCATCGCCGGGTTATTCGGGGACGGTCACGCCGCTTCGGCGCAAGTTTGTTGGGCTTACCGCGAATCTTTGTGCAAAAGCGCGGCTAAAATGCGCGAGGCCGTTGAATCCAACTGCAGCCGCAACTTCCGAAACAGGCATATTAGCCTCTAGCAGGAGCTTGCGTGCTCTTTCCAATCGAAGCGCGATTAGATACTTATGGAAAGGCTGGCCGGTGACTTCCTTGAACAGGTAACGGAAATGCGATGTGCTGAGATTAAGCTGCTCCGCCACCGAGCCATCAGTCAGGTTCTTTGCGAAATTCCGGTTCAAAATGCTCAACGCGCGGTCCACGAGAATCGCGGATGGGCTGCCGAGAGTGCCGGTAAGGATCGACACCGTGTTTTCCACAATTGTCCGCGTTTCAGTTATCACTTGGTCAATCGTTTTTAGGCTATCCAGCTTCCGCGCCGATTCTAGCTGGATTCGGTGCATGGAACGCGGCCCACCCATTTCGAGCATGGCGGCTGTAACGACCGCCAGGAAAGTTAGGGCCTCGCCTTTTGCCTCATCAAGATCTCCGGATTTTTGGAGAGCGGCCTCGAGCTGATCAAGAGCGCTCCGCAAAGTGACTCGATCACCGACTCTCACAACGGCGGCTAGCTCGGAAAGAGCTACCCCTCCACTGCGGGTTTTGAAGGGACAAGACGCAATAGGCGAGAACTCATAGAAAAGATCGTAGATGACAAAAGAAGCAGGGGTGCCAAAATCTCGAATCCGAATAGGCTTTAAGGTGCTTTCCTTCATCACGTCGATCGTGAGGAGGTCGACACGGCACTTCTTATCATTGATGGTGGTCGCGCCGACCGTCTCGATGCTTGCCCCATCGCCGGTTAGTCGGCCCACGCACCGCAAATCGTAAGCGTCAGAATAGTGTCTGCCATTGATAAGTTCAATCTTGGCAACCGGGTCCCGGTCCTCGCCAACCGTGATGCTGGCCCCCATCGTGCCTGGCTGTTCTTCAGCCGCATGCAAGGCAAAAACTCCGATCACGTGGATACGAGCTAACAAGCCGTGCACGCTCGGCGGCAAGATTTCCAGGGAAAATGGCTTGGAGCGATCCGGATTGTTTCGATCCAAACCCCCGTTAGATTGCCAGGCCGGAAGGTACTGTAATGGTAACGGAGAATCTTTGGACTTCCAGATGAGTCCCGTTTTCGGTCTTCGTAGTGTACCGGGCTCTATTACAGTCGTAGTGCGTCGTCCTATCTTCATGTCGGAGAATGTATATTCTCCTACGTCAAACCCATAGCAAACGTAAGCCTATTGAGCTAATTTAACAGTTGTATGTGGCAGGTGGCCAAACACGGAATCGCGAATTCCTGAGACCCTCGGGCTAATTAACTCGGCATCCCTTTGGAAATAAATTGGCACCCAGGGGGCATCTTGAAGGGCCAAATCTTCGGCCTGCGCATAGAGGGCCAATCGTTTCGTTTCAACCGGTTCGGCATCGGCTGCTTTGCATAGGGCATCAAACTGAGGGTTGCTGTAATTTAAGCCGCGGTCCTCATTGCCGTATGTTGCCAACATGGTGCTTAAAAAGTCTTGTGGGTCTAAGTAATCTGCTGCCCACCTCATGTGGAAGAAGCCAATTTTGCCTTCGTCCCAAATTTTGAGATAGGCCGTCCAGTCCACCATCAGGGGAGAGACTTTGACTCCCAGATTGGTTTGCAACTGACTTTGAACCGCTTCGGCGACAATCTTGTAGTCTTGCCGATCCGATCTATATTGGATAACGAGTTCGGGCACCTTAGTGGGGTCCGAGTAGCCGGCCAATGCAAGCTCTTTTTTAGCGGCAGTGACGTCGAACGGAAGCATTGCCGTTTTATCCCGGTGGCCTAAAACGGAAGGAGGGAGAATGCCATCGGCCACGGTAACCAACCCACCCAGAATTTGATTTACGATCGTATTTCGGTCGATTGCCATAGCAATCGCTCTTCGAAGGTGACGGCCTGATTCGCCGGCAAATGCCGGCTGTGACTTTTGATTCAGTCCAACATAAAAGATCGCTGCCCGGTCGAAAAAGTGGAGTTGATCCTTGTAGGTGGCATCTTGTTGGAGAGTTGTTACGTCTTGCCGCTCAAGTTGGACTAGGTCGATTTCGCCGCTCTTATATTTGTTTAGCCGAGTCGCAGCGTCGGGGAGAACGGGCCTCTCAATCTTGTCCACGAGTGGCGCACCGCCGTGATAGTTCTTGTTGGCTGTCATGCCAATAATCTGATCAGGAACAAACTCAGTGCATTGAAAGGGGCCCGTGGCCACCATTTCATCCATTGATTTTATGTGTTCGCCCGGCTTAATGGCCTCCTTACAGAGAACTGCCGCATCGAGGTAAGTGAGTTTCATCAAGAAGTATGGGCGAGGAGCCGTAATGTCGATTTCTAATGTGTAGGGGTCGATGACCTTTACGCCCGGAAGTTCGTTGGTCTTTCCGTCGTTATAATCGTGAAAGCCAGCGATATCATCAAGATAATCGTTTACAACCGGTGAAGCGAAAGTGTGAGAGCAGTTTCGATTGAGCGTCCACTTGAAATCGTCGGCGGTCGCCTCGCGGCCGTTGGTGAACTTTACGCCCTTACGGAGGTGGAAGATGTATGCCTTCCCGCCGTCCTTAATATCCCAACTCTCGGCCATAAGGGGTACGACCTTGTTGTCAGGTCCCCAACCCACCAACCCTTCATAAATGTTTTGGAGACAATCAATCGTGTCTCCGTCTTGCACGTCGGCAGGATCCAGAGTCGTGGGGCTGTGGAAGATTGGATAGCGAAAGACATTCGATTTCCCCTGGCTTTCCTGCTGAGAGAAATTGCCTTTGCCGCACCCGGCCAGCAACATCACAAAAGTGAAACACGCGACAAAACCAACCCTCTTAATCACATAAGGAGTTTACACCGGAATCAGCAAATATGCAATGTGTTAGGTTCGAAGGAGAAAGATGGAACCGATAAATATTACGTACCCTGTAAATTATCGGCCCCACTCCGTTGTTATCGATCCTTTATTCTTAGCTCTGCGCCATCGATTTTGAAGTCGAGGTCCCACGTGCCGGAGGCAGGCAGATTGAGCAAGTCTCTCTGCTCGTTCGTCAGATCCGAAGGCGTGAGATAGCCTTTGGACTCCATCAGAGATTTTTGGGTTCCTGTTAGGCTGCGAAGAGCTGCTTTAACGTTCGAGCCGCTTATTCTCCGAGGGGGCTCGGCGGGCCACGCATTCCCTTCAACTGCCGGAGGCATCGGCGGCGAATCAAAGCCTTTCAAGGGTGGGACGGCGGGCATGGGAAACATTGGCGGCATGTCCTTACCATCGTAAACCCCACCGTTCGGATGCTCTTTGGCGAAGGCCTTTCCCCAAACTTCCATGTCCTTGCCGTACCGCTCCCACTGTTTTTGGTCTCCCATATTTGGGCTGAACTCTTTAAAGTTGAAGTTCTTATGATCCTTGTCAAAGCCCTTCCCCCAATCCTCCATGCCTTTTCCAAACTGTTCCCACTGTTTCCCGTCGCCGAACTGCTTAGAGAACTTCTCGCCCCAAGCTTTCATTTCCTTCTCAAACTCTTCCTTCTGCTTCGGCGTCATTTCGCCATCCTTAAAGCCCTTTTCTTTTTTGAGTTTCTCGATCTTTTCCGTAAGATCTTTCATCATGCCGGGGTCGATTTGGACATTGCGCATTTGGTCAGCGAGGCCCTTCATCTTCTCCTGCAGTTCCTTCATGCTTTGCGAATCCGGACCGAACTGAGATTGCGCTTGCTTGGCGTACTCGGCGCCCCATTTCGCCCAGTCTTGACTTTGCTTCTGCCAATCCTTTGCGTTGGCCTGATCCATCGCATCATTGTTAAAGCTAAATTCAAAGTCGCGGCCGTCGGCGGTCCGCTCACCCTTGTGGAAAACAAACACGCCATTATCGCGTACCCAATGGCCGCCAAGTGCGTCAGCGAGGTCGTCGGCTGCTTGCTTTACCGTCTTATGTTCGATATTAAGCGAGACACGGGCATCGGCAAATTCGTTGTCCTTCGCCACGTAGTTAAACCCTTCCTCTACGAGCCACGCCAAAACTTGGCTTGCGTTGGCGTTATCAAAGCGTTTGCTAACAACTTTGTGCAAGGAATCGGCCTTGCCAGAAGTTTGTTGCGCGAAGCTAAGCTGTGGCCAAAGAGCGGCACCAAGAGTCACCAGGCCTGCACATCCAATTGCTATCTTATATCGAGTCTTCATATTTCCCTCAACTTCTCCTAACCGAAGGCAAGCGCGTTGTCCCACAAAGATTGCACTTGCTTTAATCCAACTACTGGGTCCGGTTATTCTGGGGTTCCGGCTTGTACACTGGGAATGCATGAAAGCTTATGAAAAGCTCCTTAGTAGGTTCTATGAGATCGATGCGCTTGATAGCGCCATGGGTTTGATGTCCTGGGATCGGCAGGTCTTAATGCCTATCGGCGGTGGTCCGGCAAGGACCAAGCAGACTGCTGCTCTTGCCCGCCTGTCCCACGAGTTACTGATTTCTGACGAGACCCAGAGGCTGGCAGAGAACGCGGCGGCCGAAGTCGAGGCCGGAACGGCCGAGGCAGCGTTGCTGCGAGTTGTGAAGCGAGAGTTGGAAATTGAGACCAAATTCCCAACCCCTCTTGTGGAAGAAAAGAGCCGAACTTCTTCGGAAGCCTACGAAATCTGGCGCGGTGCCCGAGCAGAGTCTGATTTCTCTAGACTTGCCCCCTATTTGGAGAAGTTGTTCGACGTTGCCCGCAAGTTCGCCGACCTGCGCGGCTACACCGATCACATTTACGATCCGCTGATCGATCTCTATGAAGAAGGCGCGACTTACAAGTCTGCAAAAGCGATGTTCGATGCCATAAAGGGGCCCATTAAGGAAATCGTGGCCGTCGCCGCTGCCAGAAACGTGGACGACAGCTTTCTGTATGGAGATTGGGACAGCGAAATGCTTTTAGCGTTCACGCAGCGCGTGGCAACGGAAATCGGTTTTGATTTCTCTCGGGGGCGTTTCGACCTGACCACCAATGCGTTTTGCGGCGGGCCCTCGAAAGACGATATTCGGATGACGGCAAGACCGGGTAGCCATATTGGCGCGGTACTATTTAGTGCCCTCCATGAAATGGGACACGGATTGTATGAGCAAAACTCGCCCTCCGCATGGGATCGAACTCCGCTTAAAGGCGGGATATCGTTGGGCGTGCATGAAAGCCAATCGCGAACGTGGGAAAACATCGTAGGCCGTTCGATGGGCTTGTGGAAGCGCTTCTACCCGGAACTCCAGCGCGAGTTTCCTGCCCTTAAAGGCCACAGTTTGGATGAGTTCTATCTGGCTATCAATAAGGTAGAGCCAGGTCCGATAAGAATCGGCTCCGATGAGCTCACCTATAACTTCCACATCTTGGTGCGATTCGAACTGGAAACAGAAATATTAACCGGCCAAGTAAGAATAAAAGACCTCCCTGAAGCGTGGAATGAAAAGTATCGCAACTATTTGGGAATAGTGCCGAAAAATGATGCCGAGGGATGTCTGCAGGATGTGCATTGGTCCCGAGGGTCCGTTGGCTACTTCCCCACTTACTCCATGGGAAATATGATGAGTTGGCAAATCTGGCACAGCCTCGAACAGGATGTTCCCGATACGGAAGGCAAAATGGCGGCGGGAGAGTTCAAGCCTATTTTGGGCTGGCTAACGGAAAAGGTTTATTCCCAAGCAAAGCGATATACTCCTTCAGACTTGATGACTCGCGTCACTGGACGGCCTATGGGTCCGGACGACTACATCAAAGGCATGCGTGGGAAGTTTGGGGCGTGAGCTGGCAGATAGTCGATAGTCGATAGTCGATAGTGAACAGTAAATGGTAAACGGTAAACGGTAAACGGTAAACGGTAAACGGTAAACGGTAAGAACATAGAACGAAGAACGGAGAAGGGAGAAGGGAGAAGGGAGAACGGAGAACGATAGAAAGCAGAACACGGATTGCTTGAGGCAAACGCAAAACGCATAACGCAAAAGTTTGGAGAGATTAATTTGGCAGACAAGACAAAATATTTGATCATCGGCGGCGGAGTCGCCTCAGTTTCAGCGGCAAAGGGCATTCGTGATAACGACCCTGACGGGCGAGTTCTACTAATAACGGCAGACCCCCTGATGCCTTATGATCACCCACCGCTTTCCAAAGATTTCCTCTCAAATCCGGAGATGACGCACGATGATGTGTCCTCGAAATACGACCACTGGTACGACACCAACAAGATCGAGGTGAAGCTGGCAACGAGGGTCAAGGGGGTCGACCGACGAAACCATTTCGTAATTCTGGAAAATGGCGATCACGTTGAATACGAAAAGCTTCTCCTCGCCACCGGTTCGCGTGCCAACCCTCTGCCCAAAAATGATGAGCAGCGCGGGACGAACATCCACACTTTGCGATCTTTCGCCGACGCCTCTAGCATCCGCGAGAAGTTGAAAACCGCAAAGAAAGTTGTTGTTCTCGGCGGCGGCTTCCTCGGTCCGGAAGTGGCCTCTCAATGCAGATCCACCGGCCATGAAGTCATGCTCTTAACCAAGGCTGCCCACATCTGGGATAAGTTCGCCAGCCCCGGCCTGGGAGCTTTTTTAAACGCTTATTATCGTGGACAGGGCGTTAATCTTGTGGAGAACAGAACGGTCACCTCTGTCTTTGAAGACAAGCTCTTCACGAGCGATAACCAGCCCCACCCCTATGATTTACTCGTCGTTTGCGTAGGAGTTACGCTCAACTATGAGCTGGCCGAAAACTGCGGCATCAGCTTCCTACCCGACGATGGAATAAAGGTCGACGAATATCTTCAATCCCCAGCAGATCCCGATATCTATGCGGCGGGCGATGTTGCGTATTTCCGAGACTTTGTGATGGACAAGGAATGGCATCTGGAGCATCACCTAAACGCCCAATGGCAGGGTGCCGTTGCAGGAGCGAACATGGCGGGCGCCCGCATCCCCTACGACAAGGTTCCTTACTTCTTTTCAGACTTCTTCGATCTACACATGATCCTGCGCGGCTACAGCGACAATGCGGCACATACAACGCTATTTGGCAGCTTCGAAAGCGCTGAGTTTATTGAGCTTTACGCCGATGAGACGGGCTGGCTAAAAATGGGCCTCGCCATAAGCCGCGAGGAAAAACTGCTAGATCCCATTTCCGACAAGTTGGAAGAGTTGATTAGAAAGAAAGTGAAAGTCAGTGACCTTTCACCGGCTGATTTTGCTTGATTTAGCCATTTCTAACGGAATAGTGAGCTTCTAAGCGCCGCTTCGCGTCATAACATTGGTAGCAACTTAAAAGCTTACTGATCGTTGCAAGAGGCGACGCTCTTGTTTTGCGTAGAAAGATGTAAGGTTTAAGTTAAAGGTCTAATTAATGATATTCGCAAATATTTTGAGCCCCGAAGTTTTGATCATTGTCTTGGTCATCGTCGTATTGCTCTTTGGGGCGAAAAAGATCCCCGAGCTGATGCGCGGAGTTGGGCAAGGGGTTGGAGAACTTCACAAAGGTCTTGCCGAAGGCAAGAGTGCAACGCCGCCTCCGAGCGACACCGACAAGCCCGCATAAGCATTCCCCCGGGATTGCTCGTGTGTTTTTAGAGTTTTGAATTTATGTATCCAATAATCGCATCTTTCGGCCCCGAACCCTTACTGATCGTTTTCGTAGTTATTCTTATCCTTTTTGGCGGAAAGAAAATTCCGGAACTGCTACGGGGTGTCGGGCGCGGAGTCGGAGAGTTGCAGAAGGGCCTCGCGGAAGGCAAGCAGCATTTTGAATCGGCGCTGCATAACGAATCGGAAACGCCTGCTACTGTCACGACCACTCCTATCGAGTCCCAACCGAGGACTACTCCGACGTCCACCCCTTCTGAATCGGGCGGGAACATTTAGGGTTGGGGGGTAGAACATAGAACTTAGCAGGTGGAACTTAGAATCCAGAACGAGGGGAACTTTAAAAAGACCTGATCGATATTGGTTAGAAGGTTCACAGAAAGTTCCCTTCCCCCCCGCCAATCTAGGTTCTAGGTTCTAGGTTCTACCTTCTTCGTTCTAGGTTCTGCGTTCTAAGTTCTCCCGTTTGTCCTCAAAACTACTTTCGATCAATTGCCTCTGGAGCGGAGTCGTACAATTAGGAGCACTCCTAATGGCAAATAATCGAATCTATCTGGGCGTGGACATTCATTCCAACCTAGCTGTCAGTTTGGAGGTTGATTCCAATGACACCTACACTTTGGCAGTCTCGGAAAGCGGCAACGGCAATGAAATGTGCCGGTTCCAATGCTCCGGCGAGGAGCTAAGCGGCATAACCGAGAACAAGCCCCTTGAGCTAGAAACGGGTGATTGCCAGTGCTCCGTGCACTGCCCGGGCGACGAAATCATATTCGAATTTCGAGATGAAGTCGGCCAGGAGATCAGCACTTATTCTCTATCCGCGAACTCATTCGTTCGCGTCATGCGCCTCGCTCACAATCGCGCGTTCGCTATCTAAGGATAGTGTCCATACATTTAGCGACTTTTATAAAATTCAATCTCCGCTACACTAATTATCGAGTCTGGGGAGAGCCTGGACTGATAGACGCATACACACATCCTCACAACCAAACGAGCCCCCGCTACCCGCGGGGGTTTCCAATTTAGGCGGAAGCTAGGTGGCGCCAGGAGCCGTCTTCTTGAACGACTCCTTCCTGAACAAGAAAACTCAAGGTCTTTTCTTTAAGCTCGGCGAGGCTAATCGTCAGCTCTTTTGGTGTAAAAGTGATCCCGAAGGGATCGTTCGTCCAAATCACGAGACGCTGGCGGGACATACCTTCAACGACGACCCACCACTCGCCAGCGGTTATTTCCCAAAACCTTCCTTTGAGCTTTTCCGCAATTAGCTTTGCGAGCATGTAGTCCTCGTTGGAGTCCATGTCCGGTTGGGAAATCAAGAAATATGCCACTGGGGCATTCGGCGTGTAAAGTTTCCTAGGGGTGCTGGTCTTCTTCAGGTAAAGCGTTCAGCATGGCCAGGGTCCGGATCTGGTCACCGGATTCATCGCGGATGGGCGAAGTGCTGATGAGAACCCACAGATCAGAGCCATTGGAAGTCTTGAAGCGAAACTTGAACGAGTCCAAGGGGCCGGTGGGAAAATCAACGGTCATGCGACGCGCCTCCGCTCTTCCCTGTTCATCCAGCAAGTCCCAACCGTTCAGTTTTTGCATCTGATCGAATTCATAGCCAAACATTTCGGCGAGCTTTTGATTCGCGTAGACGGTGTTGCCGCGCATATCGATGATCCAGACGCCTTCCTGACATTCGGCGAGCATATCGTCGCACCCGAAAAGTGGGTCGTGCTTGCCTTGATATGCGTCTTTGAAGGCTATCGCAACGGCGTGCGTCCTATTGCGAGCGTCCAGCTTTTGGCGCACACGGGTCCAGTAAGTGTCAACCGTTTTTTCTGACACTTTCATTCGGCTGGCAATTTCTTTGTCGGTGAGACCCTCCGACGCTAACCTCAGGACCGCTGTCTCTTGATCGGATAGATGGGAGTGTGCAAATGGGTCTCTGATCATATCGGAGTCGATGGTTGCGAACGACTCAAGATTCCCCTAAACCAAAACAGATAGCCTCAGCGGCCCCCTTTACGGAGGTCACGCGCAAGACTCACATCGTACACAACCACATCATAGTTGCACGTTCTGTCTGAGGATTGCCTGTCAGGTGTTAGACCGACAGTATTAGATTAGGATTTCAACTCATAATCAGACTGGGTGTGAGGTGCTTTGTGCGAAGAGGGCAATCAAGACTCATATTGCTGATAGAAGATAACGTTGAAGAAGAAAAGTTAGCGTTAAAGGCCCTAAAACGCGCCGGCATTTCGGCAAAGATCCAAGTAGCGAAAGATGGAGATGGGGCTCTAACCTTTCTCCGCCATCAAAATAGAGCGGTTTTGCCGGACCTGGTCTTTATCAGCAGCCACCTTTGCAGGGATGGCGCGACGGACGCAATACGCCAGATTCGCGGCCACCAGATCACGAGCAGGGTCCCCATCATAATTCTCTCGTCTTCGGGGCACACCCTCGAAACAGAACGCTGTCGTAAAGCAGGAGCAGACGGCTTTATTACAAGGGCGGACGAGATCGACAAATACCTGGATGAGCTAGGAATTGCAGCGCTCTTTTGGACGACCGCCAATGTGCGAGACGAAGAACTAACATAACTTGTCATAATAGGATTCAGAGAGCCATTTAATTTATGCCCAACGCTATAATCCTCCTTGTAGAAGACAATGCCACCGACGAAAAGCTGACCTTGCGCGCCTTGCGAAACGGACAAGTTCCGGCCGAGGTTTTTGTTGCTCGTGACGGTAAAGAAGCGATCGACTTTCTTTTCGGCGATGGCGGCGAAAAGGCTCCCACGGTGCCGGACCTAATCCTCCTCGACATCAAACTTCCGAAAGTAAACGGACTTGAGGTTTTAGAGCAGATTCGAAAGAATAAAGACACGGAGTCAACTCCGGTCGTTATGCTCACGTCGTCCGATGACATGTACGATATTGCAACCAGCTATAGGCTTGGCGCAAACAGTTACATTCGAAAGACGGAAGATTTCGACCAGTTTATGGAGCATGTACGGTTAGCCGGCCTCTATTGGATCGTTGTAAACCGCACGCCTTAGCCGGGCATACACAGTTTTAATGACAGGTGCTCCTGCAATTTCAGCGTTAAGATAAAGTAGATCTTAAGGTTGGAGAGCCATGTTTAAAACCCTAGAAATTGACGTTTTCCCAAGCGGCCCTGGCAGTTGGCAGGTGCGTTTTGGGGACGGTACCGTATCCCCTCGATCCTTTCACGATAAAGGTGAAGCCATAACCCGAGCGCGAGAAGTTGCTCGCAACATTTCAGGATGCTTGGTCGTTCACGGTGTCGATGGCGAAGTCCAAGTCCGAAAGGTTTTTGGCCACGGAGAAGCTTATGTCTACTGATCTGCCCGCCGGTCTCGAAAATCTGAAAGAAGAAGGCAGTGAGCCTATTTATAACCCGCCCTACGAAGCCGAGCAGGGTCTGGAGCCTACTAAGCCCAAACCCATGGGCGAAGAGATTGACTACACCGAGAGCGAGGAAGTTAGAGATACCGGATTACCGGATGTAAGGGATTTAGAACGTCCTGTAGATCTTGAGGATCCTCCCGTCCTTGGTAATGAGTTGAACGGCTATGACGACGGTGGAAAAGGCATAGAAATGGGCCACGGAACCGTCGGCGCGGAAGAGTTTCGGGGGGAATAAACAGTAAACAGTAAACAGTAAACAGTAAACAGTAAACAGTAAACAGTAAACAGTAAACAGTAAACAGTAAACAGTAAACAGTAAACAGCCGGGATCATCGTCTGCCTTGGGACTTCCCGCACATGGAACACTTACCGTTTACCGTTTACCGTTTACCGTTTACCGTTTACTCACCACATCCCGCCATACTAGATTGCATGAAAGCGACCTTCGCCCTAGCGGTCTTAACTCTTTCTTCGTGCTCGTTCGGCTCTGGCCAACAAGTTCCGGTAAGCGCGCCAAATGCAATGGTCGCCTGTTCCGAGCCATTTGCCGCTGAAGCCGGCTTAGGAATTCTTCGCAAAGGCGGAAACGCCTACGACGCTGCCGTAGCCATAGGCTTTGCCCTAGCGGTTACCTATCCAAGGGCGGGCAACTTGGGCGGCGGAGGTTTTTTTGTCGGGCTTCCTAAAAGGGGTGGACCGGCATTTCTCGATTTTCGTGAGACCGCTCCAGCCGCCGCCACCAAGGATATGTTCCTGGACGCGAACGGCAATCCGCAGCCAGAAGAGAGTATCTTTGGCTACAAGTCAATTGGCGTTCCCGGCACGGTTGATGGTTTGGTTGCGCTGCAAGCGCGCTACGGCAAGCTGACGCTTCCCGACGATGTTCGGCCGGCGATGCTTCTCGCTAGGCTGGGCTTTACTGTTTCCCAAAACTTTCACGATTCTTTGGTCCGAGCCCTTGCAGCAAGGCCAAAAATCGCCGAAACAGCCACGCTTTATTATCCGGATGGAAATCCGCTCACCGTCGGAAGCACTTTTATCCAAGGCGACCTTGCCGACACGCTGGAGCGCATCAGCGATCAAGGAAGGTTAGGCTTTTACTCAGGGCCAACCGCGCAAATGATCGCTCAAGACATGGATCGAGAAGGTGGGCTAATAACTGAAGCAGACCTGAAATCCTATCACAGCAAGTGGAGGGGGGTTCTTTCCATTCACTCCGGCGGATACGAGTTGCTCACCCCCTCCCTTCCAAGCTCGGGTGGAGTAACGATGGCCGAGATTCTCGGCATGGTCGATCTAAACGCGTTGAAATCGGACGGAAAGGACAACGCGAACTATGTTCAGATGCTTACGGAAGCAGAAAGGCTCGCCTACGCAGATCGCAACTATTATCTTGGCGATTCTGATTTCGCGCATCCGCCAGTTGACCAACTTACTTCAAGCAAGTATTTACAAAAGCGAAAAGCTTTGATGCCAAACGGTCATGCGGGAAACAGCAAGGACGTGAAGCAGGGTGATCCGGAAAAGATGGAGACGACCCACTTTTGCGTGGTTGATAAAGATGGAAATGTAGCCGCTATTACGTACACCCTCAATGGCCTTTATGGAATGCAAGCCATGGTCCCAGGAGCCGGATTCTTGCTGAATGACGAAATGGACGATTTCACCTCAAAGCCGGGCTCAGCAAACATGTTTGGTTTGGTTCAAGGCGAGCCGAATGCGATCCAGCCGCATAAGCGGCCCTTGTCCTCCATGACGCCCACCATCATTCTTAAAGATGGCAAATTCTTCGCCACTATAGGAAGCCCTGGCGGGTCTACGATTATCACCAATGTTTTGCAGACCTATTTGAATCTAAGCCTCTTCAACATGAATATCAGAGATGCCATTGACGCTGGGCGTTTCCACCATCAGTATCTGCCGGACGTTATCGAGTACGAGAACGGCGATTTCAGCCCCAGCGAAATCGACGTTTTAGAAGGCATGGGATACCACCTGCACGAAGTTTCCCAGCTTGGCGACGTGAACGGCATTATGCGAATGCCCGATGGCACGCTACAGGGCTGGTCCGACCATCGCAATGGAGATGGAAAAGCAGTAGGCTATTGAAGCGGCGGAAGAAGCTTCACAAACTCGCGCAGCGCATGGTCCATCGGCCGCATCGGCGCAATACCCACCGACGCAATTTTTTCAAAAGATAGGGCGCTGTACTTGGGACGCTTGGCTGGTGTTGGCCAATCCTCTGTCTTAAGTGGCTCAATTTCAACCGAAGCTTCCTTGCCTAGAATCTCGCTCGAGTAGATTTCGATTGCCTTCTTCGCGAACTCATGCCAAGTGGTTACGTCAGGTCCGGTTGCGTGATAGATGCCGGCGTCCGCGCCACTTTCAGCCAGGTCCACCAAAACGCGGGCCAGATCGCCCGTGTAAGTGGGCGTTCCCACTTGGTCCGCCACTACTTTCAAGTTTTTGCCCGCGAGCCAGGCTTTAATCATCGTCTTGGGAAAGCTATTGCCGTTTGGACCGTAAAGCCACGCCGTGCGGGCTACAATGGCTTCCCTGCTGTTATTCAGAACCGCTGTCTCTCCAAAGAGCTTGGTCCGACCGTACGCTCCCATGGGGTTGGTGGCGGCATCTTCCGTGTAAGGCTCGGTGGCTTCGCCATCGAAAACAAAATCGGTGCTGATGTGGATAAGCCGAATGCCAGCGATGGCGCAGGCTTGAGCCAGATAGCCCGGCGCGATGCCGTTTACAAGGGTTGCCGCATCGGCTTCCGTTTCCGCTTTATCCACGGCCGTGTACGCGGCGCAGTTGATGCACCACTGCGGAATATCGAACTTCCCCGCGCTTATTTGGGCTACAGCGGAAGGATCTGTAATATCCAGATCATCCAAATCGATGGCCGTAACAGGATACTCACGGGATTCGATTTCCCTAACCAGATCGGTGCCGAGCATGCCCTTCGCGCCAATGACCAAAAACTGCATTGCATAGCTTACTGCGGATTTGCCAGAGTTACATCCATCGTGGTCTTCAGGTCTCGTTTGCTCTCTTCTTTTGTTTGTACGTTGGTGACTTTTGCAGCGGCGTCGGCATTGATGTGGACCTTGCTGATTAAGCCCAACTTGCGGTCGAATTCTACGGCTCCCGTGCCTGTAACATGGGTTTTTACGTCGTTGACCGCGTCTTTTGCATCCTTCACAATCTGATTGGATTCGTCCTGAAGCTCGTCATAATCCTGAGTCAGCGTGATATCCATCTTGATTGTGTCGGTTGATATGGAGCGGGGGGTCACCGTGTAGCTAATGGGCCCCGCCTGGAACTCGCGCGTATAAGAAAAGGCCGTTCCCTCTTGAATGCCGTCTTTCGGAAATTCAATGGCCAAGAAAGTTAGCGCCGGAAATCTCTTGATATCTAACCCTGGAAGATGAATCGGGAGGTTAACATCCGGGGAATCGCTTTTTAAGACCTTGCCCTGCGGGCTTAACGTAACCGTATTTGGAAAGTATTGAGCGACGCCGTCCTTTGTGAATGGCATGATGGAGCCGTTTAGAATCACCTTTAGAGCATCCAAGTTAGTGCTAGCCCGGACGTTGCCTGAACTATCCGCTTGTTCCGCTTTTACGACCAGATTTGCCTGCACCTCTGCCTTGGCATTAATCAGCCCGAAAAGCCCAATGAACCCGTCGAACTTCAGATCGAGCGTGTAAGGCTGCGGAGTTGACGGGATGGTGTAAGCAACTTGAACGAGAGAAACTGCGGCGAGTAATGCAAGCATCTATTTCACAATTACACCACGGAAGAGGAAATTGGTTGCTGTATTAAATTTTAGTGTCACAAGCTAGTTGACGGCAGAGGTCAAGGTAAGGACTGCTTGAACGCTCGCCGAACCTGTTTTAGCCGTAAGGGTAACGCCTTGCGTCGCCGAAACTGCAGTAGTATTCAGCGTCAGGCTCGCCGTTCTCGTTCCGGCAGGAACTAGCAACGTCGCCGGAACTTTAACGTTCGGGCTGCTGCTTGTGAGGCTGACCGTGATCCCTTTGGGCCCGGCGACGCCATAGAGTGTCACCGTTAAGGTCGTCGTTTTGCCCCCGACAATGGAAGAAGGTGAAACCGTGAGCTGTTCGGCATAGGCGGGGGTTATGGCTAGAGTTGTCTGCATGGAAGTAGCTTCCGTCGTTGCCGTTAACGTGATAGTCTCGGCAGCCGAAACGGGCTTCGTCGCATAGGTGTAAATAGTGCCCGGTTTTCCTGCCGGAACGGTAACGGTTGTCGAGGTGATCGCATCCGTACTTGAGGAAGCTAAATGGACTGTCTCGCCACTTGACCCTGCGGAGCCATTTAAGTAAATGTAAAGCGCCGACGATGCACCCCCAGTTACGGAGGCGGGAACGGACACGATTCTTGAAACCGCAACAGGAACTAGCGTGAGGGTAGTTTGGACGGAGGCCGTGGTAGTCGAGGCCGTAATCGTGACATTCTCGTTCGCGGTGACAAAGTTAGTTGAGAGAACTAGAGTGGCCGTCCGTTTCCCAGCAGGAACGGCTAATGTGGCCGGGACTTTAACATCCGCGCTGCTTGAAGAGAGTTTGACGACGATCCCGCTAGGCCCAGCTACACCATAAAGGGTGACCGTGAGGGTCGTGTTACCACCTCCTGCAACGGCAGGTGGCGAGACGCTGACAATCTCCGCGTAAGCGGGAGTAAGCGTAAGCGCGGCTTGCTTCGAAATAGTAGCAGCCGTGGCCGTGATCGTAATGACCTCGGTAGCCGAGACGGGCTTGGACCCTACCGTCACTGCAATGCCGGTTTTCCCAGCAGGTACGGTAACGGTCTTAGGAATGATTGCGTCGGTGCTCGAAGCCGTTAGGCTCACCACGTCTCCACTTGCGCCAGCGGCGCTGTTGATATAAACGTCCAACGCGGTGCTGGCTCCGCCAGTGATGCTCGCAGGAGCAAAGCCTAACTTCGTGACACTCGGAGGGTTAACAACCAGCACACCGGATACAACAAGATTTCCGATGGCTGCGGTAACGATTGCATTAACGGGGGTGGACACGGCGGCTGTAGTGACATTGAATATCGCCGACGAGCCGCCAGATCCTATTGATACAGAAAGAGGCACTGTTGCATCCGTGCTGCTGGAGGAGAGAGAAATGGTGGTGGAAGCGGTGGCGGGCGAAGTTAGGGTGACCATTCCTTGGACTGGTGAGCCGCCTGTCACCGTTGGGCTTGCAAAGGCAACGGTCGGGAGAGAAAGCTCCCAAATAATACCGCCGGCGATGGTATAGCTATTTGCTCCAGCACTATTGGCTCCGCCTTCTAGAGTCGTGCCGTAGATTTTCCCATTTCCATGTAAAGTCACCCCGGGATAAGGGCCGAAGCCGTCACGACCGCTGTTGCCATTTGCATTGATTATGGTGCCGGCAAAATCGTGTAGGTCAAGGTAATTGCCGGCGGCGGTAATCTCCCAAACCACGCCATCCGTGTTGTCCATAGGGCTCTCATGAGCTCCGCCCTGGCTGGTCGTGCCATATAAGTTACCGGCACTATCAAAAACAAGCGTGGGATACGTGGGATACCATCCATCTGGGCCAGTTTTTCCGTTCGCAGTGATGGTTGATCCGCCAAAATCGTGTATATCCTTATATTGGCCCTTTGTCGTGATTTCCCAAACCATGCCACCCGGTGATCCGCCCAATGGGCTGGTGGTTGGCCCCCCGAAGGCCGCGGCGCCGAATAGGTCGTTTTCATTGTCAAGTGTCACATTCCCGCCGGCCCCATAACCGTCGAGTCCGCTCGTCCCATTGGCGTTAGTTACGGTTCCAGCAAAGTCGTGAAGGTCGACATATTTGCCTTCAGCGGTAAGTTCCCAAACTATGCCTCCGGTTAGGTTCCCGTGCGGGGGTTTATATGGGCCTCCTACCGGTGTGGTTCCGTACAGGTTCCCGGCGCTATCAATGGTGACTCCGGCGTATGGTCCTCTGCCGTCCGGGCCGCTGACATCGTCGGCGTTGGTTATGGTGCCACCAAAATCGTGCAAGTCCAAATAATTGCCGGTGGCCGTGATCTCCCAGATGATGCCGCCGTTGCTGTGTGCCCCACCTCCCTGCGTTGTTCCAAATAAATTCTTGTGGCTGTCGACGGTCACGGTGGCCCAGGGGTTGCTGCCGTCCGGGCCGCTTACTCCGCTGGTGTTAATCACGCTTCCGCCAAAATCGTGAAGGTCCAGGTATTTCCCTAGCGCGGAGATTTGCCAAACCATACCGGCCGAGGTTGCTCCACCTTGGCCGGCAGTGCCGTACAAATTTCCACTGGCATCAAGTGACACCCCGGCTAACGGCCCGAATCCATCGGGGCCGCTTTTGCCATCAGCATTGAGCACCGTCCCGCCAAAGTCGTGCAAATCCACGTATTTGCCTTGAGCTGTGATTTCCCAAACCATGCCCCCGCCGTTGCCGTCGTCGTAGGCTCCGCCGCTCCCCGCAGTGCCGTACATGTTGCCGGCGGAGTCAAAGGTGACACCCCCTGACACATAGTAGCCATCTGGCCCGCTTTTCCCATCCGCATTTATTGTCGTGCCTTGAAAATCGTGAAGGTCTGTGTAGGTTTGGGCGTGAACAGTGCCACAAGCGATAACACATGTAAGGAGCCCGATAAGAAGCGATTTTGCGCGAAACGAGGGAGTTTCTAACATGGGATTATTCGAGCTAAGGGAAGGTTCGCTCGCTACTCTCCTATAGTACGCGATACAAGGGCGTTATGCAAGGTGAGCTTGGATTGTTCGCAAAATGCCAACATTCATTTCGAAGATGAAATCCGCTACTGAATACCTGACCTTCAACACCCAAAAACGCGAAGAGTTTGTCTGCATCACCCCTCAAGTCGCGGCGCTCGTGGAAAAATCCGGCATCCAAGAAGGCTTTTGCCTGGTAAGCGCGATGCACATAACCGCCGCTGTTTATGTGAACGACTTGGAGTTTGGACTGATCGAAGACATCAAGGAATGGCTTCGTGACCTCGCGCCAACAAAAGATTATCGCCACCACCGAACCGGCGAAGACAACGGCGAGGCTCATCTGAAAAACTTGATCATGCATCATCAAGTGATTCTGCCAATCACAAACGGGCAACTCGATCTTGGCCCTTGGCAGCAGGTCTTTTACGCCGAGTTTGACGGCATGCGAAGAAAGCGCGTGATCGTCAAAGCGATTGGCGAGTAAGGCCGTCGGGCGAGAGGTAAAATTCGTAGACAAAAGGAACATATGACACCAACGAAGGCGAAAAATCTTATCAACGGAAAGTGGTCGGAAACCGGCCAAGAGTTTGAAAGCACCAATCCGGCGAACGTTAAAGAAACGGTCGGCACCGCTCCCCTCAGCACCAGCAAAGAGGCTGATGCCGCAGTTGCCGCTGCCAAACACGCGTACGAATCCTGGAGGGATTTGAGCTGGGTTCAGCGGGCAGAATACATCGATCGATTTGCACAGCTTGTCAAGCGCGATACCGAGGAGCTCACACGCCTGGTTACCCGCGAATGCGGCAAACCGCTAAACGAGGGCAAAGCCGACGTGGTGGAGGCACTCCACATGGCTCAGTACGTCGCCGGTTTGGGACGAATGCCCAACGGCTTGACCGTTAGCAGCGAGATCCCTGCCAAGGACGCCTATATTCTTAAGCGGCCGAAGGGTGTCGTCGTCTGCATTACGCCGTGGAACTTCCCTGTCGCGATTCCGCTGTGGGTGGTTCTGCCAAGCGTGCTCGCCGGCAACACGGTAGTTTTTAAACCTAGCGAAGAGACTCCCATCTGCGGCCATAAACTTGCTGAACTCTTTCATGAGGCAGGCTTCCCTGATGGCGTTATCAACGTGATCCACGGGACGGGTTTGGATGCCGGCGATCCGCTTGTAAAACACAAAGACGTTGCCGCCATTCTCTTCACAGGCTCGCGCTCGGTTGGAAAATATATCCAGCAGGTCGCCGCTGGCGAAATGTTCAAGTTTGCCGCCACAGAGATGGGCGGAAAGAACGCCTGCATCATCCTTGAAGATGCCGATCTGGATATCGCCGTTCCCGCTGCCGTGTTAAGCGCCTTTAAGACAACCGGCCAGCGCTGCGTGTCTTCCGGAAGACTGATCGTCGATAAGAAGATCGAGAAGGAGTTCACGGCTCGATTTGTAGAGACGGTGAAGCGAATCAAGATCGGCGACGGGCTCAAGGAAAGCACCTTCATGGGGCCGCTGATCAATCAAGAAGGCGTTGAAAAATGGAAGCTGCACCGTGCGAAAGCCATTGAAGAAGGCGCGGAAGTCTTGATCGATGGTAAAGAGCTCACCGACGGTGAATATGCTTGCGGCAACTTCGTTTCGCCGTTCGTTTACCGGATGGCCTACCGTCCCGGCACATTTTCCCTTCGCGAAGAGGCCTTCAGCCCTCACGTAGCGATCATCCCGGTCGATGGCATGACCGAAGCGGTTAAAGTCTACAACGACACCGACTACGGCCTTTCCATGGCAGTCATCAC
Source organism: Fimbriimonadaceae bacterium (assembly GCA_036502005.1). Lineage (GTDB taxonomy): Bacteria > Armatimonadota > Fimbriimonadia > Fimbriimonadales > Fimbriimonadaceae > DASXZH01. The sequence continues at coordinate 102,325 of DASXZH010000058.1, forward strand.
AGAGGACTATCGAAAGTGGCGGTGGGTGCGGGACCACGCCGAGTTCGGCCTGGGTTACGTAAACCTGCCAAGTATCGGCGCGGAGGTCCATCTTCCCTTCGGCGGCGTAAAGGCTTCCGGCAACGGACATCCTGGTGCGGAAGGCATTATCGATTCCATAACCCACCGAATCGCCTTCACCGTAAACCATGCGGAAGAAATCGTCATGGCTCAGGGACTTAGCACGAAGATTTAATATGACAGCACAAGAACTATTAGCGTTTGAGATTGAGAATATCGGTGGCCAGCTACGCGGAGCGTTCGCTGGCTTGCCCGATTCGTTGCAGGATGATAAAGTCTGCGAAGGCGGGATGTCGCCCCGCGAGATGCTCGAGCACTTGTCCGAAGCTTACGAAGCCACCATTGCCTCTTCCAAAGGCGAGGAATATGAGTGGGGCACTTTTACCGTTGACGATAAGTCTTGGGACAATCTTATTTCAGTCTTTTGGGATCGGAGGGAGAAGGCAACCGAGGCAGTCTTGGTCGACGACGAGACCAAGCTGAAGGCAGGTTTTGACTACATCGTGGCGCACGATGCCTACCACGTGGGTCAGCTTGCGGCACTGAGAGTTGGTAAAGAACCCGGCTGGGATTTTTACAGCATTTATAGCTAAGCGATGCGTTTGGCGTTTTGTGAGCCAATCGTAAGGGGCAGTTTTCCTTCTTTGGAACGGCAATCGCGAACGGCTTTGGCCGCAATTCTTTGCCAAGGATTCACTTTTTCTGTGGGTGATGACGACTTATCGTAAGAAACGCCTGGCCTATAACAAGAGCTTGCTTCAAAGCGAGTTAGCCCCGCGGGTTTTGCACTTTCGGAGTCGGAAGGAAGTGAAGGCGTTTGTGATGCACCTATGTAGCTTATCTTCGGAACCTCTCCCCCCCAAGGGATTTTTGATTCTCGATTTTTGATTTTCGATTTCGGAGGACACTCACTACCTTGCCATAACGCCAATCGACTATCGACTTTCCAACCCGCTCGTCACTCGTCACTCGTCACCTCCTCCAAGTACACTCTCACAACCTTGATGAAAGAGCTTCTCATCTCCCTTCTCCTGATCGGCATATTCGCAACCCAAGCGATCGCCCAGCAAAAAACATACTGCAATCCAATCAACGTCGATTACGGATTCTGCCCCATTCCAGACTTCGTCCAGAACGGCAAGCACAGGGCCACTGCCGACCCCGCCATCGTTACGTTCAAGGGTGACTACTACCTCTTCTCCACCAATCAGTGGGGCTATTGGTGGAGCAGCGACATGCTGAACTGGCACTTTGTGTTTCGCCACTTCTTAAAGCCGGATGCCAAAGCTTACGACGATCTTTGCGCGCCCGCCCCCTTTGTCATCGGAGATGCACTTTACGTTTACGGCTCGACTTATACCAAGGCGTTTCCTATCTGGAAGAGCACCAACCCAAAGGCCAACGAATGGGAGATGGCGGTCGACAACTTCCAAGTAGGCGCCTGGGATCCGGATTTCTTTCTGGATGACGACGGCAGGCTATATCTCTATTTCGGATCCAGCAACACCTTTCCCACCTACGGCCAGGAGATCGACCCCAAAACGTTTCAGCCGCTGGGCGTGCAGAAAGACCTTCTAAGCCTGCACGAAGACATTCATGGTTGGGAAAGGTTTGGCGAGCACAACGACGATGTCTTCCTTAAGCCGTTCATCGAAGGCTCTTGGATGACGAAACACGGCGGCAAATATTATCTTCAATATGGCGCGCCGGGAACTGAATTCAGCGGCTACGGAGATGGCGTCTACGTCGCCGATCACCCACTCGGGCCTTTCACCTATCAATCCCACAATCCGTTTTCCTATAAGCCGGGCGGCTTCGCCAGAGGCGCGGGCCACGGGGCGACTTACCAAGACAGTTTTGGCAACTGGTGGCACATCTCCACCATCGGAATATGCGTTAAAAACAACTTTGAAAGAAGGATCGGGATTTGGCCGGCCGGATTCGATAACGATGGCATTCTCTACAGCAACACCGCATACGGCGATTACCCAACCTACCTCCCAGACAAAGCCGCCGAAGACCACGCAGCAGGCCGCTTTACGGGCTGGATGCTGCTGAACTACAAGAAGCCGGTCACCGTTTCCTCCACCTATGGCTCTTTTACGGCCAACAACGCGGTCGATGAGGACATCAAATCCTATTGGTGCGCGGCCAGCGATAAAGAGGGCGAATGGCTGCAATCCGACCTCGGCGCGGTGAGCACTGTTAAGGCCATTCAGATCAACTATGCGGATCAGGATGCCCAGATCATGGGCAAGGTACCTGGGTTGTACCACGAATACATCATCTATTCAAGCCTGGACGGCCGGCACTGGCACACGGTGGTAGATAAAAGCCACAACAAGACAGATGTGCCTCACGATTATGTGGAATTAAATCCGCCTTGCGAAGCTCGCTACTTAAAGATCGAAAACGTTCATATGGCCACGGGCAAGTTTGCCCTTAGTGGCTTTCGAGCTTTCGGGTTGGGCCATGGCGAAAAGCCAGAGCCGGTTCAGAATTTCATCGCCCTACGAGGCGACTCAGAACGCAGAAACGTTTGGCTGAAATGGAAGCTATCCGACCATGCCGCCGGTTATATGATTTACGCAGGCCAGTCGCCGGACAAGCTATACACCAGCATCATGGTTTACGGGGCTTCTGAATACTATTGGGGAGGCATGGAAAGGGATGCGCCCTACTACTTCCGAATCGAGGCCTTCAACGATAATGGAATATCGGAGCGGTCGTCGGTTATCAACGCCAAGTGAATTGCATCGGAAAATAAATATGAGGAGCTAGTTCTAAAACTCGTTAACATCCTCGATCGAGTAGGCAAATTTGAAGCCAGCATTCTTGTTTCTAACAGTTGGAAACGTCACTCAGCCGGCCCTATGGCAAGACTTTTTCAAGTCACGCCCTAAGGGAACTGAGTTCTCGCTCTATTGTCATGCAAAGTTGCCGGAAAAGATTGCTTGGCCATTTCTTCGCGACAGAATCATTCGTGACAGGATCCCAACCGCATACGGCCATATTTCCCTGGTTCGAGCAACCATGTTGCTCTTTCGAGAAGCGCTCAAAGACAAATCAAACACTCACTTTCTATTCTTGTCCGATAGCTGCGTTCCACTGTACGCCTTCGCCTCGTTACAAGAGTTTTTAAGCCAAACAGACAAATCTTTTATTCGGCATGAGGTAGTAAAAAACTTGACTAGCGACCTAAGGTGGTCGCAACTACGGGATACAAACTTTCTGGCAAGAGATCAGTTCTATAAACAGCACCAGTGGATGATTCTTCACCGAGACGCGGTGGAAGCCATTCTTTGCGAAGACTTCACTGAGCAATATGAATTAATGTTTGCCCCCGACGAATACTATTTCATCCAAGCACTTTTTCGAGCTGGATTCCCCGTGGAGAGCCGGGTAGAAAATCGACAAACGACCTTTGTGGACTGGAAAAATGTGAGCCGAACATTGGTTGAAAAAGCTCCAGGAGTTGTCGACTACGATACAAGGCCCAGAACCTTTAAATTCCTCACAATGGGTGAAGCAGAGTCCATCCGGAAAATGGGTTGTTTGTTTTTACGGAAAGTGGATGCCCAGTGTTCACTCAAGAATATTTTCAGCAGCGGCCCACCTTTGCCTTCCATGCCCCTCGAAGAGGCAAGAACTTACGAGCCGTTAAGATACTTCTTCTATGATCCACGATATCTATAGTTATCGTCGCGGATGCGCTGCTTGATACTTCTTTTGAACTTCGGTTAGATCCAGGTTCGTATAAATTTGGGTTGTGGCTATGGACTCGTGCCCTAACAACTCCTGCACTGCACGGAGGTCCGCCCCTCCCTTAAGCAAGTGGACGGCATAGGTGTGGCGGAGGGTATGCGGGCTTACATCCACTTCCAGACCCGCCTCTATCCTATATCTGTCTAAAATCTTGTAGGCGGTTTGGCGAAGGAGAGGCCTCCCCGTATCGGATACGAAGAGCAACACGGTTGGCTTTTTAACCAGTTTGGGCCGGGCGTTTGCTAAATAGCGCACAATCCATTCCCTTGTGAGAGATGGCAACGGCACCCACCGGGTTTTTCCTCTTTTGCCGGTTAGACGGGCAGCGGATTCGGAAAGGTCGATCTCCGCCATGGTGAGGGTCACCGCTTCAGTTACACGAAGCCCGGCCCCGTATATAAGCTCCATCAAGGCTCTATCTCTTAAACCCGCGGGCTTTGAAACATCCGGCGCTGATAAGAGAGCCTCCAGGTTTTCGTAAGACAATGCTTTCGGCAGAAGCTTTGGCTTTTTGAAACCGGCTACCGAAGGCAGCGGCGTTTCCGGACCTTCCCTGTTCTTCTTTAAGAACTTGAGGAAAGAGCGCAAGGCGCTCATTCTTCTTTGCGCGGTTGTGGCAGCGAGGGGCGGGCCAAGTGTAGCCTGATATCTCAAAAGCATCTGAATGCCGAGATCTTTCCAACTTTCGAGCCCCATCTTATCGAAATAGGTGGAAGCGTGTTTTAAATCGCCGGCGTAGGCAAGCACCGTGTGCCGGCTCGCCGCCTTTTCGACACGCAAGAAATCGAGATACCACAAAACCGGCTCTTCTAAGGGAGATCTTTTCGCTTCCAAACCCATAAATAAGGACGAATATATTCGAGGTCTTGAATCCGCATGCCAGCATCGTCGAGTCCAGTTTGAAAAGGCGCATAGCTTGCCGTTAGGGCCACTTGAAACTGCTTATAGCGATCGACCATTAATTTTGAATCCGTATCAAGATCGGTCGAGTTCTGAAGGCGATCCACATCGTACTGCTCCAGCGAACTGTAAACGATGTAATCCGGCTTGATATCGGTGATGAGTCTGGTATCCCAGTCGAATCGGCTGTTCAAGTCAAGTTGGCCATTAGCTTCAGGAATGTAACTGATGAATCTGGGAGACTGCGAACGAAGCATTTCGCCGATCTTCAACTTGATCATCCCCAAATCACCGGTGGAATCAGGAATGAGTGGAGGCGAATAATACCAAGGATCGCTCGCCGATCCTACCGTCGTTCCAGGCTTGTCTTTAGCGAGTTGCTTCAGCTCCAATGCAACCTGGTCTCTTGGGTCTGTTCCCATCATCCAGGTAGTCATCTCGGCAGCGATCATGAGAGAGAGACCCAAACCGAATATCCCGGCCATCACCGCAAACAGATGTTTTCCCTTTCTCTCGTGGGCCCATCCCATCCACCAGCCAAAACCCGCTGCGGCGATCACATAGAGCGGAAAGGTGTAGCGAAGGAAAAGAACCTTTTCGCCTCCGATGAGCAAATAGTAAGGGAGCGAAAATGACAGAAGCAGCCAAAGCCATTTTTCCCTTTTAACCAAGCCCATCACGATGCCAATAGCACAAAGGAGAAGGAGCAAGGGCTGGATGCCAGCTCCTAGATTGATAAGATGATAGATGTATCCGCTCGGGACATCGATAAAAAGCAGCCCGTGCCCAGTCGCCACGTGGTGCGCTTCGTAGGCAAGGCTCTGCATAAAGCGCCCGTTGTCCAAAACAGAACCCGGTGTGCCCAAAAAGAAACCAACCGCAGAAGCCACTATTCCGCCGACAAGAGCCTTAACCCGAAGCGACCGATCGATCATGAAGCAGGCGACGATAAGTGGTATTACGGCGAGAATTCCTGTATATTTCGTGCCCGCACTCAGCCCCGCTAAGAGGCCCGCAAGAACCGCGTAGCGCACAAGCTTTTTGCTCCAAGCGGGCGGATCGGCGTGCGCGCTTGTGGCTGGCAACAGCAGCGTCGTGAGGTAGAGGCTAACAGTGAGCAGCATCGTCGCCAATACATCCACAGTCTGAAACCGTGAATGAACCACAAATGCGGGGGCGATGGCTACCACCAAAGCGCCAAACAGGGCCCCAAAGGGCCGCGTAAAGCGCCTCAACATCAAAAAGATGAACACGGCCGTAAAAGCACCGGCAAGAGAGCTGATTACTCGTCCCGCCAGATTCCATTTGGCCTCGTAGGGCCACCACTTACTGGCGTCGTGACGATCGGGCTCACCTCCGCCGTAGGTTTTGACCATCGAGCCCGCTACGTTGAGCGCAGTCAAATACAAGGTGCCGTAGTTGTAAAAACCGGGGGTGAGACCTAAGTGGCCAGGATCAAGAGCCTGGGAATTGCCGAGAATGATCTGCTCATCCGGATGATAAGTCTGGTTATGGAGGTCGTTCTGCAAACCCCAACCGATGCCGGTCAGCCGAAAGCCAAAGGCAAAAAGAAACACGAGCAGCGGCAACAAAGGCCGAACTCGATCAAGCAGTGACGGGCGCGGCTGAGTTTGTGACACGGGATGATGTTAACATAGACAGGAACGTGTAAACGTATTCGGGGTCATAGGCAACGCCGGCCCCGTCGCGTAAGTTTTCTCGGGCGAGGAGAGCGCCTTGCGTTCGCTCGAACCAAACGTAGTCTGAAACGATTTTTAGCAACCGCGCTTCAATCGGAAGGCTGTCTTTAGAAGGGAAAAATGGCCCGCTGCTGCCATCGAAGTTCACGTGATGGGTGCGTACAATCCCGGCCAAGTGGCTAAGCGAAGGAACCAGTTCAAGCATGGCGGCTCCAACTTCGGGGTGCCGCTCATAAATAGCGTAATCGCCATCCGTCCACTCTACCATCGGTTTGTCGTTCACGAGGCGGTAAGGGATGGCGCAGAGACCGATATCGCGCAGACGGCCGGCCATTTCTAAATCCTTTAGCTGCTTTCCTGCGAGACCTTCCCTTTTGCCAAGTTCTCGACTGAGCGCTACAACCCGATTCGAGAGCCCTTCCCGTACCGGAAACCTTAACTCAACGGCCGTGCTAAACGCCTTAAGCGATTCTCGGGTGCGGTCATCGATCTTTTTGGGCAGATAGATTCGGCCGTAATAAAGCATGGCCACCGTGGTCAACGCCAGAGCGATTAAAACGTCCCAAGTTTCTCTTCCGATCATACGACTCCACTCCCTAATACGTACCGAAAAGCCTGAACTACCCTTGCATCGAATTGAGTGCCACTACATCTATCCAATTCTTGGAGGGCTTGGTCGACCGTCATCGGCTCTCGGTAGGGCCGACGGTCGCTAGGGGCATCGCCCCCAGTCATTGCATCAAACGCATCAACTACAGCGATGATTTTGCTTTCAATCGGGATCTCGACGTCGCTAAGGCCATCGGGATAGCCGGTGCCATCGGGTCGCTCGTGGTGATGGCGTATCCAGGGCACAACTTCTCTCAAGGCCTCTACAGGTGCAAGTATTTGGGCGCCCAGAACCGAGTGGCGCTTGACATGGGTGAACTCTTCATCCGTAAGTCGTGCCGGCTTATCCAAAATGGCCTCGTCTACCGCGATCTTGCCGATATCGTGAAGAACCGATGCTTCCCTAACTAGCCGTGCCCTCGGACCCGATAAACCCAATCTCAACGCTACTTCCTCCGAGATCCTCGAAACGCGTTCAAGATGCCCGTGAGTGTAGGGATGGGCTCGCTGAAGCATGAGAGTGAGCGCCGTTACTGATTCGTAATACTGCTCGAACAGCAACGCTTTCAGCTTCAATACCCTGCGCAGAACAACTAATGGCAGCAGCATTAAAGGCAGGAAAAGATAGAGCTCTTTCGAAACTAGAATGGCAACGGCAACGGCTGCCAGGCAGTAAAGCAACATCCCCTGCGCGGCAATGGCTGCCGTGGAATGAACTCTTTCTTTAAATCGACCGAGCGACATCGTCGCATCCGCATTGCAAACCAAGAGGAAGTTGGCTACCGCATAGGTGATGGTAAAGGCCAAAGCGCCAAGCGTCGTGTGGCCAGAGCCGGAATTCGTGGCGAAATGGAAAACAAAACCGGCCAAACTTGCACTTATCAGGCAAACCGAAAGATTAAGAAGGATCCAATAAGACTTTACTCCCTTTTCCTGCTTGCTTCGCAGATACAGCGCGGCCGCCAGGGTCACAAGAAGATCTACAAGTAAAGCGCCGGTCGCGCCCGTCGCCACTGCCATCCCTGCCACAAACGGCAGCGAGAAGGTGATACGCAGGCCGTTACGAGAGATTCGCACCGGCAAAAACTCGGTGGCAAGGGCAAGGGCCGGGATCATGAGCCAGCCAAGCACGGAGATCATCCGGTATGGCGTCCACAACTCCACACCAAATGCCAGCAACGTGCCGCAAATCCCGTAGACGATGAGCGTCTTCCGCAAGGCAAGGTCGAGAGACTTCACTGAACGGTTTAGACGGGTGGCACGACTTGTGAGCCGCTTGAAGTTTCAGAGGGGTAGATGGACAGCTTCCCTGCTTTCAAATCAACGCTTTGCATAAGACCTCCTGTCTGGCAACCAAAACGATTTTGTAGCCCCAATCCTTGGAACTAATGGCATTATAACTCAACTTCCCCGTAAATGTACTAGGGTTGTGATCTTTCCAGCAGATTTAGCTCAGTGCCGCCTTTAAACCTTTCCTCGTGCAGTGCTTGCTCAGACTCGGTTGTTTGAATGCTGAAACCGCCAGTGGCCTGACTTTGAGCGTGCAGCGTTTCCCCGGTTTTCATATCCAGGTCGAAATCGATGTGTTGCTTTAGGTTCAAAGGAATGGCCTTTATGAGTGTGTCTTCCGAATTTAGACCAGTTGCTTCGAAAAAGAACTCGGCTAGATTGGAGCTTGTGCTCAGGTCTGCTGTAACTCGGTAGACGTTCTTCCCGTTTGAATCCATTACGCCAACATAAGTGTAGGTGTAATCCAACCGTTGAACGGCGTTCTTGTTCTTTCCTTTAAGTTTCTGAGGCGAAAAGCCGACCGTTTTCTTCCACGTATCGCCGGGCTTTACATCGTCAAGTGGAAGCTTTGGCGCAAAGTCTAGGGAGCCGTCCATGGAACCCGTATTTAGGGCCAGACGGTAGATTTCACCAACGAAATCGAGAATGCTCGCCGCGCCCTGTTTCCAACCACTCTTAGAATGCAAGTGAATATATGCACTGCCTTTGGGCTTTTGCGGGTTCAAGTCCTTTTCAGCCACGATCTCATTAATGGGGGAAACGGTTAGGCCGTAGTCGAGGTTGAGCTTATCGACCGTGGTCTTCTCAGGCGTATCATACGTCTCGCCCTGAATAACGGTCATGGTCGGTCGTTTGTAGTGGATGGCCATCATGCCGCCAGGCTTTATTTCTGTAACTTGCTCCGTGAATGTGTAGTTCAAATCCAGATCGTTTGGCAGCCACGTTTCGAGACCAACTTGCCTTACTTCAACCTGGACGTGGGACTTCACACTGTAAGAAAGCTTTTCACCGGCTTTGCCGGTGTGTTGCAGAGTAACCGGCTTGACATTGGAACCAGCTTGGCTCGAAAATAAAAGGATGGCAGGTAAGAGTACGTCCAGCATGTGCGTTCAACTATTATGAATGGCGCAAGTAATGATTTAGTTGGGAAGCGCCTTCGCGATAACTAGACGCGGGAGTTTGTGCATGCCTTCGCCCATTCTTAACGCACGTTCGGTAAGCGAGTTGGATGAGAAGCTATAGTTTGTAGTTAATGGTAGAGCAGTTTGATGTAATCGTTATCGGATCCGGACAAGGCGGAGACCCTCTGGCGCGGGAATGCGCCAACCGTGGCAAGAAAACCGCCCTTATAGAACGGGAGCATATTGGCGGAACGTGCATTAACACCGGGTGCACACCCACGAAAACAATGATCGCCAGCGGCCGAGTCGCTTACTTGGCCAAGCGAGCCGCGGAGTACGGCATCACTACCGGCCCAATCTCCACGAATATGGAGGCTGTACGCGCCCGAAAGCGCGCGATGGTGGACGAATTCCGCTCATCCAGTGAGAAGAAAGATTACAGCACGCCCAACTTGGAGGTTATTTGCGAAAGCGCTTCCTTTACTGGCCCAAAAACTTTAAAGGCGGGCGAACGCGAGCTAACGGCAGAGACGATCGTTATCGACACCGGGAGCGCGCCATTTATCCCTCCCATAAAGGGCCTGGATCAGGTGCCCTACCTAGACAATGCAAGCATTATGGAGCTAGATGAGGTTCCGTTCCATCTCATCATTCTCGGTGGAAGCTACATCAGCGTGGAGTTTGCACAGTTGTTTCGCCGTCTTGGGAGCGAGGTTACGATTGTTGAGAAGGCGCCACATCTTGTCGCCCGTGAAGATGAAGATGTTTCGGAAGCCTTAGAAAAAGTGTTTACGGAAGACGGGATCACGTTCCACTTAAAAGTCTCCGCGATAGAGGTTACCGGCGAAGCCGGAAACCTGCAGGTTGTGCTGGATAATGGCGAAAAACTAAGCGCCTCTCATCTGTTGGTCGCCCTTGGCCGCCGGCCAAACACTGTGGATTTGAAGCTTAAAGTCCCCGGAATCGAGACTTTACCGAATGGTGCCGTTAAAGTCGACGAGTTCTTGGAGACCAATGTGAAAGGCGTGTATGCGATTGGAGACGTTAACGGCGGTCCGCAGTTCACGCACATCTCTTACGATGATTTCCGCATTCTCCGATCAACTTTGTTGGATGGCAAAAAAGCTTCCACCAAGGGGCGCCTCGTTCCCTACGTTGTCTTCACCGATCCACAACTGGGGCACGTTGGGGTTAGCGAAAAGGAAGCTAAAGCGCAAAAGATCCCTTACAAGCTGTTTTCCATGCCGATGGAGGATGTCGCCCGAGCCTATGAAATCGGTGAAAGCCGTGGCTTCATGAAAGTGCTTGTGGACCCGAATTCTAAGGTTATTATTGGGGCTGCCGTGCTTGGGTATGAAGGCGGCGAGATCATGAACATGCTGCAAATTGCGTTGATGGGCAAGCTACCCTACCCTGTGCTGAAGGAAGGCATTTTCTCCCACCCCACCCTGGCCGAGGGTTTCAATAATCTCTTTGATGAGTGAGTGCTAGTCAACAATCCGCGACATAAGCGTGAAAATGAGGTTGGGAGCGCTACTTTCAAAGGTGGGTAGCCCGCGCCTCTCCCGGTTCGCGGACTCACCGACCTCTCCATCCGGGAGAGATTTGTGGCTGTGGAACCGCCATTGTTGTCTTTTTTCGCCACAAAACTCTTCGCCCCTCTCGGGCGGAGGGGCCGGTGAGTCCGCGAACCGGGGGAGATCGTATGGTGATTTGTCAAGGTTCATTTTGAACCTGTAGGTTTTTTGGTCGAACGGCCTCGTAAGCCGTTCCTCGCTTGATCAC
>DASXZH010000059.1:0-60957 GCA_036502005.1 Fimbriimonadaceae bacterium
TTGCGCCGGGCCCTCCAGGATCGTATTCGAGAACTAAACGCATACGGACGGTGCGCATTCTCCCCCACGGTTCTGCACCAAGGGCCCGGATTCGCGCCTCACCCAGCCGTACGTCCGCTCATAACCTTACTAGGTCCCGAGGAAATGACCTTGGAAACCCTGGGCAGGGCCTAATATTAACGCCTATGCCTCGTCACCCTTCTCCGAAGATATAATCCGACCATGGATTCCGATGCCTTCTATCAGGATGTTGTTGAGAAGTACAGCCAGTTCGTAAACCCCTATTTAGCTAAACTTCTTGCTTTCGCCGGATTTGGCGTAGAGATGTTCGGAGAAGGTTGCTACGTGTACGACCATGAGGGGCGTAAGTTCCTGGATTGCCTGGGCGGCTACGGCAGCTTTGCCTTGGGGCATCGGCATCCCAAGGTCGTCGAAGCGGCCAAGAAGCAACTCGATCTCTTGCCACTAAGCGGAAAGGCTTTTTTTAGTAAACCCATGTGCGACCTAGCCGCAAAGCTGGGCGAGATCGTTCCAGAAGGCTTGCAGTACAGCTTTTTCTGTAACAGCGGCACGGAAGCGGTTGAAGCCGCTTTAAAGCTGGCCAAGGCAACAACCCAACGCTCCAAGATCGTAAGCACTCACGGCGGCTACCATGGAAAAACGATTGGCGCGCTCTCCACAACTGGGCGCGAGAAGTATCGCAAGCCATTTGAACCACTTATGCCGGGCGTTGTTTTTGTGGATTATGCCGATACCGAGGCCGCAATAAACGCGATCGACGGGCAAACTGCGTGTATGATCGTCGAACCTATTCAGGGCGAAGGGGGCATTCACATCCCTCCCGTCGGCTACATGAAAGCGATTCGTGAGGCTTGCAGCAAGCATGGCGCACTATTGATTGCAGATGAAGTCCAAACCTGCTTGGGACGAACGGGTGACATGTTCGCCTGCAATCGAGACGGCATAACGCCGGACCTTATGCCCCTTGCGAAGCAAGTCGGCGGAGGCGTGATGCCGCTTGGCGTGTGTGTGGGCACACCCGCCGTTTGGGAGGCGACCTTCGGCAAAAACCCTTTGATTCACACGAGCACCTTTGGCGGCAACCCCGTCGCCTGCGCGGCGGGTTTAGCAGCCATAGAAGTTATCGAAAATGAAGCCTTAGTCGAGCGCTCGCGAGTTATGGGTGCCCTCTTTAAAGAAAAACTTGAAAAGATGGCTGAGAAGCACACTGATCTGGTGGGTGAAGTAAGGGGGCGGGGTCTGATGATCGGCGTTGAGTTCCGGATGGACGAAGTCGGCGAGCTTACGATTGCCCAAATGCTGAAGCGCGGCATGTGCGCGGCCTATACGCTGAACAACCCCCGTGTGATTCGGCTTGAGCCGCCGCTGATCATTACGGAAGAGCAAATCGACTTCGCGGTGACGACGATGGATGAGGCGATTGCGGAGACTTCTGAGTTGCTGGCAATGCTGACTTAAGCTTTGGAAAAACCGGATTGTCACGCAAAGGCGCCAAGCTCGCAAAGGGGAAGTAATGATTGGGGAACACTGTTTTGCGTCAATGGGCCCTTAGAAGAGGTGCTCAACCAATCTTATCCTGCCGCATCGATCTCACTTATTCTTTGCGAGCTTTGCGTCTTTGCGTGATATTCCAGGCTCAATCAAGCGGCACTATTCGGCCGCAAGCTCCTGCCGCCTAAACCCTTGTAAAATGAACTCATCCATGCCAAATCCTTTCCCCGCTTCGCAGCAAGATGTCGTCGACCTAAGGAGCGATACGGTTACCCGCCCCAACGCCGAGATGTACGAGGCGATGATGAACGCCAAGCTGGGTGACGACGTCCTCGGCGACGATCCAACCGTTAACGAGCTTGAAGAGCTCGCGGCAAAGAAAACGGGCAAGGAGGCGGCCATGTTTGTGCCAAGTGGCACCATGGGCAACCAGATAGCAGTCGCTACCCACACCAACCCAGGCGACGCCATCTTGATTGAGGAAGACGCCCACATCCTCTACTATGAGGTTGGCGCGCCCGCGGTTATTAGCAACGTTGTCAGTTGGACGCTGCCCTCGAACAAGGGCGTAATGGACCCTGAAGTGGTTGAACGTCACGTTCTCAAGCGAACCCTCCATACGCCGGGAACAGTGCTTCTCTGCCTTGAAAACACCCATAACCGTGCTGGAGGAACGATTATTCCGCTGGCCAAAATGGCGGAGTACCGGGCGATCTGCGATCACCACGGCGTAAAGCTTCACCTAGATGGCGCGCGGGTTTTTAACGCGGCTGTTGGGTTGGGTGTGCCTGTGAATGAGATCACAAAGCATGTGGATACGGTCAGCATTTGCCTTAGCAAGGGGCTCGGCTCACCCATCGGTTCCCTCCTATGCGGCCCTGCTGATTTTATCGAAGATGCCCGCATGTGGCGAAAGAGACTCGGGGGCGGTATGCGACAGGCTGGGATCCTAGCCGCGTGCGGAATAGTAAGTTTGACCAAGATGGTGGACCGTCTTGCCGAGGATCATAAGCACGCCAGAGCCATGGCTTCGGCGCTAAATGAGATCCCGGGTCTTACGGTTGACTGGGACACCGTTCAAACGAACATGGTTGTGGTTGGCCTCAGCGATTCCTCTTCGGATTGGGTTTCGAGATTGGCAGAGATGGGGGTTTGGGTTCTTGCGCTGAGTCCAAGAAAACTGCGACTCGTGTTTCATGCCGATGTAGATGATGCGAAATTGGATAAGGCCATCAACGCGTTCAAAACAGTTGCCTCGGCAATTGCTTAAGCCGGCAAGTTCAAGGAAGTTTCCAATGACCCGAACCGATTTGCTAGACACGTCCATTGAAATGCATCGTTTGCGAATCAAGCTGTTGCGCGAAAAAGGGCCCGAGTGGCGGCTTCGCAAAACCTTTGAACTCTGCGAAGAATTGCGCGCGCTTAAGCTTGCTGCTAAGAATTGGAGGCCCCCTCAAAATTGAGTTTAGTGATCACACTGCTGGAGGTAACAGAAATGCTCAGAAAAACGAATGTCGAGTTCGTTATCGGGGGCTCGCTGGCAAGTTCTGTTTGGGGTCAGGAAAGAACCACGCACGATGCCGATGTGGCAGTTCTCCTTAATGAAGAGCAACTCGACATTCTTGCAGGTCTTGTTAAATGGCCCTACATAATGGACACCGACTCCATCCGATTAAGTCTTTCACCTCTTGAAGAATTTGCTTCCGGCAATATTCTCAACGGCGAGACCCTGGACAAAATAGATCTGTTTTTGCTTAGTGATAGCCCTTACACTCAAGCCCAGATGCGAAATCGGCGCTACATCGAGGTGGCTCCTGATAAATATTTGCCGTTCTTGTCACCCGAAGATACGATTATCGTTAAGCTTCGCTGGTTTGTCTTAGGGAATCGAGTCAGTGATCGACAGTGGAACGACATTGTCCAAGTTTTGGAAATCCAGAGGAGTCGCCTTGATGAGGCTTACTTGAACGAATGGTCTGCGCACTTTGGCATAATGGAGCTTCTTTTAGAAGCAAGAAAACAGGTTATTCTCGATTCAGATCGCGAGCCTTAACTACAGCCCCGGAAACCAAGATCCCTAACCCGGGCTATAGAAAAAGCCCAACGCAAATAGCGTATAAACGGCCAGCAGCATAAGCCCTTCAAACCAAGTCGTTTCGCCATCCTGTGCAATAGCATTAACGGCAAAGGCGGACCCCGCAATTGCAATCATCTCTAGGGGATTGCCAAAAACGAGATTCAAAGGATGGCCGGTTAAACCCGAAAACAGCACCAGAAGGGGGGCTACTAATAAAGCGATCTGAATCGTAGAGCCCACCGTAATGCTTAGGGCCATACCGATTTTGTCTTTGCGCGCAAAGTAAACGGCGGAAAAATACTCCGAAATGTTGCCCGCAACAGCAATTAAAATGATCCCGATAAAGACGGGAGACAGGCCCAACTGCTTGGCCGCATTCTCCAGCCCGCCAGAAACCAGTTCCGCTTCAAAGGCGGTCCCAACTGTTGCCAGAATCAAAACCGACAAAGATTTCTTTAGACTCCATGTCGCAACTTCATTAGAACTGGAACTGGAAAAGACATCGCGGTGGGTCACCAGCGTGTAAATCAAATTCCCGATGTAAACCAGAATCAGAACAACGGCCACTCCGATGCTTAACCGTTGGTTCAAATCCGCCGCCACATCCGGAGAAACGCCCCTTTGAGAGATGCTGAATAGTGCTGGCAGCAGCAGGGCGATCACGGCGATCACCAATAGACTGGATGCGTGGCCCGCACGTTCCTTCCTAAAGCTTTGCCTTTCCCGGCCCCAACTCCCAACGATAATCGCCAGACCAAGTCCCAATAGGCTATTGCCGATAATTGCGCCTGTGATCTGAGCTTTAACAACCTCAACCTGCCCGCTCTTGAGGATAAAGAAGCCCAGCACCAACTCCGGCACATTGCCAAAGGAAACGTTCAGCAAACCTCCGATGGCTGAACCGGCCAGCTTTGCAAGCTGATCCGTTGCTTTGCGAACGTATTCGGCTAGCGGAATTAAGGCGATGAGAGCTGCTATAAAAACAAGTGAACTGGACGCGTGGACTCCGTACGCCAATAAGGCGCTGATGGGGATGAATAGCAGGAGCCAGAGGAATATCATTCGACGTTTGTCGTACCTAGGCTCACATTATCCTTAATTGTTGGAAGTAGTTCATGTAACGGGCTCCTGATTTGCTTTCTGGCCCCTCGGTATTGGTGAAGAATTCCGCCGAAAGTATCACGCCCGACACGCCGTTTATGAAGTCTATACACAAGCGACCCTGGCGATATTGCAATGCCAAGGAACATATGGGTGTGCAGTTGCAAGACTTCAAATCAGTTCGGATAGCGAAACGTTGTCATCCCGAAGCGAGGGATGGGGGAACGCCGCTTCAGTCCGGCAAACCGTTTTAGTTTGAACCGCAAGCGATTCCCAACTAAAACGATTTGCCCGGAAGAGGGTTTAGGCAACGTCGTCCTTCGCTCCGCTCAGGAGGACAACGCTCGCGGACTCGCGATTTGAACCAGGCCAAGCGCAGTCCCACTCACCGTCGCAGATGAAACCTGTATAAAACCAATTCCCAAGCGTTCCCGCCTCGTAAAGGGGTTAAGAAAGTCCAAACCGATCCGAACCTAGAAGCTCAGAAACCCAGAAACTTAGAAACTTAGAAACCAGTCTGACTTTCGACTTTCGACCTACCACATATCAACTTTCACCTATCACTTACCGTGCTTTTCACCAATCTTGGGATAGGCAGCGACGATATCATACTCTTCGTCACCGTTGAACGTCGGATAGCTCTTCGATTCACTCCTATCTGCGCCGCCATTGTCGACTCCATCGGGACCGACACTATAAACTCTAAATGAGTCTCCGGCAATCTTTACATGCAACGGCTTGCCACCAAACGGATCGGTCCAAATGCCTGGAATGTCGCTAATCGATTTTGGATACACTCCAGTCTTGGCGTGCATTTCCATTCCCGCCAGGAATGCGGCAGTAGCTTCTTGGCTGGCCCGCATACGATCGATAGCCAAGCCTGCTTGAGAGAAGGTGGGGGGTTATAACGGCACTTAGGGCGTTGCTCAAACTGTGTTTCTTTTCCAGTTCCTTTGAAGCACGATCCATTTCCATGGAGGTCTCGGTTGCATTCTCGCCACTCGCCCTGATAGACGCCCAATATCTAAGGCTCTTGTCTAGAAAAGCACGCGAAATGATGTCGGGCGCCATGCCGTCGCGGTGCAGTTTGGAAGGATCCAAATGTGTCGGCGTCGAACCTGGCCCTGAGTTACCGCCGCTGCCTGAAAGCGCTTTCAGCAAGCCAAATGCGCCGCCATATTGGTCCACGTTTCTTAATATGGCAAGCCCACTATAGGCTTCCTCGCGTATATGGAATGCAAAATCAATGTTGGGCACGACTACATATGATTTCTCCAGCTCGGCGAGCCCTATAGGGTTCGTACGCAAAATCCCCGCGCAGATCTGATAACCCCTGTCATCGATCGCCTGAGTCGCGATTTCCACGAGCATGGAAATGAGGTTTGGCTCCTCACCGGCAAGAAGCCCAATCCTATGGGCAGCCTTCAGATACTTGATCGCTGTTTCAACATCTCCCGACGCGCACTTGGCTTCAGCCGCGTAGGTGAGCATCTTTGCAAACGCTTTTTCCTTGGCATATTCGGGAAACAAAACATAGGGCCCCAAATCGAAATCCCGGTGAAAATTAACTCTCGATTTCTTCGAAGCTGCAATCGCCATCTCCATTGTTTTTTGGAAAGGGACCAGGGGCGCTGCCATGTCTTCATAGCGATCTTCGTTGTAAGCCTTGAAAAGAGCATCTTGTGCCTTGGAGAACGATGTGTCGTTATACGAGTTCGCGGCTGCCTCAATTTCAGGAGCGGCGTCCTCTTTCCAAGAAGGTGCCGGCCGAGGGTCTACTTGCCCTGCTACCCATGGCCAGCCCGCATTCCTATAAGCTTGGGAAGCTGCCGGAAGATCTCGGGAAGCCGGGCCTATATCGAGCGGACCGATGCCAACAAAGAGAAGAATGCCACCACAGAAGAAGATTCCAACAACGCCAATTAAGGCGAAAATCGTTAACGGACGCAAGACAAATCGGCGCTGCCCTCTACTCACGTTAACAAGGACGGAATTTGCATTCAATACGTTTTTTGCACGTTCATGCAAATTTTTCATGAAAGGCGCACTGAGGCTTTGGACTCTGGCATCACGTCTAGTTCGTGTAACATCCTCCTTCATGGTCCGCACGCATAACATCGCCAAGATATTTACTGACCCCAAACGCGGAGAAATTAAGGCGGTAGATGGTGTCACTTTTGAAGCCCGCCCGGGCCAAATACTAGGCTTGCTTGGAAGCAACGGCGCGGGAAAAACGACCCTCTTGCGCATGCTCTCGACCGTCCTTACGCCGACTTCCGGTACGGCAGACGTGGCCGGTTTCGACGTCGTTAGAGATTCTCAAAAGGTGCGGGCGAGCCTTGGATTCATGTCTACGTCAACTGCGCTTTACGGCAGGTCCACCGCGCGAGAAATGATTGAATATTTCGCGCAGCTCTTTGGCTTATCCGGCGCTCGGCTAAAAGAGCGCACCCAATTTGTCATCGATAAATTGGAGATAGCCGAGTTTGAAAACCAGCTCTGCGACAAGCTTTCAACCGGGCAAAAGCAGCGTGTTTCCATTGCCAGGACGATTGTGCACGATCCTCCTGTTTTGTTCTTCGATGAACCCACAACAGGCCTTGATATCATCGTCAGCCAATCGGTGATGCAGTTTGTTGAGGAATGCCGCGACCAGGGCAAGACGGTCATTTACTGCACGCACATCATGAGCGAAGTCGAACGGCTTTGCGACCACGTGGTCGTCATCCACGATGGCCAGATCCGCGGCGAAGGCACCGTCGATCAACTTAAGGCGCAAACAAACGAAACCAGTCTGGAAAGAGCGTTCCTATCGCTTGCTGGAGTTCTTTCGACAACTCCGATTTTCACCTAATAATTCTGCCATGAACGTAACACTATTAATTTTTAAGAAAGAACTGCGCGATATGTTTCGGGACAAGCGCGTGAGGAGCATGGCTTTTATTACGCCGCCCTTAATGATCGTAATGATCATGTTCTTGCTCGGCTTCTTGGAGATGACCGTCTCCAAGCCAACTAACCAGAAGATCTTCTTTGTAAAGGGCGCGCCATCCGATATCGAGGCCTCCTTCAGAACCGCTAAATGGACTGTCGAAGAGGTGAACTCGCCCGCCGAAGCCGAAGATCTCATAAGAAAAGGCGATGCCAAGGTCGTTATTGATTGTTCCAGCAGTTCGATCGATGATGAGAAAGGAAGTCCAAGGGCTTACTTTGATCCAAAGCAAGACCTATCCAAAACTATTCTCCAACAGGCTCAAGTCATCTACAACACGGCGGCTATTCAGAGCCTAATGCTGAAACACAACATCCCTCACTCAGAAGAGCTAGCTTTAAACCTAAAACCGAAAGAAGTTGTTATCGGCGGTAAATCTCATGCCAGTGACTTTGTCGTTTCGCTGCTCCCTTATCTGATCGTTATCTGGGCCTTTTATGGTGGAATGAGCATCGCCACCGAACTTGTTGCGGGCGAAAAAGAAAAGAACACGCTGGAAACTCTCCTCATTTCCCCAGCAACCCGCACCCAAATTGCGCTCGGCAAGTTTTTTAGTCTGTGTGTTGTGTGCCTCACCAGCAGCCTCTCATCTTTCATCGGGCTGTTCATCGTCGAACAATCCCACACAAAAATCGCCGATACGCTCTTTCCGCAGGGTCTTGGTCTTACCCTGGGCTCTGCAGCGCTGATCGTGGTCGTTCTAATACCCACCGTAGCCTTTTTCGCTTCCCTGCTTCTGGCACTCAGTGCCTACGCGAAAAACCCGCGAGAAGCCCAAACATACTTAACGGCCGTTAGCTTCTTGGTGCTGATGCCCGCCATGTGCAGCCAGTTTATTGGATTTACAGACTACGCGAAGTCTTCCTGGCTTTATGCAATCCCCGTTTTGAACACGGCCACAATCATCAGGCAGGCTTTGCAGTCGCAGCTCACCTTTAGCTCAATCGCTATTTGTATAGGAGTAAGCATCGTTCTGGCCGTAATTGGAATCAAAGCGGCGGTAACTTTATTCAATAAAGAAACCGTCCTGGTGCGAGTTTAGGCGGTCGAACTGCTTGTAGAAGAGGTGGTGCCGAGCTCAGCGTTCAACTGTTTCTGCTGGTTTTGCAGGTTGGCTATCGCCGATTCCATGTTCGCAAACTCGGTCTGTAGCTGAGCTTGGTCGTTCGTCATGGCCGTCTGAAGTTGTGTAACCTGCTTAGCGATATCCGCTATCTGTGTATTAATCGTGTTTTCGTCGGCTGTGACTAATCCGGTGGTGGGGTCGGTAAAGTTCGTGATCGCATTATTCAGAATTGAGCCCACACCGTTGGTGAAAGATATGCTGCCGACTTGGCCAGTTGCAGTGCCGTTGTAGCTGATTTGCAGCCCATCTGTTTTCGCATTGCCGGAGTTGCCCGTTAGATACTGCCCATTACCGGTTGCTGCTTCGCCGTTGATGGTTCCTGCGACGTCTAGGCCATTTGTGACCGTGCCGCCCCCCAGGCCACTGCTTGTGCCCGATGCGGCCGTATCGCTAGACAGCGTGAAATTCCCATTCGTGCCATATTTCTGGCTGGTGATTACAAGATTCCCGTTTTGGACGGAAGCTATGACATCATTCTTTAACGTTGCGTCCGAGTTTATTTGATTAACGACGTCCTGCTGGGTTTCGCCCGCCTGAAGCAACACCACCGCATTCGAATTCGAAAACAGGGGTCCGTTAAAAGTAAGAAGTTCATTGTTGGCCAGGGGGCCCGTCTGTGCTGTCGAAGCAGTGAACGAACCTTGGGTTGCTGCCTGTGTGATGTTAACGGCATATTGGCCACTCCCGGAAGGAACCGTTTTAGTCGTTGAAGCAATATAACTGATGGCAGGAGCAGAACTGGACCCGGTTGCAGTAAAAAGGTTTTGAACAGCCGTAGGGTTCGATGTCAGCGCGGCCGTAAGCTGAGTCGAGTCAAAAGTTAAGTTTCCGTTTTGATCAAATGCCAACCCGATGGAAGATAAGTTGTTGTAGGGTTGGGCCAATCCCGGAACCGGAGTGAACAGATCGCTCGCCAATGTGCTTTGGATCTGCTGAACATTCGGATCGCCAAACAGGGGGCCAGTTTGGTAGGTAGATGTATCCAACGCGGAGTTTTGCGCTACGAACTGGTTCAAATTGTTATAAGCCGTAACGAAGCTCTGAACGGTAGTCGATACCGTGCTTGTGTCCTGTGCCAACGCGATAGTGGTTGTTCCTGGAGCTGCGGTTGTTCCTTTAAGCAACTGGATTGTCGATCCCTGAATAACGTTCGTGATCGTATTTGAAGAGCTTGTCAGATTGATATTGTCAAGCGAATACTTGGCATCCTGGGCGCCCAGGACCTCGTTCGAATAGCCTTGCTGCAACACGCCAACGCCTTGCAACAGATTGTTTCCATCTGTAAAAGATGTTGCGCCCGTCAGCTTAAGCTGATAGGTTGTTCCACCAGTAGCATTTGTGCCGGTCACGATACTCGCCGTAGCCCCGGTATTCGCCGTATTAATAGCGCTAACCAAGCCCTGCAAAGTCGTGGAAGTGGTGTCTACGGATACGTTTACACCATTGATGCTAAAAGATGCGGTTCCCAAATTGCTCGCGTTAAGGAGAGAATTTAAGTTATCGCTTTGACTAGAAAACGTGTAGCCTAGATCCGCTCCATTGCTTGCGCTTCGCGCCGTAGCCGTTCCACCAATAAGCCCGAGAGACCCGGCCACCGTTCCCTGCAGATCGGCAATCTGAACTTTGTTCGCCACGCCAGAGTTATTGGCAGTCAAAGTTAAGTAGTTGTTTCCAGATCCACCAGAAATGATGCTAGCCGTGACCCCGGAGTTCGTTCCGTTGATCTTTTGAGCGATCGTTGTAAGGTTGTCACCGCTTCCAATCTGAATACCCTGGCCGTTTACGACAATCGTTCCCGAAAGCCCCAGAGCAGTCGTGGAATCCTGCTGTGCGCTGCTAGAAAGCTTTTCAGCCTGAGCGAGTTGAGAAATTGTAAGGTTGTATGTTCCTGCTGAGGCACCCGAAGTGGTGGTGATAGTAGCTACCGTCTGGTCGCTGCTTGAAGAGGTTATCGGATTAAAAGCGGATGCGGTATCGAGGGCCTGCGCCGCGCTTCCCACCGCCTGAACTGCTGCCTGATATTCCTGAATAACAGTTAGTTGGTTGGAGAGATCCGTGGATTGGTTTTGTAAATTGGTGATCGGGATCTGGTCTGCCTGGAGCAACTCTTGGATGATTGAGTTCGTGTCCAATCCAGAGGCAATACCTGTGAAGTTAATTGCTCCAACCGCGCCCGACGCACCAAGTGATGATGTCGAGCCTGTTGTCGAGCTGGTTCCGGAAAGACTGCTGCTTAAACTCATGGTCGAATACCTAGTATTAATCTTTGGCATCAGAACGCCGAATGCACAGGAAAATGAGCGAGTTTCCGGGCCGTTCCAAGACGTTTAACAGGGTTAAACAGTAGATTCTATTAAGCCAGTCCGCCTTATATGGACCCAAAGAAGTATCTCTAGTGAAAGAAATGCATCACAATTAGAAAAGAACATGAAGTTTAAGTTCGGCACCTTATCGACCCTCATTGCCCTGGGTTCCCTCGGAGCAGGCGTCTACGGCCTGGGCACCAGCTCCAAATCAAAGCCCAAAGTATTGCTGTTCCTAAGCACGGACTGCCCCATTGCGGCTGGTTACACCCCGCGCATCAATGCGCTCGTTCAAAAATATGAGGCGGAAGGCGTTCAGTTTGAAGCTCTTTTCCCAAACGATTTAGAAACCCGACCTGAAATCCAGGCCTACATGTCGGATCGGCATTACTCATTTCCCTTCCGGGTCGATGTCGGCGCGACTGAGGCCAAATCGCTCGGGGTAACAACGGTTCCGACGGCGGTCGTCCTTGCTCCAAGCGGCAAAGAGGTTTACCGCGGCGCAGTGGATGATAACCCCGACGCTTCCCTTGCCAAGAAGCCCTATTTGGATTCCGCGATTACGGCAACGATTGATGGCAAAACTCCGACGCTAAAATACACCGACGTTATAGGTTGCCTGCTAATGCCAAGCGCACCCGCACCAAGGGTAGGCGCAGTGAACTACGCGGCGGATATCAAGCCAATTTTAGAAAAACACTGCATAAGCTGCCACCGTCCCGGCGAAGTTGCTCCCTTTTCGCTCATCGGTTATACGAACGCTAGGAAGTGGGCCCCGAATATTGCCCGAGTTACATATAACCGCCAGATGCCCCCTTGGAAAGCGGTTCATGGCTACGGCGAGTTTGCCGACGATATTTCCCTTTCTGAAGAGCAAATCCTTACCCTCCAGCGATGGAATGAAGCGGGCGCGCCTAAGGGCCATCTCGTCTCCGAAAATCTGAACTATCCACCCGTGCCCGAGTGGCCGCTGGGTAAGCCGGATATGATTCTGGAGCCTTCAAGGCCCTACAAGTTGGCAGCGGATGGCGCGGATGTTTACCGCAACTACGTCATTCACACGAATTTCAAGGAGACCCGTTACGTGACCGGATTAGACGTTAAGCCGGGAAACAGAAGAGTCGTGCATCACGTGATCGCTTTTGTCGATGCGGGTACCAGATCAAATCAGTTGCTCGCCGCTGAAATGGATGGCCAAGAAGGCTATACCGGCAGTGGCGCCGGTCCCGGATTCTTTCCCGACACCACCCTGGGAGGTTGGGTTCCAGGTTCTAGGCCACGCCTCACTCCCAACGATATCGCCTACCGGCTGAAGCCGGGTGCGAACATCGTTATCCAGGTTCACTACCACAAGGATGGTAAGCCTGAAGAAGATCTAACCAGGGCCGGCATCTACTTTGACAAGGAACCGCCAAAGAAGGTTTTAAATGTGACCTGGCTGGTCAATCCGATGATCAAGATCCCCGCCGGCGATGCGGACCACAAAGAGCATCTCACTTTCCACGTTCATCGCGACATGACGGCGTATGGCCTCACGCCGCACATGCACCTGTTAGGCAAGTCGATGAAAGCCGACGTCGTTTTCCCGGATGGCACGAGGCAGCCGCTCGTTTTTGTGAACGACTGGGACTTCAACTGGCAGTTGTTCTACCAGTTCAAGGAGCCGATCAAAATCCCTGCCGGCAGCGTCATCGAAGCGGAAGCCACTTACGATAACTCAGCAGATAATCCTCGCAATCCCAATCACCCCGCTCGAACGGTGACCTGGGGTGAGCAGACGACGGATGAGATGTTTGTGATCGTATTGGCGACCACGATTGACGACGCGAAAGTCGCCTCAAAGTAGGCTACATCCCAACCGCCGTGTAATGCCGAAGACCCTTGTACCAAAGGGCCTTGGAAGCTGCGTACGCAACGACTATCCAAATGATCTGCATTCCCATGCATTGATAGATCGCGTCTCCCTGCACGCGACCTATTAAGATCTCCGTCGGCGCGCCCGTGGTGAAATAAAATGGAAGGGCCCTAGCCACCGACTGAGCCCAGTTGGGAAGCATGGCTATTGGAACAAGCTGGCCTGATAAGAAAATCAGCGGCACGTAGTACAGTTCAAAAATCGAAAAAACCTCTTGGGTGAATAGGGCCAGCATCGACATCATCATCACGAATGTGAAGCTGACGAGGTGCCCCAGAATGACGGTGATAACGAACGGGAACGAGATGTAAACATGCTCGCCGGTCAGATAGCCCCGGTAAAGGAACAGCAGCAAGAGGAAGATTGGGACGAAGAGCAGGATGCGGAACACCCGCCAAGCAAGATTCCTGAAAAATGATACCTGGTAATAGCTGATCGGGCGAACCAGGGCGACCGTGAATATCCCCTCCCTGATCTCGGAAGCGAGGTCCCACATGATGTGACTTGTGATGAAGTTGTTCATCAAGAGAAGGCACAGGTAATAGAGAACGAAATCGCCTGTGCGGAAGCCATTGATGGGACCGTTGGTGGCCGCGCTCGCGGTAGCCCAAACAAGCGGCATGGTCACCGCCGTCACCACATCCGTCAAGATCCAAATAACGGCGCTAGCCTTGTAAGCCAAGCCATCCTGAAAATAGATCGCAAATATGGCTTGCCATTTCTGGACTAGCGAACCCATACCGGTCTTACTTCTCCGAACCTAACAAAGTCTTGTTCTCGATTAGCTTGTTAAGCTCAGCATCGTCGGCAGTGCGGAACGTGGCGGCGAGACGGTCGAAGTCTTGTCGCTGAAGCCCCCTGAGTTCCCTTCTCA
Source organism: Fimbriimonadaceae bacterium (assembly GCA_036502005.1). GTDB lineage: Bacteria > Armatimonadota > Fimbriimonadia > Fimbriimonadales > Fimbriimonadaceae > DASXZH01. The sequence continues at coordinate 13,901 of DASXZH010000059.1, forward strand.
GCTTGCCTTCCAGGAACCGGATCTTGTCTTCCGCCGTTTCACAAATAAGGCGTGGAACCTCTGCCGGCTTGTTGTCTTTTAGGGCGACCATGGTCACGCGAGCAGTGTTGGTGTGCCGCTTTACGCCCGTGAACACGTTCTCAGCGTAAGCCTCGATGGTGATCTCCATGCTCGTTCTGCCCACATAGGAAACCAGGCCCTCGCAACTTACAATCTCTCCGACCTCTATCGGTTCGTGGAAATCTACCCGGTCAAAGCTGGCGGTAACGCTGATCGCGCCTGCATAGCGTGAGGAAGTCGCGTAAGCGACAAGGTCCAAAAGGGAAAGAATCGTCCCTCCAAAGACCTTGCCCAGAAAGTTAGATCCCGTCGGGGTCATCACCTCGGACATCGTAACCCGCGAAGAAGAAACAGTTCGTGATTCCACCCGACTATTCTGATGTATGCAAATGGAAGGGCGCAGGCAAAGCCTGCGCCCTTCTCGAACATTCAGCCTTAGTGAATGACTACTTCCTGAGTAATGAGAACGCCCATCGCCGTTCCGCGCGGCAAATACACATTCCGAGACAACTCTGGGTGTGCATGCAGCCGGTCGTACACCTTTGCAACGCTCGCGTGCACGTGTGAATCGGTTGCAACATGCCCGTTGAGGAACAGACCAAACGAGAATCCGCTGCTGCCGAGGCCAATAAAGGCAACCGGAGCCGCGCTGTGGGCAACTTCAGGACGAGCACGATAGCGACCATCATTTCCGCGAATCACGCTGTCGGATTCCATGCTAAAGAGCTGGCCCCGAATCGGTGTCGTGTGTCCGTCCGGGAAAATGAACTCATCAAAAGCTACCGTCAAGACTCCAGGATGGGCGCCGTTTCTCGGGCGAGCATCGGTGATATGTCCGCCGATTTTGGTTCCAGGCGGCAAGCCCGCATAAGGGCGCATGCCGTTCACGATTACCGAGAAGGTGTCCCCAGTCTGGTTTCGATCAGAAGCGAGCGGCTGCTCTAAGGAAGTTGGCACCACCATATCCGTGTTAAAAACAATCTCCGCCGCGCGATGTGGAGGTGGTGGTGGAGGAGGAGGAGGCGCGTGACGCTCGTGATGCTCCGCCTCATAGTGCTCGTCATGGCCGGGGCCCGCCTGACCAATCTTGATCGCAACGGTCTGCTGCGCATCCATCCAGTTCACGTCGGCACCAAGCGCCTCGCTCACAAAACGGAGCGGAACCATGGTTGTGTCCCCGTTCAACTGGGGTGGTACATCAAGGTTGACGTCCTTGCCGTTAACATGGGCATCGTGGTTGCCGATCTGCAACTCGACTGTCGTGTTGCCACGGTTGGCATCGATCGTTTGGGTCGCTGCCGTCCAGTGAACGTATGCACCGAGTGCTTCGAAAACGCCACGCAGCGGAACGAGGACGCGGCCCTGCTCTTGAATGGGCTGTCCGTTGTTAAACTGAATTGGGTGACCATTTACAGTAACCGTTATTGGTTGCTGGGCCATCGCCAGTGCAGCCCCGGTTACGGCTAATGCCATAAGAGTGACTTTGTAAAAACTTTTCTTCATTCGATACTTCTTTCTCCTGTTGCAATATGCATACGCTGCGTGCATCCAAAATTTGTCTCCTTAGATTGGATGCCCTAATCAAACTTATTGTTCGGGGTCATCTATTAGGACGTCTAAAATCAAAGATCGAACGTAGCCACTACCGGCGTATGGTCCGAAGGTTTCTCCATCGAGCGGGGCGCGCGGTCGATAACGCATTCCGTGCAAAGCCCTTGAAGAGCTGGCGAAGCATAGATATGGTCAATGCGCCAGCCGAAGTTTTTCTCAACAGACGTGAGAATGATGTAATCCCAATAGGAGTAAAAACCGGGCCCTTGGGTGAACTTGCGGAAGCAATCGGTTAAGCCCCAATCCATTATTTTGTTAAGGGCTTCAAATTCCAGGGGGTGGTGCCCGACGCCGCCATAAAATCTCTTTGAGTTATAGACATCTTCTGGTTTAGGAGCAATGTTGATATCCCCAAGCCAGATAAGCGGCGCGTCTTTTCCAAACTTCTGATCCAGCATTTGCCGAAACCTAGCCAGCCAACGCAACTTGTATTCGAACTTGTCAGTTCCGACCGCAGTGCCGTTCGGGACGTAGGTGTTGATGATTGTTACGCCGTTCAGTTCCCCCATAAGAACGCGGCCATCCACGGGAAACAGCGGATCGTCAAATCCAATCTTTACGTTCTGCAAGGGCTGCAGAGTAGCAATGGCGACTCCGTTCGTTCCTTTCTGCCCGTGAAATGCGACCTGGTAGCCAACGTCTTCAAAATCGGAGACTGGGAATTTCCCGTCTTCAACCTTGGTCTCTTGAATCGCGAGCACATCAGGCTCATGTTCGCTAAGCCACTCCTGGATGATCGGCATCCGCATGCGCACCGAGTTCGCGTTGAAAGTGGCTATCTTCACGCAGTGCCCTTATTCTGCAAAATCGCCTCTTTGGTTGATTGAAGTTCCCGTATCAGCTCCTGCTGGCTGGCCGTTGCCGTAAGGTCGCTGCGCGTTCGCTCGATAACCGCGCGTAAGGCATCGCAGGTGCGGCGAAGCCCGCCTGTCATCGAATCTGCGAAATCGAAAGTGATGAGATCATCGTAAATCGTCTCCATCTGAAGTAGGATGGCTTCCGCCTTCGGCATTCTTCCTTTTCGCATTTCATCGAGGGCGAACCTGCGGCATTCGCTTGCCGCCTCCCCCATGCCGTTCAGATAGCTCATGATCTGCGTCCCGAGTTCTGCTGCCGTTGGATAGGGCTCATTACGGACCATAGCAAGGACGGCTCCTGCCTCCACCATTTCCTTTTCGGAATCATGGAGATAGCCTGCGAAGTAAAGCTCACCAAAGGGCTTTAGCGCTTCCCTTGCCTCTTTGCTTATCTTCTTGGCTTCCTGAAGCAGGCGCTCCGCCTCTTCAAACTGGTGCCGATGGATGTGGCGAATGCACTTGGCTGAGGTCTGCGTAAGCAGCCGGCACTTAACCAGGCCCGCTTCTCGGGCTGCATGCATTTCCTGCGCTTGGGCTTTAATCGTCTCGACGGTTTGCTCCCAGCCGGTCTCTGTTTTCACTTTATCAGCCCCTTTCGGCGCAGGCTAACCGCCCGCTTGGCGTCACCGATGATGATGTGGTCCACGAGTTGAATATCCAACATTTTTCCTATCTCTGCTATTTTGGCCGTGACTTCGATGTCTTCTGGGCTTGGGGTAGTGTCACCAGAAGGATGATTATGAGCCAGGATGATGCTTGATGCCCCTTCCCTTATCGCTTCTCTAAAAACTTCCCTCGGGCCGACCATCGACATAGTCAGCGTCCCGATGTGGATGGTTGACCACCGAATCACCTGGTTCTGGGCATCCAGCATCAGCACGCAAACATGCTCCCTCTTTTCCGAATGAAGGTGGTTGAGAATACGCGCAACGTCTTCTGCGCAATCCACGATATCAAACTCGCCTTTGCCGGCGAGGGCTGCCCGTCGGCCGAGTTCCATGAGCGCTTGGGCACGAAGCGCCTCAAAATCTTCCAGCCCGGCATATTCCCTCATTTCTTGGGTGCTGATATCTAAGATTCGGCCAATTTGGTTGTAGCGTTTAAGGATTTCGCGCGCCATGTGCTCGGCGTCTTCGGCGTCTTCCTGCCTTCTGGAAAACCCAACCGCAACGAGATCTACCGGCGAGGCAGCACCAACGCCGGACGCCTTTACTCGGCTTACGGTTGTATCTGCATGGGTCGGCACGATGTTGGAAGTTTAGCTGGTTTTAGGTGACGGGGGAAGGTCGGGAATTTTCGATTCTCGATTTTCACACAACCTTCAAGGCCGTAAGCTGCTTCTCCCGAGGCGAACCCTCCGGAAATGAAGGAGGCTCCTGCCAAAGGCCGTCCGCCTTCAAAAGCTCAACAAGAGCGGTAACGCCCTGTTCCTGGGGGATGTTGTTGCGCACCACCTCTTTTTTGCGGTAGAGCGTGATCATTCCGCCCGCCTTGCCCACATATCCATAGTCGGCATCGGCCATTTCGCCGGGGCCGTTTACAATGCAGCCCATCACGGCTATATCCAAGCCAACCAGATGTTTGGTAGCGTTCCTAACTTCATGGAGAACAGAAGGCAGATTAAATTTCGTCCGGCCGCATGAGGGGCAGGCAATGTACTCCACCTTCGTCTTTCGAAGGCCAAGGGCCTGCAGAATATCGTAGCAAACGGGGATCTCGTGGATGGGATCTTCTGATAGAGAAACCCTAATCGTGTCGCCGATGCCTTCCATAAGAAGGGTAGCGATTCCGGCGGTGGATTTAACCCGGGCGTATTCGCCATCGCCTGCTTCGGTTACTCCCAAATGAAGCGGGTAGTTCATCCCTTCTTCTTCCATCCTTCGAACCATAAGTCGGTTGGCGGAAATCATGATGGGCACACGGGAAGCTTTGGCGGAAATGTTCAGGTTGAAGTAATCATGCTTTTCGCAGATGCGAAGGTATTCCAGGGCCGACTCCACCATTCCATCCGGAGTATCGCCGTAGGTAACGAGCATGCGCTCGGCCAGCGAGCCGTGATTCACGCCGATCCGCATAGAGATATTGCGCTTCTTGCAGGCCTCAATAACGGGGAGAAAACTCGCCTCTATAGCCAGGCGTTCTTCGGCGTGCTCTTCGGGCGTGTATTCCTCTTTGTTGGTCGTTTTTCGGAAAACGAAAAGTCCAGGATTTACCCTGACCTCATCGACATATTTGGCCGCTTCGACGGCAATATCGGTGCCTTGATGGTGAACGTCGGCGGTAAGCGGCACCATGCCATACTTCTCGATCACCTTCGCGCGGATCGCTTCAAGGCATTGGGCTTCGCCGAGGGTCGGGGTTGTAACCCTAACCAGTTCGCAGCCTTCCTTATGAAGGCCGATGATCTGCTCCACGCAAGCATCCACATTTCTCGTTTCTTCGGTGATCATGGACTGGACCATAACCGGATGGCCGCCGCCCATAACCAAATTGCCAATTGGAATAGGCCTCGTCTTTCGGCGAGCGTAACTAACTGAAGGAAGATTTTCTTGCATTGGGATGAGTCAATTATGGTCTACGGAGACTTCATGGCTATGCTTTTAAAGGGGCTAAATGGTAAAAGAACTTGCGGCTTATTAAACATCGTCCGACCATTGCCGTCTGAACTTTGTTGTTATTCGGTTGCTTTGACTTATACTAAGTAGCGTATTCCACCGGGGGTGTCTCTTTCCAACTCTTATGAGTAATCATAAATCTATCGCTCTTCTTGCTGCTCTTTGCGGCTTTGCTTCTCTGCCAACTGTTTCGGCGGCCCAGCCTTTCTGGTCCCAATACGGAAAAGATGCGCAGCACTCGGGTATGAGCACCAGCGGTGTTCAAAACGTAAATGCCGTCCTTTGGCAAACCCCGGTGGACCTCTTTCCGGTCGGGAGCACCAATGGCGGCGTGGTGCTTGCTCACTACGGTTCCACTTTGGTGACCCAAGCCGGCACGGTTGTCGTAGACGTTCGCACGGGCCCAAACAACACGTATCCTTCCGTAAACGATACCTATCGGGTGGAAGGCCACGATTTGGGCACTGGCGTTACGACTTGGACTGAGAACTCGGATTTCGTTGACTGGATGCCTCACGACTGGACACCGATCTACGGCGCCGCCATAGACCCGGCGAATCATCTCTACTATGCGGGACCTGGTGGAACGATTTATAAGAGATCAAGCGCTGATGCGGTTAACGCAACTGTTACTCAGCTCTGCTTTTATGGGATGTCTAACTTTCAGTCCACATCGGTCGCCTACGCTTCCAATATTCAGGTTTGCACACCCATAACGACCGACGCCAATAACAATATTTACTTTGGCTTCTATGTGGCTTCTGAGTTCACCAGCCCCCTCGGTATATCGAGCGGCATCGCAAAAATTTCGTCAACGGGGGTGGGAACTTGGGTTTCCGCTGACGGCGCCTCCGGATTTACCGGCCAAGAAGTTGCCACCAACTGCGCTCCCGCTGTTACAGCGGACGGAAAATTTGTATATGTCGGAGTAAAGCAACAGGGCAATGGCAACTACTCAAATCCAGTCCTATTAAGGCTCAACACGATAAATCTCGCGACAGCCAGTCAGGCGTTTCTATCTTCCCCGTCTGACACTGCGGGAGACACGTCGTTCCCCTACCTGTTTGATGATGGAAGCGCTTCGCCTACTATTGGGCCGGATGGCGACGTATATTACGGCGTTTGGTATTCCAACATTGACCGAGGCTTCATGCTTCACTATTCGGCGGATCTGAGCTTGGTGAAAACACCCGGCGCTTTTGGATGGGATGACACTCCCTCTATCGTGCCGGCTTCAGCAGTGCCTAGCTATTCAGGCAAGTCCTCCTACCTCATCCTAACGAAATATAATAACTACTCAGATTCAGGAATCACCCCTAAGCCAGGCAATGGATTAAATGAGGTCGCTGTTCTCGATCCGAACGCAACAGAGGATTTTACGACTCAATATGACGACGGCACGACGGGTCCCATTTATCAAACAATGAAAGAGGTGCTAACGGTCGTTGGCCCAACAGCAAACGTAGGCATACCCGGAGTTCGAGAATGGTGCATTAACATGGCAGCTATCGACATTGCTGGTAAGAGTGCCGTTGTGAATTGTGAAGACGGCAACTGCTACCGGTGGGATTTTGCATCAAACACCCTTTCTCAGGGTGTGGATTTGCAACCGGCGACTAGCGAAGCTTACACATCGACGGCGGTTTCCGCCGACGGTATCTCGTTCGCGATCAACAACGCTGTACTTTTTGCCATCTGGGATGGAGCTCAGCCTTCGAGCTTTAGCATGGGTTCGACCGTCGCCGGTGGGAGCACTGAGCAAGCCACGCTTAATCTCTCAGCCAGCGCAAGTGGCCCAGGCGCAACCATCCAGCTCGCTTCAAACAACCCGAACTTGACGGTTCCTTCTTCCCTTCACGTTCCCGCAGGCCAAAACTCCATCTCTTTCACGGTTTCCACAAAGGTTTTGGACAGTAACCAAAGCGCGACCATAACGGCTACGCGCTACGGATTATCGGCCTCCACCACCATCACCGTCAGTGGCTCCGGATTGTATTCGTTCGTTGCAAACAGCCCTGTTCTGTATGGCGGACAAACTGGTTCGGGCAATGTAGCTCTGGCAGGTCCCGCGCCAACAGCTGGTCGAACAGTCACTCTGACGAGCAGCATCCCTTCGGTTACATTCTCACCTTCGAAAGTGGTTATTGCTCAGGGTGGGGATTACTCCACCTACAAGTACACCACGAGTGCCGTAGCCACAACTCAAACGGCTGTGCTCACGGCAACTTTAGACGATGGATCAAAGATTACAAAGTCTATCGTCAACCACGCGGCTCTGGTTACACCCAGCTTATCGATAGCGAACGTGGTGGGCGGAACATCCGATAGGCTTAATCTAGCTACCCAAGATGCGATTCCGTCCAGCGGAATCAACATTGCGGTGACCTATTCGGCCCATACATCCGGCCCAGCAACGATCAATGTCAAAACAGACGGAACCCCTTCTTCGCCGATCACAACTGTGAAGGTTGCCAACTCAGTGAATGAGACCATTTCGGTGGCCTACGACGGGAACACGACTAACCTTCCGATAACCATCTCGCCTGGAAATACGCTTAAAACGTTCACCTTGAACGCCAATACAGTGTATGAAACGAACAGCCTGACGGGGACGGTGACGACCGCTGCCGCGGCTTCAGGGAACACTGCAGTGTTGGCCAGTTCTTCCAACTCGGAATTGACGGTGACACAGCCGACGGGTGCGACAGGTAAGACTTCCGCTACCTTCACGGTAACGGCAGGTCTACTGTCCGCTTCTGCAAGCCAAACCGACACCATATCCGTGCAGTTCAGCACTACGATGCTGACTCAATCGGTAACGGTTACGCCGCTAACCGTTACGTCACTTTCTGTTTCTTCGGCAACGATAACAGAGGGCCAAACGACGATGCTGACAATCCATATGGCAGGTCCCGTTAGCAGCCCCAAGTTCTGGTGCGCACTCGCAACAGGAAGCAAGCTGCTTACAGGCGCCGGGGGCGTGTATTTCAATCCGGGATACACTTACGCGACGGTTCCGCTAAAAGCGGCTGCTACGGTAGGGGCGAAAACGGTCGTGCCCGTAACAGTAACCCTCAGGGGCGTTACAACGACAATCGACGTTACGGTCGAGCCTTAACGCTTAGGCTAAGTTCTGGCCGGGATCGGTTTAATGATCCCGGCCATTTTTTGTCAGCGCGAATATTGGGCCTGAATGGCCGGCGAGTTACACAAATTGGGATCGGTCCCGGTGAACCTGTTGGTATAAGATTCCCCCGTTCCATGACCACAGACTGGCATAGTATTGTCGCAAAGGCCCGTATTTGTACCGGCAAGGCTAAGGTTTGCGGTGGGCGCTGGATAGGAATGAATCAGTTGGCAGCCACTTAGATCCGCGCTCGTCCAGATCGCTCCTGGCGTCAGCCATTTTGCGTGCCCATCAAAAAAGGCGGAGTTCATACCTCCGGCATGACGATTAGCAATGCTGTTCATCTCATTTGGCTCTGTGGACTGCGGGAGCATATCGCCATCCATTTGGTCAACCCAAGTGTCACCAGGTGCGCTCCACTTTTCGGTCACCACAATCGTCTGCGTTTCGTTAGAAACTTGGGAATCGTTTAGATCTTCTATTGCGGAAGAAACAATATAAGAGCGCTTTATAGTGGCCGCGCCCGTTGAATCCGGCCCCAGTGTCGGGGCCGAATCGCTTGGGCATGCGAAGATTTGTGTGCTCTTATCATAAGGGCCGAGCAGGTTGTACCAAAGCTCAGGAAAATAAGCAGGGGCATTTATGGTCTTGCTCAAATAGGTGGGGTCTGAAACCCGGGTCCGTCCAACGCTGGTTGGACTAACGGTCCTAAAGAAAATTTGGTCGTCGTAATCTTGCTTGTACAGGATGAGAGCAATGCCAATCTGGTTCATATTTGAAAGGCACGCCGTTTGTTTAGCCTTATCTTTGGCGGCGCCAAAGACCGGAAACAGGATCGCTGCGAGAAGCGCAATAATGGCGATCACGACAAGAAGCTCAATGAGCGTAAACCCGAACTTAGACCTGTGAAAACCTGGAACTTGTATCAAGAAATCTCCTCTACTTGATTCAAACTAATCTTGACTATTTTGTCAAGTTAAATAACTATACTCTATTGTATAGTTTCAGCGAGGATGTTTTTGGAATTTATTTGAAGCTAAAGAGTTGGTCTACCTTCCTTTACGGCCAAGAAAATGAAGCGCAGAGGTTTGGCTGAAGGGGACCGGCCGAGCTCGGTGAAGTGACGGTTGGAGCACCAGTACCACTGAATGGAAATTCGTAAACGAGCCGGCAGCCTGAAAGATCTTTGCTCGCTTGAATGGCCCCACCTCGGGCGTTCTTAGCGTGTCCATCCATGAAGACGGCGTTCAACGCCCCGGAATGCCGATTACTTGCCGTAAAAAGCTTAGATGGGTCGGTTGCATCGTTGGTGAAGTCGCCACTAAAAGGCTCGATCCAACTATCGGTTCGTGGTCCGGTATAGTCGCTTGCCCATTTCTCGGTTATTGTCATTGTTTGGGAAACCGAATCCAACTGTGATGTAGATAAATCTTCAGAAGTGCATAGCGCTATATAAGATCGCAGGATGGTGTTAGCGCCGGATATGTCAGCGCTCGGAGTTGGCTGGTTGTCCATCGGGCAAGAAAAAACGTTGTTGTTCTTTATATAAGGCAGCAGCAGATTCCACCATCGATAGTTGTTGTGACTATCGCCGGGTCCCAGAGTTGTTGTATTCCCTGCCCTTGAGTAAGCCCAGTTGTTACGAGGAAACTGGCGATCATCGTTATCGTTGAGATACATCTGGAAAGCGAGTCCTATCTGATCCATATTGGAGAGGCAGGCCGCCGCCTTGGCAGCCGCCTTTGCTTGCGCGAAAACTGGGAATAAAATAGCGGCAAGGATTGCGATAATCGCGATGACAACAAGCAGTTCGATGAAGGTGAAACCATTGCGGCGACTTTTCATTTAGTTTCCTAAAGCTTTATTCGATGCAGTTTACAGTGTTTCTGCCACTATCCACTTTTGCAGCTAATCGATTCTTAACAAAACGCAAATGCCGCAAGGATGGGAAGCACCACGCACCGCAGTAAACTTTAACCCAATGCTCAAGACCCGCTTCTCCGCTATTTTATCAATCATCTGCGCCAGCCTCTTCTCGGCACAAACAAGTGTGGGCGCTCCCGCGCCTAGAGCAAAATCCCTAAGCAATACAGTTGTTCTGATCATCCGCCACGCTGAAAAGCCGGACTCCGGCGATGGATTAACTGAAGCAGGTGAGCGCAGAGCGGCTGCCTACGTTCAATACTTCAAGAGCTATCAATTGAATGGCGAACCTCTTCGGCTAACCCATATATTTGCAGCCCACGATTCAAAGGCAAGCCATCGCCCGCGATTGACAATCGAGCCCTTGGCTATGAGCCTTCACCAAAATCTGGATCTGCGCTTTACCGACAAGGATCCCGATGCCTTAGTGCAAGACCTGAAAAGCGAAAATCTTGGGAACGAGATTTTGATTTGTTGGAGGCATGGAAAGATTCCTGCCTTGTTAAGCGCGCTCGGCGTTGATCCGTCCAAGTTCGTGCCGGAGGGCCGCTGGCCCGAAGGCATTTATGACAGAGTTATCGAGTTGCATTTCGATTCCCAAGGCCAGATCAATCAGCAAAGCAGCCGGTTAGTTAAAGAACACCTGTTTTCTGGGGACGAAAAATAGGCCCGATTGGTGGTACTAACCGCCATATTAGCGTAGAATTAGGGCATGAAGATGAAAGCTGGCAACTTAGCCATCGTTGCAAGTGCGTTGATCGCTTTAGCCGGCTGTCAAGCTAAGATTGACCCTGCCACTAGCCGGCTGTCGGTAAAGCATGGATTAGACCCAGATGCCGCGACTATCGACATGACTCCCAAAGCGATTACTGTCGCAGACCTCAGTTCCCAGAAGCTGCCGGACAGTATCAGCGGCAACTTAGAAGACTTTCAAAACAAAAGAGCGGGGCCATTTGAGAAGCAGGTTTGGACCGTTGATGCCCATATCAAGAGCGTCCAACTTCGCAAAGATGGCGACTACTACATGGAGATCCAGGATTCTGACGGTAACAAAAGCGTAGTCGAAGTCCCCGATCCGAAGCTTTGCAAAGGAAGCCCGCTTGAGGGGAAGATTGCTTCGACTCGGAAGGAGTTGGAAGAGAAATACCACCCAACCAGTGCCAAGCAAGAAGTGGACGACGCCGCAAAGATCGATGGCGTTGGCTTTATGGGCTGGCACGGCCGGCCAAACGGTGGCCGTTTGATGCCGGGAACGGGAATCGATTTCGAAGGTGGTTCGTCGACCGGCTCGAAAAAGGGTAGCCACTAGCTACTGCTGCAAGGCGTGCAGATTCACTTTTGGCGGTGCGTAGGTTTGCGTCCAGGCATAGGACTTTGCATGGCCGTCGGCAAAGGCGAAATTTGAGCTTTGCGTATGCCGTGTTGTGGCCACAGCCCCCACAACGGGATCCATCTCATTTGCGGGCGCCACTGAGTTCAACGGGTTAAACCAAGGGTGATAAACGTAGTCGCAGTATTGATTTATTGTTCCAACGGCCGCGCTTCTGCGCTCCGCGTACAAGATAGTCGAGGCGGGCTTAATAACCGAGGACTCCGAGAGCCCAAAAATGAAGTAGGCGTTTATGAGATAAGAGGTTACAGGCGGCGCTTGCTCGTTGATGGTATCGCAACTCGGATCAAAGGGCGCAGCGTCGGAGGGGCACATAAAAATGTGATTCGACGAGAGGGTGTCGTTGGTCACCGTTTGGCCGGTATAGGTGCTAATAATCGCAAACACTGAGCCCATATCCGGGTCATCAAGACTGCCGTTTGCATCGTCTAGCGCCGGGTCCTGGCTAGGGCTTTTCGTTTCCGGATAAATCCCGCCATTGTCGCTCAGATACATTTGCGTTGCCAGCCCGATCTGGCGAATGTTGGACAGACAGTCCGTTTTCTTTGCCGCTTCTTTGGCTCGCGCGAACACCGGAAAAAGGATCGCCGCCAATATGGCGATAATAGCGATGACTACGAGCAGCTCAATCAGCGTAAAGCCGCCAAATGGAGTCGACGTTTTGTTTCCTTTCGGGAGCTCGTTAGTGGGTTTCAAGGGATCACAAAGAAAAAAGTTCTGGGCAAAATTTCCTCTACCGAGAAATTATATGTCCCAGAATGCTTGAAAGTTACCTGTTTTGTTGCTTTGCCAAGAAAGCAAAAATTGCCTTATACTTACTGAGTATCCCACGGGGGTGGATTTTCAATTTTTATGAGCACTCTTAAATCTGTAGCTCTTGCCGCTGTTGCGTGCAGCTTTCTTTCTTTAGCTTCCCTTTCGCAGGCACAAACGTTCTGGGGCCAATATGGCAAAGATGCCCAGCATGATGCGATGAGCACGAGCGGTGTTCAAGCTTTGAACTCGATCTTGTGGCAGACGCCTGTGGATCTCGTTCCGGTAACCGATGGAACTGATGTTACGGCCCACTATGGCTCGCCTTTAATGACGGCAAACACTGCGGTTGTTAACGTTCGCATCGGCCAAGTAGCCAGCACTTTCTCCAGCGGATTTACCACGACCTCCGGATATAGCGGAGTCAGCCAGCAAACGAACCACGGATCTTCTGTGGACGATGTCTACCGGGTTGAGGGCCACGATCTCGGAACTGGGGTTACAACTTGGACAGAATATAGCGACTACGTCGATTGGATGCCACACGGCTGGACCCCAAGCTTTGGGTCTTGTATCGATTCCAATGGAAAGGTTTATTCTCCAGGCGCAGGTGGCACCGTTTGGGTTTATTCCAACGCGGATAGCGCCAGCGGCACATCAAGCAAGATTTGTTTTTACGGCCTCACTTTCTACAACGGGAGCCCATCTCTTTACGATGCAAACGTGCAAATCTGCACGCCGATTACGGTGGACGCCAGCAACAATATCTACTTTGGGTTTTACGTTACGAGTGGATTTAACAATGTGCCAGGCCTCAAGAGTGGACTCGCAAAGATCTCTTCCACGGGTGTTGGAACCTTTGTGACGGCGGATGCCGCTTCAGGCAACACAGGCGACGAAGTCGCGACAAACTGCGCTCCTGCAGTAACCGCAGATGGCAATTTCGTGTACGTTGCCGTTAAGCAACAAGGGAATGGTGGTTATAACAATCCGAAGCTCCTAAGGCTAAACACTTCGGATCTTAGCACCGCCAACGAGGCCGCCCTCTACGAAGTGCCTTACGTGCACAACACAACTCAAGATGGGAACACGGTTGCATTTCCTTACATCTTTGATGACGGAACCTCTTCTCCGATGATCGGCCCCGATGGCGACGTCTATTACGGAATTTGGTGGAGTGACCTAGAAAGCCGAGGCTTTATGCTTCACTACTCAGCTGACCTGAGCACTGTAAAAACCCCTGGGGCCTTCGGCTGGGACGATACGGCTTCCGTCGTGCCAGCCTCGGCCGTGCCAAGTTATACGGGCACGTCAAGCTATCTGATCTTAACCAAATACAACAACTATTCGGACGCAGGCCTGACACCCTTTCCAGGCGATGGCCACAACGAAGTCGCCGTCTTAGATCCGAATGCGACCGAACAGTACACAGTTCAGTACGATACCGGCGACGGCACCGGACCCACCTACACGACCATGAAGGAGGTTTTGACTGTTGTGGGTGCGATCGCAAATACCGGCCAGACCGGAGTTCGGGAATGGTGCATTAATATGGCAGCGATCGATGTGGCTGGCAAAGCGGCCGTTGTGAACTCAGAAGATGGCCATTGCTATCGATGGGACTTCACGACCAACTCTCTAACCCAGGTTCAAAATTTGCAGCCGGCTACCGGCGAAGCTTATACACCCACCGTCGTTAGCGCGGACGGGATCTCGTTCGCGGTGAACAACGCAGTGCTATTCGCCATGTGGGACGGCGTCAAGGCTACCAACGCTTATGGGTTTCCCACTGTGGCTGGAAACACTGGAAGCGGATCAATCGCTCTTTCCGGAAATGCTACCGGACCAGGCGCCACGTTCCATCTCTCTAGTAGCAATCCCAACATTCAAGTTCCGGCAACCGTCTTTGTCCCTGCCGGCAGTAATCAGGCGACCTTTACATACACCTCTACGACGAGCGATTCGGAACAGGATGCTCAGATTACTGCCACCCGATACGGATTTAGTGCCACTTCGGATCCTTTTGAGGCTTCGGGTTCGGGGCTCGCCCACGTGAACGTGAGTTCAAATAGCAATAATGGGGGAGTAGCAACCTCGGGATCTGTGACGCTAATTGGTAGTGCTCCCGCATCTGGAAGAACGGCGACGCTCAGTTGCGATAACTCCGCCATCAAGTTCGGCGCAACTAGCACGTCAACACCTACCAACACTTTGGCGCTTCATTTCGGTGGCGGCGTCAGCAGCCAGCCGTTCTACTTTTTTAGCAGCGGCGTCGCAACTGGCCAAAGTTGCACCATCACGGCTACGCTAGATGACTCGACGACCGTTACGGTCTCAGTCGCGATTTACCCGGCTGTTTTTTCAGGCTTCGGTTTGGCTTCGTCTTCCATTACGGGGGGCATGACCGACACCGGCTCACTGGCCTTCACAGGCGGATTGCCTGCAGCAGGATTGCCCACGAGCGTAACCTACTCGGCGCACACAAGCGGTCCCGCGACAGTGAACTCGACGACATCGCCGACGAACTTCACGATCACGTCCACAGCCGTTACTTCGAACGTAACGGAGACAATCTCGACGAACTGCAACGGAACAGTTAAAACTGCAAACGTGACGATTACCGCCGAACCGACCCTAGTTGGTTTTTCGACCAGCGACAGTCAACCTTACATGACGCATGAGATTACGGGGACGGTGACACTTAATGGCAAGGCCGGCGGAAGCATTGCGGTCACCGCAACCTCGCTCGATGCCAACTCTTCGATCATCACCCAGCCGGTGGTTGCCTCGGGTGCGTCCTCGGCCACCTTTACTATCGCGGCGAGCCAACTGAGCGTCAATACAAATCAGACAGCCAAGGTCACGGTCAAGTACGGAACAGTTACCATCACTGGATCATTTACGGTCAGGCCGATATTTGTCACGGCGGTTGCAGCCTCACCGACGATCCTACACGCGGGTGGCACGGGGCATATCACCATTACGGTGAGCCCATACGCCGGGCAACTCGGGTTAAAGGTCTCTCTGCACTCTGGCAGCTCGGTGCTCACTGTGCCGGCAACGGCAATAGTCGCAAATAATGCCACAACGGTCACGGTGGCAATAACTGCACCCGCACAGGTAACGGGAGTAAATCGAGTGTCGATTACCGCCTCATGCGCAGGAGACAACTCTATTTGCCTAGTTACGGTTGAACCGTAGCAGTTAGAGATCCCATAAAGAACAAGATAGGGCCGAGGGCAGCAATGCTCTCGGCCTTTTTGCTGCCGGTATGATTTAACGGTGACTATTCCCTTCTACCTAGTCGATGCCTTTGCGGAGGCGCCGTTTACCGGCAATCCGGCCGGCGTTTGCCTATTAAGTGCCCAAGCTCCTGAAGACTGGATGCAGAAGGTGGCGATGGAAATGAATCAAGCCGAAACCGCCTTTGTATTCCCGACTGGACACGAATTCTCGCTTCGCTGGTTTACGCCTACTTCCGAAGTGGACCTCTGCGGACATGCAACTCTGGCATCGGCAAAAGTTTTGTGGGAGAGCGGTTTGCTAGAACTGGAGAAGGAAGCCATCTTTCAAACGAAGAGCGGCGAATTGCGTTGCAGGTTGCAGGGTGGCCAAATCGCCATGGATTTTCCAGCAGAGCCGGCGCAGCCGGAAGACATCCCTGAAAGCTTAATCGGCGCCTTTGAAGGCACGCCAATCTGGTATGGACGCAACCGGATGGATGTCTTGATCCAACTCCTAGACTATGACGAAGTTTTAAATCTGCAGCCAAGTTCGAACATGTTAGCTTCTATTCCAACGCGTGGTTTCATTTTTACCGCTCAGTCCAAAGACCCTCAATATGACTTCATTTCACGATTCTTCGCGCCTGGAGTTGGAGTCGAAGAGGACGCTGTCACGGGTTCCGCCCACTGCTGTTTAGCTCCGTTTTGGGCACCCAAGCTTGGCAAGGCCGACCTTGTTGGCTATCAGGCTTCCCCCCGCGGCGGAGTTGTCGGGATGTCTCTAAATGGTAATCGGGTGCTTTTATCCGGGAAGGCTCAAGTTGTTGTAAAAGGGGAATTACTTGCGTGATTACCTTGCGAGAAGCAGATGGCGACGAGTTGGGCGTAGTCCGAGAACTCTTTCAAGAGTATGCGGACGAACTCGGCGTCGACCTTTGCTTCCAAGGTTTCCATGAAGAGATGGAGAACCTGCCTTGGCTTTATGCTCGTCCGAAGGGGTTTATCTACCTTGCCCGCCAAGAAACCGGCTTGGCAGGTTGCATTGCATTAAAGCCCCTCTCCGAGGACACCTGCGAAATGAAGCGCCTTTATGTGCGGCCAAAACATCGCGGACACGGAATCGCTCAAGAATTAGCTTTAGCTTGTTTGCAGGAGGCAATAAAGATTGGGTATTCCACTATGAAGCTGGACACCCTGGAACGGATGGTCCCAGCCATCAGCTTGTACACCAAACTCGGCTTTGAGAAGTGCGACCCGTACTACGCAAATCCACTCGCAGAAGTGGTGTATATGCAGAAGCGGCTAAATAGGCCGTCCAACGGGCAGGACTGAACGGTAAAATGAGGAACATGTCTGTGGAAATCCTGATGCCCGAATTGGGCGAGTCCGTTCACGAAGGCACAGTTAGCCGATGGCTTAAGAAAGAAGGGGATTTCGTAAAAGAAGACGAGCCGATCGTCGAGATCATGACCGATAAGGTCAATACCGAATTGCCATCTCCTGCTACGGGCATCCTGAGTAAAATCCTTATTCCGGAAGGGAGCCTGGTAGAAGTTTTTCACGCCATGGGCGTAATCGAGGAAGCCGGCTCTGATGGCGCGGTGTCAAAGGCAGCGGCGGTCGAAGCTCCAAAGGCGCCTGTTGAAACTCCAAAAGTGGAGCAGCCTACCGTTGCTTCTTCGGCTGCCCCT
Source organism: Fimbriimonadaceae bacterium (assembly GCA_036502005.1). Classification (GTDB taxonomy): domain Bacteria; phylum Armatimonadota; class Fimbriimonadia; order Fimbriimonadales; family Fimbriimonadaceae; genus DASXZH01. The sequence goes on from DASXZH010000059.1 coordinate 31,152, forward strand.
TCTGACACCGAACGCAAATGGTTTACACCGCTTGTGAGGGCCATGGCCAAGCAGCATGGCATCTCAGAGGATCAGCTCTCGCGAATACGGGGCACGGGCGAGGGCGGCCGCGTTACCAAGCGAGATATAGAGTCCTTTATTAAGACCAGCGTTCCACTAGCACCCCTTTCCGCAAAACCGATTTCGGCAACAAAGGCGGAATTAAAGCCCATGGCTCCCGCCGCGGCGGGTCCCGATCAGGAATTGGTTCAGCTTTCCGGGCTTCGAAAAATGATCGCAGACGCGATGGTTCGGAGTTCACAGGTCCCCACCGTGAGCACGGTTAACCAGGTGGACGTCACTGCCATGGTGAAATTCCGAGAGCTCAACCGGGAATCTTTCCAGACGCAATATGGCGTAAAGCTCACCTACACGCCATTTTTCATAAAGGCCTTAACGGAAACCCTTCTCGAGTTCCCTCTGGTCAACGCAAGCTTGCAATCGGACAACAGCATTTTGATGACCAAGGGCGTCCACATTGGCGTCGCGGTGGCTTTGGGGCAAAAGGGGGATGAGGGACTGATCGTCCCAGTTATTCGCGATTGCCACAAGAAGAACCTAATTGAAATCGCCAAAGACCTTGATTTGATCGCCAAAAAGGCTCGAAGCAACTCGCTTGACGTGAACGACGTGAAGGGTGGGACCTTCACCCTCACAAATCCGGGCACTTACGGCGCTTTGTTCGGAACACCGATGATAAATGCTCCTCAGGCAGGCATTTTGGGTGCTTACGCGATTCAAAAGCTGCCGGTAATTGTTGATGACATGATCGCGATTCGATCCATCATGCATCTGGTTCTCACCTACGATCATCGCCTTGTGGATGGACTCGTGGCAGGTAAGTTTTTGGCTGGGGTTAGAGACCGCTTGCAGAATTTTGATTTCTTTAAGTAGTTCTTAAACCTCTTTTGCTTGTTCCACGTCTACACATGTGGTGATACTATACAACAGGGTATAGTTTCATTACAGCCGTTGAACAGGACCAACCGATTGAAAGCCGTAGCAGTATCCGCACCAAGGCCGGAAAAGAAGGCCATTCCGCTTTATTTAAAGCTGTTGGCACTTATTGCTTCCCTGCTTCTCATTGCCGGGGTTATCGTTTGGCAGATCATTGTCCAGCAGGGCTCTCCGGATCCTCTTAAGGGCAACCTAAGCCCGTTTGCCATGGCCGTAAGCAGCGGCATCCTTGTATTCAGGGAAGGACTCGAAGCCGTCCTCGTTCTTGCTGCGGTAACTGCAGGCGCCATTAAATCCAAAGAGATTTTTGGCAAGGCGATTATGTCCGGCGTTGGGGCGGCCTTTCTTGCCACCGTAATCACGTGGTTTGTAGTTGTAGGCATTCTTTCAAGCGTTAATGCTCCGGAATACGCTGTTCAGGCGGCCACCGGTCTTCTCGCCGTGGTTGTCCTCCTGGTCGTAATGAACTGGTTCTTTCATAAGGTCTATTGGACCGGCTGGATTGCACATCATTCCAAAAGGAAAAAGGAGTTGATGAGCGAGGAAAGCCAGGCAACGATATCTAAAACATTTTGGGGTTTGGCCCTCCTTGGGTTCACCGCCATTTACCGGGAAGGCTTTGAGATTGTTCTTTTCCTTCAAGATCTGCGGCTAAAAGCAGGCAATAGAATCGTTTTGGGCGGTGCCGCAATCGGCATTCTCCTCACATGTTTGGTCGCTGTGCTCACTTTCCTAGGGCATCGTCGCATGCCTTATAAGCGAATGCTTGTAGTGACCGGCGTTCTCCTCACCATTGTTCTTTTTGTGATGATTGGCGAGAGTGCGCAAGAGATGCAGCAGGCGCATTGGCTTGCGACGACGAAGCTAAATCTTCCCATTCCCGATTGGGCGGGCGCTTGGTTCGCGGTCTTCCCGACCGTTGAAACTTTGGTGGCTCAAGCGGTGGCGATCCTGCTCGTAGTCGGGTCCTACCTTGGCTTGCAGTATTTCAAGGTGTGGAGACACAAAAAAGCTTAGGCGGCTTTTGTGGCAAGGAACGTCACAACAGAGTTTTCGAACTTGCGGGTTGCCAGGATTGCTGCGTTGATCATTTCTTCCACAGGCTGATCGGTATTGGCCGCCTTCTCAACCTTCTCCCATGCGGCCGCAACCTTTGCCCCCCCGATAGTTCGGCTCATCCCTTTTAGGCTATGAGCGGTCCTCGATACGGTTTCTCTGTCCGATTCGGCAACCGCAGTTTTTAGTTCCTGAAGTTTGTCCTCAGCATCGTTCAAGAAGTCTTGCAACAGTTCTCTGAAGAACTCCTCGTCGTCGTCGTTAGTGACTTCCTGCAAGTGCTCCCGGCTGATCACTTCATCAAGAGCGTTCTCCGTGGTAGCGGAACACCATCGGCCAAGAATTGCGACCAACTCATCCCGCTTTATGGGTTTCGTTAAGTAGTCGTCCATCCCAGCTTCCATGCACTTTTCCCTGTCGCCATGCATAGCATGCGCAGTCGACGCGATAATCGGAGTGTGAATGCCAGAGCCTTCCTCTCTTAGCCGAATAGCGCTCGTTGCTTCAAACCCGTCCATTACCGGCATTTGAAGATCCATAAAGATCAGGTCGTAGTTCTTCTCGGCAGAAGCAGCAACGGCAAGGCTACCGTTCTCGGCCATATCCACGCTGCAGCCGTGCCGCTCAAACATGCGGGAAGCGACTTTTCGATTGATAAGATTATCCTCAACCAGCAATACCTTGGCTCTAAATTCCCCGCCCTCGGCTCCGGCATTGGAATGAACGGGTTCTTGTGCCTCCTGCAGGCTGAGCACTTCCAGAAGTGCGTTGTAGAGAGCCGACTGGCGAATCGGCTTCGAAAGGCATTTGGAAATACCTGCATTTTGCATGTCTCTTGTCGAGACGATTTCTCCCACCGACGAGAGCATGATCACGGCAGCGCGTTTTTGGAGCATCTCGTCGCGAATTATTTGCGCAAGCTCAATTCCGTCCATGTCTGGCATCTGGCAATCCAGAACCAGAATGTCGTAGGTATTGGCCTTAGCCATCTCCAATGCCTCTTGCGAACCGCTAGCAAGGTCGGGCAACAGGCCCCAGTTTTGAAGAAGCTTATGCAGCATCCTCCGGTTTGTCTCATTATCGTCCACGATGAGCGCCCGGCTTCCCTTTAGCGTATCTAATGGTTTGGGCCGCTGTTCATCCATTGAAATGGACTGCATTTCGAGCGGCAAATCGACCCAGAAGGTGCTTCCAACGCCCTCGGTGCTTTCCATCCCAACACTTCCGCCCATCAGTTGGGCAAGCTGCCGGACAATGGCGAGGCCTAGTCCCGTTCCGCCGTACCTTCTAGTCGTCGACCCATCGGCCTGTGTAAAGCTGTCGAAAATCGCAGAATGGCGCTCTTGAGGGATTCCAATGCCAGTGTCCGCTACGGATAATCGAACCCAATTGCCACCAGTTTCGCCAGGGTTTTCTTCGGCCCGAATAATAACTTCGCCAGACTCTGTAAACTTCAAGGCATTGCTGAGCAGGTTCGCCAGAACCTGACGAATTCGAGTGGAGTCGCCAAATCGAGCGACCGGAAAATCGTATGGAATATCGAGCAGGAGTTCCAGCGACCGGTCCGATGCCTTCTTGGCAAAAAGGCCCCCGGTTTCTTCTACAATATGGCGCAAATCGATCTCTGTGCATTCAATCGCCAACTTTCCGGCTTCAATCTTGGAGAAATCGAGAATGTCGTTGATGATATACATCAACGCATCAGCGCTGTCCAAGATCGTGGACGCGTAATCGCGCTGTTCCTCATCGAGTCCCGTTCCAAGGAGTAACTCAGCCATGCCGATGACGCCGTTCATGGGTGTGCGAATCTCGTGACTCATGTTTGCCAAGAACTCGGACTTCATTTGAGAAGCGCCCATAGCTGCTTCTCTCGCCTCGATAAGTTCTTCAACCACTTGCCGTCGGTCGGTAACGTCGTGAACTGTGCTGAGGATCTTAGAGACCTTACCGGTTTCATCGCGGTCCGTCTCTGCGCGAATGTGGACGTAGCGGGTCTCACTTCCTTTAAATTGAAGGCGAACGTCGCACTCGAACGGGGTGCCGTTGTTTACGGCTTCTTCGATCTGATGTTCTAGGGACGGGTAATCCTCCGGATGGATGAGCCTCGCGTATTCATCATCGGTCGGTGTCTTTTCACCAGGGTCGAGACCGTATATTCTAAAAGTTTCATCGGACCATTCGCTGCTTCGAGTTTTTACATCGTAAACCGAGGACCCAATATGGGCAAGCCTTTGGGCCTCGGCAAGGCGAAACTCACTGACGGCTAGCTTTTCTTGTTGGCTCTTGCGGTCGCTAATATCTGATTCGATGGCGATGTAAGCGGTGACCTCGCCATCCTTATTCCAGAGCGGAGTTATCGAAGTCCAAACCCAGTAAGGCTCCCCATCTTTTCGATAGTTAAGAATCTCGCACTCCATGGGCTTTTGCTCAGCTAGGGAGGCGTGTATTTGTTGAGCAGCTTCTTCGTCAGTCCCAGGACCGCGAATAAGTTCGGTTGGTTTTCGACCTACCGATTCCTCGTAGGTGTAACCTGTAATTCGCGTCCAGCCGTCGTTGACCCATGTCAGGACGCCATGTGGATCGGTGATACTTACGGCGTATTGCGTTTGCTGGGCTACCAAGGCAAGCTTTTCAAGCTCAAGTTCGTTATTTTTGCGATCTGTTATTTCGTGGGTGACGCCGCGCCAGCCGGTTGGGTTGCCTTCTGAATCAAGAATCCGGACGCCGCTTGCCTGGATCCAAACCTTTCGCCCATCTTTTCGGACGAGTTGATGCTCAACGTCCTTGAACAGCCTTTCTTCAACCGTTTTTTCCCAATAGAGATTGCGAACGTCCTGCTGGTCTTCATCAGCGAGAAGGAAATCGATTCCCTTTCCAATGACTTCTGAAGCCGGGTAGCCAAGGATCTCCTCGAACTTACCGGTAAGGAATGTGTAAGCGTTCTCTTCGCTGATCTCCCAAATGAATCCGCCGCTATTCTCCGCGACGTCCCTGAATCGCTTCTCGCTTTGCAACATCGCGTACTCCGCGTTCTTGCGATCCGTGATGTCGAACATCGCGCCATCGAGAACCAGGGCACACGTCTCCTGTTCTCGCGCGACCTTTCCGCTCTCCGCAACCCATAACAGGGTTCCGTCACGCCTAAAAATTCGATACTCAACGTTGTAGGTGCCTAAGTTATTGCAAGCGGCTTCGGCAGCGTTTAGAACCAGGTTATAGTCCGCCGGATGGACCAGATGCACAAACTTAATAGGGTTCTCGGTTAAGAACTCTTCCGGACGATATCCTAGGACACTCTCGACAGTGTCGCTCAGGAAGTCGATCTTCCAGTTCTCTTCACACCGGGATCGGAAAATGATGCCGGGGATATTGGAAACGAGCGATCGGAACTTCGACTCGTGGGCCGCAATGGCATCAGTCGCGGCGACTCTTGCATCTGCCTGCCGCATCTGGTCGCCGATATCTTCAACCACTAAGCAGAAGAAGTTATTATTAGGATCCGACCGATCGACGGGAGTGACGGTCGCCTTTCGCCACAGGTGTTCTTCGCCCTTTTGCCTTCCATATTGGAAGACACTGCTACTGTCGCCGGCGCGGCAGGAATTACAATGTTCTAGCCAGAGGTGAATTATTGGCTCAGGAATTTCTAGTTCCCGAAAAGTTGTCCCACAAAGTTCGGCGGGCGTTCCACCCAGTTGGTAACCTGCGGCTTCGTTAACGGAGATTATCTTTAGGTCATTGGAACTGACTTCAACAACGCCCAACGCCATGGGCGCACACTTGTAGAAACGTTCAAGAACTCCGCCTTCAACTACCATGGCCGTTAACGAGAAAACCCCATAATATATTCGGTACATTTACGAGGGTTCCTCACAAATAGAGCAATAAGTCACGTAGATTCGAGGACCGCTCATCCGACAATCTAAGTGTGGACTTGGAACGACTTGCCTTGAAAGTGTCGCGGAACGGAAACTTTTCCACTCTTCCTCAGATTGTAAGTTCGGCGCTGCATACGATGAACAGCGAAGATGTCTCAGTTTCTGCGCTAGAAAAGATAATAGAACGAGATCCTGCGATCGCTTCAAAGGTGCTACGTACTGCCAACTCCTCCTTTTATGGCTGCAAAGATATTCCAACTTTGGGCCGCGCGATGAGCGTTCTGGGGCTGAACACCGTTCGTTCACTTATCGTGAGCGTTACATTCCAGCAAATGAGTTCTGAGCAAGGCCAGTGTCCCAGTTTTGATCGCTTCGCCTCTTGGCGCCATAGCATTGCAGTTGCGATCGGGGCAAAGATGATCGCCAAAATGAAGATGCCGATGAAGGCCGAAGAACTCTACAGCGCCGGCATTCTGCACGACGTTGGGCTCCTGGTTTTCGACCGGTTTGCCGGCCAAGAACTTGATCATGCCATTAAGCACGCATTCAACAAGAACATTCCTCTCGTTGAAGCAGAGCAGGAAGTGATGGGTTGTAATCACTGCGAAATCGGGGCAAAAGTTGGTGAAAAGTGGGGCCTGCCCGACAGAATGACCCGTGCAATGGCCTACCACGTTTGCCCGGGCAAAGATGACACCTGTTTCGACACAACCTGTATCATCGCCCTTGCGGAGGGTCTTGCGACCCAGTTCGGATTTCCAAACAATAGCCCCGAGGGCGCTTACAAGATAGATCCCTCGGTGGAGCAGCGTCTCGCTGTTACTGAGCAGGAGATGATCCTTATCGGCCGCATCATGCACGAAGAAGTAAAGCGAGCGCAAGAGTCCTTCCAACTCGCGGCGTAGCCGTCCTTGTTCTAAGTAAACTCCCTCCGGAAGAAAGGAGAGAGATGACAGAAACAGGAGTTAGAACGGAGTGGGTTGATTTACCGGTGTCGGACGGCACCGAAATGCGGGCTTATGTAGCCTATCCGGAAGGTGCACCACATGCCGGGTTGTTGATTTTCCAAGAAGCGTTCGGAGTCAACCACCATATTCGCAATGTGGCCGAGCGATACGCGGCTAAAGGCTTCTTGGCAATCGCGCCAGAGCTGTTTCATCGCACGGGGCCTGGCTTCGAAGGCGACTACACCAACTTTGAACCAGTGCGTGCACATATGATGGCCCTGACCACCGAGGGCACAACTGCTGACCTTGGCGCCACCTTTGATTGGCTTAAGGGGCAGAACCCAGGTTCTATCGGCGCTATCGGCTACTGCATGGGTGGTCGAGTTGCATTTCTTGCCGGTTTAACTTTGCCCATCCAGTGCGCTGTTTCCTACTACGGCGGCGGCATCGCGCCGAACCCCATGGGCGCGGGGTATTTGGACCGTGTGAATGATTTGAACTGCCCGGTTCTGATGTTCTGGGGCGGCCTGGATTCTCACATCGGCTCAGAGGCCTATGGCGCAATTGATGCGGCTTTAAAAGAAGCGGGCAAGGACTACATAAACGTGGTGATCTCTAAGGCCGACCACGGCTTCGCTTGTGACGAGCGGGCGAGCTACAACGCGGAAGCGACCGAAGAGGCGCTGGCGCTAACGATGGCGTTCTTTGGAGTTCACCTGGATGACTAGTCCGGTTTGATCCCCAAGAATGGAGAACCGCAAATGGCATCAAACCGTAGGCGGAGCAATTCCCTGACGGAGGCGGCACTATTCGGTTACTTCTTCGGAGTCCTTGAGCTCAATAGTTCGCTCCGCTATAATCTTTGCTACTTCCTCAAAAGTTAGTTCGCGGGTCGCAATCCGGAGCGTAATGTCTTCCGCCTCTTTATAGGAAAGCTTGAGGTCCAATCCATTTAACGACAAAAACGCGTCAACCGCGTACAGAGAAGTTCTCTTGTTCCCGTCTACGAATGGGTGGTTTGAACATAGCGAGCACCAATATCTCGCCGCCATCTCAGCGATAGATCGATACAAGTATTCGGATTCGAACGTGGCTTGTGCAGCAGCCACTGCGCTCTCCAACAAGCCGTAATCCCGAACGCTACTTTCGCCGCCGGCAAACTTAATCGCTCGTGTATGTAAAGCTAGGACATCATCAACTGATAGAAAACGTGGTTCATCCATTCCTTACTGGGCAAGACGCTTGATCGCTTCGCCAAAACGGGACTCTGTCCTATCCGCTGCCTCCTCAATCGTACGGGGCTTTAGGCTGGAACTCCGCTTGATTAAAATCCCATCTTGCACATAAAGAACTTCAACCTCATTGTTGGTCAATCCGAGATGCAGCTTCATATCGCGGGATAATGTTAATGCGTCGCTATTTCCAGTCTTTATAAGCCTTCTAATCAATTGGACTCCTCAATATGATTATGACGTTGTTATGACAGCATCTATACGCCAAAAAATTAAAGAAGGGCCAAGGCTTAACAGCCTTGGCCCTTTCAAGTCTCAACCCTATTCTTCTTCTACAAGGCTGCTGTCACCGGCGGCCATATCCGCAAGGGACGGGAAGGCGAGCGATCCGCTGAAATCTTCCAGCTCGTCGTCTCCTGCCTCCACCAGAGCGGAAAGCGATTGCTCCGCCCAGCTTGGGCCGCGCTGAACGTCGATTCCCACGTTGCGGTACTGGGCAATGCCAGTTCCGCTTGGAATCAAGCGTCCAATGATAACGTTCTCCTTCAGACCGATCAACTGATCCTTCTTTCCGCGGACGGCCGCTTCCGTCAGAACCCTGGTGGTCTTTTGGAACGATGCCGCCGAGAGGAACGAATCGGTTGCCAGTGAGGCTTCCGTAATACCGAGCAGAATCCAGGTGGAAGTTGCTTCCTTAGGATCGCGCTCAACGTTCTCGCCACTGATCGGATCGATATACTTAATCTTCTTGCCGGATTGAAGAGCTTGCTTAACACGCTCGTTCTCGCGTTGGAATGCGAACCGGTCCACGATCTGGCCCGGTAAGAACGGCGTGTCTCCTGGCTCCTTAACCTGTCGCTTTCGCAGCATCTGGCGGATGATAACCTCAACGTGCTTATCGTTGATGTCTACACCCTGTGCTTTGTAAACGCTTTGCAGGTTTTCGACGAAGTAGTCGTAAACAGCGGCCGCACCGGCGAGCTCAAGAACCTCGTGAGGATCACGCGGGCCTTCCGTTAGCGGGTCGCCCTTAATGACCTTACTTCCTCGGTTAATCGGCAGCTTTCCTAGAGGCGGTACAAGGATCGGGTAGTAAATGTTTACCTTCTCGATGTTGTGCTTTCTAAGGATCGCGATCGAAGCTGTTGTAAGCTTTTGGCCGAGCAGCTTGTCCACTGCAGGATCTGGCGCTTCATCCCAAGCTTGCGTATCGGAGATGTACGCATCCTTGATCGGAGCAGAGGTGTTAACCGTCGCCTCGATGATGACCCATCGTCCAAAGCTGGAGTCCTGCACCGATCTAACGTTACCGGTAACAGGGCAGATGATTGCCTTACCTCGTGGCTGGCGTCGCGCTTCGAAGATTTCTTCGACACGGACGATACCAGAGGATTCACCCGTCCAAGCATAGAAGAACGTCTTTCTAGATCGCTCCCACAGCTTTTTGGATTCGTTGTCAGCTTTCTCCAGCGCCTTGGCAGCAGCCTTCGTTTGGCGAAGAGTCTTCTTCTTAGCTTCAGCGTCGCCCTCGGCGTTCGTCGTCAGCGGCATGTTATCGAAGACTGCGCGGACAGCGCCTTCTTGCGATTCCAGCAACTTCGTAGGATCGAACTGCTTCAGGTCGGTATCGGTAGCGACGGCAAAGTCCTCCATGAACTGGCGGATGAACTTACCAGTTTTGTACTGGTTCGTCCTTGCGATCGTAGCCGATCCAGCCACACCACCCGTGTGGAACGTTCTCATCGTGAGCTGTGTTCCGGGTTCACCGATGGACTGGGCAGCGATGATTCCTACCGCGACTCCGACTTCCACCAGCTTGCTTGTGGAGAGGTCGACTCCGTAACACTTGCTACAGATGCCTTGCTCCAGTTCGCAGGTGAGTGCGCTTCGAAGAAGAACACTCAGATGCCCGTGATCATTGAAATCGTAGCCGTGCTTCTGATACTTCTCCATGATGACGTTGCGAGCCTCTTCAGTCTCAACTGCATCAGCTTCTTCAACGAACTTGTTCTCAATCTGAGTAACACGCTTGGCCATCTCTTTATTGATGAGCGTATCGAGCGGAACAACAACTTCCTTGGTTGCCGGATCAGAAAGCTCGTTGATCGCCATTCGGCCGAACATGCGATCGCCGATCGGTTCGATGACTTCGCCTTCGTCCAAGATTCGGTGAACGAGAATTCCTTCCGTCGTTTCGCAGTCTCGCTGCTTGATGATCACGTCTTGTGAGACGTCGACCAGACGTCGCGTAAGGTAACCAGCGTCAGCCGTTCGAAGAGCGGTATCGGCGAGACCCTTACGTGCACCGTGCGTGGTCACGAAATACTCAAGCATCGTAAGGCCTTTGTGGAAGCTGCTCTTAACGGGCAGCTCGTAAATAACCTCGTTGAACTGGTTGAACATGAGGCCGCGCATTCCAGCAAGCTGGGCAAGCTGCTTAACCGAACCTCGGGCTCCGGAAACGGTGATGATCGACAGCGGGTTGAACTGCTTAAGACCGGCGACGATCTCTTTACCGATCTCGTCGTACGTGTCCGTCCACAGCTTAATCAAGCTAAGGGTCATCTCGTTATAGGTAAGCATTCCTCGTCGGAACTGCTGCGCGATCTTCGTGGAGCGGTCATCCGCTTCCTTGATGATCTCTTCCCTTCTTTCTGGTGGGTCCATGTCCGTGATGGCAATGGATAGGCCGTATTCGGTTGCCCACTTAAAGCCCATATCCTTCATGTCATCCAAGAGCTTGATAGTGCCGCCGACGCCGACTCGCTTGTGGCAACGAATAATCGTTTCCGCGATGTTCTTCTTCGTCAGCTCCATGTTCATGAACTCTTCGCTGTACTTGAGCGGATAGGGAAGCACGTTGTTGAAGATCAACTGGCCAGGCGTGACCGTCTGGACGATCGTCTCGAACTCCTGGTCAAGAGGCATCAGCTCGCGCTTCTCCTCTCCATCCTCATCCGTTGTCGTCTCATACTTGAATTCTTGGCCCGTGGTGGAGTCTCGATAATCGATTTCCTCATCCGGCTTGAATAAGGGCCGAACCAGCCGCACCTTAATGGGCGCGTTGATTTGGATCCGATTCTCAAGCGCTGGCGACTGGAGTGCAAAGATGACTTCGTCGAACGTGCCGTAAACTTTTGGAGCTCGATTCTTCTCAGGATTATCCTTGTGAAGTTTTTCTTCCAGAGCTAAAGCTTCTCGGCCCGCTGAGCTCGTGAATGTAAGCGCATAGGAGCCAAGGACGATGTCCTGGATAGGCGAAACCGTAGGTCGTCCGTCAGCCGGCGAGAACAAGTTCTGCGTGCTGAGCATGAGAACGCGGGCTTCAGCCTGCGCCATCGTGCTTAGCGGAACGTGAACAGCCATCTGGTCACCGTCGAAGTCAGCGTTATAGGCGTGACAAACGAGCGGGTGAACCTGAATCGCCTTACCGTCGACGAGGATCGGCTCGAAAGCCTGGATTCCCAATCGGTGAAGTGTAGGGGCGCGGTTAAGAAGCACTGGGTGCTCCTTAATAACTTCCTCTAGGCCATCCCAAACGGCAGGATGCATTCGGTCGATCATCCTCTTGGCGGTCTTGATGTTCTGCGTGATCTTTTTCTCGACGAGCGTCTTCATGACGAACGGTTTGAAGAGTTCGAGCGCCATTTCCTTGGGCAAACCGCACTGGTGCAGCTTAAGGTGAGGACCGACAACGATAACGGATCGGCCGGAGTAGTCAACGCGCTTTCCAAGAAGGTTCTTTCGGAAACGGCCTTCCTTACCCTTAAGCATGTCGCTCAACGATTTCAGCGGACGGCTGTTGGAACCGACGACCGGTCTTGGCCTTCTGCTGTTATCGATGAGGGCGTCCACTGCTTCCTGAAGAAGTCGCTTCTCATGGTTGATAATCGACTCAGGCGCGTGGATCTCCATGATCTTCTTCAACCGGTTGTTTCGGTTGATGATTCTTCGATAAAGATCATTAAGGTCGGAGGTCGCAAAGCGGCCACCGTCAAGCTGGACCATCGGGCGAAGCTCAGGGCTGATGACAGGAACGATGTCCAAAATCATCCACTCCGGCCGGCTGCGCGAAGAGATAAGGGCCTCGACAACTTCGAGTCGCTTGATCGCACGGGCACGGCGAGCGCTCGTCGTAACGATGATTTCCTGGCGAAGCTCTCGGGCTAGTCGATCGAGATCGACTCGGACGAGAAGTTCCTTGATCGCGTCAGCGCCGATGTTAGCTCGAACGAGAACGCGCAGGTCCTGGCGAATGCGAGCACCCACGCTATCCAGCATCTTACTGACAGCGCGATACTTGTCTTCGTCGATGAGCTGGTTTCGCTCTAGCTTGCCGAGGATCTCAACCGCGAGGTCGAGGTCTTTCAGCCTGTCGTCCGCGTCGCGGTACTCCGCTTTCACACGGTCGTTAATCGCTTTGGCTCGCTCTCGAACGGTGACGTCGTCATACTCGTCCGGGTTGCCGCCAACTTCCTCTGCAAATCGCTGAAGGCTTTCTTCCTCCAACTCGCGCATCTGCATTTGAATCGACTTCTTCTCTTGCTCAACACCGCGTCGAATCTCGGGAAGGAGATCCTCGATGGCCTGCGAGTTGATGTCGATGATAATGAAGGAAGCAAAATAGATAACTTTCTCCAGCAATCGCGGAGAAATGTCCAGGATCAAGGACAGTGGCGAGGGCACACCCTTCAGATACCAAATGTGGCATACAGGGGCCGCCAACTCAACGTGGCCCATGCGCTCACGGCGAACCTTGCTTCGCGTGACTTCAACGCCACAACGCTCGCAAGTAATGCCTTTGTATTTAATTTTCTTATATCGGCCGCAGTCGCACTCCCAGTCCTTTACGGGACCGAAAATACGCTGGCAGAAAAGACCATCACGCTCAGGCTTGAACGTTCTGTAGTTGATCGTCTCGGGTTTTTTTACTTCCCCGTGAGACCAACTCATGATGTCCGTGCTGCTCGCGATGCCTATCCTAATCTTATCAAACAGATTTACGTCTGCCATTAGTGCTTTATGTTTCTCCTGATGCTTTGCAAGTGATAGGTGACAAGTGATAAGTGATAGGGAGCAGTGATAAGTGAAAGGTGATAGGTGACAAGGAAAACATTCTTTTTCGCCATCACCCTTTCATTAGTTCCTATACCCTCTCCCTATCACCTATTCCTATCACCTATCACGCTCACGGCCTGAGCCGTGAGCTTAGTTAAAGAACCCTACCGATCGGGCGAGTCTCATGTCGTCGCCGCCGGTTAGCTCATCGAGATCCTTGAGCGGAAGCTCCTTGTTGTGCGAATCTTCCACTGCGACCTTGAGACAGAGCGAGCGAAGCTCGTTCACGAGAATCTTGAAGGATTCCGGAATTCCTGGCTCGGCCAAGGTTTCTCCCTTCACGATTGACTCGTAAGCTTTCACACGTCCCATCACGTCGTCCGACTTGATCGTTAAGAGTTCCTGAAGCGTGTAAGCGGCGCCATAAGCTTCAAGCGCCCACACTTCCATTTCTCCGAATCGCTGTCCACCGAACTGAGCTTTACCTCCGAGGGGCTGCTGCGTTACAAGGGAGTACGGTCCAATCGAACGTGCGTGGATCTTTTCATCCGCAAGGTGCTCCAGTTTCAGCATGTAAATGATGCCAACCGTGATTAGGTTCGGCAGCAACTCACCTGTTAAACCATCGCGAACGTGCGACTTGCATGATCTCGGATCGATACCTGCTCGCTTGAACACGTTTGTGTGGATCTTTTCCAGCATCGCCTTGTATACCGAAGCGTCTGCTTTCGCAGCCGGGCCGGAAACTTCCGAGGGCTCCTCAGGGACCCAAGTCTCAGGATCGATATCGATAAGATCAGCCGTGGTCTTTGCGGACGGGGCAGCTAAGATTCGGGACGCTCTTTCCAGGCCTTCCTCATCCAACTGCTTAAGCCGCTTTTCGACCTTATCCATCATCTGCTCGAACTTATCGTCAAGTTGGAATTTAACATGGAGGTCTAGTTCGCTATTGATGTAGCTATCGAGAGCTTTGTGGCGCAGATGCTCGGCAAGCCGATCCATTTCGGAAAGCACTTCGCCTTCCGTAGCGCCTTCGAATGCCGGGCACACATAACGAACGTTAAGGTGCTCACCTACATAACCAAGGTGCGTCTCCAGGATCTGACCGATGTTCATTCGGCTAGGTACACCAAGTGGGTTCAGAACGATGTCCACCGGAGTGCCATCCGCAAGGTACGGCATATCCTCCACGGGCATGATCTTGGAGATAACACCCTTGTTTCCGTGACGTCCGGCCATCTTGTCACCCACCATCAGCTTTCGCTTTTGGGCGGTGTAGACCTGAACCGTCATGTTCGTACCGGCAGGAAGCTCGTCTCCAGGGATCTGGAGCAGAGGCTCATCCGTTCTGTCGCAAACGAGTCGCTCGCGCTTCTTGGATTCCTTATAAACGTAGTTGATGGACGGGCTGAGATATTTGTAGCGACTGAAGACTTTAACGTCTACGACAGTTCCCTTCTCACCGTGTGGCAGCCTGAGCGACACGTCTCGCGTCTCCTCAGCCTTCTTACCAAATATGGCGATGATTAGGCGCTCTTCGGCGGTCATTTCGACCTGGCCCTTAGGAGCAACCTTTCCAACCAGAATGTCTTCCGGCCGGATCTCAGCGCCAACACGAATGATTCCGTTCTCGTCGAGGTCCTTTAAGGCTTCCTCGCCGACGTTCGGGATATCCCGCGTGATCTCTTCCGGTCCAAGCTTGGTATCAACGGCTTCTGTTTCGTGTCGCTCGATGTGTATGGACGTGTAAACGTCATCCTTTACAAGCCGCTCACTAATGAGGATCGCATCCTCATAGTTATAGCCACCCCAAGGCATAAACGCGACAAGCACGTTCTTACCAAGAGCCAGATTGCTCTGATCGCAGCATGCGCCGTCTGCCAACGAATCGCCCTTCAGAACGCGGTCGCCAGGGTTAACCATGGGCCGGTGCGTAAAGCAGGTCGACTTGTTCGACTGCACCATATGCATGAGCTTATAGGTGTCGACTTCGTCGTTATCGGTCCGTACACGAATCTCGTGGCTCGTTACATATTCGACGGTTCCCATGCGATGCGCGATAACGGCAGCGCCGGAGTCGACGGCTGCAGTTCGCTCGTAGCCCGTACCCACCATCGGCCTTTCGGACCGAAGCGTAGGAACAGCCTGGCGTTGCATGTTCGCGCCCATAAGAGCACGGTTTGCGTCGTCGTTCTCAAGGAACGGAATAAGAGCGGTAGCCACAGAGACGATCTGAACCGGCGAGACGTCGACATAGTCGACCTTGTCTCGGGTTACGATCGGGTAGCTTGCGCCACCCACGTCTCCGCCAGCGCACCGAACTTGAAGCCGCTCGTCAATGATGAATCCGTTCTCATCCGTAATAACGTCAGCAGGAGCAACAAGCATGCCTGTTTCTTCCTGGGCCGTTAGATACTCGATCTCTTCGGTTACCTGATCCTTAATAACCTTTCGGTAAGGGGTCATGATGAAACCGAACTCGTCCACGCGAGCGTGGGTAGTGAGCTGCGAGATTAGACCGATGTTCGGACCTTCTGGGGTCTCGATCGGGCAGATTCGGCCGTAGTGGGAACGGTGAACGTCACGAACTTCGAGCTTTGCGCTCGTTCGTTGCAGCCCTCCCGGTCCAAGGCTTGAAAGACGTCGCTTGTTGGTCAACTCGCTGAGCGGGTTGGTCTGATCCATGAACGTCGAGAGCTGGTTCGATGAGAAAAAGCTCTTGATCGATGCACTGACAGGCTTAACGCTGAGAATGATGCCCGGCAGGAGGTTCTCCTGATCCGTGCTTGTCATTCTTTCTCGAGCGACCTTCTCCATTCGGACAAAACCGAGTCGAAGCTGGCTTTGCAGCAACTCACCAACGGACCTAACGCGCTTATTCTTTAGGTCGTCGATGTCGTCTCGTTTTGCCTCGCTCTGGAGGTACGGGATCATCTCAATAAGGATGTCGGCGAGGTCTTCGGCGGTCAAGTTGCGAACGCTTAACGGAATCTCGACACGCAGCTTCTGGTTAAGGAAGCGACGGCCGACCTTGCCGAGGTCGTATCGTTTGACGTCGAAGAACAGGCCATAAATGAGCTGGCGGGCGGCATCCTCGTTAGCGGCTTCACCTGGGCGGAGTCGCTTATAGATATCGAGAATGGCTTCCTTCCAGTTCGTGGTCGGATCCTGCTCAAGAGTGGCGTCTGCCAGAGGCATAACATCCAAAATGTCGAAGGTTTTTAGTTCCATCGACTCGATGAGCTTGGCGGAATCGCGATCGATCTTCTGAAGCCGCTTTACAACGAGCTTCTTCTCGGCGTCTAAGACGTCGGCCATCGGACGCTTGCCAGTCAGGTCGTCCGCAGTCGGATTCTCAAGGGTAACTTCCCTGCCGAACGTGAAGAGAAGCTCTTCGTTGTTCGAAAGAGGCGTTTCCACCTTGACCTTCTCTTTACGTCGATCTTCAGGCAGGCTTTCCAAGATCTTCTTGGTAATGAGCGTGCCGGCTTCCACCAAAACTTCGCCTGTTTCCGCATCTGCGATGGGGTTTACAAGCTTGCGGTGAATAGCACGGTGCACGGGCAGAGTAACCTGCACGTGGCCTTTTTCAAAAGCGCTTAGAGCTTTAATGAGCTGCGTTAGGGGCAGCTTTTTGGTCTGGCTGATCTGCGTTCGGACGACCAAGTTAGCGTCCGACTCGACCTCGAGCCACGGGCCTTCGTTAGGGATGACCCGGGCAGAAACGAGCACCTGCATCGAGCTATCGACGCCTTCTTCAAAATAAAGACCAGGCGATCGCGAAAGCTGCGACACAATAACTCGCTCTCGGCCGTTAATAATAAACGTGCCCTTATCGGTCATGAGCGGAAGGTCGCCGAGGTAAACCTCGGACTCGATCACTTCACGATCACGGCCACCAAAGCGTACAATAGCCTTAATTGGCGCTTCGAACGTCATGTCACGGTCGCGACAGTCGCTCAGCGAATATTTAGGCTCGCCTAGGGTAAAGCTGACGAGTTCGATGTAGTTTGTTTGTGTAAAATCCCAAATAGGGGAAAATGTTACAAAAAGTTCAGGTAGTCCTTCTTCAAGAAACCATTTATAGCTGTTTAGCTGAAGTTCAATAAGATTCGGCACCTCGAGGAATCGTCCGATTCGCTTCGAGGATGGCTGAATTACTCTCATCCATGCCTCCGGAGGGTGTTGCGCGAACTTTCATAATACCCTGCCACGTCGCGAGTGTCAAGGAAAGGGGGGTTTAACAAGCTTTATTTTCTACGAGGTTGTGACTGGGTAGTTAGCCAACTTTTTCGGAAATCTTTACGCATTCCAAGTTCTTTTCTTTGCGGCCGTCCGAGACCTATCCGCTTACTTGATGGAAGCCCAGTGCAACGGCCTTCCCGCCCCTTAATCGGATTTACGTTCCCCTTCCTTTGAGGGTTTGTGAAAGTATTCTTCGGTATAAAAGATATAGTGCATTGGAATCCTCGTAGAACCTTTTTCTGAAACCATTGGTTCATCTTTGATCCCTTGGTTTTCGTTCTCTGGACGATTTTGGAGAATTCTTTCACAAGCCCTCGAAGGAAGGACGGGATGGATGAGGAACGCGCAGTACCCCGTAAATCCGCCGCCCCCGCAGGACATCATTCAATTGGAACCGGGACCATCCGTGCCCTATTCCATAGTCTGCATCACTTCGAGGAACTCGTCGGGCCCTAACAACTTCGCGCCATTGCTTCCGATATCCAAAATCAACGGCTTCAGCTGGCCATTGTGCCACCAAAATACATCTTGCGACACCGAACCTGGGCCATCCTCATACATGTTACAGGTGATAAAAGCTAAAGGCGAGAATGCTGCCGCCGCCATCTTATTCGTTAGCTCGCAGGCAAGAATTGTGTGCCGCGTAGGAACCGAAACAAGAAGGCCTGCTTCCGGCGGCGCGGGAAAGTGCTTATCAAGCATCAACAAATGCGTTGAAGCAAAGAACGTCTCTCCCATCAAAGTCACAAACTCCACTCCATTACCGACTGGGGCGGAGCCTTTCTCAACGGGATCCTGCTCCCAACAGTTTTGAAGCGCTATTTCGAAAAGCTCCGGGAGAGGTCGTCCCCAATGCTCAACTGATTTAGATGGAACACTCGTAACTTCCTGCGGTGTATCGATCACAAGGTAGGTCAGGAACTTGTCGGACACGTCGAACGTGGTCAGGAGCGGCAACGTAGTCGCGGTGACAAACTCGACCGTATTCAGCCTAACTTTCAGTTGGGCCTTAACCTCATCAAACTCAGGGATTCGCTTGGCTTCAGGATCGGAAGACCAGTTCTTTTCGGAAACAGCAACAAAATGGCGTACCATTTCCGGCCACTGGGCCTTCTCCGCTTGTTGACACATTTGCGCCAGATTTGTAAGTCCCATTTCAAATCGAAGGTCTGGAAACGTTATCTGCCCTTTCTTTTCATCGACAACGAACTTAACTTTTCGATTTGAGAGTTCGCTCTTTACGAGGGCCACAAGGCGCCGATAGTCCGTGTCAGAGATCGACTCTAGATGGTCCGGCTTTTCCGACTTGCCAAAGAATGTAGAGAACTTCATGGGCCGAGCAGCAATACTGTCAAAGAGTTTAACTTAAAGAGAAACTTCGATGGCGGCTTGATGGTTTTTATTTTTCAACTTCTCCGAATCGATCGGCTCATGCCGAAATCCCGGATGTGCCCAATGTCGTCGAAGTCACCCATAAGGGCGGGGGTTGCCCCGTTTCCATAAAAGTAAACGGCTAAAGAATCGTTGCGTGCGGGATCGGAATCGTGCAGGCGAAACGCACAAATAATGTTGTCATTGTAAAAGCACGCCCCAACCGCAGACGGGGTCGTGAAATCCGTCTCTAGATACCGGCGGTCTAACCACCCCCCATCGTGATCCGGGTAGGGAACGTTCATTGTGATAAACGATTCCGACCAGGTTCGGTCCGGCGCAAGCAGCCCTTCTGCAATTTGATAGATCCTTCCTGTCGGGCCTAGGCCCTTTTCCGGCTCCCAAAGTATGGTCATTCTGTGACTGGCGTAGCCTCCAAAAACCAGCTTGCTCTCTGCCTCCTTAAAAATCCCATCGGAATCCTGAACGAATCGAACAAGCTGATTATGCGTCTTATCCAGCTCGTCGTCTTTCTCCCTCCGGCAGATCCAAAGGGAAGGCCCATCGCTGCCCACCGATCCCGCCACGGCTCCAAGCGGAACGGCGCTTTCGAGATTGAGTACAGCCTTAGACATTCCCGCCAGCTTGTCGCCGGACATTTTGAGCACCCGTATCTCAACCGGAGAATTCGCGTCGTGCCACAACACGAGGGCCAGTTGGCCGTCAAAGGCGGTAACTGTCGGTTCAAATCCTTGCGTTCTCGGGATCATTTTCGTGGCCCCCGCCTGCAAAGTGCCATCGGCGTCAATCGTAATCCGCTTTACGAAAACGCCGTCCGCCGTGGCGTAGCTCACCCATGTCGATCCGCCCTTTACATAGGCCGCGGTTGGATCGCCAAGAACCCCTGAATCCACAATCACGGTTGCTTCGGACCACCGATCACCTTCCGAATCACGGTTTTCACCGAGCCAAGTCCTGGCCAGAAGCTTTAGCCCGTTCGCGGACGTTTGGCCATAAATCAGAAGGATCCTCTTCTTTCCCGTGCTTTCATCGGAAACAAGGACCGGCGCACACTGCGTTTGGCCCACCACGTGCCTCGGTCCAATATTAGAGCCGTGGCTGTAGCGCACGTCTGCCACCACCGCTTCGTCGTCAAACACCCCGTCCCAGTTCCAATCCACAAACGTGCCTTTCCCGTCATCGGTGGGCTTTAGGTGGAAGTGATATTGCGCCCCGGATAGGAACTTGACCGTTTCTAAGGGGAATGGCAAAAGCTTGGGCAAATGCAACGGATTGACGGTGAATGACGCCCGAGCCCCATCCGAATAGCCTGCGTCGTCCGAAGTGTCGTTTAAGGAATACGAATAAGAGTAGTTCATCAAGCTGGGATAGAGCGCGCATTCGTCGTCGTCCCAAAAACCGGAATGTGTGAGATCTAACTGGTGCCCAAACTCGTGTATGAACTCCAACGGACCGCCGTTGTACCTACCCCGGTCCCCGTTTATCCTGCTAACCAACGGCCCGTTGTTTTCCGCGAACATGGTGTGGGCGATTCCGCGAAGGTTGGAGGGCGGAAACATCTCGTCGAAGTGCCGGTTGACGTCGTCACGCTTTGCCTTCGGGATGGGGTTTGCGAAGATGTAATGCATGGCAATGCCGGTCGTCCCATCGGGGTTTTTAATCGGCAAGGAACCGAAATATTTGGTCACACGCTCCAGGTTCTTCTTTACATAATCGAGCGAAACGTCATCGAATCGTTCGATGTCAACAATAATGTCCCGATGCCCAAGCTGGCATCCCATCTCTCGTAAATCAAGGCCGTTCGGGTTGATCTTTCCCGTCTTCCAAATGTCGAGCAACCCATCGTTGCTGGAGCAGAAATATCCTTTGTCGGGGTGGGCATCATCGAACGGAAAGTGGACGTAAACGTCCTGCCCTCCAAACCGCTCCTTCCCTCTTCGGTAGCGGATGAGATCGTCCATCCCATTGCCGACTAGGCCGGCGGCAAACCAAGGGCCATCACCCTTGGCCACATCGAGCGACGGCAGGTTTTTCAGCAGAATTTCTTTATGCGCGTCTCCGCCCGGGAGTAGACGCTGGCCAACAAGGATATCCGACTCTTTCTTGCCTTGGAAATGCCCCGCTACAAGGTGATCCTCTGGCGAAGCCTTTGTGACCAAAACTGGTGTTGACAGATCTGCGCTACCATCAGAGGAGGGCGTAATAAACGCCCGGTAGACGCTGCCGGTGCCGTCCAGCCAAACCACTTCCCCCTTGCCGCCGCCGAAAACGCCGGCGGAAAACTGCCTCACTCCCGGGAGCTTTGTTTTAACCGCGTGTACGCTGCAATGGGCGCTCGTCTCCGAACCCCGGGTGTTGTGAAGCAGTAGAAGGGAGCCGTTGGCGTCGAGGGTCACTACATCGGCAAGCCCGTCCCCATCGAAATCGGCGACCGTTGTTTTGATTGGCACTTTTGGAATCAAATCTGGCGGGATCTGGGCGGCAAGGTCGTTGTGCTGATAGGCGTTCGTCCCGACCGGCATCCCCCAAGCGATTCGCACCGAACCGTCCGCATAAATGCCCATCAAATCAGCGGCATCCTTTCGCACCAAAGGGCCGCAGGCATCTCCAATCGCATTTTTTCCGAAATTCCGCATGGCAACATTGCCATAGAAAGGCTTGCCCAAAGCTGAGGTCCGAACTAAGTCGACGACCCCGTCGTCTTTCGGCCATAAGGAGATTAAATCGGCGTGCCCGTCGCCATCCGCGTCTCCAACTAGCGGCATTCTGGGATCCGTGCCGAACGGCGTTCTCCAGAATTGCTCCGGCGTCATGTCGAAGCCGCCCGGTCGCTGTGCTGCCTGCGCGAGCGTGCTGGTAATCAGCAGTAGAAGCGCACTACTAGCCACACTTCTTGAGCGCACGTTTGACCTCTCTTTCCAACTCAGAATCTACCTTTCCCTTAAGTTCGGTAAGACAAGCGACGGCCTCTGAACCGCCAATTTTTCCGATGGCATATATCGCCCGACCTTGAGCGCACGTTTTTCGATTCCACCGCTCCAGCCGAAAAGACTGTCGGCGGCTTTTAGTTAAGCTGTCTCGTTTGATCGCATCGTAAAGGTGGGATACAAGTGGAGTGTGCGAGGGCTTGAGCAAATCTATCGAATCGAAAGCGGCGTCCCACAGCAACTGCGGGTCTTCATCTTTAAGTACGCCGTATAGGGTTTCGACAATTAGCCCTGCGTCTTCGCCCGTTAGAGTCCTGCCGCTTGCTAGAGTTTCCATCGACCAAAGAAACTCCTTGCTGGGAATGTCGAACGGTATAGGTTCCTCATTCGGGCACATTATTCACCCAACTTGCCTTTTCGCCGCCACTACGAGGCCATCTTGCGATAAAAGCCGCGTGATTTGTCCAGCCAAAGGCCATAATTAAGTTAAACGGGAAAATAGGAGCCATGCCTTTCGATCTTCACATCATACTTGCGGACAATAGCCGGGAGGTTCAGGTCATACAACAAGTGGCCAAGGCCGAGCACATTACGCCCGAACAGGCTGCCTCACGCCTGCTAATGGAAGGCGCAAAGCTACATGGCGATAAAACGCCAGGTCGGGAAATGCTCGGTGCATTCTCATCTCCGGAGGATACGGCAATTCTCGATAAGGCCATGGAAAGCATCAGGGCCCACCGAGACGATTTCGACACAATGCGGGATTTCGGCTTTTAAAAATGCAAGAAGTTATCCTTGATAGCGACTTGCTGTCAGAGATTTTGAAGCAAGCAAGCCAGAATGTGTTAACTCATGCCAATGCCTATTTAAACGAATATCCATCACTTACGCTAATCACGCTTAGCGCTTTCGAGATGCTCTCAGGACTTGAACATATTCAGGCAACAACCCAACTAAAGAGAGCAGAAGCCCTTTTCGAGCGCAACAATGAAATCTTGCCAGAGAAAGAGGATTATCGCCTGGCATCTCAAATTGTCGGGTCGATGTGGAGGGCCGGAACACCGATTGGAATTGTTGACCCGACTATCGCCGCTTGCGCTATCCGGCGGGGTTTAGGGGTGGCGACCGGAAACACCCGACATTTTGAGTACATCCAAAAAGCAGGCTACACCTTTCACCTTGAAAATTGGCGTAACGCATGACATTGACAGTGAGCCGCTCGTGACGGATCGCTAAACCATTCCAGAGGCTCACAGGATCGACATTACCGGCCAGCTTGACTATTTCACCGGAAATCTAGAAGTCAGCTCGATCACGTCCGCCTTTACCTTCGCCAACTCACCGTCATCCTCAGGGTTCTTGAGAGCCCGCGCAATAAGCGAAGCAATCTGCGCCATCTCAGGCTCCTTCATACCGCGTGTCGTAACGGCTGGGGTACCAAGCCGAAGGCCGCTTGCAACGAAAGGCTTTTCTGGATCGAAAGGAATGGAGTTCTTATTGGTCGTGATGCTCACGGTGTCCAACACGATCTGCGCGACCTTTCCGGTTACGTTAAAGGGCCGTAAGTCGACCAGCATCAGGTGGGAATCGGTACCGCCGCTGACGATTCTAAAGCCCTCATTGGTCATTGCCGCTGCCAACGCTTGAGCGTTGGACTTGATCTGCTTCGCATAATCCTTAAACTCGGGCCGAAGCGCCTCGCCAAAGCAAACGGCTTTAGCGGCGATCACGTGCATTAAGGGTCCGCCCTGAATGCCGGGGAAAACAGACTTATCGATATCTTTAGCGAAGGCTTCATCGCATAGGATCATGCCGCCGCGGGGGCCCCGAATGGACTTGTGAGTTGTGGTGGTTACAATGTGCGCTTTCCCCACTGGCGAAGGATAAACTCCCGCCGCGATTAGGCCGCTATAGTGGGCCATATCGCACATGTGAACGGCGCCAACTTCGTCGGCTATGCTTCGGAACGCGTCAAAATCAAACACCCTGGAATAGGCCGTCGCGCCGCTGACGATCATCTTCGGCCTATGCTCCAACGCAAGTTTGCGAAGTTCATCGTAGTCGATCTGCTCAGTATCCTGCCGGACGCCATAAGGCACGATGTTGTACATCATGCCGCTGAAGTTCACGTGGCTGCCGTGAGTTAGGTGCCCGCCGTGGGCAAGGTTCATGGCCATCAGCGTATCGCCCGGCTTCAACAGGGCGAAATAGACCGCCATGTTAGCTTGAGCACCGCTGTGGGGTTGGACATTAACATGCTCGGCGCCATAGAGCTCTTTCGCCCGGTCGATTGCAAGCTGCTCGACCTTATCGACCACTTCGCAGCCGCCGTAATATCTTTTGCCCGGATAGCCTTCGGCGTACTTGTCCGTCAGCACGCTCATTATGGCCTCGCGGACCGCCAAACTGGCGATATTCTCACTTGCAATGAGTTCTAGGTTTTGGTTCTGGCGAGCTTCTTCCTCTTGAATCAAGTGGAAGATTTCGGGGTCAGCCTGCTGAAGAGGAACGCGATGCGAAACGGGATTCGGGGCTAAGGGCATGGAGATATTATGGCGCTGTAAGAGCGTGATACGTGATAGGTAATAAGTGATAAGTGACACGGAGAAAATCGAAAAACCCCGTGCAGACTCCGCGGAACTCGTGGAATGCTTTGCTAGCCCTCTCCCGGTTCGCTCGCGGACTCGCTTACCGACCTCTCCTCAAGGAGAGGTCGCTGAGGAACCAAGCGGGAGAGGGCTGAAGGGACTTGATCAGCGTCGTTATATCACCTGAGCGGCTAGCCCTCCAGGAGCTGGCGTGGAGACCTAAGTTACCAATTGTGCACCACGGAACCTGATAAACAAAAAGGCACAAGAAACCATCGCGAAACCGCCTTGGGTGATTGATAGTGCGGAGAGAGTCTTAAGAGGGTTCGACTTTCGACTTTCGACATCAAGCCTTTTTCTTCTTTCCCCCGCCGTCGCCGCTGCTTCCCTTTTTCGGCACGACGCTGATCGAGCCATCCACCTCGAATACCGCCATCTGCACTTCGTCCGGCTTCGTGAGCCCGTGCTGACGCAAGGCTTCCATAACTTCATCTTCCGTCAGGCGTTCCTTCCGCAATCGGTCGGGAAGAAGCACGCCATTGCTAATAATCAACGTAGGCTTGCCTATCAGCCGTTGCTCTAATTTCGGCGCGCGGATAAACAACCGAGTAAGCAAATAGGCCAAAACAATAATTGAGGTCGAAGTATAAAGCCCAACTGCCAATTCCCCGCGGCCTCCGGTCATTGCGTTTTGAACCGCATTAGAAACGGCCATGATCATTGCCAGATCGTAAATGTTCATTTGCGAGGCCATGCGCTTGCCAAAGACCCGAAAAGCCACAAACAGGAACGCCATGATAACGGCGGCACGCACCGCATAGATCCAAAAGGGAGGGTTCACTAGGGCAACCTCAAGGCTCGGTAGTGTTTTCTGGTGCGGTACGTTTCCGAGCCCTTAGGAACTACGCTGATCGTTCCATCCACCTCTAAAATACAGGACTCCGTTTGGTCGATGTTATCAATTCCATGCTCTCTCAAGGCGGCAAAGACCTGGTCCCGGGTAACCCCCTCGTGCTTCATGGCGCCATCCAAAAAGTTGCCGTGGTTGACAATGAGCACCGGCTGCCCAACCATCGCTTTCTCGGCACCCTTCCAGTGAACAATGATCATGTTAAACAACTTGTTCATGATCAGCAAAACGGTCGCTGAAATGATGCCGCCGACCAGCGTGTTGTCGTTGTTGACCATTGCGTTCTGGACAGCGTTGCCAAGAACGACGATCATAACCAGGTCGTAAATGTTCATTTGGCCCAGTTCGCGCTTGCCTAAAAAGCGAAGGCCAATAATGAGGAACAAATAGACCACCACCGTCTTGGCGATGATCAAATAACAGCCATGGGGATCTGGATAATCGAATATCTTATCGAGCATAGAGAACCTGCTAAAATCCGCCTTGGATGTCTTCCCCTTGGCTGACTTACGGAACGGTAGCGCTTCATACGCTAATCATCTATCTGTACCTTATTGTGCTGGTGCGGATATTCAGCCGCCGCCAACTTGGCCAGTTAACGGTGATCGATTTGATCGTGGTGATCCTGTTGGGCAGCGCTGTTGAGACCGCAATGATCAACGGAAACACGGCGATTAGAGCAGGTCTTATAAGCGCGGCCACACTAATGCTGGCTAACTTTGCGCTCTCGCAGGTGTTTCTTCGCATTAAGCGGTTTCGGCACTTGGTTGGATCCGGCCCGGTTCTTATCGTTCACAACGGGCATTATGTGGATGAGAATTTGAAGCGGATCGGCCTAACCCATGACGATGTTCTGGAGGCTTTACGAAGCCGTGAATGCGCGGAGCTTGCCGACGTGCGGTTTGCCGTCATGGAAGTGGATGGAACGGTGAATGTGATTTTGAGTGGGAAGTGATAGGTGAAAGGTGATAAGTGATAGGTCCGGAAAAGTCCTTCCCCTTGCGATCAGCTGAAGGAATGGGTTAGGAAGGTTTCGATTAAGTTAAGAAAATGTTGATCATTGCCATGCCCGTCACCCCTCTCGGGCGGAGGGGTCGGTGAGTCCGCGAACCGGGGGAGGTCCCGTTAACGAGCCTCGGAAAAGGGATCCGGTTCATGTTAATGGCTATAAGGATCGGGATGGGTTCCTATCACCTATCACCTATCACCTATCACCTATCACCTATCACCTATCACCTATCACCTAAAATCACACTTTATCCGAACTAACCACGTGATGATCCGGCTTGTACTTAGACTTCTGCCAGCCATCGGTTGTCGCTGGGTTCTCATACCGCTTGAGCGTATTCACCAAGAAGTTGAGTTGCGCGTCATTGGGATGGACGTCTTGCCAATGTTTCGCCGCCGCGTAGGCTTCGTCAAGGCGAACCAACCGGTCTAGGCATTGGGCAACTTTTAAACCCGCTTGCCAATGTTTGGGGTTGAGGTTTGTGGCTTTATTAAAACACTGGAGCGCGCTTTCCCATTGCTGCTCGTGGAACAGGCAAATACCAAGAAAGGCCTGCGCATCGGCGTTGCAAGGCAGCCGATCGACAAACTTCTCGCTCTCGACCTTCGCTTCCGCCCAAGCGCCCTTAGCCATTAATGCCGTAATAGCTTCAGTCATATCATCCTCGTAATTATTCCAATTATAAGTTAAAACGAACAAAGAGGCGTAGGGGATTAGTTTTTGTAGCAATTAGTGCTCAGATTGCTTTTTTAGCCATGACCGAATAATTCTTTGCACGCCGGCATCTTGGCCGCGAATCGTCCAAACTAGGCATCGAACTGCAACTTCGGAGTCAGAAGCCTCCTCAGCGACCGCGATGAGGGCATTAGCCTTATCTCGGTTGCGGAAAATGTATAGCCGATATGGCATGGCGATGCCGATAACAACGCCGATCAAAACCCACCACAGTCCGAATCCCAACCGCGAGGACAACGCCGCAAAAATCCCGAGGAGCACCGCTCCCCCGGCCCAAAACACGCTCACGACCAGATCCTTAGAGGTGTCGGTGCTTCCTAGGGCCCTTGCGTATCGAGTAAGACAGGTCCGGTCTTCAGTAGTGAGCCGTTCCATAACGCCGATTGGAAGGGCCAGACTCTTTTCCCCGACTTCGGAGTAGTTTGCTGCCGGTGATGCATTACCGGGCCCGAATCCTAGCCAAGCGATGGTGAATTTTGCGAGTTGGCCCTTCCCCTTCTCGGGGTCAGTCGCGATAAGCCATGCCCAACAGGCCATCCATACGATGTACCATCCAAATGGTATGACGCCGGTGTTGAGGTGTGGCCACAGCCGGCCACTCTCCCAAAAAAGAATGCCCATTACCACGAACGCAACGAGGATGAAGCAAAAACAAATGGCCTTCCTGCGAGAATACGCCTGCCATGCCGCATCATCACCGGCCAACCTTGCTTCCTTGATATACTCCGGCTTAACCAGCACTGTCTACTATTGTAGTACAAGTTGGCCAAATCGCAATGGCGGTTGTTTATCTAGCTATGTTCATTGAGTTCCGCAGGTCCAAAGGACCGAAGCAGGATAGCCCAGTCATAGCGGCTCCGGTCGCGCAGGGCTGGGTGAGACAAACAGCTAATTCTCTGAGGTCTGAAGGACCGTGACAACAGATTTGAGCATTTTGGTGTCGGCCCTTCAGGCCTACGGAGAATAAATGCGACCTCAATCCCAGCCCTGCGCGGCCTGAGCCGCTATGACTGGGCCAGGTTGTCGACGCGACCCAAGAAGGAAAGGCTAATTCCCCTGACGGCAAGTACATAGCCAAGTCCGCAGAGGGCGAAGCAGCAGTGGACTATTTAACGATAACTAAGGATCGACGCCAATTCATCAAGGCAAACGACATTCGGGCAACCGACGTCCTCGGCTTTGCATGGGTTCCTGGAAAGCCGCACACGCTGATCTGGGCGAATGATGGCCTGTACGGCAGCGCAGGGTTACGAGCGTGGACGCCCGAGCGCGGCATACGAGACTTGGTCGGGCATGTCGATAGCGAGTATGACGCGTTCAAGCTGGACGAGATAAGACGCAGAGGCGCTAAGGTTTAAGGTTGAAGTTTTATACCAAAGAGGCGACGCCGAAGCCGACGTGAGCACCTATCATAGAAAGAGGCTAACTCTAAAGCTATAGCTCAAATACAGAATCCTCTCCCCAAGAGGGCGAGGTTGGGTTTTTAGTCCACAGCTGCAAACCGCACCATGCCAAAATATGGTTGCGTTCCTAGCATTCTAATCCTTATCCTTCACCCTAGTAACTTCCAGGCCGATCTTGTTCGACCCCAAAGCGAAATCTCCTTCGGAGCTAGCCAGACTAAAATCAGCAAGGTTATAAACACTCTTTAAGTGAAAAATACCCCCGGTCGTGTAGGAAGGCGTCATTGTGATTGTCCACGAGACCTTCGCGGTTCCGGCCGCTTTATCAATACTTTCAAGCAATCCATCGCTTTCAAAAAGCACGGTCTTCGAATCATTTTGCCAGTGCACCGAAAACTTGTCGCCCACTGAAACCATCTTATCGGGCACCATACCTGCAGCGGCTATAAACACGATAAACTCGGAAGGCCCTTTAATGTCCCCGGAGTTTGGCATACCCGTCGGTCCAACGTGGCTGTCAAACGTCGGAAGTTCTGGCGGATTAGGTAGCCCTCCAAGATCCATCGATTCCGTTTCAAAATGAACTAGGGCTCCATCCGGAAGGATAGACTTTGTTTGAAAATAGACGACCGTGGAAACGGACATCCCACCCGAGTAACGCATTTTTAGCGAATAGCGAGATTTTTGCGAAACAACATATGTTTTGTGAAAATTAACTTGATCTGTTGGCACATGGCTCGAAAAAATACTCAAGGCGCAACACAGAGTCGATAAAAGCAAAACTAATCCTCCTTCTTTGAACTATAACATTTCAAAACCGACAACCCATCCATTCCGATAGCGTGGGAAGAACTGGCTCAAATTGAGGCATTCGACCAATCGACTAACGACTCTTTCATTCGACAATCGACAATCGCAAATCGAGATTTCCCTAGACTTCCATCAATTCTGCGTCTTTCTTCTTCTGGAGCTCGTGCACGTCGGCGATGTACTTATCGGTCAGCTTTTGGATCTTCGCTTCGTTCGCCTTCAGATCGTCCTCGCTGATTTCTTTGTTCTTCTGCAAAGTCTTAAACTGCTCATTCCCATCCCGGCGGACATTTCGAATCGCCACAATCGCCTGCTCAGAGCGGCTGTTAACCTGCTTCACCATATCGCGGCGGCGCTCTTCGTTCATCTGTGGAAAATTAAGTCGAATGCCGTTGCCGTCATTCACCGGATTAATCCCCAAATCAGATTTCAAAATCGCGCGCTCGATGGCAGGAATACTAGACTTGTCGTAAGGCTGGATCAATAGCTGACGAGGCTCCGGAATGCTGATGTTGGCAATCTGGCTGATCGGCGTTTCCGTGCCGTAATAGTCCACGTGAACCCGGTCTAAAACTGAGGGGGCAGCGCGGCCCGTTCTATAGCTGGAAAAATCGTGCACC
>DASXZH010000060.1:0-35613 GCA_036502005.1 Fimbriimonadaceae bacterium
ATGATTTCCAGAACTCGACCACGCCCATCAACGGAATTTGCGGCGGCACGCTGTTTCGCAACGCTTCTTTTGAACTCGATGGAACCTCTCATTCGCTTAAGTTCCTAAGCGACAGCGACCTCGACGCCATCCCTGACCAGAAATGGACCCAAGTGGCTATGGAGCACGGCTTGCCGATTATCGAATGCTCCTTTGAAGGGCATAGCGGACGGTTTTTGGTGGATACCGGCTTCAATGGAGACGTTGAAGTGACCGAGCCAACATGGAAGAAATTTCGCCCGCTCGGCATTCTGGATAAGAATGACCGGTACGTGGTTGATTCGACAGGCAAGTTGGTTGATGAGCATTGGGGATATATGAAGATGTTCTCCTTGGGCTCGATTGAGCTCTTGCGAGTGCGCACCGGGTTCATTTCGGACCCGAAGGTGAACGCGGATTTGAACGTTTCCGGCAGCGTGGGAATCGGCCTGCTGAGGCGCTTTCGCGTGATTTTTGACTTGCCGAATCGACGCATTGCGTTTTTGTGATTGGCGCTTGCATCGGTCCGTTCCCCCCAGCCCGGCACTCCACAGCTTCGCAATACAAAATCCAATCAATTTTGTAATTCCGAATGTCGATCGACCCAATTCTCAAACGACCATTAAACATCAAGTCCGATGCTAAATCGAGTTGGCGTAATATCGGACATAGGAGCAACAAAATGAGCACGCAAACAGAAGAGAAACAAGACGAGACGATGGGAACGAAGCCGGTCGAGCAGCACGAATGGCTGAAGAAACTTCTCGGCGAATGGCGCACCGAGAGCGAGATGGTCATGAGCGAAGGCAAAACCATGAAGTCGCAGGGCACCGAAAAGGTTTACAGCCTCGGCGGTCTTTGGGCTTTCGGCGAAGGGAAAGCAGCCATGCCAGATGGAGATTTTGAGTACCGGGTAGCCCTGGGCTATGATGTATCCTTTAAAGAGTATCGCGGCTGCATGATCATGTCGGCCTCTTCTCACCTTTGGAAGCAGACGGGAACCCTAAGCGCCGATGGTAAAACCATGACCCTAAACTGCATAGGCCCTAACATGGTTGTAGATGGAGAAACCGCCAACTACCGAGACATTATCGAGATCATCGACGACAACCACCGCACGCTGACCTCAATGTTCGAGGACGACAAAGGGGTGTTTCAAACGATGATGAAGTGCCACTACACTCGCGTGTAGGGCTAAACCTCCAGGATCGTTGGCAGAACCACGGGCCGTAGCTGCGCTTTCTTGTGGATATGCTTCTTCACGATGTCCCCGACCTCGTGCCGAAGTCTATCCACATCGCGTAAATCGTTCGTGTCAAAGCTATCCAAGGCATCGTTAAGCGCGTCGCAAGCGCGATCCAAAGTCCCGTCCGGGGCGTGGAAGCCACGGGCCTGAAGGATCGGGTCACCGACTATCTCGCCCCGCTCGGGATCTACGGCAACGGTCACCACAATCACGCCATCGCGGGCAACGTTATAACGATCTCGCAGAACATCTTCCGTAACGCCCGGGTTACCGGCACTGTCCACCAAAACTCTGCCGCAAGGAACTTGCTTGCCCAAAGAAGCGGAAGTCTCCTCGATATCCAAAGGAACCCCGTCCTGCATAGTGAAGATCCGGTGCTCCGGATAGCCCATATTGCGCGCAATCTCTTTATACAAATTTTGGTGCCGGGGTTCGCCGTGAACAGGCGCCAAATAGTAGGGCTGAGTGAGGTTGATCATCATCTTCAGCTCTTCCTGATAGGCGTGGCCGCTTACGTGGATGGGGGTGGGCGACTCGTAAACGACGTTTACGCCCTGCCTGAACAAGCGGTTGATGGTTCGCCAGATGGCGGCTTCGTTGCCTGGGATGGGGCGCGCGGAGTAAATGAGGGTGTCGCCCTCCTGCACCCGGAGGCGGGAATATTCGTCCTTAGACATCTGAACCAAAGCCGACATCGGTTCACCCTGCGAGCCGGTCGTTAAGATCGCGATCTCATGCGCTTGGTAGCTTCGCATCTCATCCAGATTGATTCGCACGCCCTTGGGGATCTTCATGTAGCCAAGTCGCGTACAGATCTCAACGTTCTGCTCCATACGTCGGCCCACCACGGCAACCTTTCGGCCCATTTGGGCGGCAACATCGTAAACCTGCTGCATTCGGTGGATGTTGCTGGCAAATGTTGTAAGCAGAACCCGGCCTTTTGCCCCCTCGAACACTTTTCGCAGGCCAGCGCTGACCGCTTTCTCGCTTGGACTCCAGCCTGGGCGCTCAACATTCGTGCTGTCGCTGAGAAGAACCAAAACCCCTTCCCTACCAAGCTCGCCAAAGCGGGCCATATCGGAAAGCTTGTTGTCGACGGGCGTGAAATCGAACTTAAAATCGGCCGTCATAAGCACGATGCCGTGCTTGGTGCGGATGGCCATCGAACAAGTTTCGGGAATGGAGTGGGTGACGCGGATCGGCTCAACGGTCAGCGAGCCGGCTTTAAGAATCTCGCCCGGCTTGAAGGTAATCAGCTTGACGTCCTTCATGTTCACCTTCTCTTCCAGCTTTTGCCGGATGAGGGCGTGGGTGAACTCAGAAGCGTAAATGGGGCACTTAAGCTGCTGCAGGAAATACGGGATCGCGCCTACGTGGTCTTCGTGGGCATGGGTGATGAAAAGCCCCCGGATCTTATCCTTATTTTCTATAAGATAGGCAAAATCGGGGATGACAATATCCACCCCGAGCATCTCTTCATTTGGAAAACTAAGGCCGCAATCGACGATGACAATATCGTCTCCCTGGCGGATTACGGTACAGTTTTTGCCGATTTCGCCGGCGCCGCCTAGGGGAATAATTTGAACTTCGGACACCCTCACAGGGTACCAGGTTGCCAGAATATGGACAATATTACAGATTCATGCTGGTAAGAATGGTGGAATACACTTTCAAGACCTCAAAAACTGATACAACTAATACGATAACGATTGAGGGTAGGTAAAATGGCGGTTACGAACAAGTTTTCGTCGCCGCTCGTCAACAAAGGGAAAGCTTCGCAGACCTAATCTCGATCGGTTGGCATGATGTTTGCATCTAGTTGCAAGACAGAGTTTGTGCCTCATAAGATCCGAGACTTCCTGTGAGGATGTCGCTAGAGGATTTATGCAAAGTACGGCTCGAGAAACGCAGTTCATGGAACACGAAGACAGTATTCCGAGCTATCTTAATAGGCTTACCCAAGCCCCGCTTCTCACTGCTAGCCAGGAAGAGGAGCTAACAAAGCTCGCCCAGCAGGGCAATGAATTGGCTCGCCAGCGCCTTATCGAGTCGAACATGCGGCTCGTTATCAATATTGCGAAAACCTACCGCAACAAATCCATTCCGCTTGAGGATCTGATTCAGGAAGGCGCCATCGGCCTTATGCAAGCTGCTACGCGTTTCGATCCGAACCGCGGATTCCGTTTTTCAACCTACGCAACCCACTGGATCCGCCAGGCTATCGGCCGCGCTATCGATAACAAGTCGAAAGCGATTCGGCTCCCGGCCCACGTTTCTCAGTGGCTTCGGAAAATCGAGCGCGAAAAGACTCGCATCGCCCGAGATCACGGCATCGATCCGACCCCCGAGCAGCTTGCCGCCGCTCTTGGCATCACGGCCAAGAAGCTCATGACTCTCATCCAGTCTTCGCAGGACATGCTGAGCCTAGACATGATGGTCGGCGAAAGCAACGGCTCAACCCTTGGCGGGCTCATTAAAGACGATGTAAACCGGGACCCTGAAGCGATCGTGATGAGCGAGGAAATGGTTCGCGAACTGCAGCGCATCCTGTGCGAACTCAACGAAAGAGAGCAACGGGTAATGCGGCTGCGCTTCCAACTGGAAGATAACTCCGAGCAGATTATGCAGGACGACATCGCGAAGGAAATGAAGCTTTCGCGAGAGAGAGTTCGTCAGATCGAAGTTCAGGCGATCAAAAAACTGCGTGCACTCGCCCAGCGCCGACGGCTCCGCGAAATCCTTACGGGATAGGCGCGTGTAGCGAAAGTTAAGCACATTTACCGTTCGTGGCCTTAATCAGGAACCAGGCTTTATCGCGCCTCGTCATTCAAAAAGTATATGGAATCGCAGGAGAGCGTGATTCAAAATGGAAAAATCGGCGCAACAAGTTATCCGTTATTTGCAGGATGCACACGCAACTGAACTTGGCATTTCGCAGATGCTCAAGGAATTCCTTGAAGATCCTATTGATGGGGATAAGACGAGACAGCTTTTTGCGGGCTACTACCAAGTAACAAACTGCCATGTTCAGAAGCTAGAGAAGCGCCTTAAAGAATTAGGGGCAGAACTCAGCGCCGGCATTGGCTTTTTCAGTGCCCTGCTTTCAAAGACCGATGAAATGATGGAGTCGTTGAACGATGTCCATGGCCGAACGACTCACAACCTTATTAAGTGCTACGCGGCCCAACATTTTCAAGAAGGAATGTATTCCTGCCTCAGCGGATATGCCTTGACTGGCGGTGATCTAGAGACGGAGGCGTTGGCGGACGAATTTGTATCTGAGGTTGAGGATGCGGCTTTGGTTTTTTATCCGATGATTGAGAGTTGCGCCCTTCGTGCGGAAGACTCTCGGCGTTAAGGGCCTTTTCTGGTAAGCACCTCCCTTGATTTGGAGCGCGGGAATCTATTTCCTCATTAAACTCGGCATTCCGCGCCAGATTTATTGCGCCCCTAAAAGAGGCCTGATGCCAAGCACGAGAGGGGGGAGCCTTCAATCCGAATTTGATCACGTTGCCATGGATTACATCGGACCGCGCAGAAGTTCCCCCTCTCGCGCCGATAGGGCATTAGGTTTCTAGGCTTCTAGCGTGCGACACACACGCCTTAGACCCTTAGAGACCTAGAGTCTTGTGAACCTTATGTACCCTAGAACCCCAGAAACCTAGAAACCTAGAAACCTAGAAACCCAGAAACCTACCTGCCGCCTTTCTTGGCAGCAGTTCCTTTCGCCTCAACCTCTTGTCCCGCAGGAGCCCCTTGACCCAGTTCAAACGGCAGGTCCTCGCTTAGCGACCCCGGATCGAAAGCCTGCGCGACAGGCGGCGAATAGTCGAACTCCTCGTACCCGACCAAATACCACCCCTTCTCGTCTTTGCTCCATTCTTCTCTTCGCATAAGTTGTCCGGTTTTAGCGTCCTCGTAGCCGGTCACCCGGTAAAAACCGTTCTCCGTAACCTGATGCGGAATAACTTGATGCTGGACGCCCATAACGGTAACCGACGTCTCCGGCAATATTTCAACCACCGCCTTTTTCCAAAAATGCTCCATCTTCGAAAAATCGGAATCAATCGGTGTGATCTGGGGGTCCTGAGCCCACTTCCCCTGCTCCGTACCATTTTCGGCTTGAGCCTTGGTAAGGGTCAAGGTCTTATTGTTATTGCTTATTGTTACCAGAATCTCCTTGCCCCTCTTTTCCAATATGTAGTCGTTCTGCGGCTTCGTCTCCGGTTCGTAGTAGGAATAGTTCGTGATTCGCGCGTGCCCCGGCGTTATCCACTGCTCAGCAATCTTATGCGGCTCGTATTTGTCGTCGCGGTTGCCTCCGGCAACATGGACCCCGTAAGAAACCACGTGAAAAGGGGTTTTCGTGAAGGGCTCTATGATCTGCTGGCTGCCGTTAAAGGCGTAAACGCCGGTGATGGCCGCCCCCGCGACGATAACGGCCGCTGCCGTAGAGAGTTTGAAGGTGGTTGCTTTCATCATGAGTTTCGCTCCTTTTGCGAGTTCAATGGCTCGTGGTAGGTTCGAGAAGGCATGCGGCCCGCTAAGGCTGCTCACCAAATGCACGGGCGCCTTTAGATGCGCATGCGACAGCTTATGAGCCAGATCGGCGTCCGTTACAACCAACCCAAATGCAGCCAGCCGAGATTTCAGCTTGGCCAGCGCCCGGTTCACCCTCATCCGCGCCCCATCTTGGGTGGTGCCGATCACCGCCGCAAGCTCTTCGTTTGAAAGGCCTTGTAGGTAGCGCAAAACCACCGGCTCGCGGTCCTCTTTGGAAAGCTTAGTCAGGGCTTCATCGACGAGAACGAGGGACAGCGTTTTGTCATGCTCATGCGGATTTGATTGATTTTTGGCCATTTCCTGTGCGATCTTTTTCAACTTGGCTTCCTTGCTTAGATAGCCTCTGCAAACGAGCACAGCCATGCTGTGCAGCCAGGGGGCGAGGGTTCTTTTGGCGTCGAGCCTATCGGCGTTTTGGGCCAGAAGCAGAAAGACCGCCTGGCTGGCGTCTTCCGCCGCTTCGGCCGCCCGTAACCGCCGAAAGCATGTCGCGTAAACCATGTCGGCATAGCGACTCACAAGGTCCGAAAAGGCCTCTTGTGATTTCTGCTTCGCGTATCTCTCCAGTAGGAGACTGTCGCTTAGGTGTTCCGTATCTCTTGATACCACGACTCTATAAGCTGGGTTGATATGGAAAGCGAACGGGGATTTTTATGGGTTGGTTGCAAGTGGTAGTGGGTAAGGACCTGATTGGAGTCGATAGTCTATAGCGGTGGCGCACGGCGTTGCCTTCCGGATGTTTCAGACAAAGGCGCAAAGTTCGCAAAGAAATGCATGGGTTGGATTCGTTTACCATTTGGCTGCTCAACAAGCCTTGGTCCCGATATGTCCCAACTCCTTGCAACCGCCGGCCCGCTCGGTCTTTCGCTTCACTACCCACAAGATAAGGCGCCCGAACGACATCGGTCCAAAACATTCGGAAACCGCCTAAGTTCTCTGTAACCTGGAAATGCCCCGCTGCATCCAATGCATCAATGTGTTTTGCCAGACGAAGCCGAAGCTTCTGCCCTCGATGGGAATTGCCCTTCTTGCTCATTCTTTGGCTCGGCACGGCGGCACAAGCCGCAAACGATTCAGCCATTAGTGCAACGCACATCAAGAAAGCACCAAGCCTAACTGGCAAGCTTCGCCCAGAAGAATGGAGCGAAGCATCTGTTGTTGGGGAAATCTCCTATCGAGTTGCCTACGACAATAAAATGCTCTATCTAGATGAGGAGTCTAAAAAAGATCTGCCGCTCGCGGTCACCGTGGGGTTTCGGGGAGCACACCGGTCAAACACCCTTTTTATAGTTCTTCATGGTTCATCGACATATCGAGTCTCGGAATCATTTGCGGACGGCATTTATCGCGCGTCGATTTCCATTCCATGGACCTCTGCGAGCTTCGCGCCAGAGGATGAGCCTATCACCGTAGAGGTAAAAGCAGCCCAAGCCGGACCCTCCGCCCTGTTCCAATGTGGAGAGCCGCCCACGAAGAAATCACAAGGAGATTTGTTGCTATCCCCTTTTGTCTTGGGTAGCGTCAACTCCGAAAACAGCGGATACGCGAACGCTGGCCTTGATTACAAAACGCAATATCGCGACCTTACCTTGCGGGGATCCATCAACCCGGATTTCCGGACCGTGGAACGCGCGATCCTGAATCTAGACTTTAGCTATTACCCTCGATACGCTCCAGAAACCCGGCCCTTTTTTATAGATGGCGCATCCTACTTCTCGCCCACATTCTTGGCATCTCAGCTAATCGATACCTTTAACGCCGGCGAAAAGGTGTATGGCAACTTGGATAAAGACACCACCGTCGGCGTTATGGACACCGCCAACTTTTGGGATCAGAACGAATTTGTCGCGGGAATTTCCCACGAATACGGGAAGTTAGATATCTCCGCAGGTTTTAAGGATTTGCACGACCTTGCCGTTAACAGTCAGTTCAGTTCGGGCAGCATCTCCTATAAAGACGGTCCTTTTCGCTTTAACTCCGACATTCAAGTCACTCACGATGATCAGATGGGCGGAGGAGATTCCGCGGATGCCACGATTTCTTACAGCAAAAACGGCACGTTTGCAAGGGTTACCGGAACCGATACAACCTCGCAGTTCTTTGACCGGCTGGGATATTACATCCAGCCTGACTTGCGTGGCGTTGAGGCAACTGCTGGCGCGCGAAAAGCCTATCCAAGCGGAACTCTGGCAGATTCAGGATTCACCCTCTTTAGCTTGCAGCTTCAGAACCAGTCCGGGGCCCAGTACCAGAACTATGTCGGCGGTTCCGCCAGCCTTGATTTCAAGAATGGGATTGGCCTAAATGGGTTCTACACGGCCGGGCGATTCCTAGTCAATAAGGATCGATTCGGAGAGCTGACGCTTACCGATACCGTCTTAGGCGGGCGTGGAAAGTTTGGTTTGGAGTTCACGGACGGCATCCTGGCAAGCAGCAATTACACCAACGTTTTGCCTTACTTTGCTTATCGATTTTCGCCCAAGTTTGAAGTGAGCGGTTCGTTTCAGGCGGTACGCCAATTCGATAATCAGACCCAGACCATTGTCAACTTTAACTATGATCTGGCCAAGAATCAGTCGCTCTCGGGTCGCGTCGTGGAATTCCAAAACCAGTGGAACGCCTACTTGAGATACCGCCATGCGGTGAATGAACACTTTATCTATGAAGTGATCATTGGCGATCCTAATGCAACCCGCACCCAACGTGCCTTATGGCTAAAGATGATCTTTCCCATGGATGTGAAGTTTTGAAATTAAAATTGTTCTTTCCAGCTTTGTTTTTGATGTTCTTGTTTGGATGTAAACCTGGAACGTTGCCTTCAACCGGACCGGTGCAGCCAATGGCTGTGACCGTAGTGTTGCAGAACTTCATGTTCAATCCAAGGGACGTAACGGTCGGGGCCGGGCAAACGGTCACCTTTATCAATAGCGATCCTCCAACTCGGCATACGGTCAACCGCGACATCACCACGATTCCTGGCCCGGACGTGCCGTTTCTAGATCCCGGCCAGACTTATGTCTTTCAGGTGCCCCAAAACATTGCTTCCGGTACGAACATTTTTTATCACTGCAATATCCACGGCTCCGCCGGCGATGGAACCACATTTGGCGAGGGAATGAGCGGGGTGTTAAGGGTCAAGTAAATATCTAATTCAATCTTTTTTTGTTAAGTGGCCGTCGAGGTGTAACCTGCGAGCCCTTTGATCTCATCAACACTCACTGGGAGTTAAATTTATGAATGTTCCACAACGAATTTTGACATTTTCTATATTTGCCGCAAGCGTGATATTGATCGGCTGCGGTGGTTCCGGCAACGGTAGCGGAACAGGCGGGGCGACCGCTGGGGGAACCGCTGGAGGGACCGCAGGCGGAACTACAGCAGGTGCCGGAAAGTTTGCCCAAGTGAACCTAGTTGCAGATACTGCGGGTAAGGCCAGTATTACGGACCCGCATCTTGTAAACCCCTGGGGCATCTCGTTCGCACCGGGCGGCGCTTTTTGGGTTTCGGACAACGGCACCGGCCTCTCGACTCTCTATAACACGTCGGGAGCGATCCAGAGTCTCGTCGTGACGATCCCGGCGGCGGGAGGAAAATCGAATGGCCCGACATCTGGCCAGGTTTACAATGGCACCGCTGATTTTGGAATTGGGGGCACTGGGCCCGCAATCTTCATCTTCGTAAATGAGGATGGCGTCATTTCTGGTTGGAACGCTGGCACAACTGCCTTAGTTGGCGTCGACCGTTCTGCTACTGGCGCGGTTTATAAGGGCGTCGCCCTTGGCTCTGTAGGCGGCACGAACTACCTGTACGCCACGAACTTCAACTCTGGCAAGGTGGATATGTTTACGGGCAGTTTCGGCCTTTTCAACTCCTTCACCGATCCCAGCATTCCCGCCGGCTTTGCTCCATTTGGAATCCAAAATATTGGCGGCCAGCTCTTTGTAACCTATGCAAAGCAAGACGCGGCAAAGCATGACGACGTGAAAGGCGCTGGAAACGGCTATGTCGACATCTTCAGCACGAGTGGAACACTTGTTAAGAGGCTGATCTCGCAGGGCGCTTTGAACTCGCCATGGGCTGTTGTCCAGGCGCCATCCGGCTTTGGCACAATCGGAGGCGATTTGCTGGTCGGCAACTTTGGCGATGGGAAAATCAACGCCTACAACATCTCAACTGGGGCTGTCGTGGGACCCTTCAACGACACCACCGGCAAGCCTCTTGCAATCGACGGCCTCTGGGGCTTGATCTTTGGCAACGGCGGAGCCGGCGGAAAAGCGGGGACGCTGTATTTCACAGCGGGACCGAACTCTGAAGCGAACGGTCTCTTTGGATCGCTGACTGCTCAGTAGGTTCACCATTTGGAGTGTGGGAAATGACTTCCCGCACTCCGGAATCAGTTTGGAGTGCGGGCGATTAAAAAAGGGGAGCCATCTACCGCGCCTTGTGCCGATTTATCGCGCCCCTTAAGGGAAGCCAACTTTGGAGTGCGGGAATTTATTCCCGCTTTACACCCGGAACTCCGCCCCGATTTATCGGGCTCTTAAAGGAAGCCCCCGGCACGGTCCGGAGGCCCGGAGGGCTGTAATAACTTAGCGAAGGGTGAAGTCGCAGTCGCCGAAGCGTAGCGAGGCGACAAGACGGAGCCCTGGTAACTGCCACCAGCCCCTTCCGGCGCAGCTTTGTTACAATGTATCAAGGAGTTGGCAAATCCACATCATTTACGACCGTCCGAATCGAGATTCGACAATCGAAACTCCCCTAGGGCGTTCCCTCGGGGAACCAAAGCTTCAGCTCTCGCTCGGCGGCTTCCGGATCGCTGCTGCTGTGAGTGAGGTTATCCTCGATCGAAAGAGCCAAATCGCCCCGAACGGTGCCGGGTGCGGCATCCACCGGGTTCGTCGCCCCCATGGTCGTTCGAATCGCTTTCACGGCGTTTTCGCCGCTGACCGCCATGGCAACGATGGGGCCGCTGGTAAGGTAGCTGACAACGCCTTCAAAAAAGCCTTTGCCCTTATGCTCGGCATAATGCTCCTCAACTGTCGAGCGGTCCGCCTTGATCAATTTAAGTGCGGCCACGCGAAGTCCGCGCGCCTCAATACGTCGTGTGATCTCGCCAATGAGGTTGCGCTCAACGCCACCCGGCTTGATTAAAACAAGTGTCTTCTCAATCATATTAGGGGTTAAGGATACCGGCATGGGCCAGCTTCGGCGTGAAATCGGTGTCTGGTTTAACGCGTTTGCAATACGCAGCCATGAGCTTGGCGCAGTTCTCCACGTCCGTTAAGCTAAGCAGTTCGCACGGAGTGTGCATGTATCTTAGCGCTGTCCCTAGGAGCCCGGTCGCCATTCCGCCGCGAGATATCTGCATGGCGTTGGCATCGGTTCCCGTTCCGCCGGGAGCGACGTCCACTTGGTAAGGGATCTCCTCTTCGGTCGCGCCATCGATCAGCATTTTGAATACGATCGGGTTAATATTGGCCCCACGGGTGACGCTGGGGCCCTTTCCAACATCGAGTTGGCCGTATCGAGTCTTGCTCACGCTGGGATAGTCGATCGCGTGGTTGACGTCAACCGCGATTCCACTCTGGGCATTTACCGCGTAGGCCGCGGTTCGGGCGCCGCGTAAGCCAATCTCTTCCTGAACCGTTGCCACTGCGTAAACGCCCACCCGTGGATCGAGAGAATTTGTTTCTTTAAGTAGGCGTAGCGCTTCCGCGACTACGAACGCCCCCATCTTGTTGTCGAAGCCCCTCGCCGTCGCCCGGTCACCCAGCAGCATTTGAAACTCGTATTGGAAGGTGACGACATCGCCGAGGCTGATCACGTCTTCCGCTTCCTTCTTGTTGGTCGCGCCTATGTCGATCCAAAGGTCTTTCAACTCGGGCTTTTTCTTACGCTCGTCTTCTTCCAGCAGGTGGATAGCCTTTCGGCCAATAATGCCGGCCACTTTCTGTTTGCCGTGCACCCAAACCCGCTGTCCAACCGGGATCGTGCTATCGTGCCCGCCGATGCCGCTGAAGTAGAGGAGGCCGTCATCGCTGATGTAATGGATGATGAAGCCGATCTCGTCCATATGGCCGGCAAGCATGATCTTCTGCTTCGCATCAGGGTTGGCGATAGCCCAAACGTTGCCGTGGGTATCGGTTTGGACTTTGTCGGCAAAGCCTTTGGTGTAGTTGCGGTAGACCTCTGCGGCGTGCTCCTCAAACCCTGAGGGGGATGGGACGTTGACGAGGGTCTTGAAAAAATCGAGGGATTCGGGGCGCATGAAGGTGTTAGTGTACTACCAGGCGTAGTGCGTATCTGGATTTTCACGCAGAGACGCAGAGGGCGCAGAGAATTTGAATAAGAGTTTCTTCATTGGGCCTGCTTCGATAAAGATTGGCCCGTGTTGACGAATCTGGAATCCGAAGTTCACGGAAAGACGCAAAGCTCGCAAAGAGGGATTGGATGCATGAATGCAGGCTGAGACCAAATCTGCATTGCGATCTTCGCCTCTCCGCGCCTTCGCGTGAGATTTCGATCCCTGTGCCGGACACCGAACACCGAAGACCGAATACCGACCACCGAATGCCGCGTTACATCTTCGAAGGCTTAACCCGGAAGAACACCCCAAACGTGAATGGATTTCGCCCGTAATAGGGCACCAGCGAACCTGGGAAGCTATAAATCCCGCCGTACGCGCCAACCCCGAAATCGAACCCGGAATGGGTGTAAAAGTTGTGAACGTCGCCAAAAAGCAGCTTATTGATCACATAGTCGCCGGCGGGGACGTTGTAAAGCTCATCTTTGGCAACCCGTTCGAAGCGAGTAAAGAATGCCTCTTGCCTGTGATAGTAGGTGCCCTCGATCAGGAGGGCGTTCGACGGCGCGGCCGTTCCTTCAACAATATCGCGGCCCCAGTAGGCGGTGGTCGAAAGGTTGTCGTCCCCAAAGTTGTGGCTGTAGGCGGCACTTAGGCTTAAGCGGTGTTCGTTCACCCCTGGAGAAAGCGCTTCCGGAGATGAGAGATAGCCGTAAGACCCACTAAAAGACCAATCCTTACTCGGGTTATAACTTAGCCGCCCTGATCCGGAATTAAGCCCTTCCGGCCCGATTGTATATCGGTTCTCGCCCGGCTCGTGGCCATTAAAAACGGAGCCTTCAGCTTTCCAGCGGTTGTCGTAAACTGCACCCAGCGTGATGACGCCGAAGCTGATGTGGGTGCTGTCAAACCAGTGATGAGAGATGGGCGCCTCGGGGATTTCCATGCCGCTTGGCCGATGTAAGTACATCACATCGCCAAGCGCGGGCTCACCCACGGGGCCTCCATAAATGAACCCAGACCAATCCTTGCCCACGGGATGGCTATATGAGCCGGCCAGTTCAGAAAAGATATTGTGCGGATGCTGGCGGTCAACAAGCGGCCGACGATGCGCGGTTTCACCTGTTTGAAAGAGGTTCGGCACGCCGAACTCGCCATTGATGATGGGGTCGAGCGAGGTCATGAAGTTGAGGCCTAGAGTGCCTCCGCTGAGTTCCTTGCTACCCATCAACATCATCATCGAGTTGCTGAAGAAGCCTTTGTCTCCGCGCTTACCGCCCGCGTTTACGTAGCCGGCCTGAGCGATTCCCATGGTGCCGAAATCGAATCCTCCTACGTTGCCAAGCATCTTCATGAACATGGGCGAGGAATCAGGCTGCCATGAAGTGCCGGAGCCTTCGCGATTAGCGGTCCAGCCGCCCAGCGTTCCCTTCATCTGCATGCCTTCCATGTTGTGCATGCCGCCCATTCCGGGCATATCGCTCATCTCAGATTTCCCGATATTCAAGCCAAAAGAGAGAACTGCCTGTTTTTTTCCTGTGACCGTGAGAGTTAAATCAAGCTGAAATTTGCCCGCATGAGGAAAGATGATTTCGACATCATAGTGGCCGGGTTTTGGTTCCGCGCTGACCTCAGGTTGCTCCATTCTCATCCCGGACATGGCGGGCATGGATAGGTGGGCGGCGATGCTTAGGTTCTCGCTGGGCACCATGGATTTTGCCGCCATGATCGAGAAATCTAAATTCGCAGGTTTGCCAGGCTCAACTTTGCTTATGTTAGTTTCGAGCATCGCTATGTAGGGACCGGCGCTCGCAGTCTGTTGGGCGGCGGCTGGGCGAGCGGGAGTGGTAGCGAAAAGGATGATTGCGAGTAAGAATCTGATCATCCGATTGTATCCGCGTCTGGGCCGTCGACGTGGAACATATCCTCAACCGGGATTGGGGTTGATCGGTTCCCGCGCTTGAAATGATCAGTCGATATATCTTGGCTTTAACCGGCCGGGTTTAAGTGTTCCTCGCAGAAACTTGCTTTGCAGCCGAAACTGCACGGCCGAATGCCAAAGACCAACTAGGGCCGCGATTACGGCGGGGATACCTGGGATTGCATGGGCTGCCGTGAGAAAACTGCGGTGTTGGACATAGAAAAGGAGATCCAAAACCACGTACACCAAGACTAGCAGCTTCCACCCAACAGTGAATGCCCGAAAGCGGACAACAGGAAGAAAGGCGGTTGGCGGGAGAAGTTCTACCGGTCCTGGAGAATGCTGGTGGATTGCATCTCGCCAGGCGCCGATGACTTCAACCGATTTCCCCATGGCCGGTTTGGTGTCGTACAAATAGTCGGTGACGCAGAGCTGAACGCCATTTTCGTTCATCTTCAGGAC
Source organism: Fimbriimonadaceae bacterium (assembly GCA_036502005.1). Lineage (GTDB taxonomy): Bacteria > Armatimonadota > Fimbriimonadia > Fimbriimonadales > Fimbriimonadaceae > DASXZH01. The sequence continues at coordinate 14,515 of DASXZH010000060.1, forward strand.
CTCGTACTTGACCATGTCGATTTTGTTTAAGGAAGGAGGGCTGTCGAGGGCTAAGTCGGAAATCGAAAAGTCAGTTCGGCGACCCTTAAAGTTGAGGTTGCCGAACTTTCGATAGAGCACTCCATGGTCTTTGCCCGTTATCGCACCGTTCTGAATGATGAGAATACGGACGAGAGCCTTTTCCTCGCCCACGCAGGATTCGGCGAGCTGCTTTAACCGTTTAAGATGGATACGGCCAGGTTGCCAAAGCACGTAGGTTCCAGTTGCGAATAACACGAGCATGCCCATACCCCTCGCGCTACCTTTGGGCATGTAGGCTTCATTCGCGGAAAGAGCCGTTGCGATCAAAAGCGTGATCAGGCAAACAGGCAGCCAAAGCCGAACGAGCGAAAGCTTGTCGGGGACGTCATGCCAAGCTGCTTGCTTGAACCTAGGCATTACTGTAGTTTACAGGATTTAATAAAGTTACGCAAATCGACAAATCTTCGCATTGTCACAAGTGATATAGGCTCGATTTATCGATTTCCAGGGCTACGCTCGCTCGACTACGTCGAACTTCGCTTCACCCTCCGCTAAAGTATTTAGCCACTTTGGGGCGTGGGATTCTTAGATTCAAATACCAATTTGTAATTTGTCTTTGCGAGGAGTGGAAGTGCGCCGAAGGCGCACTGGAGCGATGCGGCAATCTTTGTGGCACACCACCGGTTTTGGTGCTAATCGCACATTAAGCACGGATTCTCCGTTCGAGGGCGCGATCAGTGCCTGCCTCCTTACCTAGTGCCAAAGGCTCTTACGAGTAGGTTGCCGCGTCGCTTCAGTGCGACTTCGCCGCCCTGAAGCTCCTCGCAATGACAAATTTCAATAAACTGTTGCTAGCGATCGATTGCCAAGCGTCCTTTTTGATTCGGGCCACTGAACCTAAGCCGACCCTTGCTCTAAACCAAATCGATGGGTCACTTGGATTTCCCCGACGATGTTCGAGTTGAACTCATCCAACTCCTCGGCCGGGATCCAATACTCCTCGTGAACACGTGAGCCCACGATCTGCCGCTCATAGCGAGAAATGAACTCCAAGGCAACCTCAAACTGCGTTACGAACCCAGAACCGCTATCGCGAACGTTCCACTCACGAGCGATGAAGATCGCGTATTCCACGTTGCAGACCGGATAGAAGATCGGTTGGGTTAGCAACCGGGGCGGGAAGGCCTTAAACCCGGCAGCTTCAATCAGCGCTAATTCCTTCGGACCGACGGGCCCGAAGAGGGTTACCGTTTCCACTAACTAACACCGCCGAAGCTCATTTAAAGTAGGCGTCTCGATAGATCTCGCTGCCCGAAAAGGTTAGCATCGTCTTGCCCGTAAGCTGCATTCCATGGAACGGCGAGTTCTTGCCCTTGGTGAAGGTCTTGTTCACGTCGTATGTCCACTCAACATCGGGGTCGATAACCGTAATCGTCGCCACCGGAGTCTCGTCGGGTTTAAGGGTTCCCGCGCCCAGGCGCAACAGTTGCGCGGGGGTTGTGCTGAGTTTCCGAATGGTTTCCAGTGGGGTCAAAATGCCTTTGTGCGTCAGGTGAGTGAGGGTAACCCCTACAACCGATTCCAAGCCGACGGTGCCGAAAGGCGCCTCTTCAAAAGCCGCTTGAACTTCGTGGCTGGCGTGAGGCGAGTGGTCGCTGGCGATACAGTCGATGGTGTTATCGGCGAGGGCCTCTAAAATCAAATCGATATCGACTTGCGTTCGCAGTGGAGGCAACATCTTGAAGTTGGTATCGAACTCACCGACCGATTCATCGGTGAACACAAAATGCTGCGGACAGACTTCGCATGTGACCGGCGCGCCAAGGTATTTGGCTTGGCGGACCATTTCCACGGCTCCCCAAGTGCTCACCCGCATAATGTGCAAATGGCAGCCCGTGTGCAGGGAGAGCAGGCAGTTGCGCATGACGGCGATCTCTTCCGCACTTCGCGGAATGCCTTTTAAGCCGAGCATGGCGCTCATGGTGCCCTCGTTCATGCTTCCGCCCTTGCTCAGGCTCAAATCTTCGCAGTGAGCCATGATGGGCAGGTCAAGCTGCATGCAGAACTGCATGGCCTGAGACATAACCAGTGAACTCTGGATAGGGAAACCCTCGTCACTAGCGGCGACGATGCCGGCATTCTTAAGCGCAGCCAAATCGGCAAGTTGCTCGCCCTTCATTCCCACCGTAAGGGCACCCACGGGCGCGACAAAGACGCCACCTGCATCGGGCGAAGCACTGCGGTCGAGGAGGAAGTCGATCAAGGCCGGAGTATCAAGCGGAGGCCGCGTGTTCGGCATACAGCAAATGGTGGTGAACCCGCCTGCCGCGGCCGCTTGGGTTCCGGTTGAGATTGTCTCTTTGTGTTCATCCCCCGGCTCGCGAAGGTGAACGTGAGGGTCGACCAAGCCTGGTGCGATCCAAAGATCGGTGCAGTCGTAAGTCTCGTCCAGGTCATCCATAGGAACCTGTTCGCCGAGTGCGATAATCTGATCGTCCTCGATAAGGACGCTGCCGATGATGTCTAAATCTTGGGATGGATCGAGGATCCTGCCGTTCTTAAGGAGGGTTCTCATACTTTTACTTTCTTGCTAGTTTTGGCCTTGGACGCGCGCGGGGCAGGCTCTTCGCCGAATACCCAGGCAATAGCCGCCATTCGAACGAAAATGCCATTTTCGACTTGGCTTGTAATCATCGAGCGCTCAGAGTCGGCGGTCGTATCATCCAGTTCCACTCCTCGGTTAATGGGGCCAGGATGAAGGACAAGGCAATCTGGGGCAGCGTTCTTAAGCGATTCCTTATTGATCTGATACATCTTGGTGAACTCGTGAACCGAACTGGCAAGGCCAGTTTCCATTCGCTCCTTTTGGAGCCGGAGGGCGATGATTACATCGGCATCCATGATCCCCCGGGCTAAATCGTAATGAACCTTTACGGGGAGCAATCCGGTGTGGACGGGCATCAGAGTCCTCGGTCCAACAAAGGTTACGTCGGCCCCCATTTTGCTTAGCAGCCATGCGTTAGAGCGGGCCACTCGGGAGTGGTCAACATCTCCCACGATCGCGATTTTCAAACCTTCGATCTTCCCTTTCTTTTCGATGATGGTGAGAGCATCGGCCAGTGCTTGGGTTGGATGCTCGTGCTGGCCGTCGCCGGCGTTCAGAACCGGCCCGCCGAAAAATCTGGCCGCCAAGGTTGAAGCGCCGGAAAGACGGTGCCGCATAACGAGGCCGTTCAGCCTCTCGTAGCGCAGGGTAAGAATCGTGTCTTTTAGGGTCTCGCCCTTCGCCATGGAACTGTTGGAAGCGGCGAAGTTTGCCGTCTTGATTCCCAGATAGTGGGCAGCTTGCTCAAACGAAACTCGCGTTCTCGTGGAGTTCTCAAAGAAAAGCATGCCAAGCACGATCTTGTTCATGGGCGGGATGTCCTCGCCCGCGATGACCTTCTTTTTATAGCTTTGGGCCAGCTTTATCAGGTCCTCTATCTGCCCTTTCGGGAGGTGCCGGATTCCGATTAAGTTACGAGGCATTTGCCATTTCTCCCTTCGCGGTCAGAATCACCACATCTTCTCCATCAAACTCATTCACCTTTACAATCACATGATCATCCATCTGCGTTGCCACCTGTTTACCGCAATAATCGGGCTGGATGGGCAACTCCCTATGGCCCCGATCAACGAGAACCGCTAGCTGCACTTTGGCAGGACGCCCGTGCTGGATCAGGGCGTCCAGCGCGGCACGGATGGTTCTCCCGGTGAAGATGACTTCGTCAACAAGAATTACCGTCTTGCCTTCTATTTGGAAAGGGATCTCCGTTTCGCTTTCCGCCTTTCTCGGTCGGTCATCGCGAAATCCCGATATATCCAGCTTGCCGCAGGGCACGGTCGTGCCTTCCACCTGGGTCATGAAAAATGCAAGCCGCTTGGCGATGGGCCATCCGCGGCGCATGACGCCAACCACTGCCAGGTCCTCCACTCCCTGATTCGACTCAAGTATTTCATGCGCCATGCGGCCAAGAGTTCGCTTCATATCTGCCGCGTCTAGGAGGACGGTTGCCATATTTTCAGGTTCATTATGGCGAATTTCTTCGGTCCTGTTTTTGATGGAGAGATCTGATTGTCACGCAAAGGCGCAGAAGCGCAGAGGGTTTGAATAGGAGTGCCATCGCTGGGGTCTGGAAGGATCGGAAATTCACGCAAAGACGCAAAGCCCGCAAAGTCAAAGCCAATGGGTTCACGCAGAGACGCAAAGGGCCGGGATCGTTTGGTTGTGATCAACGAGGTGGGTATTGGCAGGTATTGACTGTCAATACGGGTTCAAACAAGTGATTTTCAGTAGAAATATCGAGGGTATTAGATTTGTGGAATCTAGTGGGCGCGGGTTTAGTTTCGTTAGGCTGTCTATCATCTGGCGAAAGTCACGACGGTCGAAGGCACATTCCTGGTTTTAGAGAATAGCGATCAGAAGGGGGAAAATGTTGCATTCCGCCGGAGTGCGGGAGGGGGGTGGATGCTTCCAGAGGTCTTTGACACACCGGATATCCTTGTAGATCCCTTCGGGATCGGGAACGGATCCCCCCAAACAACCTCTGCGCCCTCCGCGTCTCTGCGTGAAATTCTCATCAGGCCAACCCGTCATACCGTCTTTGAGCGGAAATCCGATCCGTGGCCGTTTTATTCCGCCCATTCAGGGCTACAGAACTTATGTGGCGATTTCCCCAGGGCTCGCGGCCAGAGCCGCTCACCCATGGGCTATAGGAAGAACGACCCTTCGGGCCTAGGGATTAGCCGCCTAACATGAAATCCTTCCGCAGTCTCTGTGGCCCTGCGGAGCCCAATAGGCTCTGCGAGCTTTGCGCCTTTGAGTGAAAGTCCGATCCTCTGGGATATCAAATCCCCTGAGACTCTGTGTGAAGTCCGTAATAGTAGACTGTGATGGTATAATTCTACCATGGGTCTGAACATTAAAAATGAGGAAGTTCATCAACTCATTAAACAGTTGGTAAAAATCACCGGCGAATCGCAAACCGAAGCGGTTAAGCATGCAGTTGAGGAGAGAATTCAAAAGTTAGATAGACGTGAAGGCCGTTTAGGGCGAATTCTTACCATGGGTAAAGACTGCGCGGAGCGCCTAAAAGCCAAAGGCGCGATTACGGATCACGGCGACTTCTTGTTTGGGCCTGACGGCATGCCATCGTGATCGTTGACACATCCGCCCTTCTGGCCATCTTATTTGATGAGCCGGATGCAGAAGTTTTCGCAACGTTGCTAGATCAGGCAACCGTGATCCAAATGTCGGTTGCTTCTTATTTAGAAGCGGCAATTCTGATCGACAGGGGCCGAGACCCGGTGGCGAGCCGGAGATTTGATGGCCTTATCGAGGAATTAGCAATCTTCTTAGAACCAGTGACTGTCGAGCAGGCGCTTATCGCACGGAGTGCCTTCAAAGACTTTGGAAAAGGGTCGGGGCACCCGGCAAAACTTAACTTTGGGGATTGTTTCTCGTACGCGCTGGCCAAAGATAAGGGGCAGCCCTTGTTGTTCAAGGGCAGAGATTTCACGCACACGGACATAGAAAGCGTTCTCGGCTAGCTGGTAATTGATTAAGCCAACTCAAACACGACAGATAAAACCTCTGTGCCCCCAGCGTCTCCGCGTCAAATAACCCGATTCATAGGCTTTTTGTGCCGCCCATTCAGGGCTAGGGAGATTTGGTGGCGATTTCCCCAGGGCTCTCGGCCGGAGCCGCTCACCCATGGGCTATAGGAAGAACGACCCTTCGGGCCTAGGGATTAGCTCAAAGCCCTCCCGTCCCTGCGTGAAATTCCGGTCCCTCCAGATTATCGGCATAGCCCTACCCCGTGAATCCGAATCGAGTTTTGTGCTCCTACTCAAACGCCCTCATCCTTATCCCACTGCCTTTGTCTTTGCGAGCTTTGCGCCTTTGCGTGACATTCCGATTGTCCAGATTGTCCACACGACCCTAACCTTGCCGAAGTAAACAGATAGGGATCTTCTATTCAACTCTCTGTGTCTCTGTGTGATAAATCCTAATCGCCCCAATTCGTGCCAGTCGCCACCCAGCAAAACACGAACCCGTTAAGTTAACAGCATTCCCCATCCCCAAGAGTGGAACGAAAACGGAGGGAAATCGATGCGTCTATCGCTTTCCTACGCTAAGGATTCGCCGGTAAAAAGCCGAAAAATTACCGGGAAACCATGGCTCTGGAAACACACATGCACGAAGCGTACTGGGGATTCAAAGAACCGCCTTTCGCCCAAACACCCGATCCAAGGTTTTATTACCTGGGCCAGGCGCATGAAGATGCGCTCATGATGCTCCATTACGGCCTTTCGCGTAATAAAGGGGCAGTCCTCTTAACGGGGGCGCTTGGCACAGGCAAAACTTCCCTTTGCCATAAGCTGGCCAACTTTGTGGACCCGGCACAGATTCAAAGCGTCACCATCGTCAATCCGGATCTCACTCCGCTGCAGCTCCTTTCGGAGTTGCTTGCCGAGCTTGGAGTAACGGCGACCAGCGAAGACCGGCACGCGATCACGAGAGACCTTCACAACAAGCTGCGAGAGATCTACGACCAGGGCAAGAAAGTTCTGCTCCTGATTGACGACGCGCACCATATTAAAGACGAATCCACTTTTGAAGAGTTGAGGATGCTGCTCAACCTGGAGACGGGCGACCAGTTCCTCATCAACATCGTCTTGGCGGGCGTTAACGAACTCAGCCACATTCTCGCCAAGTATCAAGAGCTTGATCAGATGTTCGCCGTTCGCGAGCGGCTGCAGCCCCTCAGCGTTTCGGATATGACCGAAATGCTCCTGCACCGCCTGCGATGCGCTGGATATACGGGCGATACCAATTTATTCGATGCCGACGCCACTCTTGAACTTCACAGGTTCACAAAGGGCGTCCCGAGAATGGTTTGTCACCTTGCCGACCATGCCCTGATGATGGGCAAGTTACTCAAGGCGAAGTCGGTCGACGGAATGCTCATGCACGAAGCGATCGAAGAGTTCTACGGCGATGAGGAGGATGCAGCTTAATGAGCGACCTCTTCCAGACACCTCACTATAGCGAAACAAGAAAATGTTTCGCCTTTTGTTATGAAAAGAGCTATAGGCAATGGTCCTGTATGCCGATTATTCGTGAAGAGACCTTATGAAACACAGTAAATCTGCCGGCTTTCGATCGGCTGGAAAGGAGTTCCAAATATGACTCTAAGCCCATTTGGAAAGAAGTCTTACGTGGGTATCGATCTTGGCCACCACACGATCAAGGTCGTGCAGGTCGAAAGATCTACGGCCGGCTGGGAAATCCAGCGTCTGGCTGTTGCACCTACGCCCGCTGACGCTATCAAAGAGAGCATAGTCATCGATCCTGCATCTGTAGGAGCGACGATTAAGCAGCTCATGCGCGACTTCCATATAAACGCCACGAGCTGCAACATCGCGGTTGCGGGCGCATCGGTGGTGGTTCGTTCGGTTCGGATTCCGAAGATGCCTGAGGCAACCCTTCGAAAGTCGATCAAGTACGAAGCCAGCCGATACGTGCCAAGTTCGGTGGAAGACAGCTACATCGAGTTTGAGATCGTTGGCGAGGCCGACGAAGCTCAGATGGATGTTCTGATCGTCGCCGCTTCCCGCGAAGTTCTCGAAAGCCGAGTCAAGGCTTGCGAGGCCGCCGGTCTTGAAGTGGAAGCAGTGGACGTTGAACCGTTCGCAGCGTTCCGCTCGATTGTGGAAGCCGACCACATGCACGACTGGGTGGACAACACTGTCGCCTTTGTCGATCTTGGCGCGACCACGACGAATATGAGCGTGATCCACAAGGGAATGTTCGCGATGACAAGAACGATTCCTTTTGGAAGCGAAAGCCTGACAGAAGCTTTGAAGAGTTACTTCAAGCTTTCTACGGAAGACGCGGAAACTGGAAAAACACAGCTTAACTTAGCCGAGCTGCTCGAAGATGCGGATAAGGATAATCCTCCGCTTCGTGTTGTGCAGCCCCACATTGACGATCTCGTGCGAGAGCTTAGACGATCGATCAACTACTACCAATCTCAACAGACTGAGAATGCAGATGCCAAGAATGTGGCCCTGATCATTCTGTCGGGTGGCGGCGCAAAGATGAACGGCCTTGCCGAATATGTCGGGCACAAGCTCGGCATGGAAGCAAAGTCCATCGGCGTGCTAGAAAACCCGCGGTTCACTCTCAGCGGACTCTCGGAATCGGACCGAGGTTTGGATATCGCCGTCGCTTCCGGTCTTGCGATGCGCACCTACGGAAAAGCGGCTTAGCCGGAGAACAAACATGCCATTCATCAACCTCATCCAAGAGCAGCGCCTAGAAGCGAGGAGAAATGAAAACAGAGCCCGGCTCTTCTTTTTCACCTTCGTAGGCTGCGCCGTCGTATCGGTTTTTGCTGTTGGCCTTTTGATGTTCGAGAACGAGATGATGAGCAGCCAGGAATCAAACTACCAGGCTAAAGCTCAGAAACTCGCTCCGCTCGTTAAGAGGATCCAAGCAAACGACGACGACTACGCAGAACTCCAGCCTAGGCTAGAGACCTTGCAGAACGCTCAACTCGTGACCGGCCGATGGAGCCGGATCCTTGACCATTTGACACGACAAACGCCCAATGAAACCTGGCTCACTTCCGTGCGTTGCACGGCAAACGATGCCCAGAAGCCCGTAAACGTGAGCTTCGTCGGCATGAGCACCCATCAGGAACTGATTGGAGACTTCATCGAACGATTGCAGAGTTGCCCCGACCTTACGGACGTTGCCCTGAAGTACACGATGGAGAAGCAGGTGGCCCAAACCCGAGACATCGAGTTTGAGATCAGTGCCGACATTACCGGCACGGCTCCTGCGAAACCCAAGGACGAAGTCAAAAAGGAGTCTGGCTCGTGAAGAAATCACCCAATCCTAAGTTTTTCATGGTCCTCACTGCAGCAACCGTTTTGGTTGGAGTCGGCCTTTCGGTCGTCCAGTATTCCGGCCTGAAGGACACAGAGCAGCGAGTAGCAAAGCTGAAAAAGGACTCTCTGGACCAATCGGAACTAGAAAACCAACTGAAGGGCTCTCTCACCAAGGTCCAGCAGTGCTCGGCCAGCCTGAACCATCTGGAGAAAGGCGTGCCGGAGTTGGACTATGTGCCAACCATGCTGAAGGAACTTGAGAACATTGGCACCCAAAGCGGTTTGCAGGTTCTAGGTGTGCGCCCGGTCCCCAAGACCGACGCTGCCGCCAAAGCTGCCGATACCGACAAGAGCAAGAAGGTCCACAAGGCCTACACCGAACTCGACATCGAAGTCACTTGCCGTGGCAACTACCACGCAGTGAAGAACTTTGTGCAAGCGCTTCAGGCATTCCCGAAAATCGTGGCTGCCCGAACGGTTTCCTTGACGCCGAAATCTGATGGCAAGAAAGAGGCTGGTCCTCCTAAGCTCGAAGTCACGATTTCCTTGCGCAGCTACCTATTTCCTCCCGACAAGACTGATATGAAACAGGCTACGCCGGCAGGAGTTAACGAAAACCAGGAGGCAGTTAACAATGTCAGCTGAGAAGAAAAAACTCTTTATTGTGGGTTTGCTGGCCTTCATTGTCCTGTGCGTTGGAGTCTTCCAGTTCACGGGCGGTTCGAAGAAAGAAGCAGCAGCAAAGCCAGGGACCAAGGCACCTAAGACTCTTGCGGCAACCCAGCCATCGGGATCCACGGAAGCTTTGGCGAACGCCCAGGGGCATCCTCCGACGGGCGCGAATGTGATCGTCCCGGGTGCGAGCACAGTGGCTGCGGCTGAACCGGATCTAGCTGAGCGCGATCCTTTCGACGGGCAAAAGTATCTCCCGACGGATGAACATGCGAAGTCGGCAGCAACAGCACCGGCAGCAGCGCCTCACGCGAAAGCGCCGCACAACATTATGCCAGTGACGCCCTTTAATGACGGCAATGCACTTCCTCCTCCGGGCGGCAAGATCAATCTTAACAGCTTGACCCAGCAGCCCAAGGACGTTTTCGAATACACAGTTTCCGGTGTTGTCACCGGTGAAAGATCTGCCGCTATCTTCCAAGACAGCAAAGGCAATCAACGACTCATTCAACTAGGCGGCTCACTCGATGGCGACACGAAAGTGGTGTCTATCGATGGAAGCAAAGTGACCGTGTCTCATCACGGTAAGAACATTACATTGACAGTGGGAGCAGATAACCCTACGGAGAAACGATCTGATGAAAAGTAAGCTAACGAGACTCTTTTTCGGCAGCGCAGCACTTGCGCTCCTCGCTACTCAAGCGGCAGCCGAAGGAAAGATCAGCGGCATCACCACGAAAACCGTGGGCGACGGGCTGGAAGTGCAGATAAAGGGCGACGAGCTCTCTGCTCCGAAGATCAGTCGCGTGATGGGTGGTCGCTCCTTCATGCTCGAGTTCGACGCAACAATGACTTCGGACCCGCAGTGGATCCGAGTGGAGCAGAGCGGTGTGCACTATGTGCAATCCGTTTCCACCGGTGACCAGAAGATCCGCATTCACCTGCGCCTTGACCCGTCTTCGAAAGTTGACGTGGCTCCTGACGCCGATGGATTCCTGATCAAGGTCCATAACACGGAAGAACCGAAGACGGCCACCCCTGCGAAGCCTCAAGCTGCGCCGGAAGCGATCAAGATTTATTCTGAGCCCCAGGATCTTAAGCCGCCGCAGAAATCTAAGACGGCCCAGCATGAGACTCATGTGCACCGAGATCGACTTGTGTCGCTTGACTTTGTAAACACAGATACCGTCCAGATCCTAAAAGCTCTGGCCATGGAAGCTGGTGTGAACATCGTTACATCTCCGGATGTTAAAGGGAATCTTACGATTTCGCTTGGTTCGGTACCAATCAAGGAAGCTTTGGACCTCGTCACTACGATGTCTGGGTTGAAATACGGCGAAGTCAATGGAACCTACCTGGTAACCAGCCCCGCCAACTGGCCTCTTATCGAGTCCAACCTTACGGGCCATTCCCAGGAAACTTCAGAGACCCGCGTTGTGCCGATCTATAGCGGCGAAGCAACTCACATCAAGGATGCGTTGAAAACGACCGCCAGCTATGTTGAGATCCTGCTTCCTTCCGAGAAAGCACTTTCGCCTATAGCGATTGCTCAGGCTCAACAGGCAGTAAGCGAAGCTCAGCTTGCAAACTTCAAGGGTGCAGACGGTAAGAACGGAACTCCCAACGCGCTGTCTCAGCAGGGCCAGCAAAACCAGACCAACGAACAGACAAAAGGCCAGAAGGATACGTATCTGATCCTCGTCGGTCCTAGCTCCCGCGTCGACGCAGTCGAGAAGGAAGTTAAGGATGTTGACGAGCAGATGTGCAAAGTCGAGAACATCGACTATCCTCTTGAAAACGTAATGTCTCGAACGGTCTACCACCCTCAAGGCAACTCCGCCGCTGCGCTCCTTCTGGCGATTTCGCCTTCGACGGACAAAACGAGCGGTGGCCAGTTCCATGCGAAGATCGGGACGGTAGAGCTTTATGCAACACCTACGGGAAGCACGAGCGCTCAGAACATCGTTCTTTACGGCCGCGAGACGGAAGTCAACCGACTTGTTGAGAACCTTACGAGCATCGACCAGCTTTCTGATTCGTCGGGTGACTTTGTCATCTACGGCGTGAAGTATCTGGATCCGAGAGCAGTTCGCGAGGACTTGCTTGTCAAGTTCCCCGGCCTTTCAGTGAGCACGGCACCCGGTTCTGCCGGCACGCCGGGAATCTACCAGGCTGGAATGCAGCAGCGACAGGCGGCGGAAAAGGTTGGCCAGACTAATGGTGAAACCACGTCGACGGGAGCACCTGCGAGTGCGGGCACTTCTTCTAGCGGCTCGAGCACCCAAGGAGTTGACAGCGGGTCAACCCCTGGTCTTAACGCCCCGTTTGCAAGCGAAGAAGCTGGCGCCGTTCCTATGAAGCTCGTTCTTCACGGAGCGCCGGATCAGATTAAAAACGCGATTGCCTATCTACAGGCGATCGACACCGAGCCCAAGCAGGTTGCTCTAGAGTTGCGCGTTATGGAGCTTTCGAAAGAAGACGCTCTGAACATCGGCCTCGATTGGAGCATCATTACTGGTGGAAAAGTTCAGGCGGTCCAGTTGGGCCAAGGTGCCGGAAACATTCCTACCAATAACGCAAACTATCCGAATGCTGCCAATGCGAATGCGGGCCTTACCAATCCTGCGCAGACTCAGTTGCCCAACGTGGCGACCGGCGTTGTAGGAGCGGTTTTGGGAGGAATGCCTGGCGGTGGAACACTTGGTATAACGGCAACGTTGGACCAGCTTGCCAACAGCAACAAGATGATCGCTCGACCGAACGTCCTCGCTCTCGATGGCCGCGAATCGGAGATGTTTGTTGGAGATGACGTTAAGTACATCCAAAGCATTCAGGCTTCGCAGAACGGCACCACCGTTACCACTGGCGATGTTGAGGTAGGCGTTAAGCTTGCCGTACTTCCCCGAGTGGGTGCCGACGGTTCCATCACGATGGACCTTCGACCGATGGTGAGCGTCCTTGAGGGCTTTACCCCGGTTCCCGGCGGTGGAGAGCTTCCTCAGACCGGACTCCGCATCGCTCAGAGCACGATGATTGTGAAGAGCGGCGATACGATTGCGATCGGCGGCCTTATCCAGGACACCGACACGAAATCGAAAGGCGGCATTCCGATCCTTAGCCAGATCCCGATCCTTAACCTTCTCTTTGGCCGCGTAAACAACGACCATAAGAGAGAAGAGATCGTGTTCTTCTTGACGGCGAAGGTAGTGGACCATGACAGCATGGCCAACGCTGCGAACCCTTATGCGAACGCACCTGCGGAACCGCATGTGAACAAGCACAGCAAGAAACACTAAGCCTTTTTTAGGATTAGTTGAATCGGCCCCTGCCCAGGTTTCCTGGACGGGGGTTTTTGCGTGTCTTGATGTCTTGTGTCTTATGTCTTTTAGATTCTCGTAGTGTGCTCTGAAGCAGGGTATTGAACAAGACACAATACATAACACACAAGACATCAAAAACCCAATCCACCTCCCTGCTGTTTTGCCCTATACTAGCTTCATGAAAAAGCTCGGCTCTCTCGTGCCAGAGGCGATTGGGCGCGAAGAGGTTTTGAAGGCCAGCCATGCGAACCGCATCCTAAAGCGCTGGCCCGAAATTGTCGGCCCGTTGCTGGCTTCCAAGTCCACTCCTGACAAATACGATAACGGCACAGTTTGGGTCGCCGTGACCGGCTCCGAATGGGCCCAAGAACTGCGGATGATGAAAAACCCCATTCTTGCCAAGCTACGCAGCTTCTCCAGCGATCCGCAGCTTTTCACGGATATTCGATATGGCGTCCGCGCTGTTGTTGCAGTAGAAGCCGTTGTGGAAATGCCCGAGCACGACCGAAAAGCCTATCAGGATGAATTGAGGGAGCTTTCCATTCAAGAAATAAGGGAACGACGCCTTAAAAAGCTTGGCCAATGAGATCTGAGATCGGCGGACGCCCCCTGCTGGCGGCATCGCTCGCTTTGGCGGCCGGGATCACCGCTCTACTCCACCCGCTGAACTTATTGTTTCTGCCAATCCTGCTTTACTTCTGCGGGAAGAAGATTCCGGCGCTGATAGCCGCTTGTCTCGGGTTCCTTATCGGTTTGCTGCTAGGGCCGGCCAATGTAAACGCGACTGCGTCGGCGGGATGGAGTGCCATTGGCACGGTCGCCACGATTCCAAATCTGGTGTCTCACGGCGAAAGCTTTCTGTTTCAGACGGACAACGAAACGGTGCTCGTGAACTTAGGTGGCCGGCAAACGTTGGCGCTGGGGGAGACGCTGGAGCTGTCCGGTGTACTTGCGCCGATCGAAAGCGTGAGGCTTCAGGGATTTGCGCTGGGCGGAATTTCCGGCCAAGTTTCCGTTTCCCCGCAGAATCTGCATATCCTCGCGAAGGCACCGGTCTGGTTCGATCTGGCAAATCGGTGGCGATCTTCGTTTCTCTACGAAAACGAAACCAGCCTAAACGCCCACCAAGCGGCACTGGTGAACGCCTTATGTTTTGCGTCTGCGAGAGATTTGTCGAAACAAACACGCGAAGATCTTAGTCGAGTTGGCGTTGCGCACGTGCTTTCGGTTTCCGGATTGCAAGTTTTCTTGTTGGCGTTTCTTATCCAGTTTCTGTTGTCTCAACTGCCCATTTCGCGGGGTGTGCAAGTCCTAGTTGTGACGCTTGCTTTGGCATTCTGTGCAACTGCTTCTGGGTTGCACCCGGCGACTATCCGAGCCGTGGTGATGGCGGTGCTTACCTTGGCGGCTTATCTGTTTCGGCGCGAACCTGATCTGCTTTCGGCGCTAGGGCTTGGCGCGGTAGCGACTTTGATTTGGCAGCCCTGGTCTGTCTTCACGCCGGGATTCCAGTTCTCTTATGTTGTTGTGGCGGCGCTGAGCTTGTTCTGGCAGAGGATGCAGTCCTCCCGCGAGGATAAGCCCATGAAGCGCGTACGCCGAAGGCTCTTGCAGGTAGTTTCCATGAGTTTCGTGGCAACCGTTGCGGTTGCGCCTTTGACTGCCTACCACTTCGGAGTGGTCTCTCTTATTTCGCCAGTTTCTAACCTTTTGGTGAGTCCCGCTTTGCCCTTTATTATTCTGGTTTCTATGGTTGCCTGGCCGATTGGGTTTGTGACGCCATCGATACAGGCCGGATTGCTAAAGATTGTGGTTGGGCCGTTGGCTTCGTGGATATTGATGGTTACTTCGGCTTTTGGCAACCAGTCTTGGTGCGCGATTTCTTGGCCGCCGTTTAATCCCTACTGGATCGCGGTTTATTATGGGGGCTTGTTGCTGCTGTGGCAGAAAACTTGGCGCCCCCGACGCGACTCGAACGCGTGACCTACTGCTTAGAAGGCAGTTGCTCTATCCACTGAGCTACAGGGGCGGATAAGCAATTTTAGCCTATTGATAAATTTTTACGTAGTCGATAGCGAACTTTGAGGGGAAGATTGAATCGTCCACGCCCTTACGTCCACCCCAATTGCCGCCGATTGCCAGGTCCAGAATCAAATAAAAGGGCGCGTTGGAGGGCCAGCCATCTTGGCCGTCGCCGTTCCTGTCCACGGTATAGACGGGAGTCCCGTCGAGGTAAAAAACGATCGTGTCCGGCTTCCAATCTAGCCCGAAGACGTGAAAGTCGGTTGTCGCGGTGGGTGAAGAGACCGCTTTTGAGCGTTGGGTTCCGTTCGTCCAGTTATATTTTGCACAATGCACCGAGAACACGAAGTTTGAAGGATCGAAACCGACGTTTTCCATGATGTCGATCTCTCCCGCACCGGGCCAAAATGCGGTTCCCTTTCTGATGTTATCGTTCAGCAACCAAATGGCCGGCCAAGTGCCTCGTCCTGTTGGAACCTTGGCGCGAATCTCGAAGTAGCCGTATTTCCAAGCCTGCTTGGTTTCGAGCATAGCCGACGTGACAGCGCCATTCGCTTTGCGGGCCGTGATGACCAGCTTGCCGTCTGCGAGCGCTGAGTTTTCGCTTGCCGTCGTATATTTCTCGAGTTCGTCATTAAAGCCGCGGCGGTCGTCGATAATCCATCGAGTCAGGTCGATGGATTTGGATCTGCTGAACTCTTCGTCGAACACAAGCTTTCGGCCATCGGTAAGGCCCGAAAAAAGGGCAGCGGAAATAAATAGTGTGGAGAGCATTGTAACTACTTGTCGGATTATATCAAGCCCAATCCGTTGTTGGCATCGTCAAATTACGCATGTCAGTTCTGGAAACCCTAGCCCTTGCTAAGACCCTATCCCTATAAAGATGGAAATGATGTCCTGGACGCAAGGTTCTTGCCAGGGCTCAGTGAAAGCGAAATTCAAGGGATTGAAGCTGGCTTGGGGGCTCCGCTCCCGGTCGATTATCGCCAACTTCTCAGCCAATGCTCGGGGATAGAGGGCCTTCTTCCTGAAATCGACTTTAGCGGGGCCTTGTTTCGTTCGGCCTTTTGGACAGAGTTTACGCAGCATGGGCTTGCATTCGCGGGGGATGGCTGTGGCAACTTCTGGTGCGTAGATTGCCTTAGCAAGCAGGAAGAACGCGCGCAACTGCATTACTGGTCCCACGATCCTCCGATCATGCTTTACCAATGCGACGGCATGGATATTTATCTGAAGGAACTTATTCGCATGTCTCAGCCTCCGAACGAGTCGCTCATCGGGGATGTTTCCGATGATCGCCTCTTCGATGTTTGGGGGAAGAATCCTGTGGAGCGGGCTCAGGAGCTTACTGACCCCGTTCTGCTTGAATTCAAGGCCCAACTTGGCGAAGGATGGATCATCGTAGATATGAGACACCCGCAACCTGGGTTTGGCTTTTCTTGGGGGCGTTCCGACCCCCAGACAGATTTAAAGAGGTTCGGCGAGGAGCGGATCTTTGCCTATTACCGGCCGCCTAAAAAGCCCAGCATTTTCGACCGCCTATTCGGCCGTAAGTAACTTACTTAAAATCGATCAGCTTGCCCTTTGAATCGAGCCTAAACTGCGATAGTCCGCTTGGCGCCCAGTTCTTGCCCTTCGCATCGTACAGCCCTGCAAAAGAACCCGTATAAACCGTGTTCCCGCTTTGCTGGGAAATCACGGGTTTCGGCGCAACCCCATTGGGCCGTTTCTGCAACACTGGAGCAACGTAAGAAATCTGCCCGGAGATGCCGCTAACCGAAACAAGCACATCGGTGTAGTTGCCCGTGGATACCACAGTGACCCCACTGTACAGCCCGTTCGTGTAACTGAGGCTCATCACGTCATCCGCATGAATATCGAAAGTGTAGGGCGCTGTTCCCGTTGGCGTCCCTTCAGAAGTGATCGTAGCAGCAGTTGGTGTCTTCGCAGTAAAGGCGACGAAACCGCCGAATTTGTCTCCAGCCTGGCCGAATAAAAATCCCGACGGATTTGTCATGACCGTCCCAACTGTCCCCGCTACAAAACGTTGTGGCCCAGGGTAGGGCGACCAACTTGGCCCCTTGGGCATCAACCCAGGATTTACGGGCACGATCGTTTGCAAGTTCGCACCCGTGAACGAAGTGGTCACGAGCGACTGATACCCGGTCGTCTGCATATCTTTAAGAACATAGGCGACCTGTTGGTCATCGGGCGAAAAAGTTGCCGAGTTTGAGGCATCATTTGCGGGCGTGATGAAACCCAGTGCCCCGCCCTGAAGGTTAAAAATCTCGGGTTGTGGGGTGGAATCGGTGTAGTCCGTGAACATGATGAAGTTGCCATCGGGAGAATAGGTTGGAAACACGAAGGGTTGATTCGCGGGGCTGGGAACGATGATGGTGCTTGCGCCGCCGCCCACTGGAATAGTGCTTATCGTTGCATTTGTGTTGTTTTGATAAGTTATGTATTTCCCATCGTTCGTGAAACAGGGCATCACTCCGCCGCTCACCCGCAAGACCTCGCCGGTGCCTGTTATGCTGCTCGTGTAAATGTTGCTGGCAGCATCGTCGTACGCGATTAGATTGTTTAATGGCGACCATACAGCTCGGCTCGAAGGCCCAATTATGAGAGCCGCTAGTGAGCCTATGAGGGCTCGTCCCATCATAGTTGCATTCAAAAAGCTGATATCGCGAGGTTGAAACGTCGTAGGCGACATAGATAATGTGCCCGTCGTGGGTCCAATCTGCACCCTGAACCTGCCCGAAGCTGACTCCGCCAATGGAATTGATCTGGCCGTTCGAATAAGTCCACAGGCCATTTTCGCCGAACGTGCCAGTAAATAGAATCTGTGTGTTGCTTATGGTTTGCGGTGGATCCACAACCACATCGGGGAAGGTCGATCCAGCCATTCCATAAACCGATACGTTCTGGCCGCTGATACCGATCTGAGAGCTAGGCTTATTTGTAAATGAGACTTGCGCGATGCCAAGTTGCGTTGTCTGCAAGCCGCCCGTTGTTGTAGCGCCAGATAAGCTTCCGCCACCTCCACAACTCGCAGCCGCAACGGCTACCAGGAAAATTATCGCCAACCGGAAAACGGATCTCATCTTCGGATTATATCAAGAAAGATGGTTTTAAGCTAGTTGCAAGGGGCTACCTTAGTGGGAAGGAGGTTTTGCAGCAGGTGGCTTTGGTTGTCCCGGACCTGCAATAGCGGGCGGGCCGGTGCGTGGGCCAGGGTTGGCCAAGCTGGCCGCTCCGCCGAGAGCCATCGCAGTGACGAGCGCGGCCGTCAGCACGACCTGCTCAAAAATAAGGCATCGCGTTATCGTTTTATTCGTGCTCTCGTCATCGGCGAACTTAACATTGGAAAGAACCAGAGCAGTAAGGCCGAAAGCGAACAGCACCGTAATAACTAGGGCAATGACGAGGGATATATTGACCGATACCGGAGCCGGGCCCTTTGCCATGCCCCCGCCCGCTATCGCGTACCCAATCAACGAACCGATGAGAGTCCCGCAGCCGACCGATGAGATCACCATCGCGGCAATGCCGATAATCGCAAAGGCGATCTTCCCTATTTGTACCCCGGGCTTTGTGGCCGCGTTTTCTTCCTCAGTGTGCAACTTATCGATAGCAGAATGACTTTACCAACTCTGGAAAGACAAGATTAATTTTCTCGTCTCCGCGACATATTCTTGGCGGCACGGCGTAACCAAATTTGAGACCCGAGTGGGGTGAAATAATATGGCAAACGAAGAGATTGATGAATGTATTGAGGCCTGCGACGTGTGTGCCGAAGCTTGCCGCAACTGCGCCGACAACGGACGAAACATGCAAGGCATGGAGCAGTGTGTGGTCCTCTGCGACCAGTGCCAGGAGAGTTGCGAAACCTGCATTGACGCGATGAACGAAGGCAAGACGACAGAATGTGCCGCCTGCGCGGAAGCATGCGATGAATGCGCGCAGGAATGCGACCGCCATGACAACGATCATTGCAAACGTTGCGCGGAAACGTGCAGGCGTTGCGCGGAAACCTGCCGCATGGTTTCAGCGGTTTCCGCGACCGGCTAGTGAGCGTGGGGCCGGATGGCTTCGGACAAGTAATCCGGCTTCGACTCATTTCGCACTAGGTGTGGGTTGCGCAACCCGCCCGTATAAAGGATCCGGATGGGGCTCGTGAGCCCATCGAAAGAAGCCTCTAAATCGAACGGCTGTTTCGCGGCAACGGCATCGGTAAGAGCCTCCATGCTAAACGACTTTCCGTTCACTTTCGTGATTTTCATTCCGGCGTGAACGCCGGCCGAGTGGGCGGGCATACCGAAAATAGCGTCGGAAACGTCCCCGTCACCGTTAATGTCGATCCCAAGCGAGAAGTGGAGACCCTTGCTGCCGCCGTGATATTGATGCTCGGAGCGCTCGTTGGGTTGATCCGTGTACACCAGATTCCAGCCACTGGCCGCGATTTCCTCCATGGGGCCGTTCACATCTACATCGTAAACACGGCTTCTTAAGAAGGTTGCCCAATCGTTGGGGGCAATGCTGTTTAGGGCGTTTACCACATCGTCGAAAATGTATGGCTTAATAATCGGGCCGGTGTTTGGCGGACCGTAAAAAACCTTGACGTAGTCATCGATTGATTTCTTGTCGTCGGTCAGACGCCGGATCTCTGCATCCACATTTAGCCAAACGAGAACGCTTTCGTAGTAATAGTCGCCACCGGATCTTCTTTCCGCGCCCCAGTCGCCGCCCCGGCCGAAATCGTGGACTGCAACTGCCGTATCCGAAACGGGGCGCCAGTTGCGGCCCTGTTCGCTCCCCATGAGCGCGCCAATGG
The DNA here is from genome assembly GCA_036502005.1 of Fimbriimonadaceae bacterium. Lineage (GTDB taxonomy): Bacteria > Armatimonadota > Fimbriimonadia > Fimbriimonadales > Fimbriimonadaceae > DASXZH01. Next base: position 34,321 of record DASXZH010000060.1, read on the forward strand.
CGGCAACTGCTTCTCGCAGTTGGTTCTCGGTCCAGAATCCCGTTCTGGAGGTGAGCATGGTGCCCGTAAACTCCGTAAAGCCCTCATAAACCCATAGCAGTTCGCCCGCCATCGGGTCTTGGTAGTTGGCGGTGGCTAAGCCTTTCGGCCGCCGATATTTGCCATTCCATGAGTGCGTGAACTCGTGGCAGACAAGATAGCCAAGCTCCACCGAATCGCTTGCGCCGTTGGGGCCAATGCCATCCTCGCTCGATTCGTTGTGTTCCAAACCGGTATAGCCGCCGTACGCGCTGAAGGTTAGTAGAAAGTGGTAATCGTCGTAGTGATGAGCCCCGAAGTAAGCGAATTCTTCCGCGATAAGGCGCTTCATCTTGTCAACCGTTGCTTCCGGAACTTTTGCTTCTCCGTCCGTATCTGCCGCTAAGTCCATTTCTTGAAGAGGACTGTCGCGCAGGACCACTCGGTTGAAATGCAGGCCCGTGATAATCGGGTCATCCACCAGGCGCGTTAGCGAGATCGGCCTGTAACTATAAGTGTCGCCATCAATATGGTCAATGGGGAGGGCCGTCCCTACGGACCAGCTATGGGGCACTTTCAGGCTTGCCTGGAAAGTGATATCGTCGCTTGCTTTACCTGCCGGATAGAGCAGGTTGTCAAACCAGCTAACACGTGCAAACGTGGCGGTCGCAGATCCACCCGGCTGTTGAACATCGTCGAAATCCGCTTTTAATTCCGTGGCGCCATCGGGAACCTTAAGATGAAACTCGTAAGCATCGACATCATCCCGAACCCAAGGAATTTCTTGGCCGTTCACATGGAAATGGAGTTCCATGAGGTTCGAAATAGTGCCAACCGGACTGTGCGCCCCGGGCATCCATTGAGGGTAATAGAGACTAAATGGGCCTGCGCTTACCGGGATATCTTCGTGGACATGGGTGACTAGGCCAGTGATATTTGACGCATCGGCCTGAAGGCGGATGGTTTGAGCTGCCCCAAATGATGCTGCGCACATGAGTATGGTGATGGGACAAAGTCGCATGTTCACGCTTGGGATGCTACCTAATTGGGGGATGGGGGGATTGGTGATAAGTGATAGGAGATAGGGGCATCGGCGTTAAATAAGCTGTAGACCAGGATTTCCAAGGCTGTTGTCCGGGACCTAGTAAGGTTATGAGCGGACGTACGGCTGGGTGAGGCGCGAATCCGGGCCCTTGGTGCAGAACCGTGGGGGAGAATGCGCACCGTCCGTATGCGTTTAGTTCTCGAATACGATCCTGGAGGGCCCGGCGCAAA
>DASXZH010000061.1:0-37507 GCA_036502005.1 Fimbriimonadaceae bacterium
CGAATTCCAGCTAGCTTTCTAGATAAAAGGCTAAGGAAAACGCTCTGGGCGGCGTCCAGAGGGCATGGAGTCGCCTTTCTGGGCCCGATTCGTGAGGATTCCGCTCCGTTCAGGTTCAAAAATGTGTATAACGACAAGCCAACCGGGAGAGGCGCGAGCCGGAGACATTGTAAAAGCAAATCAATTACTCGGCTTCAAATCATAAATGGTTAAATACACAAATGCGTACTCTTCTCTCCGTTGCGCTCATAACCTCGTTCGCCGGTTTGGCTGCCGCCAAACCTATAACAATCCGCGATTACCGGTCGCTAATCGGCATCACAAACCCGCAGCTTTCACCCAACGAAAAATCGGTGGCTTTTGTGAAAACCGCCCACGATTTTAAGAATGACAAGGACATCACGACCCTGTGCGTGGTCGATTTGGCTTCCAAGGCGATCCACACGGTTACAGCGCCCGCTGAAAACGCAACTTCCCCCCGTTGGTCCCACGATGGAAGCAAGATCGCCTTTTTAAAGAACAACGACGATGGCACCATTGCCCAAATCTGTGTAGTTTCATCTTCTGGGGGTTCCGTAAAACAGATAACCCATGTTGCTACCGGGGTGCAGCATTTCGCCTGGAGCCCTTCCGGCGAAACCTTCGCTTTTGATTCGCCCGATCCAGTTGATATTCAGGGGCACGACGATATCTTTGATCTCGGCGACGATGGCTATCTCACGAATTCAAAGCCCACGCCATCTCATATCTGGCTTGTTCCCAGCAGCGGCGGTAAGCCAAGGCGGCTTACGCACGGCACTTGGAGCGTGATGGAGAACCCGCCTCCTTTCGCGGGAACACCGACCGATCCTTCGTGGTCGCCGGATGGCAGATATATAACCTTCGCCCGGCAGGCTAACGCCGATAATAGCGATACGGACCTCTCTCAGGTTGCCATCGTAGATGTAAAGAGTGGTGACGTCAAGAACGTAACAAGTCAAACAACTTACGAGTACAACCCGGTCTTTTCCGACAAGATGAACGCTATCGCCTATATTCGCCCTCACGATAGGCCGCTGGGGGTCATGGATGCCTACGCGGCAACTCTTGAAGGCGGAGAAAAGAACATTGCATCGAATCTTGATCGAGATTGCTTAACCGTCAACTGGCTGCGCAACTTCGACGCAGTGGTTGTCACCGCCAACGATGGGCTGCTTTCAACCCCGATTTTGGAGAGCTTTCGCGGCCCGGTTCGATATTTCAAAATCGGTCGTCGCAGCGTAACCGATTTAACGATGGGAGAAGACAAGATGGTCTTCGTCGCGAGCAATGGCGAGACGCCCACAGAACTCTATTACTTGCCCAAGCTAACGAGCACGCCTATTCAGCTCACCCACCTTAACGAGGCCCTGCGCAATTACGATTTCGGCAGATACTACGGCTTTGCGTGGAAAACCCCCGATGGCGAGGTGAACGACGGCGTTCTTACTTACCCAGTCGGGTACCAAGAGGGCCATAAATATCCGTTGCTGGTTTTCATTCATGGCGGCCCAGAAGCAGCATCGTTGGATGAGTTTTTGCCGGGTGAAGGCGAACTTTTGCGACACACCATGGCCGGCAAAGGTTATTTTGTATTTTCGCCAAACTACCGCGGTAGCGACGAACTTGGCCGAAAGCACGAGCAAGGAATTTTTGGTAATCCCGGAGTTGGTCCCGCAAGCGATATCCTTTCCGGAATCGATGAACTGGTTAAGGAAGGGTTGGTCGATCCGAACCGTATTACGGTTGCCGGCCATTCCTATGGCGGCTACTTGACCTGCTGGCTGATCTCCCACGATCATCGCTGGAAGAGCGGTTCCGTGCTGGATGGCGCCGTGGACTGGGCCAACGAGTACAACTTCTCCTCCGACGGAAACCTGGCATGGACGCGGGATTCGCTCGGAGGTACGCCCTCCGATCCGGCTACGGCTGATCTCTACAAATCGGGCTCGCCCATCACTTATGCGGGCGATATCACGACGCCGACGCTGATCATTTCGGGCACTTCGGACGAGACGGTGCCGATTACGGAATCCTACCGGCTCTATCACGCGCTAAAGGATCACCATGTGCCAGTTCGGTTTGTGGGCGTGCCAGGCGCTCATCACATGCCTTCGGATCCGGTTCGCTACGAGCGTTTCTGGCAGATCACGGAGGATTGGATACTGGCGCATGATAGAACGTAGCGGATGGCGGATCAGCTTCGAGAGATATAATTAGAATCGCAATGACCATTCCCAATGAACTAAAAGGTGTTATTGTCAGTGACCCAGACATATCTGGTGGCACACTCTGCTTCAGGGGAACGCGCGTGCCGTTGGCTACATTTCTCGACCACGTCGAGCTGGGATACTCGCTTGACCAGTTCTTACAGGGCTATCCAAGTGTCCATAGGGATCAAGCATTTTGTGTATTGGAGTGGCTTAGCCACGAAAGCAGAAAGTCTATTGGACTCGATTTGGCCTCGTGAAGATTCTCCTTGACGAAAATCTTCATATATCTTTGCCCCAGTTTATGCCGAGTCTAAACGTAACCCATGTCTTGGCCCTAGGCTGGCAAGGCACAAAGAACGGCAAGTTGATGGCAAAAGCTCAGGATGCGGGCTTTGAAGTGATCGTCACTGCCGATAAAAATATGCCGTATCAGCAAAATATACGAAATATGGCGCTTGCCCTAGTTGTTCTCGACATTCATCCAAATGCTTTGATGCACCAAGCCGCCTGCGTCCCTATGCTAGACGAACTACTGCCGAATGTTGTCGCCGGAGAAGTCTATGTTATCGAAGGGCCGCGTCCGAAAAGAAGATCTTTGTAATTTCTCTTTATCTCTCCATATCACCTATCACTTTTCACCTATCACGGCGTTCCGTCGCCTAAACCCTCTCCGTCCTGGCCAACACCTCATCCCCTTGCGGTTCACCCGCAAACGCCCCCTCGTCCGGTGCTGGCGTTGCACTTTCCTTGGGCAGCCACTGGTTAGCAACTAATGCAATCACGGCAATGCCCACCCCAACCCAAAATGGGATCTGATAGTTCTGATAGTGCTGCCACAACCACGCGCCAGTGCATGGCACGGCCACGGCTGCGATGTGGTTCATTGTCGTGCCCATTGCCAGGCATGGCGTTAGCTCGCCAGGCCGCACTATTCGGTGTAAATAGGTTGTAAAGCCCACGCTAAAACTGAACAGAACGTTGTCGATTAAGAACAGCCCATACAGCGCGTAAACGTTGTGGATCGAGGCGTAGCCGAAAAACACCAAAATGAGCCCAATGCTGTACATCGTCAGCGGCTTTCGCTCGCCGTGCTTATCGATGTATTTGCCCATAGCCGGGGCGGTAAACGAGATCATGATCGCGTTCACAAACTGCAGAATGAGCATCCGCTCAAGCGGCACATGGTAGACCAGAATCAAGGCAAAGGAAGCGAAGATTGAGAAGATCTGGCGGCGGCAGCCTTCCAAGAAAATCAGCAAATAGTAGAGGCCGTATTCCTTGCGAATGATAAGCCGGGCGCGCTTCGCGCCTTCGGCGTGGCTAGAAAGCTTGCCGCACATGAGTGCCGAACCAGCAATAGCCACCCCACCAACCACAAAATAAACCGAGTAAGGAATGTTCTTAGCGAGGGCTGCCGCACCAGTAGCCACTGCTAAGGCAAGCAAAGTCGCGGCGGATCCAACTGCGCTCATGCGCCCCAGGTGTTTCCCGCCTTCCACCCCCTTGGCGAGCGCCAAAGTGATTGCCGGCGAAACGGTGGCGTATAGATGAAATCCGACCGACCAGAACACCGTGATCCCAACAAGCCGGCCATAAGTGCCCGCCCACCCGCTTGCTGCGATACCTACGGCCGTTATTAGGAGCCCCAACGCCGCCACTCGCGATTCTGCCAGGGTAACCAGGGTTCCGGCCATCAGTGCGGCCAAAAGGCCCGGAATCTCCCGCGTGGACTCCATGTTGCCAAGCTGCTGTGGCCCGGCCTGCATTACGTCGCGGAGGAAGTTCTGAAACACCCCGCTATAGATTGCGAAGCCAAACGAGAAAAGAAAGGTGAGAAGAGTAAACGTGCGCCAGTCCCTGCGCAATCTGGCATCCACGCGTAGAGTTTAGCTTGTGGTTGCCGGATGTCGTTCGGCCGGAGATTCCAACTTCGCTATCTGAATTAAAACTCACAAGCTGGCAACTTCCAGGACTTTACGAAAAAACTTGGCTCCAAACTAGAAAACCGGCATGGGCTTTAAGAACTCCTTCTAACCAGCCATAGCCTTTAGCTTTTCTACCCTGGCCGGCTCTTCGGCCATCAGCCATTCATCTTTGCTTAACGCCGAATAAGCTTTTAGAAAGTAAGGCTTGGATTCATCCCCCCGCCCCAATGCAAAAAGACACTCCGCGATTTCCTCGTATACAAAACCGGGGTCGTTTCCGATTTGTATATGTTCTAGCTCCAAGGCAAGCTGCATTTGTAAAGCTTGCTGCGTCTCTCCCGTCGCGCGTAGACATTTCGCCACACAATAACGGGCGATCAAAATGGGACTCTCCACTCCCTTTGAAACCCTAAAAGCTAGCGCTTTTTTAAAGAGTTCCAAAGCCTTGTCATAGTCGCCAAGCTCGTAATAGGTCCAAGCCGTGTTGTTTAAAAGCGAGCCCAACCAATCGCGCGTTGGAATGTTCGACGAGGCCTCAGCCATCGCGATGGCCTTCATATTCCACTCCAGGCCTGCCTCGCCCTTTCCACGATGCCGAGCATGTGGGCGGCATCAACCTCTAAACATTCTTGTCCGCTCCATCGAGCGTACATAAGCGCCTTCTGAAAATGCTGCCGGGCTTGCATCGCATTTCCCATCGAGTTTTTCAGGCGTCCCAGTTCGATCCAATAGGCCACACCTGCTTCGGAATCCTCATCTTCGATAAAAGCCCTGGCGAGCGCCAAAGTTGCCCGCGCGTCATCAAAACGCCGTTGCAGACCTTGCGCGCGCGCCTTCTGCGTTAGAACCACCGCTCGGTCTTCAATCCCAGCTTCCAAAAGAGAATCAAACAACCGTTCCGACGCCGCGGGATCGTTAAAATCCCAAAGCGCCCGAAGCTCTGTAAACGTCAAGCTAGCCTTCAGAGCCGGCTTTCGGAACGCCGCCTTGAACGTAGACCTTGTAGTTCTCCTCGAACATGTCGAAAAGCTTCTTAGCCTGTACGTCGTAAGCAGCCTTATCGGCCCACGTGTTGCGAGGTATCAAAACCGCATCCGGAACCCCAGGGCAGGTTTTCGGCACTTCTAATCCAAAGATCGGATCTTTTTCGAACTCAACACCATCCAGTTCGCCCCCCAAAACCGCATGAACAATCGCCCGAGAATAGTGGAGTTGCATCCGTGATCCAACGCCGTACGGCCCACCCGTCCAGCCAGTGTTAATCAACCAAACGTTAGCTTGATGGCGGTTAATTTTCTCGCGGAGCAGATCAGCGTAAACGGTCGGCGGCAACGGCAAAAATGGCGCCGCAAAGCAAGTGGAAAACGTCGCTTGTGGTTCAACCACGCCCGTCTCGGTTCCCGCGACCTTGGCCGTGTAACCATTCAAAAAGTGATAAATGGCCTGCTCTTGGCTAAGCCTGCTTACTGGAGGCAAAACTCCAAACGCATCCGCCGTAAGGAACAAAACGTTCTTAGGATGCCCGCCCACGCTGGGAATCACCGCGTTATGAATGTATTCCACCGGATAAGCGCAACGCGTGTTCTCGGTGAGCGAGCCGTCATCGTAAAGCGGATTGTTGTGCTCATCCAGAATCACGTTTTCCAGCACCGAGCCGAACCGAATGGCGTCCCAAATGGCGGGTTCGCCTTCTTTGCTCAGCCGAATGCATTTTGCGTAGCAGCCGCCCTCAATGTTGAAAACGCCCTGGTCCGACCAGCCGTGCTCATCGTCGCCAATCAGGTTCCTTTCCGGATCCGCGCTAAGGGTGGTTTTCCCCGTTCCCGAGAGACCAAATAGCAAAGCCACATCGCCGCGGCTGCCGATATTGGCCGAGCAGTGCATGCCCATCACACCCTGCAAAGGCAAGATGAAATTCATAACAGAGAAAACCGTTTTCTTCATCTCACCCGCATATTGGGTTCCCGCAATGATGACGGTCTTTTCTGTGAAGTTAAGGGCGATGGCCGCTTCGCTTCGAGTCTGGTCGACGGCCGGGTCGCAAAGCATCTCGCAAACGTCGAGGACCGTCCAATCCGGCTGATAGCTTTTTAGCTCCTCTTCGGAAGGACGAATTAAAAGCTGTTTAATAAAAAGTGCGTGCCAGGCTTTTTGCACGATGAACCGGGCTTTGATCCTCTCATTGGGATCAGCTCCACCGTAGGTGTCCACCACGTAAAGCTTTTTGCCCTTGGTAAAGGCCTGTGCTTTGTTAAGCAGGCTGTGGAAGACCTCGGGAGTCATCGGGTTGTTGCTTCCCCACCAAACTTTGTTTTCGGTGAGGCTATCGCGAACGACGTATTTGTCCTTCGGGGTCCGGCCGGTGTACTTTCCAGTGCGGGCGGTGATGGCACCGTTAGAGGCTATCCGCCCCTCTCCGTTCTGAATGGCGTGCTCCAAAAGTTGGGCCACGCTGAGATTGTAAAACACCTGCTCCGCGGAGTCGAGGTTGATGGGCTTAGGGTTGGTAGCTACTGACGACATTGTCCTTTACATTCCTTCCTTATTAACTTGACGTATGAATTTGCTTGTTATTTTCAAGGGAGATATGCCCAGATTTTACCCGTGGCCGTCCCCGCTGGGCGAGGCCCAGTGGATTCTCGATTCTCGAATGTCGCATCTCGATTGACGGAAGAAGTCTTGTGCCCTTGCGTGATAAGTCTCAAACCTGCTCGCGCCACCGATCAGTGCGCCCCCATTCAAAGTTTGTCTTTGCGAGGAGCGGAAGCGCGACGCAGTCGTGCTGGAGCGACGCGGCAATCTAACGGGCCTTCCACCGGATCTTAAATCTGCGTAGATTGGTGAGCAGACCTATTTCACTCATTCCGCTTTACGAATGACGCTTCCGTCTCCGCTTCACCACTAGAATTGAGCATATTAGAATCATCTGAGATACGGTTTATATCTCATTACTTTGCTATTAATGATATTTTTCTATCATATGATATGGGATTTGTGCAACCAATCTCTCCTTTGCAATCTAGTCTTGAATGGTCCTTCCCTCCTTTCCAAGGAGGGATCGAGGGAGGATGGCAAAGGGTTATCGGCTGTTGGATAGCTACCAATCGCATAAGCTTATACTTTGTGCCAAGTTGGGTTTCACGCCGCACCCATCCCGTCCTTCCCTCAAGGGAAGGGGAATGAACTCCAAAAATTGGCGCTGTTCCCGTGCCAAACTAACACCATGTCAGAAAGAAAGCGGATGGACTCCGACCAGATCGATGAAAACCTAAAAGTCGTGCTTGGATGGCGGGTTGAAGACGGCAAGCTCACAAAGGACTTCGAGTTCAAAACCTACTCCGATGGCGTGATCTTCGCCGTCGCCGTTGCCCACAAGGCAAACCAGATGGACCACCATCCGGATATCACAATCGGCTACCAAAAAGTAAAAATCGCCGTGAACACCCACGACGTTGGCGGGATTTCTCACCTCGATTTTGAACTAGCGCGGGTCGTCGACTCGCTTACCTAGTAGAATCCCAAAATGCTCTCCGCCTTACTGGTACTCGCTGCCGTCGCGCCCACGCAATTCAACTTTTACAGCTACGGCCCCTACGATCCGGGCGTGCCCAAACCGGAAGCCATTCTCGGTTACGGTCCAGGCGAGAAAGAATCTACTTACTTCCAACAGGAAGAAGTGGTCAAAGCGGAGGCCGAGCACGCCAAAGACCGAGTTGTCTACATACGCTACGGCACAAGCACAGAGGGACGGCCGTTAAGAGTCCTCGCCATCAGCTCCCCGGAGAACATTCGGAACCTAGAGGCCATTAGAAAGGATATTGCCGCTCTGGCCAGCGGAGCCAGCACCAAAACAGAGGAGATCACAAAGCACTCGCCTGCCATCATTTGGATCAACGAATGCATCCACGGCGATGAACCAGCCTCGTTTGAAGCCTCTATGTGGCTGCTTTATAATCTAGCCGCCTCGCGAAATACCCAAATAACAACCTTCCTTAAGAACACAGTCGTTATCCTTAACCCCTGCTACAACACGGATGGGCACGAGCGATTTGTCGTTTGGTACAACTCGGTAGCCACTGGAAGCGCTTCGCCCGACGCGCCGGAGCAGCACGAACCAAGAAACACTTATGGACGCCTAAACCACTACCGATTCGATATGAACCGAGACCGAATCGCCATGTCTCAGGCCGAAACGAAGCAGGAAGTGGCGGAATACCTAAAGTGGAATCCGCAGGTTTATGTAGACCAGCACGGCCAGGTGAGCACCTACTTCTTCCCTCCCGCTTCGCTCTCAGTAAATGCAAACGTTGACCGGGACCGGTACAACAAGTGGGCCGATATATTTGGCCACGCGGCCGGGGCTGCTTTCGACCAGCAGGGCTTTTCTTACTACATTAAAGATGTGTTCGATCTTTACTATCCTGGCTATTTGGATAGCTGGACGACCCTAAACGGCGCGATTGGAATGACCAACGAAACCGACGGCGGCCACAGCATTCGTTCCATGCGGGAAGATGGCAGTACGGCTACTCTGCGTGGTTCAATGGCGCGGCATTTTACGGCTTCGTTGGCTTATATCTCGGCTACTTCGCTGCATCGGGAAGAGTTGCTGAGGGCTTACGCCAAGTTCAAATTGGATTCGATGAACACCCAAATTGGGAGGTACAAGTTCTTGACGTTGTGGTCCAAGAATCAAGTTGACATCGACCGGCTTCAGAAGCAAGTAGAAAGCGAGGGTGTCCAGTGCCTCCGGTGCTCTCCCGGAGCATATTTGAAGTTTCACGATGGGCTAGATCTTTGGACCGGCAAGCCTATAAACGCACTAGATGTCCAGACGAACTACCTTAGCATTCCATTGGGGCAGCCGCAAGGGCACCTAGTCAAATCGTTATTTGATCCAGCCGCGGATTTCGAGCCTGCATTCTTGAAGGAGCAGATTCGGCGAAAGGCTCTAGCGGATGGCGAAGAAAAGTATCCGGGAGCAGATTCGGCAGAGTTTTATGACTTCACGGGATGGAATCCCGCGTTTGCGGCAAACGTAAATGGCGTTCTAACGGAGGTGGATCCGGTTCAGATGGAGCTAATCTTTATGGGCCATGATTTTGGCAGAACGAGGCAAAAGCCAACAGTTGGATATATTTCGCCGCCAAGCGAAATGGCTAGCTTGACCACTGCCGATTTGCTCAAACGAGGCGTTCACATCGACGTGACTACCCAGCAAATGGGCGATCCTCTCTATCCGGCAGGCTCTTTTATTATCTTCAGAGACCGGAACCAGGACAACCTGGATGAGGAGATAGAATCGGCTGAAAAAGAGCGTGGGTCTCATCCTTTTCAGTTCCTGGAGACCAGTTATCCCACTTCCGGACGCCAGGGTGCGGGCTCAGAATCGGTACACGGCATCTCTAAAGTTAAGATCGGAGTTCTGTTCGGCGACGACGCTTCGCCGACCCAATACTCGGGGATCTGGTTCGCGATGGATCACACGTTCCACCTTCCCTACACACCCCTCACCAAGTCGGCTTTAGGCGGAGACCTATCCGAATACTCCTGCATCATCTTTCCACGGGGCCAATATCAAATCACCGATAAAGTAAAAGACTGGATCAGTTCCGGCGGCTGCGCCGTAGTTCTCGGCGCGCAAAACTGGGCCGTAGCTGACTATGCGCACCTAGAAGCAGTCAAAGGCCAGGTCGGCGAACTGCCTGGCTCTCTCTTCCGTGCAGAACTAAACCCACGCAGCTTCCTATCCTATGGCTACGCCCCACACGAAGGAGCGGACAAGACCGAAATGGCGGTGTTGGTGGAAGGAGATACTTTCTACAAAGCTAAAGCCGAAGGCGGCGGAGCGGTTACAATGTCGAAAGACGAGGACGCCAAAAAGCTACTTTCGGGATGGGAGTGGCCCGACGACACGGAGAAAAATCTAGCAGGCACGGTTTGGGTTCACGATCAGCCGGTTGGCCGGGGACATGTGATTATCTTCATGCACGATCCCACCGACCGCGCAATGTGGCCGGGCTTCAACAAGATGCTGCTGAACGCGATCCTGCTTGGGCCAAACAAATAGTGATCTCTCGCGAAGCTGTGGAGTGTGTGCATCCTGAGCTTAGGATACTGAATCGACCGCTCGGGTAAACAACACGCAATGAATCCGCGCCCACAAACGAAGCCGACTGAGGACAGCACTCTTGTCTGCGGCTATCCTGCAGGCTGCGGGGTTCTGATACTGATGTTTGGCCTGGTATTCATAATTGCGGGCGCCTTCGTCAGTGCAAAACATGCATCCATTCCATTCAAAGTGAACGGCCAACTGCAAGGCCCGACTCCAGCCTGGTTCGGCTTAATCTTCATCGTTCCTGGCCTGGCTATGTCAGCTTTCGCGATCTATCAGTTCATGGTGTCAAAGCGCGAGACAATCCGTGTTGGCGCTAACTCGATCACCTGGACGGGCTACGACGGGAAGGTTAAACTCCAATCCACCTTTGACGATGTCTTGCCTGGCACATTCGCGGTGAGCAACTCTAATAAAGGTCAAGTCAGCGCATACGAAGTCTTGACTCGTCAAGGGCGATTGAAATGGTCAACCCAGATCGACTACTGCGATAGGCTCGTATCCCTCTTTAAGGATTTATCTTCGCATCCAAAAGCTCAGGGAGAAACAGAAACGGTTGCGCCAGAGCAAGCTGATTTCACGTGCAGTTACCCGCCAGGTCCTGCATTTGGTCCCCTCGCCTTTGGAACGGTTATGGTTGCGGTTGCTTTTGCGATGGCCTTTATCCAGCCTCTTGCATTGAGCGGCGGCGCGATTTTTTCCATTCCCGAGGGCCTCCTTGGTGGTTTCATCCTCTGGAGTGGGATCAGCACCTTAGCATCAGCCAAGAATGAGACCATTTCAGTTCGGCAGGGACGAATCGTCTGGATCGGCCCATTTGGAAAGACGCTGCTTGACTGCGCGGTAACCGATGTCGAGCCGAAGAGCTATTCTGTCGTAAAATACAACTCGGGCAAAGTTCGTAATTACGGCCTGAGAACTTCAAAGGGTGAACTAAAATGGGAGCCGGATCTGAACAACATCAATCTGCTGAGCGAGTTGGCTGATACCCTGGCGGGTCCGCCGGTTTAATCCAGTACGCCCTTATAAACCTTCAGCTCAATCTCGCCATCCCGGCAAACCCAAAGCGGAAACTCGCCCTTGGTGTTGGCCGCGCCAAAGTTGCCCTTATTATCCATGGCGAAAACCACGCACGCCATTTCGTGCGAGTTGGGCTGCCTACGCAGCATCTGCTTGATGACTTGGTCGCAAGCTTCCTGAGGCGAACTGCCAGTTCGCATGAACTCAACCGCCCTAAAGGAAACCACGCCCTTCCATAGTTCTTCGCCCCATCCGGTAGCGCCCGCACAACCGATTTCATCGTCCGCGTAGATTCCCGCCCCAATAATGGGCGAATCTCCTACGCGGCCGGGCAGTTTCCAGCTTAAACCGCTGGTGGAACTCGCGGCCACCACGTGTCCCGGCGATTCCCATCCGAGCATAGTGACGGTGTCGCCGTAATGCTCGGTCGCGGAGTGGACGTATTCCTTTTCGATCTCAACGGGGTCTTTCTTCCACTCGTCGTAGCGACGAATGTTGTCCGGGGTCATTAGGTTTTGCGGTTCGAACCCCTGGGACATGGCAAACCTTCTAGCCTGCTCTCCCGCCAGCATCACATGAGGAGTGTTTTCAAGGACCCTTCTGGCAACTGAGATGGCAGGGACGATTCCGCGCAATCCACAAACAGCGCCAGCGTTGAGGTCTGTGCCATCCATCATGGACGCGTCAAGTTCGAGTTCGCCGTCAGAGTTTGGCAAAGCGCCGAGGCCGATGGCTAGCTGTTCCGGGTCGAGCTCGGCGGCAGTGAGGCCTTTCTCGAGTGAAGTGCGAAGATCCGCGCCACCGTCTCGGGCTTTCCAGGCGGCATCGATTGTGACTTTGCCCGGCTCCCGCCAGGTCGCTAGAAGTGTCGTCATTGAGCGTGAATAGGATACCGGATGCAGCATTCGGCCCTCGGTATTCGGCCTTAGGGACGGACAGGGCAGCGACGAACCAGGATTTCCTGATTGCCTCGAAACCTACAGACTAATGCCCTAGGGTCGAACGTCCATTTTCCCCTAAGGCCCAATGCCGAACGCCGAAGGCCAGCCCCGCCGAATACCGAGGACCCACGGCCTTCTTCCCCGGGGTACCTTCAATCCATGCCCAAGCTGATCGGCACTGCTGGACACGTCGATCATGGCAAGACGACTCTCATCCACGCCCTGACGGGCGTGGATACGGACCGATTCCCGGAAGAAAAAGCCCGTGGAATGACGATTGATATCGGCTTCGCCCACCTCGATCTTCCCGAGGTGGGCCGGGTCTCGATTGTGGATGTTCCCGGCCATGAACGGTTCATTCGCAATATGCTGGCGGGCGCGTTGGGGATAGATTTGGCCCTTCTGTGTGTGGCAGCAGACGAGGGAGTGAAGCCACAAACAAAGGAACACCTCCAAATCTTGGAGCTCCTACCCGTTCACGAGATGGTGATCGCCCTTACCCGCGCCGATCTTGCCGACGAAATTACGAGGCAACTCGCAAAGGAAGAGGTCGAAGAGCTCCTATCCAAGACCAAGTTCAAGAGCGCGCCTATTGTTGAAGTCTCCGCAGTTACCGGCGAAGGAATTGAAACCCTCAAGAAAATGCTCCAGGCCGCGCTCAAAACAGAAGAAAAAGAAAGACAGGGGCTCTGGTATTTGCCTATAGACCGCGCTTTCAGCGCCAAAGGGCATGGAGTTGTGGTTACGGGAACGCTTGCCCGCGGTGAGGTCCAAGTAGGCGATAAGGCATTTATCGAACCAGGCCATCTCGAAACCCGAGTTAGGGGTATGCAGATCCACGGCGAGGAAACAACTCTTGCCGAACCCGGCGTTAGAACTGCGCTTAACTTGGGCGGATTGAAGCTGGAACAACTTCACCGAGGGCAGTCAATTGGCGCGCAAGATTCGTTGTTTGAAACCAAGATATTGGACGCGGTCATCAGATGGGTCGATCAACCTAAACACGCGCAGCGCGTGAGAGCCCATATTGGGACGGAGGAGACCATTGGCAAAATCTTCCTGAACGACGAGAACGAAGAGTTGATTCAGCTAAGGCTAGAAACGCCGGTTGCCTGCGCAAAAGATCAGCCACTCATCCTTAGGCGGTACAGTCCTCCTAGCCTTCTTGGTGGAGGGTACATTTCCATTCCGCAGGCTCACGTGAGGCGCAAGTCCGAAAAGGCCACCATAACCATAGGAGCAACTATCGAAGATTCCATTCTCGCCGCCATTGAACAACACCCGCACGGCGTTAAGACCGAAGAAATATGCCGTGTGCTGGGGCAAACGCCACAGCAGTTGGGCGACCGCATTGAGTTCCTTGCCGATCGAGGCAAGATCGTAGGCTTCGCAGGAATCTGGTTTACAACCGGGCACTTTGAGGCGGCTAGGAATAACTTGCTGGAAAAGCTGGACGAGCTTCACACCGAGAATCCAACCAAAGCCTGGACGCCCAGGGAGTTGGTTGTTACCCGTGCTGGGTTCAAATGGAGCGGCAAGCCCTTGGATCGTATTATCTCGGCTATTGCAGAAGATGGTCTCATCGGTCAGAACGGAACGTTTATCCGGAGTTCGGATTTCAAGCTTCAGTTATCCGCCAAGCAAATCGCGTTTCTGGGGCGGGTTTTGAATGTCTTGAATAAGAGCGGCACCAACTCTCCTTCCCCATCCGAACTCACCCGCGAGTTGCACGTTCCGCAACAAGCCACCGATGAGATCATCAAACTCGGCATGCAGGCGGGGGAGATCGTTCGGGTGGCGGAGGATCTGTATTATTCTCAGCATCAGATAGAAGAGATAAAGGTCGGGATCAAAACTAAGTTTGGGTCGAAGCATTTTGCCGCTTCGGAGTTTAGGGATGCTTTTGATTCCAGCCGTCGCTATGTGATTCCCCTGTTGGAGTACCTGGACTCAGCCGGATTTACGCTCAGGGTGGGAGACAAGAGGGTTGTGAGAAGCTAAAGTCATCATCCAACTACTTGCATTTTAGTAGGGGTAGGTCCATACTCAGTCATGGGTTCCTTGAAATTTTTGCTATCAAATCTGCTGATGGTTGGCGGCCTCACAACCGCTGCCCTGGGAGGTCAAAAGACCATAGACTTTTACTCCCCGGCTGCCACCGTGCCACATATATTGAAGGCGCTGCGCGCTTACACAGAAAAGGATCTGATCTGTGACCCCGGGCTGGCTAACCAAGTTCTGGTCGTTGACGTGCACAATGTTGCGGTTAGCGAACTAATCCGCCGCATCGCGGAAACCCTGAAAGCAGAGTGGAAAGACACCCGCGAAGGAAAGCTTCTCATCCGCACGAGGACGAAAACCAAGAGCCTTGCCGACCACGAGAAAGACTTGCGCAAGAAAAGCTTGCAGGATTTTATCGACAAGGAAAGAGCCAAAACCGCCGCGTTCATGACTTACGACGACGACACTGCTTCTCAAGCGCTTAAGCGAGGACTTGATTTCGAATCGCCCAACAACAAAGATAGGTCCTATGCGGGGTACCAGAAAATCCAGAACGACAATCCGGCCGGTCGTCTTTTAGAAAGAATCATCGCCGGACTTTCCGCCGACGATTTAGCGGCCATGGAACCGACGGAAAGACTTGTTCTTACAAATGATCCTACTCCCGCCCAGAAAGCTCTGCCTTCAGAAGCCGCTTCCGCCCTTGAGAGTTTTGCATCGGAACAAGCAACCTACGCGGAGACGATCTCTACACAGAGCCCTCAGTACGCGAACATGCGCCTTGATGACTTTGGCATCTACTCTCCGGACCAGGAGCCGATTCATCCTTTCGGGCCTCTGGTATCCAATCCGCAATATCTTTTCTTGGTGGTTAAGCGGGCAGGGTATCAAAACCAGTGGGGCAACTTTTTAGACCAATATAACTTCACCCTCTTCGTTTCAGATGGCAAGGGGTTGTTACTCAGCCGCTCCGAAATTTCTACCCAACTGGCAAACTCAACCTCCAAACCCGATCCAGCGCTAATGACAGTCGACGGCAATATCGAGTTTTCCGCTTTGAGCCAGGAGTTGGGAAAGGCGTTTACAAGCGGCATGTCTCGGAGCCCTAAGGGCGTCGTTCTTAGCGATTCGACAAAAGCGATCCTAAAAGCGCCAGATGTTCATGATCCGCTTGAGATAGCCGTCACCGACTGCTTTAAGAGCCTCGCCGAAAGTGAAAAGCTTAACCTGATCGCAAATCCTCCCGACCTGATGTTGGAACCAGCCGCATTATTGGCGACTCAAACTACCCCAATCAAACAGTTTGTCGGACTCACGCACGAAATGGGGCTTGATCTAAAGCAGGATTCTGGATGGCTAGAAGCAACTCCAACCACACCACTCGAAACGGCAAAATGTCAGGTTGATCGCTCCGCCCTTCGAAATCTTCTTGATGGAATAAACGAAGAACATCGCCTATCGCTCGACAATCTTGCCACGTTCATTACCCACACAGACTGCACGTTCGAACAGGCACTCGCTCCAATTTATCTGGGGTTGGTTCACCCAAATTTCTTGGTCGGTTTGGGCGATCAAGGCTCTTTTGATAGTCGCGCACTGCGAATATTCGGGCTGTTGACGTATGAACAGAAACAGGCCCTCGCAAATGGCCGGGCTCTTCTGTATGAGAACTTGTCGCCCGATGTGCAGGAGCAGCTTACGGCATTCCTGTATTGGGTGCAAAAGCCCCGTCTAAGGCTCAAGAAGGGTGATCTAGGATATTCGCCCGATGCGCCGCTTCTAACTGGCGTAGCGAGGGATCCGACGGTATGCGACGGCAATGGAATTCCTGGTGCCGCAACCCTCGCCGGCGCTCCCACGGATACTCCGATTGTCCTTGGCGCCGGCGACGGCCCCAATATGTCCTCGCCAGACATTCAAAGCGCGGACGAGTTGGGAACGAACCTTTGGTATCACAAGAACAAGCTCAATAATGGGCAATGGAACGTGCCAAACAAGTTCTGGCTAGGCGTTAGAAGACGGTGGAACTTGCGCTTTACCTACTATCCGAACCTTTACTTCGAAATGCAGCTCGATGATATCACTTACGATCCAAGCCAGTCTCTTTCTTTCAATCAACTGCCCAAGGATTTTTTGGATAAAGTCGAAGCATCGGAAAGCAGATATGGTCCGTCTCCCGAGCCACAGCCGTCGACGCAACCGCCGTCACAGCCGTAATGAGTGAGCGAGGGAGGTCGCGTCTGACTAATACATCGTTCCTGGAAATGAAGGTGAAAACGAGGCTCCGGTACGCATAGTCTCGCTCCGAGGGGGGCCAGTCGAAGGGAAAAAAGAAGCGGATCAGCCAGGTGCGCAAAAAAAGGGTTGTTCAACTGTAAAGCTGAACAACCTTATAAAGAGTGGGACGGGCGAAACCCGCCGGATAAACCCTAAACTACTTGACGCTGTCGGCGATGGCCCTGCGGATCATCGCATCAGCGATGGCATCACCACTTGGATTGTACGTCCCCGCTTCGATCATCGCTTTGACTTCAGCAATGCGGTCCTCGCGGTCCGGCATGTTGACGACTTCTTTGGTGACCTTCGCAATGAGGGGACCATCGGTAGGACGGGGAGAAGGCTCCATTTCAAGATCCATCTCCTGTATCTCGTCAACTAGGGCCTCTCTCTGGCTTAAAACTTTCTTTACTTGTTCGTCTGATATTCGCATCTAAGTCTCCTTAGGACCGCGCTTTTCAGACAGGCATCCCGGCTTTCTCTCTTGCTCCACCCTCCAGCGAAGATTCGAGACCCATAGGCTTTGCGTGGTCGGAGTCGCCTCCGCCGTGCCCTTTTCTGTCGCTTATGCAACTGTCTATTTTGGTTATCGGTAACTTTACTGGGAGTCTTTAGGGCCCCCAAGTATTTTTTTTAGTTTTTTTGCGAGGTTTTCTTTCCTCGGGTTTTTAAGCCGCCCGACCTCTACTTCGCAACTCTTATGCCAAAGACGGTCTCAACAGATCAATAAGATCAAAAAAGTCTCGGATCGGGTTCAACTTCTCATTCCAGAGTGAGCAGAGACTGGAAAAGTTAAGCCCCCTTCCGCCCATCGATCATCGACCCTCGACCGTCCGCCACTCGACTTTCGACTTTCGAGAGATGATTTCAAAATGTTTAGATTTGGTCTCGCTGGTCGCTCGGGTCCATTCGCCACCCCCTCCTTCGCTCGTGCCTCGCTAGGTTCCCCCTCCGCTCGGTACGCAGTCTTAGGCTGCAGTAACAGTTCTGTTGAGAAACTTGTCGACTTTGCGCCCTCGCATATAAGGGGAACCGGGACATTTTGAAATCACCTCTCGACTATCCCCCAATCCCTTCCGCCCATCGATCATCGACCATCCGCCATTCGACTTTCGACCTTCGACCTTCGACTATCCCCTATCCCCTATCCCCTATTTAAGGCATCCTCTTACACATCGGGCAGATTTTCAGCTTCTGGCCATAAAGATGGCCGCAGTGGGGACAAACCACGTCGGCATCTTCAGGATTGGGCATGTTTGCTTCATCCCAGTTGGCCCGCTCATGAATCTCTTTGAGAAGGTTAAGATCGTAAGGATCGCGGTATCGCCGCTCACCGTCGCCCTTTAGGAGGGTCGCTCCCAAATACATGAACGAAGCAAAGCTGAGGACCATAAAGAAGATGCCGAGATAGGGGATGCCCATAAGGACTGTGCCCGCTATCAGGCTGACCATTACAACCGCAATGATAACCGCCCGTCGCTTTACAGCCATTGCGCAATTTTAGCTGGCACGCTTCGTTTGCGGTTGTGAGACTCCATTGCCGAGCAATGACTCTAATGGAATTCCAAACTTTCCATTCAAGATCAAGACCTCTTCCACAGTCGGCGGGCGGCGTCCAGCCAGCAGCTCTTTCGCCCGTTTAACGCTTCTTAACTCGGCCCCGAGAGCCTCAATGTCGAAACCGCCTTGCTCCATCCTGAATTTTATTGCTTCATGCGGCAAAGGAGGATCTATACGGTGGTGCCTGTCCTCATAATGCTCCACGAGCTCATAAAGAAGGTCTATTTCTTTCCGCTCTTCTGATCCGGCGGGCGAATTGGCCAGGGCCGCCATTCTTTCGCTGGCAGCTTCATACTCTTCTTCCGTTCTTATGGGCTTAATGTCTTCGAGATTCATATAGAAATGATCTGCCCTTCACTTAACTTGTCGTATTCCGCGTGCGTTCCAACCCAACGAATCAAAACTCCGTGACCAATATAATCCACAACGGTTATAAGCCTAAAGTTGTTGTCTCCTATGTTAAAGACGACCCTGTCGCCAACAAGGTCAGCAGAGCGAGAAAATTCCTTGATATCGTTGAACTGCATCCACGAAGCCTTCTCCGCTTCTTTGTACCACGCCTTTAGGGGTTGCTCAGCATTCGCATGAAGATCCCAGAAGTCACGAAGCCTCCTTCTCGACACGACCCGCACAACAACATACTACCATCCAAAAAGTCGGCCGGATAAAGGCTGATAACCTGTCCTCATCAAGCCTCTTTTTCGCTTGATATTACGATAGACATACTTGGTAATCAAGCTGCGGCAACGCCGGTCATGAGCCTTAACAGGCTTTCTTCGGTTGCGTCTTTCGCATTTACTTCACCCACGATGGTGCCATCGCGCACGACCAATATTCTTGTGGCAAGGCCAAGCACTTCCGGCAGTTCGCTGGAAATCACGATTACCGCTTTGCCCTCGTGAGCTAGACCCCTGATTAAATCGTGGATCTCGGATTTAGCGCCGACATCCACACCTCGAGTCGGTTCATCCAGAATCAACACATCGCAATGGGCGGCGAGCCATTTCGCAAGAACCAGCTTCTGCTGGTTGCCTCCGGATAGTCCAAGTGTATCGGATTCGGTGGAGGGCGCTTTTACTCGCAGTTTCTGGAAAAATGTCTGAGCAACTTCCCTTTCGCGTTTCTTATTCACCCAACCAAGAGTTGCGTCTTCTTTCAAGGTTGGGAGGGTGATGTTCTCTCGAGAGTTCATCATGAGGACAAGGCCCTGGCGCTTGCGGTCTTCGGGAACCAGTCCCAGCTTGTGACCCATCATCTGGATCGGGCTTTTCGGTTTGATCTCTTCGCCATTCAACTTTAGAGTGCCGAGCGCATCTCTATCGAGGCCGAAAATCGCAGTGGCGATTTCGGATCTTCCGCTGCCAACCAGCCCCGCAAAACCGACGATCTCGCCGGCCTTTACGCTGAAGTTCACATCGTGAAACTTGCCCGGGCTCGTGTAATTTGCTACTTCTAGTTTTGTATCTCCAACAGCGGCCGGCGCATGCGAAGACTCTTCGATAGCGCGGCCAATCATCATTTGAACCAGGGAGCCGCGGTCTAGCTCGCTAATCGACTTTGTGCCGACGTGTTTGCCATCACGCAGGACGCTAACCGTATCGCAAAGAAGAAAAATCTCTTCCATTCGGTGGGAGACGTAAATGCAAGTGACTCCGGAAGCCTTCAGCCGCCTGATTTGATCAAACAAAACTTCGGCTTCCCGATTTGAAAGGCTGCTCGTTGATTCATCGAAAATAACAACCTTCGCGCCACGGGCGACCGCCCCCGCAATGAGCACAACCTGCTGCTGGCTAATCGGCAAATCGCCGAGCCTCGTCGCCGGATCGATGTTCGAATGCACGTTTTCAAGCCACTGTTTGGCGTCCTTTCGCATCTGCCCAAAGTTAACAAATGGCCCGATGTTTGGCATGGATTCCATGGCCAGGTTTTCTTCAACGGTTAGATTTTCAAACGCGATGAGTTCCTGGTGGACGATGCTAACGCCCGCATTGCAAGCATCGATGGGGTTCCGGAAATGGACCTGCTCGCCAAAAAGGTAGATCTCGCCGGAATCGGGAGTGATGAGTCCGGCAAGGATCTTGCCCAGGGTGCTCTTCCCTGCTCCGTTTTCCCCCATCAAGGCATGACACGAGCCTGGCTGAATGCTCAGGCTCACATCATCTAGCGCTACAACGCCCGGATAGGCTTTGCGTATCCGCCGAACCTCTATCGCAGGCGTTGGCTCCGTCACTTATAGGCCCTTTGCGATGTCGCCGGGATCTTTGGCCATAGCCAGATACTTTGGATCGACATCCGTAAAGCCCCATATCTTTAGCTGCTGCGCCCACTCGCCCAGATTAGCTTTAGTGATCTTGACTAACGGCATCTTGATAACGGCCTGCTCCGGGTCCTTGCCATTTACGATCTTATCGTAAATGATGTGCACGGGCTTGTAGCCCCACATGTAGCATGGTTGGGCAAGCAGGACGGGTGCGATGCCCTTGTCGACGTAAGCAAGCTCTTGCGGAAGGGCGTCTACAGCAACGATCTTCACCTTTGCGGGATCGAGATCAGTAAGAAGTGTGGTGGCGAAGAGCGGCCAACCGCCGATCATGGCCCAACCCTGGATCTGAGGATAAGCCTTCATCGTGTCTTGCACCTTCTGGGTTGCATCTTCCGGCGTTTCCTTAGCCATCGAGAATGTACCGACAAGCGTCATGCCTGGAAACTTCGCTTTAAGCTCATCCTGCACGCCTTTCACGCGCTTTTGAAGGTTGGGAGCGTTCTGGTTTCCGGTGAGGATGGCGACCTGACCTTTGCCGCCCATTTGAGCGCCAAGCTCATCCATCACTTGCTGGCCGCAGGAAGCATCGTCGGCGCCATAGAAGGCGAATCGCTTGGAATCGGCGGCGTCGCTATCAAAGGTCATAACCTGGACGCCCTTTGCGACGGCATCGTTGATCGCGCCCGTCACCTTGCTGGCATCGGAGCAGGACATCAAAATGGCATCGCTGCCGCTGTTCACCGCGTTTTGGATATTGGTGGCCTGGACTTGGCCGTCCTCGTTCGCCGGCGTTTCCCAGTCGATGGTCACTTGCGGCCCCTGTTTGGATAGCTCGGCGGCGGCATCTTCCGCGCCTTTCTTGGCCGACATGAAGACAGGATTTGTAGAACTCTTAGCGATAAGAGTGATCGTATATTTGTCTTTTTTCTTGGGCGCTCCGCCTGCGCTCGCGTTGCTGTTGCTGGCTGTGGAATTATTGTTATCGCCCGAACCACACCCGACTGTTGTTGCGGCAAAAACTGCCGCCGCTGCTATGAGCAGCCATCTCCGTTGAATCTTCATAAACACCTCTGCTACTTGGGATTATAGTTGAGTCCGCGCACCCCGGTAAAGAGAAGGGCGAAGATTAGTGCGATTTGAAGAATCTGACGACCTCTTGCGTCGCGAAACGCGGCCATCGGTGGCCTCCGTCAAACTGATGCCAAGCAACATCTGCCCCCACAGGGCTCGCGTACAAATCATAGCCTTGATTTTGGGAAGGAGTTTTCGAACAGCCATCGAGGTTTAGGAAGAACTTGCGTGTCAGTTCTGCAGTCGGAAATTTTACTAACGGGTCTTGGGTGCCGTTTATCATAAGAACCGGCTTCGGCGTCTTGGCCCTCAGAAGAAAGGTGCCCCCTGTTCCGCTGACTGAGGCAAATGCGGAAAAGAGGTTGGGTCTAGCAGCGAAGAGAACAATACTGAATATGGCCCCGTTGGACATTCCGCAGGCATAAAATCGCTTCTTATTAACCGTGTAGTGGGAGTCCAAATACTTGGCCAGCGCATCGACAAATTTCAAGTCCCGGTCGCCATTTTCGCCAGGAGCACGCTGCCAGCCATTTCCTTTTCCTACCAGGGGGCTATCGGTCACAAGTCCTTGAGGGTAAACAACGATCGCGCCAGGCCAAGCATCTTGAACGTCGTAGCTGCGGGATGCTTGAGTATCCGTCCCGTAATGGCCGTGAAATACAAAGACGACCGGCAAAAGCTCTGGCCGTGTCGAATCCATGCGAGGATTCTTGTAAATAAGGGCGCTTCTCTCGACCCCGTCGACTTTGAGGGAAACGGTCTCGACCAACTGAGATTGACGAGCGAGGAAAAGCATATGGAGAAGCATGGGGTAATTATGCCGCGTTAAGGCCTTCGGCATCCGGCATTTGGCCTTCGGGATTGAGGTCCACACCAGGTCTGAGTCTGAAGCAACAAACCGGCACTAAGCTAAAACACTAATTCTTAGGGCCGAAAACTGAAGGCCGAATGCCCAAGGCCCTCTTTATGGATTCACCACCATCGTTGTCTCCACGCTGGTGGTTCCTGCCTTGGCCGTCACCACTACGGTAGTTGGCACCGTTACTGCGCTCGTCGTCAGGGTCGCGTTGGCGGCCGTAGCGCCAGCCGGAACCGTAATGGTTGTCGGAACAACCGCTGAAACACTGCTGCTCGCCACACTCACTATGAACCCACCAGTTGGCGCTATGCCATTCAAGTAAACGGCCACCTTCGTGCTCGTCCCGCCAACTACCGGCGAGGGCGCAACCCGCACCAACGAAACCGAGGGCGGGATCACCGTAACGAGAGTGCCTGCTGTAATAACTGGCCCCAATGATGCGGTAAGCGTTGCGTGAGTGGCGGCAGTTACCGGAGTTGTCTGCAAAGAGAAAGTGACGCTGTTCTTGCCAGACGGAACTGTAACGGTTGGTGGAACGGTAATCCCCGCTGTGTTGCTGTACAAGTTCACTGTGAACCCGCCGGTTCCCGCTGCATAAGCCAAAGTAACGGTCGCCGTTGCTGCGTTTCCTCCAACGATAACACCGGCCGAAGGGTAGAACGCGGTGATCGCAGGATAGGCGACCGGGTTCACAACCAAGTTGGTGGTCACCGTTATCGAGCCCGTGTTGGCTGTAATCGTAACCGGCGTGGCGGCATTAACGGTGTTCGTGGTCACCGTCGTATTTGCCGCCGTTGCTCCTGCCGGGACTGTAATGGTCGCTGGAACAACTGCCGCCGTGTTGTTGCTTGAAACTTTAACGGCCAGCCCGCCGGTAGGAGCCATTCCATTAAGGTAGACAGCCCCCTTGGTGCTCGTGCCTCCCACAACCGGCGAAGGCGCCACTCTTACCAAAGACACCGTCGGCGGAACAACCGTCACGACCGTTGACTCCGTAAAAGAGCCGAGCGTGGCCGTGATAGTCGCTTTGGTGACCGCCGTTACAGGAGTCGAGGTGATAGAAAAAGAGCCTGCAGTAAGTGTTGACCCCACTGTAACGCTAGTCGGAACCTGAACATTGGCGTTATTGCTGGCCAAAGACACGGTGTCTCCGGGAGCCCCCGCCGCAAATGCGAGATCCACGTAGCCAAGAATTGGGTTCCCTCCAACCACGGTTCCCGCTGAAGGATAAAACTCCGTAATGGCTGGCAGCAAAGGATTGACGGTAACCGTAGCTGCGGAAGAAGTTGAACCCAGCGTGGCGGTCAGAATGATGGTCGTTGGGGACGCCACCGAAGTTGAGGTCAGCGTTAAAGCCCCCAACATAGTTCCGCGTGCTACGGCAACGGACGTATTAGGGATAACCGCCGTGTTGTCGCTTGCAATGCTGACCGTGGTGTTGGCCGGGGCCGGGTAATCCAAACCAACGGTTGCTTGCACAGAATTTCCGCCGACAAAATTGGACTGATCAACATTAATGCTAGCAACCCCCGGGCTGATCGTTGCCAAAAAGTTTTGGTTAGACCCGAGACTGGAAAGCGATCCGAGTATTACGGAGCCATCGCCGGACATTGCCTGAGTGGAAACGTTAAGTAGTGGGAGGCCCAGTATATTGCTAGCCCCTTTGCCGACCAAAAATGAAGACAAATCGAGCACGTTTCCCCCGAAAGAAATCTCAGCGTTGCCGGTTAAAAACCCTTCTAACACGGGATTACCGTCTATGTCCATGCCGAATTGCGGAGTGACGGCGTAGCCAGCAAGAATGCTCCCATCGGAACTGCAGGAGTGGGGTTCAAAATTTGATAGGTTGCCTAGCGGAGCGCTGGCGTTCAAATGACCTTGAACGGTTACAAATCCGTTGGTCGCGTTTTTATAGTCACCCCCAAAGTTGTTAACGTATATATTGAATTCGCTTCCAAATTGGAAGCTGCCGTCGGAGGTTAAACAAAAAAGATTCTCGATGACTGTATTGTCAAAGCCTGAACTTGGGATACTGGGCGTGTAAAGACTAACGTTGTTTGTGACGACAGCCTCGCCAAGATCTTCTACCGATATCACTCCAACAGTAGAGCTGTCGTTCAACGTGTAACTCGTGGTCGAATAAGTGCCGTCTAGACTGATGGAGATCGTAGAACCGTCGTCGCTTATCGAGTTTAAAATAGAGTAAGGGGTATACGGACTGGGAACTAAACTGGCGCCGAGAGCAGACCAGACCACCGGCCGCCCATTGCAATAGCCAGCGACAGTTAGACCGTTCGCACTAATGAGGGTCGCCGTTCCAGTGCTGGTTCCAGGAAGTAAGGGAAGCTGTTCTAAATCGCCGGCTACGTAGAGAAAGGGAAGGTTATTGTTCTGCCCAACAATGATGGTGCCGTCCACATTGCAGCTGTATGCAGCCGAGCCGGCGATGACGCTCGGGATGTCTGTTTCGGAACCATTGGACCAAAATGCGGCACTATTTGTCGATGTGTCTACTCCAACGACGACTTGGCCATTTCTGGATAATGCGTTCGCGGTGAACGTTGACGGCAGGAAGGTTACGCTTGCCGTTTGGGCTGCCGCCGTAAGCGCGCAAACGCAAAGAGACACAGTGGCGGCCAGTTTAGAGACTGCCGATATACAACGAATTTTTGGGCTAGCTTTAGCCCGATTATAAATGCTCCCTAACAACTTCTCCCCTAATGGCGGCAAAAAATAAGGTGCCTTCCGCACCCTCAAGAATAAATGTTTTCAATCCGGACCCCACCATAATAAACTCAATTGAGATCGCCGGTAAGTCAAACTTGCCAAATTGCGGAGATAATGATTCTGAGTATTGAACTCCGCAGTAGCATCCTTCGAATCAAAGTCCAGACGCCGCGCGCGCAAGCTGCTTGGTCCCGAGCGTACTGCTAATCCGGTCGAGCACAACAGCCACTATAATCGCGACTCCAATAATGATCCACTCGTAGTTGTCATCCCAATGGAGGGTGCTAATGGCTTGCCGAATCAGCACGATAAGCAGAGCCCCCAGAGTCGCGCCGAGCGCGCTTCCCTTCCCACCCAACAGGCTGACCCCGCCAACGACGGCAGCCGCAATCACATAAAGCTCGTAACCCTGAGCGTCGCCGCAACTGGCGGAGCCATAGTAGCCGGTTCCAACGAAAGCGGCGATCCCCGCCGTGAGCCCGGCAATAACATAAACACCCAAATAAACCTTGTTAACACGGACTCCGGAATAAACGCTGGCAAGAACGTTTCCTCCCACTGCGAAGATGCGCCTTCCAGCCACTGTTTTCACCAAGTAAAAACCGCCAACAACGGTAACAAGGATCATCACGATCAGCGGAACTGGATAAAGCTGATTGCCCAATCCAAGGCTTGCTTTGGTGAAATCGGTTAGCGATTGAGGCACCAAGATGCTCTCCGCCTTGCTTGTTACGAACGAGATCCCCCTATAAATCCACATCGTGCCAAGCGTGATCACAAATGGGTGGACCTTTAGGCCAAAAACCATTACTCCATTCAACAGCCCGCAAATCAGGCCAATAGAGCATGCCAAGACCATGCCCACTAAGATCGCGGTCGGCCCCTGCAAGTGGTACGCACGCAGCACCATAGCCATGCCGGTCGCGCTTAGGGCGTAGATCGAGCCTACGGAAAGGTCTATGCCGCCGGTGATGATGACCATGCAGCTACCCACCGCCATGATCGCGAAGAAGCTTGTCTCAGTAAGCACCTGGATGATCGTTCCGGCGTTCAGGAAGTTGTTGATCTTGTTGCCGTGAAGATCTGTGTGCGAACCAGCGAAGGAGGTGAGGACAACGCTCAGGATGATAATCACCACCACCAGCCCAAACTGCTGCGACCCGAATATCTTCAACAGTGAACGACGCATTGGACCAGTTTAGATGATTGGAGGCGCCGATCCGACTCGAACGGATGAATGAGGGTTTTGCAGACCCTTCCCTTAGCCACTTGGGTACGGCGCCAATTTGAAGTGAGGATTTTACCCGCTGAGCTAGGGTTCATAGGGTTCTACGGTTCTACGGCTCAAGGAGAGACCTACGAACCCCAGAGCCCCAGGAAACTAGAAACTTAAGCCATAGATTATTAAGATTCCGATAATCCGACAAAATAACGTTTAATCTCTCTAAACAAAATTCGGCATGCGTGCGTCTTTCCCCATGGGATGAGAGCTCCACTGTTTGTTGTCGGCATGCACCGTTCGGGCACGTCAGTTGTTACGGGCGCACTTCAAAGGGCCGGTTTTTCTTTAGGTCCGGAAAAATTCCTTACCCCCGCGGATCAAAACAACGAAAGCGGCTATTTTGAAATCGGCGCTCTTGCGATGTGTAACGAGCGCCTCCGCCAGTTGTTCGGTATGCACCATAACCTTTGCTTTAGCCTGCCTCCGGATTGGCTGGAATACGATACGGTGAATCAGCAAGTAGCTCAAATCAGCGAAATCTTTAATCGGTGCTTCGGCCACACCGAGCGTGAGGCGGTAAAAGACCCCCGCATCAGTCTCTTATTCCCTGTTTACAAACACATCTTGCGAGACAACTGGCCATTCGCAACCGCGCTTATATGCGTCCGAAACCCGTTAGACGCCGCAAAATCTATTAACAAGCGAGATGCCATCTCTATCAAAGCAGCCCTGGGTTTTTGGCTTCAACACACGCTCGCTGCCCTTCGGGACTCAACTGGAATAAGGCGAAGAGTAATAATCTACGAAGAGTTTTTGGAAGATCCGGTAAAAGCCTTAACTCCAACCCTTTCACTTTTCCCCGAAATGGAGTGGACTCCGGAAAGCTCCCGCGCGGTAAGGGGGATGGTTCAACGACCGCTAAATCACGGCGATTCAAGACCGGTAGACCACCTGCGACCCGAATTCATAAGCCGTACCTATGAGTTCTGCAAAGAGCTTGCTGCCGATCCGGCGAAGCTTGATTCCGGTTCTGCGGATGCCGAAATCGAAGACCTTTGGAACGAATTCATTGCTTGGCGCGAGTTAACGCCAGTCGATGCAATGTTGCTCTCGCTCATGTCCCTCGTAGTCAAGAACAACGATCGATTCCAGCCCATTGTAAAACAATACGCTCACAAACGAAAACCACAGACGATTAACTTCGATTTTGAAGCGCCGCCCGGTGCGGAGATCCGAATGGAGCTGTCCAATATGCCGGCCACTCTGTGGCTCAGATCCGTAAAGCTCACCGATAAAGAGGGCGTTACCGCCCCATTGGAGTTTTTGTCGATCAATAACGTCGCCATCGAAAGCTCGGAGTTAGGCCAAGCTTGGAACATTCTCGGCCCTTCTCCCCATTGCAGATTCCTTTCAAAGGGAGGCAAACAGAAGATTGGCCTAACGTTTTCAAGCTGGTCCGATCAAGATTCGACCCATAAATGCACGCAAATAATTCTTAAAGAGAACATGATGCTGAAAAAGCAGCTAGCGGCCTACCAAACTTCGGCTTCCCTGCATTAGGGGCGCGGCATCGGCTTGGCACCTGGGATTGGGCAAGCCCTTGTGCCGAACAGCTTGTACCTTATCCTCGCTACTATCCCGTATACGAGCCGCGATAGCCACCGCGTTGGCAGCGTGTAACGGCCCCAAGAAAGCCATCGCAAGTACCACGGGGCAATGGTCATGACTTTTAGCCAGGCATCGGCACCATAGAAGACCTGGCCGTCCGCTTCGAGCACCATCACATCGCCTTGGTAGCCTTTGCCGATGGCCTCGTCGCTTTGAAGGATGTCCACATCCATCGGCTGCTTTGCCCGCTCCGCCCACTTCTCTGCTTTGAGCTTTGAGGTGTGGCAGAGGTTGCAACCGCCATCGTAGAATAGTTTCCAAGCCATCAACTAATTATACGCATGGGGCGTGACGAGTGACGCATGGGGCGTGAGCGTGACGGCGGTAAGCAGTAAACGGTAATCGGTAAACGGTAAGCGGTTCCGGAAAACTGTTTACGGTTTACTGTTTACTGTTTACTGTTTACTGTTTGAATGAGTGTGTAAAGGGTATACCGCTCACTCCACCATAAGTCCAGGCACGTCCGCACTGCAAACAAAATCATAAAATAATCATTGGCATTCGCTATAAGTCCATCATATAATGGCTAGGTATGCGTAAGTGCCACCCCTTATTCTTGCGTTTCGTCCAAACCGCATTCCTTTTGTGCATTATCCTAAGCACCTTTTCCGCGGCGCAAGTGCACACACAGGTCAATGGCGGTCCAACCACAGGGGGCAGCGGTGGCGCGCCTGCCGCGCCAACAAATCTCTCTGCCGTTGGAGGCCTTAAGTTGGCGAACTTGGCGTGGACCGCCAGTTCAGGAGCGACTTCTTACGGCATTTTGCGTTCTCTTACGGGAGGCGCAGGTACTTACAGTTCCGTCGGATCCACAGCTTCGACCAGCTATACCGATTCGGGCATTGCCGACGGCACGACCTACTACTATGAGGTCACCGCATCCAATACTCATGGAACCAGCGGGCCGTCCAACAGCGCTGCCGCGCTTACGATTCCTCCTGTTCCGGCCGGATTAGTGGCGACGCCGTCTACGACTGCGTTGCAAGTGTCACTCAGTTGGAGTGCAAGTCAAAGTGCGACGAGTTACATAGTTCTGGACTCGATGACTGCCAACGGCACCTATGCTTCGGTTGGGGCAACTGGCTCGACAAGTTTTACGGCCACAAACCTAATTGCAGGAACAACCTATTATTTCGAAGTTGAGGCTGAAAATGCGTCGGGGATAAGCCCCGGCTGTTCACCTGCTTCCGCGCTTACGATTCCGCCGGCTCCTACTGGACTTGCCGTTCAATCAGCACCTTCCCAGGGATCGCTCAATCTAGCATGGAACGCCAGTCAAAGCGCAACCAGCTATACCGTTTTAGATTCGGGCACCAGCGGCGGTTCATACACGCCATGTGGAAGCAGCTCGTCAACGAGCTATACCGTAACTGGCCTTGCCGATGGGACGACCTACTATTTCGAAGTTAAAGCCCAAAACGCGACGGGATTTAGCACCACATCATCGTCGGTAGCTGGCCTCACATTGCCTGGGCAACCACAGAACTTTGCCTATACGTTAGTGAATGGAGTGCCGGTTTTTACTTGGTCGCCGGTTCAATCTGCCACGAGTTACATAGGGGGACGCAAGTTTAACAACCAAACCGATTCCCTCGTGTTTCTTGGGCCTTTCACATCAACTACATTCACAGATAGTCCTGGCGCGGGTGACTGGCTTTACGAAGTTCAGGCTCAGAACGCCACAGGACAGGGCCCAATGTCGTGGCTCGAGGTAATACTCGGCATGACGGCTCCAGTCTTGACGGCAACCGGTTCGAACAACCTTGTGACCCTAAGTTGGACCTCGCCGAGTGGAGCAACCACTTTCAACTTAAGCAAGAGCAACTCCTACTCTGGCCCCTACGGCGTTATCTACTCGGGCAGTAATACCGGCTATTCGGATTCAAATGTAACGAATGGCTCGACCTACTACTACCAGGTCATTGCCTACACCAGCAAAGGTTTTGCCAGCCCTCCTTCCAACATAGCCTCCGCTACGCCCGGAGCACCGGTCATTCAAACTACGCCCATACAGGTCCAACCCGTGACGGGCAGCACAGGCGGCAGTGGAGGAGGGGGATACACCACCACGCCTCTCACTTTGCCGGCATGGGCAGAATCGACGATCCCGTTTGACCACTCCGCAGGCTCAGGCGGCGGGCCCTCCTCCACATTCGGCGTCTCTTTGCCTTATGGTGTTTTGGAGAGCGATTGTGGGCCGGACCTGGTCGTTCAAAACCCGATCGGCCCCGATGCCATCTTCGAACGAACCTACAGAACTGCTCTGGCTAATGCAGGTATCTCGTCCGATGGTCTTCCCGCTGGCTGGGTTAACAACTGGGATTACCGGATTTACCGGGCAAACCCTTCTGGTTGGGGCAACCTGCTGCTTGTGTATCCCAGTGGCGGAAGCGACGTCCTCGTTCCGACCATGCAGCAGCAAGATGACGGAAGCTATTACCCAACCGGCGCTTTTACTGCGCCAGCGAACGCGCCCTACACGTTAAGCGGTACGCCGGACCCGGACAATGCTGGTAACTGGACCTCCATTGTCTTTAAGACCGGATATAACGCCAACGAAACTTTCTCGCCGGAAGGGTCGACGTTCCGCCCAACTCAGTCGGTTACAGAGGATGGCCAGCAACTCAATATCCAGTACGATTCAAATAACCGTTTTTCTCAGATTCAGGACGCAAACCTAAATCCACTCCTAGAGGCCACTTACAATGGGTCAGGCCAACTTATAAGTGTGGTCGACGCGACGGCGGACGAACCAACCGGAAACCGAACTGTAACCTACAACTATGCGAGTTCAACCCTAGGTTCGACTCTGACCTCTTCATCCCTTGTCACGGTCAGCGGTTCGCCGACGATTGCCTGGCAATATTCCTACACCACGGTCGGAAGCGCAAGTTATCTAAACAACGTAGCGACCTACAATGGCACAGGTCTATTGAGTTCAACGGCAACTTTCGATGGGGACGGCCGCGTTGTTGCCCTCGCCGACGCGGATGGAAACACGCGCAACTACACCTATAACGCCACCAGCACAACGGTGGCAACAGGGGGCCAATCAGGCTCTTTCGAGTCGTGGAATCAGGCATTTGACGGTAATGGCCGAAATACCGGGGGTACAAATGCGGCGGGCGGAACTTCCACTATTAGCTACGGGACTGTTCTACAAACTCCTGCCAGCGTTCAGGGACCGCATGAAGATGCTCAGCAAATTCAGGCCGATCAATTCGGAAATGTCACCCAGTACACGGATGCTCACGGCTGCAAATACGTGATTAGCTACGACAACCCGCCGAGCCCGTTTGAGCGTGTAACCAGTGTGCAGGAGTTCGGCGTTGATGGCACGCCAAGAACGCCGACCTCATTCACCTATGACTCCAGCGGCCATATTGCGTCCGTTACCTGCCCGGCGGCGGGCGCAACCGGCGGCAACGGCCCAACCATTGAGATCGATTACGTGTACGATGCCAAAGGCAACCTGACCTCTATTTCCGAGCCAAGCGCATCCGGCACAGCAACCTACACCTACAACTACACAGCAGATGGGAGTTACACACAGGCTGAGGTTCTAGGTGAGCCGCTCACTCTAACCGATCCGATAGGGAATGTAACTCATTATCGATACGATCCCCTTGGCCATCTAACCACCATGAAAGACCCGGTTGGCAATACGACGAGCCTTGCCTACAACGATGTTGACGACCTCGCACAGGCGACATTCCCCAATGGCGACTACGTGACTCCAACTTATACAAACCTAGGCAAGCCGCCTACGGCGACGACGCTTCACGGCTACAGCGGAGGTTCGGTTTCGGATACGACGACCTTCTCAGGCGAGTTTGTGGCAAACGGCGTGTCTGGCACGGCCCTGACTGAAAACGCTGCCTACAACCCCGAAAATCTTCTGAATTCCATCAAGAATGGCAACGGCCAATCCATCCACAACTTCCTTTACAACCCGTCAAACAACGGCGCTCCCAACAGCCAGTTCAGCAACACATCTTTTAGCAACCCACCAAGTGGGCAAAAGATCTGGACGACCAACTATGACAATTCCTACAGCGCGATAAGTGGCACAGATCCGGACGGGAATTCAACATCGATCAGCCGTGGGTTGGGGGATAACCGCGTTACAGGAACCACAACCACCGGCAACAGCGCAGAACTCGACACGAACTACACTTACGACGTGTTCGGCAGGGTAGCCAGCGTAAGCGATGGAACCGGAAATTCGCTGGCTTACACCTATGACGATGCTGACAACGTTCTTACCGTAACCACAAACGGTCTGAACTACGCCTTCAATGGCAATACGGTCACCTACACCTACTATCCAAACGGCGAACGCAAATCGATGTATTTTGTAGCCGCTTTGCATGGCGCTCCTTCAGGACAGGAATACACCTACAACTACACTTACAACGATGCGGGCCAGATGACCAACGTTGCGATATATGCTGGCAGCACAAATGGGCAAGGTGGCACCGCGACTGACGCCAACGCCACCTACTACTACGACGGCAACGGCAGGGTGATCAGAATGGCGACGCCCTATTCGGACGTGTTTTACACATACGACACCGAGGGCCGGGTCACCGAACTCGACAATCTTTACCCGTTGCCTGTCGGAGCCAACTATCCCAAGATAACAGGTCCTAATGGCCCCGGCCCAGAAGGGGTAATCGCCTACTACTCTTCGATGCAATACGATATTTCCGGCAACCGCACGGGTGAAAACTACCAGATCCCGCCCTGCGGTGACTATTCTGGATACGCCAGCTTTGGTTACGACGGGCAAAACGAACTCACGAGTGAGAGCTACGTGTTCAATAACTTTCCCGCGTTAACTTTCAGCCACGCCTACGACCAGGCCGGAAATCCGGTCACCATCCGCGGCAATCCCGTCACCATCGATCCAACTCAGGATCTGATGACGGGACTCGTGGTATCAAACCTAAGCCCGAATCAGGTTGACGAGGATGTAGACGGAACGTATTCGATTGGCTACGATGCCAACGGCAACGTGAACAGCGCTAGCAGCCCCGGTAATGGCGGGCCTAGCTATTCGCGCCAATTTGCTTTTGACCAAGCGGACCGGCTATCAACTATTTCGGGCACGGGAGCCCCTTCGAACCCAACCCCGATCACTTATTTGCCGAACAATCTTCGGATCGCAAGGTCGACCGTAAGCGGCGATGCTAGCTATTCCTACCTTTACGACGGGTCGGCTGTTATTGGAACGGCCTATTTCTCCAGCGGTTTCGATACTCCCTCGCAATCGGGGCTCTATCTGTGGGGGCCGACCGGTGTGGCCATGTGTTACGACTCAGGGGGCTCCGTCGCCTTTCTTTACGACCCGGCTGGTAACAGGGTCTGCGCTTCCAACGCAAATACAACCAGTGGCTGTATTCAGTTTTGGGATGCCTACGGAGACACCTATAACTTTGACGCCGACTTTCCTACCCTAGACACAGGTGCTGATAACCAGTTTATTCTGGACCAGATCTGCTACAAGGGCCAGGAAGGCTCGGTTTACGATTGGGATGCCGGCATGCTTTATTGCCAAAACCGATACTACATTGGGAATGGCCGCTGGCTAACCCGCGACCCGCTGGGTCTTGACGGCGGGTTAAACGTTTACGAGTTTTGTGGCAACAACCCGTTGATGGGTGCCGATCCCAGTGGTTTAGACTGGGATTGGGGCCAATATTGGCACGACGTTGGCGAGATGTTTAAAGGATACGGCGATGCAATTGTCGGAACCGCCAAGGGCCTTTGGCGGTACAACATGCTTAATCCCGACGGTGTGATAAACACCATTCACGACGTAACCCATCCGGCGCAGATGTATCGTGGCCTCAAGAGCGCCGTAAGAGAGTTCGGGGCGAATATCAGTGGGTCTAACGGTGTCCGCGGCTTTGGTAAAGGCTGGGGAGATCTCTCTATCATTGCTGCAACGTTCGGTGCTGGAAGTGCCGAATCAGAGCTGGGCGTGGCCGCAGGCGCTTATTCAAAATTGCCCTACACGTCGGTTAACGAAGCCACGGGGATACCTATGTGGAACGACATTGCAGACTTTGATGAAGTCGCGATCAAGGACGTGCATATCGAACCCTCAGGAAAGTATCATCTCGATTTCAAGCGCGCAAACGAGGCTGCGGGCCTTGCGGAAAAACCAAAAGGGTTTTCTTGGCACCATCATCATGAGTTGGGAAGAATGCAATTGGTGCCAAGAGCCATACACGAGGCGACTATACACAGGGGCGGGTGGGCAATATGGGGTAGGTTGTGGGGGAAGTGAAGTTCAACGCTATTAAGTGGGTCGACAGGGGCCCGGATATAGATAAAAATATCGTGGCTCAAGTTGAACAAAGAATTGGCATCAGATTTCCGGGCGCGTTAGTCTGGTTTTGGACGGAAGTTGCCAATGGCGGGCATCCTACACCCCCTCCGGAGATACCGCTTTACGGGATTGAAGGGCATGATTTAGTGGACATTGATGGTATTTATGGAATAGCCTCGTTGCCCGGCTATGACTTAGCTGATGCCTTGAAGATTCCCGGAATTACTCGGTTGCTGCCCAGGTTGCTTCCAATAGGGTTCGATCCTGGCGGGGGCCGCTTATTCATTGTTTGTGATGAGCCAGATTATGGTCAAATTCGATATATGCTCCTGGACGATATTTGGGATGAGAGCCAAGTTCCTGAAGGGTATTTTGTTGCTAATAATATGCAGGAGTTTGCTGAATTCTTCGGAGTCCATTAGCGGGAACCTGTGGTGATACCTATGGAGGTTAGAAATAGCAGCGCCGGTGTGGAGTAGGCAAGAGCCGCCAGTTACCGATGAAATGGTTAAAGTGGCACAGGAACCAGATGGGTTTAATCTTCCCGAAGGGTTTATCTGGCTTTGCGAAACGTTACGAATGGCGGCTACTTAACGATTGAGTCAGCTTTTCTGACCTGACCCTCAAAAAGGAAGGGGTCAGGTCACTAGACGCCCTTTCCACGGCCACCTTTGGGGAGCCTTGGCACCTAATTCAACTCCGGCGGATCTAGCGAGGTTAGCTCACCCGACCCATTTTGCGGGCCCTTATTTGCCGAACAATCTCCGTGTTGCAAGATCGACCGTTAGCGGTGATGCAAGCTACTCTTACCTTTACGATGGATCGGCTTTGATCGGGACCGCGTATTTCTCCATCGGATTCGATACGCCCTCACAATCGGGACTTTATCTTTGGGGACCGACCGGAGTGGCCATGTGTTATGACTCAGGGGGCTCTGTTGCCTTTCTGTATGACCCTGCCGGCAACAGGGTCTGCGCTTCCAACGCAAATACAACCAGCGGCTGCATGCAGTTTTGGGATGCGTATGGCGATGTTTACGACTTCGACGGGGATTATCCGTATTTGGACACCGGCGCTGATAACCAGTTTATTCTGGACCAGATCTGCTACAAGGGCCAGGAGGGTTCCGTTTACGATTGGGATGCCGGCATGCTTTATTGCCAAAACCGATACTACATTGGGAATGGCCGCTGGCTAACCCGCGACCCGACTGGCCTTGATGGCGGGCTCAACGTTTACGAGTTTTGCGGTAACAACCCGCTGGTGTTTAGTGATCCGGCGGGGACGGACCTGCACATCGCTGGGCTGACATCCGGTGCAGCAACGTGGGCATTTCTGTGGCACGGTCCAGCGAATCTAAACAGTCCCTCGCACAGGGATGCCATGAGAGCTCTCATAAGGACGGAAGAGGAAAGGGCTCTTTTCTTCGGCCATGGCACCGTGGGTAGCTTCCCGCTTGGGGACAAGGATGATAGTTCAATAATTGCCGACGATCTAATCTTTTGTGCGAAAATGCGAAAAGCTTTCGGCTTACCTAAACTTAAACTCCTCGAATTCGATGCTTGCATGGTGATGGCAGACCATGATTTTGTGAATGCCGCACTAGATGTCGCTGACGAGGTCAAAGGATATAAGGGATGGACAGTGAACCCGGAGTTTCCTCACTCTCCGGGAATATTATGGTCATTCAAACACAAACTAACGCCGGGCGTGAGGGAACCGGACAGCGACGATAACTACGTGTGGGGCCACAAGCCCGGCAATAACGATAAGAAGTATAAAAAGAAACACAGGAAAGGAATTGAGTGAAGGCGATAACTAAGTTAAGGCGATCATTCTTAATAGTTGTATTCCTGGTATTACTTGCTTCTGCCTATTGGTGGTTCACTTCCGGTCTTGTGGTTGACAGCCCCGGAACTCTGGCAGTTTTATTTATCACTAAACAGTTTAGGCAGAAAAACGGACGGTGGCCCGCATCAGCGAAAGAGCTTGACCCCCTGATTGATCAAAGGGCCCGTCAGGACGTGCAGTATTTTGAGTTAACTTATTCCTTCACAACAACGTCAGACGGAAGCTGCATTGTCCACTTTAGGGCGGGGGGAAACGAGACCTTCGATAAAAAGCTGAAACCCTGATTAGGCCCGCACTCCGTTCAAAAAGCTGGACCATAAAACGATTGTCGGGGAGCTCACGTTTGGCATCAAAAGGTGTGATGTTCTAATAGTGACACTCAAACCACGACTCTAAACTGATTGACGCGCTCTAGCGCTTTGCCGACGGCGGCGAAGGCCGCCACCTGCGCGAATTAGACAGTGGGGTGAACAACGAACCCACTTGGGATCCGCGTGGGAACATCCAGCAAATCGGTACCGGCGGTGCCAGTAGCGCTACTTACACATACACTTCCGATGGCTGGCGGACTGCAAAAACATCCTCCGCAGGGGCTACAACCTACCTTTACGATGGCGATATGCTTCTGGCCGAGTGCGACAGCACTGGCAACACGATCCAGAACGCCTACATCTGGGGCGCGACGGGGCTTAACACCCGCGTTTCCAATCCTCAAAGCGCTCCTTCGGTTCTAGGTTACGCATTCGACCCAAGCGGGAATGTGGTCAACCGTGTTCAATGTGACTCGAGCAGCCCGGTTCTGACGTCTGAGCTGTTCCAAGCTTTCGGCGAACGAATTGCGGCCGAAGGTGATACCACCGAACCAATCGCTTACAAGGGCCAATCCGGCTGCTATACGGATACCGAGATTTCCGCTCCAATGACAGACAAGCAAGTAGCTGAGGCGATAGAGCAAGTTTTTGCCAGCTACCTGGACACCATTGGATTTACCTCAAATATCGAGAACCATTAACCACCTCGTCAATCGTCTACTTCTTTGTGAAAGGTTCCGGGGAGAAAGTCGAATGTCGAAGGTCGAATGCCGGATCCCGAAGTCGAAAGCCGGAACAAGAGTTTTAAACAATCCATGCGATTTGAACTTACGGCCAATGCCACAATTGACAGAATGGGCTCAAAATGCCTCCTTTCTGGCAACAATATGGCATGCCACAATGGGCCACAATGGGCCACAATATGCCAGAAGCAGGTTCAAGGGCCGGGATTGTGGCCCAATCTGGCACAAGTTGGCACAAGGAGAGGGTTGTGTCCCAAACCTGGTGGAAATCTGATAGACGGTGTGCGTCCTGATTCTTGTTAACAGAAGACCGTTAGGTCAAGGATCACACACCATGAAGAAGTCTACATCTACGTTGTTGTTTAAGTCGTTGGAAGAGGTTGTT
>DASXZH010000062.1:0-26820 GCA_036502005.1 Fimbriimonadaceae bacterium
ACTCAAAAGCAGCGTGCCTTGATCTGAGGCCCAGCCTGCAGATGAACGAAAAACCGGCACATTTCGTGCGTTTGTCCCAGCCATATCGAAAAGACGAACTGACGAGTTCAAATGAAGCCAATGCAACAGTCTCCAAGCTCCCGCACTCCAAAGCTTCGCGTAGAAAGATAAAGACCTCTCCCCCTCCCAGGGAGCAGGAGAGGGGGCTATTCCTTACCTAAGCCGCGTTAAAGGGCTGGACGCACTCGGGAGTATCGATGCGGGAGTTCCCGACAACCGGGTTAACAGCAGTCGCCTTCATTCGCTCCGAAGGGTAGGGCGACATCAAGGGCATGAGCTTGGCCGTATCGCATTCGTGGCGGTCCAGCCAAAGAGCGTAGTCCTCGGGAGCCAAGATGACCGGCATGCGGTCGTGTAGTTTGGCTACCAGTTCATTGGCGGCGGTGGTCACGATCGTGCAAGTGTCGACCACATGTCCCTCGGGGTCGCTCCATCGCTCCCACAAGCCGGCAAAGGCAAAAGGCTTGCCATCGCGGAGGGTGAAATGATAAGGCTGTTTCTTAGGTTTCCCCGCCTTGACCTTGGTTGGTTCGCCAAAAAGTGAACCCTGCTCCTCCTCTGGTGTAACTTCCTTCCATTCGAAAAAGCCATCGCTTGGGATCAGGCAGCGTCTTTTTTCAAAGGCGGTGCGGAACGCGCCGCGTTCGTGCAGGCTCTCGGATCGGGCATTGATCATCGTCGAACCCACAGCTAAGCTCTTTGCCCAGCTTGGGACCAGTCCCCACCGAAGGGGACGGAGCATACGTTCGCCTTCCCTGCTCTGAGTTACGGCTGACACATCTTGGGTCGGCGCGATGTTGTAGCGCACGAGCAGCTCGGGTAGCTCATCCAGGTCGAAAAGCTCCTTCATCGCCTCGGCGCTTACTCGAAGGGTAAATCGGGCACACACGATTAGATTATGCGTGGTCAACGAGTCCTGAATCCTTAGTCTTGAGTCCTGAGTCCTTGCGCCATCTGGGTCTTAGAACCGCAGGCCAGAAATATCACATCGTGCCAAAACAGAAAAACTGGAAAAACTTCAAATCAAAAAGCTGCAAAAACTGCCGACAATCCAATTGGAAAGAATGAGCACAGCAATTTTAGCAGAGCAGTTGCACGTCCGCTACAAGGCGAAGAACGGCAAATGGGTCGAAGCTGTCCAGGGCCTTACCTTTAATGTTGAGGCGGGCGAGGTTGTTGGCTTTTTAGGGCCAAATGGTGCAGGCAAGAGCTCCACTCTAAAAGCCCTGATGGGCTTTGTTGAACCTAGCGGAGGCAACTGCCAGATATTTGGCGAACCGGCAGGTTCGCTTGCTTCACGGGCGCGCATTGGCTATTTGCCGGAAGTCGCGCTTTACTATCCATTTTTGACTCCGCGGGAGACTTTAACTCTTTATGGCGAACTTCAGGGATTGCATGGGAAGGCGCTGAAAACCGAAGCAGAAACTTTGCTCGAAGTGGTCGGCCTTAAAGACGCGATGAACAAACGCAACCGGAGCCTATCCAAAGGCATGCTTCAACGCGTTGGGATTGCGCAGTCACTGCTCGGCAACCCTGAACTGCTGATCCTTGATGAAGTCACAAGCGG
Organism: Fimbriimonadaceae bacterium; assembly: GCA_036502005.1. Taxonomy (GTDB): domain Bacteria; phylum Armatimonadota; class Fimbriimonadia; order Fimbriimonadales; family Fimbriimonadaceae; genus DASXZH01. The sequence goes on from DASXZH010000062.1 coordinate 1,628, forward strand.
ACTTGATCCGGTTGGCAGAAAAGAACTGAGGCACATTCTTAAAGACCGCCAGCAGGCCGGATGCACACTATTTTTCTCGAGCCATGAGCTTAGCGAAGTCGAGATGCTATGCGACCGAATCGTGCTCATCAATAACGGCAAGTTCGTGGAAGAGCGGCAGATCTCTGACCTTAAGCAGGAGCTTAGGCAGTTTTCGGTGAGATACAAAGGCGAGGTTTCTCTCTTCGACCTTACGGACCACTGGCAGCAAGTGGGCGAGAACATTTACGAGGCCGTTTTCACTTCTAAAGAACAGTTGCTGGTAGCACTTGACCGCGTACACGACGAAAAAGCCAAGTTGCTTGACGTGGTTGCCCAAGAGGGCTCTTTGGAAGACTATTTTGTAGAAGCCATTGCGAGGGCCGCATGAACAAAATTCGAATTTGGAAAGCTATTGGACGCGGCGTGCTGCTAGAGTCGGTGCGAAGAAAAGACCTTTGGGTTATCGCCATTCTGGGGATGATTATCATTCTCGCCGCATCTATGCTTGGCTTCTTTGGCGTGCGTGGTCTGGAAGTCTTTGTTAAAGACTTGGCGGTTACCGTTTTGGGCATTTTCTCGACAATCGTCGCCATTCTCACTTCGTCGAGGCTTTTGCCCGATGAGATAAGAAACCGCACCCTGTATCCGCTGTTAGCCAGACCCATTACCCGGATGGATCTACTGCTGGGTAAGTTCTTCGGGGCGGTCGCGGCAACCTGGATCGGGTTTCTAATGCTTGCGGCACTAACGGCCGTGGCATTACTCATTTTCCATGTCCAGTTCGAATGGGTGATGATCCAGTACATGGTGTTGAAAATGATGGGTTTGGTTGTGCTTTGCGCAGTAACCCTTACCCTCAGCGCCTACATGACGCCACAAGCGGCGGCAACAATGAGCTTTGTGCTCGCCTTTGGATCGGTCATGTTTGAACAAGGGCTGTTAATGGCCGGCAACAGCGCGGGCAAAGGCATGAGGCCGATTTTTGCCACGGTAAGCGATATCCTGCCTCAATATCATCTATTCGATGAGGGCTCAAGAGCGGCAAATATCGGATGGGGCTCTGCTCCAATCTGGGTGGTTCTAGCATTGGGGACCTACATGATCTTTTACTCTGGCGCGATGATTTCCATGGCCTGGTCTAAGTTCAGGAAACAGGCGATCTAATGCGGTTTATCCCGATCATCGCCATCATTGGTAGCGCCGCTGCTGGGAACTTCGTTAAGGATTTTGGGCCGACCATCAATCCGCCCTATATTCCGGCCAACTACGATGCCCAAGAAACCCACGCCAGCACTTCGATTTTAGGCCAGTTCCGGACGAGCATTTCATCTTGGCTTTGGCTGCGAACCGATCTTTATCTCCATAACGGGGTCGAGATGCGGCAAATGACGGAAGCGGAAAGGAAATCCGGAATGAGCACGGAAGACGCCGCTGATGACGGGCACAAGAAACTGATGAACGAGGAGAGCGTTCTTACAACAGTTCCTTCCAAGGACCGAGATTTTCGGGGCATTTTCGGTGATATCGAACGCGCAACCAGTGCCTACAAGGATATGCACCACCACACCCACAACGATCCGGTGGCGGCATTGCCTCTATTTCGTTTGATGACCTGGCTCGATCCGACGTTTGTCCCCGGCTGGGTTCAGGGCGCGGCGATTATCGGACGGGACCGGTCTGACGCTGCTGCCATTAAGGCGGTTGAATACCTGAAAGAAGGCGAAAGGCAGGATCCGTTCAGCGTTTCCATTGTGATGGAAATCGGGGAGATTTACATCACCCGGTTGAACAACCTACCCAAAGCCGTAACCTATTTGGAGCAGGCCCGATCCATGGGCAAGCACCGGGATTGGGTCTCGGAAGATGCAGAAAACACGGCGCTGGAGCAGACTTACCGCTGGCTAGCCCTCTGCTACAGAAACCTGGAACAGACGCAGATGATGAGGCAGGTCGCATCGGAAGGGCTGAAGAGATATCCGGACGATATCGTGCTCGCGCACGTTCTTTATCAACCGCCGGCGCTCATGAAACCGCAATATCAAAAAGAGTGGGCTCGAGAGAAAATTTCTGAGCAGAAGTCGACGGCTAAAGTTGATGATCCACTGGAGTAAAGGTTCTAAAGCGCTTGATCGCTATTCGACGGGCGAGTGCCGATGTAGGTCCAATAGAAACCCAACGGGACCAAGAACATCCCGCTAATCAGGATGATGGGCATATAAAGCTCAGCTATTTTTTCGCGGGGAGGGGGAGCGATGTTCGAGATGTAGGCGAGATACCAAACAACCTCGACCGGAACAAGAAGGCTGGCAACGCCCGCATAAAAAGTTAGATTCCGCTTCTTTCCCAGGCTCCCCACAAAAGCGGCGAGCGGAGTGCAAAAGATCCAAGCAAAGCAGGTCCACGCCATCATCGCTTGCCTTTGGTGTACAAAGCCCGGAATGATGAGGGCCGGCAATATCAGGATTGCGTAAGCATAAACAGCGATTTTATGACGAGATAACCAATTCATGCCTATTTGATTATGAGACATCAGCTATCTGGCTTTCTTCACATTTCTTAAGAGGACCGCGCCCAGGCCGAGGGCGACGGCCGCTACCGAAAAAATCGTCATGTAGCCGCCCTGGTTGTAATAAAAATCCGTCTTGCCATTTTCGACATGAGTTCTGATAATATGGCCCGCCAAAAGGAAGCCGGCAACCGGCGCAGCCAAGGTTTGAGGCAGCACCATTGCCACGTGCCAAATGCCCATATCCTTCCCGGCATCAGCGTCCTGGTTCGGCAGCACATCGGTCCCAAGCGCCCAGTCGACGCTGATGTAAGCGCCGTAACCTAAGCCAAAGAAAACGCCTACTGCAAGGGCTTGCATGAGATTTGTGCAAAAAACCAAAGCGACGGCGCCTACCGCCATCATGCCGTTGGCAATGTAAACAATGCGCTTTCGACCGATTTTGTCGGAAAGGACGCCTCCGTAAAGTCCAGTTATCATGGCTGCAAAGAGGATGATCAGAAACACTTCGCCCTGCGTCATGGTTAAGCTTTTCTCTGGTATGCGAATCACATCTCGAAGATAATATCGAATAAACGGTTGAACCGTGTAGAAGCCAAACATCACAAGGAAGCGAGTAATCCAGACCCACGCAAAATCGGGAAATTTCTTCGGGCTAATCCAAAGGCCTTTAACGAAATTGCCGATCCCTTGCCACGCAGGTGCACGCTCAATAGAGGTTTCCTTTAAAGTCAAAGCCGTCCACAACAGGAATAAAACCAGGCTTCCGCAGATGATCCCATATGAGATCGGGATGTTATCTCGGAAAATGACAGCAACTAAAACGATGCCGAGGGCCGAACCTAGCTGAGTCATGGCACCCATATAGCCGCTTGCCTTCCCCCTTTGCTTGGGCAGCACAACGTCGGGGATGACGCCCTGATAGGCGCCGGTGGAGATGTTGCTGCCAACCTGAACAATGCAGAAACCCGTGAAATACCACCAGAAATTCGCACCAAATCCATTGAATCCGGCAACACTAGGCTGCTCAGAAGCCAAGAACATTGCCGCTAAGCCAATGACGTTCACAATAACGCCAACGACCATGAAGGGCCTTCTTCGGCCAAATCGGGAAAGGCACCGATCGCTGATCGGTCCGATTAAGAGTGGGATGATTAAAGCGAAGATTGCCGAAGCCCCGATTATAACACCAAGGGCTTGGGCCTGTTTGTCACCCGTCATTTCTCCAAGTTGCTTCGGCAGCAAAATGACCAGAAGAGCGGTCCACTGGACGTTCGAAGCAAGCCAGAACATCGAAATCGACATGAGCTGGAAACCGCCCATGTGATATTGAGAGGGAGGGTTATGGATTTCTTCGTTACCGGGCACGAGTTCCCCCGCGCGATAATAAGGGGCTGACGGATCCGGTTCCGTTTCAGGCACGGGAGCTAGGCTCCTGTTTAAGCTTTAGGGTTTGCAGGGCGTAGTGGTAATCCTCAATATAGTCGATGTCGTAAGCTAGTTCGGCGGGGCTATCGGGAACGGCAACGGCTGCGCAGTTCAGAAGCGCACGCACCTTCTTTTCAACATCCGCGACGGTTAGCGACTTTGTTACATAGCCCCATACGAACCTGGGGCCAAGCATTCGGGCAATCCCAATCTTGCTCTTTCGGTTCTTGAAGACTTCCTCAATCTGCTGAATCGCATTAAACAGGCCCTTGGGAGTGGAAAGATAGGCGCAGCCTGTTGTCCAAGTCCCATCGCGCATTTTCACATAGGTGGCTTCCGCCCCTGGGAACCTCTCGCTAAATTCATCCTGCGCGATAAGGGGCACGCAGAAATCTTTGCCGGTGGGGCAGATATCGAGGAACCGCTTAAAAACATCCGCCGTCACGAAAGGCAAATCGGAAGTGACGATGAGGACGTTATCGGCGGGAGCGTGGCAGCTTTGCAGCCAGCGCAGACCCTTAAAAATATTTTGCGGGCCGGTTTCTTCAACTGATAAAACTTGATCGACACTATTGCCTGCCGCGCGCTCCACCTTCTCGTCGCCTATGACGGCGATGCGACGCACTCCCGGCGTATTGCGCAGGCACTGAATGGTGTTGCCCAGGACCGTGTTGCCCTCAAGAGTAATGAGAGCCTTATTGTCGGTGCCAACGACGCGCGCAAAAGCAGCATTGATGGTGCCGCCGGCCGGAATGATTACATCAACCTCAACCAAGAAACCCAGTATCCCCCAAAAGCTTGAAATGCCTTAGGCCTTTCGCACTTTATTCTAATACTTCGAGGAGACGACGAGAGCGAGAGGGATGCTTGAGCTTTTTGAGACTGGTCTGCTCGATCTGCCGTATTCGCTCGCGCGTAAGCTGAAATGCACGCGCCACTTCTTCAAGCGTATAAGACCGACCATCCATAAGGCCGTAGCGCATGGCGATCACGCCCTTTTCGCGCTCCTCGAGGGTGGATAAAACGTCATCGATTCGGGTTCTTACCATTGCCTTCACGGCTTTGTCGGAGGCGGACTCTTCGACCGTATCGATTACAAACTCGCCAAGGGCGATATCGTCGTTTTCTCCCACTGGGGATTCTAACGAAATCGGATCGGTAGCGGCGCGCATATAGTGCCGCACCTTTTCGGGCGACATGTTGGTTTCCTGGCCAATCTCTTGGAAAGTCGCTTCTCGGCCCAGCTTCTGCTGAAGGTTAAGAGAGATCCTTACAAGTTTGTTAACCGCTTCCAGCGTGTGAACGGGCACGCGAATGGTGCGGCCCTGATCGCTGATGGATCGGCTGATAGATTGCCTTATCCACCATGTCGCATAGGTGCTAAACCGATACCCTTTACGATAATCGAACTTATCAACAGCCCGCATAAGGCCCATATTTCCTTCTTGGATTAAATCTTGAAGGGAAAGGCCTCGGTTTATAAAACGCTTGGCAATGCTTACCACCAGCCGAAGGTTGGACTCGATCAATATTTTCTTGCAGCGAGAACAGCCAACGGCCGCTTTCCTGGCCAGTTCTAGTTCCTGTTCGGGGGTGAGCAATCGAGTTCGGCCAATTTTCTTAAGCCACATCCGTACAGAGTCATCAATAGGGAGACCCTCTAGCTCACTTTCAAATGCCCTATCGGCATTCTTTGGAAAGGATTTCTTGCGTTCCGGTACCACAGTATCTTTTATAGTAACGGATAAGAAAATCTTGGGCGGTTCTAGTGCTTTACTTGCCGCCGGCATCGCCAATAATGGCATTACAGATTCGAGGTGAGAATCGTCGGGGGATACCCCCGCTGTTGATAGACGCATAAAAACCCTCTAGAGGCTTTGGACATCCATTTCCAACCCGTACAATCACTATACAATACGGAGTCAAAATTGCCAATAGAAGTTTACAGGTAATGCTTAATACTGCTTAATCATATGTTAAAGCTTGTGCGGCTGCAACTTACTCATAATCTCTTGCAAACGCCCCTCTCCTTGCTCTTCCTTGAGGTTTTGCACGATCCTTTCATCCAATTTTCGCTTAAGGTACGCAGTGGCATCAGTAATAATGGTTTTACTTAGCCCCATCGTGCGCTCATCTTGCTCTACCGCAGCGAGCAGTTCTTGAGCGCCCTTATGGGTTTCCGGAAGCCACTGCCGTGCAGCGCCGGCAGGTGGTCCATCCGGAAAAGACTTAACCAGTTCCGCAGCTAAACGGCGGCCGTTTGGGGTGAGGAAATGAGCGTCATCTTGCAAGAATGGCCAGATCTCGGTCCTGAATTGCGCGTCTAGTACCGCACCAAAAACAACGACCTCGGCAGCTTTCAGGGAAAGAGAAAGATTTACCGGCCGGGACGGCCTAGGGCCGGTTGCATTAATAACCGCGTATTCCGGGGTCGCGCGCCTGGCACGATCCACCTGTTCCCTCAGTGCAGTTCGTGCGTGGGCTGCATCTCGAATCTTTGGGTATGCGGGGGCGAGATTATCAATGAAGCGCGCTCGTTGCAACTCGTCTATCTCCCCCGCAATTGCAGCTACTGCGAGCTTCCAAAACTCGTCGTCCGCGTAGGAATATTCTTTCTTCAACAGTTGGACTCGATATTCGAGCGGTGTGAGGCTGGATTTTGCGGCCAGCTTTACAGCCTCTGGTCCAGCGGCTTTTAGAAGGGTGTCCGGATCTTTGCCCTCCGGTACGGAGGCGATACGAACGCGAAGTCCCTCCGCGCTTAAAATCTCCGTTGCTCTTTCGGCAGCTTTTTGGCCCGCCGTATCGCTATCGTAAAGGACGGTTACGGCATCGCACCAGCGCCTCAGGAGCTTAGCGTGGTCTTGCGTTAGCGATGTCCCCAAGGAGGCGAAAGCCGTGTTTACCCCTGCACAGTGGCACGCAATGACATCGAGATAGCCTTCCACCAGCACAGCCTCTCTTTCGGTGCGCATAGCCTCTTTGGCGACGTTCATCGCATAGAGAACTTTGCTTTTCTTATAAAGCGGAGTGTCGCTGCTGTTGATGTATTTGGGCTGTCCGTCACCGATGATTCTTCCACCAAAAGCTACAAGATCACCCTTTTCATCTCTGATAGGAAACATCAACCGACGCCGAAACTTGTCGTAGTAGCCTTGAGTTTCGCTTCCATCAACCAAGAAGAGAGTTTTACAGTCTGCCAGCTTAAAGCCCTTTTTGCGGAGCCTGGCGGTTAGGGCTTCGCCGCCGTCCGGAGCGTAGCCAATCTCCCACTTCTCAAGGATATCTTTGGCGAGTGAGCGCGAAGCGCAGTACTCAACAGCTTCCTTGTGTTGTGGCAACTGCTCTTGAAAAAAAGCAAGAGCTTCGGCCATAGCCGAGCGCTGGTTCATGCGCACGGTGCGCTCTTTCGGATTCTGCGTTTTAAGAACGACGCCGGCCAGTTCAGCCAAAACTTGCAGGGCTTCTACAAACTCAACGTTGCGGGTCTTCATGACCCAGTTGAATACATCACCGGTTTCGCCGCAAGACCAGCACTTATAACGGCCAGTTTCGGGGGTGACAGAAAAAGAGGGGTTACGATCCTGATGAAAAGGACATAACCCCTGATAGCGATTGCCGGTTTTTTTTAATAAGACAGATTGGCTGACGAGATCGACAATATTAACCCTTGCGCGGATCTCATCGATTTCATCGGCCAATGGATCAACCCTTTCCGCCCGCGACTACGATTGCAGTCACTTCGTGAGGCTTGTCCGTTTGAAGGCGATTCAAGCGGAACGCCACGTGGCTGTGGGCGAGATAACGCAACACAAGGTTGTCGCCACCGATCTCGAATGCATCGGGGTTGCCGTACGTGTGCATCAACTGCTTAAATGTCGCACCGAAAGTGATACCGCGGTTCGTGCGAACGTTGGCGTCACCCATTCCAACAACCTCGATCTGGACGACTCGGTTGAGTTTGTCGATAATAAATGCGTATTGGCTTGGGCCGTGCTTATACACCCACCTGGTGTACGTTGCAGGCTCCACTGTTCCGTTATTTCCGGGAGCAGCACCGCCAGCGGGAGCTTGGCCGCCGCCAAAGTTAGCGGGCGGGCCTCCGCGCTGGCCACCACCACCAAATCGAGCACCAGGGCCAGCGCCGCTTGGCGGTAATCCGCTGCCGCCTTTGCCAGGGAACTGGGCTCTCTCTAGAGTGTCATCTTGAAAGCTATACTCGGCGCTGGAATTTGAACGTTCGCTAGGTCCACCGACGCCACGAGCACCTCCGCCGAATTTGCCTTGAAGACCGCCGGGGCCGCCGCGAGCGCCGCCTCCGCCAGGGCCACGGGCGCCTACTCCGCCGCCACCACCAAGAGTTGGAGCGCCGCCGTTGTTTCCGCCACCGCCAGTAGGACCAACGCTACCCAGATTCAGGATCATATCTGGATTGCCGTATTTCTCAAGAACCTTCATTCCCGAATCAAAAAGTCGAATCCCGACCAATCCGGTTTCCGCGTTGGAAGTCATACCAATATGAGTCGAGACGATTCGTGTATGGTGGCCCCGACGGACCACTCGCACTCGGCGGCGCCTTACTCTGCGCCGGTGGCTAGAGGAACCTGAAGAACCGCTGGCCGGGGTTACAACCGTTGTAGTCGTAACTTTTTCACCGTTGGCCAAGATCTCTATGGTTTTCTTGGTTGACGATCCGGAAGGATGGGTTACAACCTTTGGAGCGGTCTGCTTTCTTGGCGGCGCTTTAGCAGGGGGCGCCTTTTTAGAAGGCGGCTGAGTGACAACCTTAGCGGGAGGCTTTGTCGCACCCTTAGGTGGTCCTTTCTTAGGCGGTTGCTGAGCAAAGACAGAAGCTGCCATTGCCCCGACAACACACATGCCTGCTATTTTCATCATTCGAATTTGCAAAATCGTTTTTCCTCCGAAACCTGGCTTACTCACAATCCACAGCTTAGACGCATCCTCGCACTAATTCGTCACATTCAGGAGCGCACTTTGCCGAATAGTCTACACAGTTTACGTAAGGTATACCTAGAGATACAACTTCTTGAGGAGCTTGGCAAAAAAATATGGCTGCTGATCTGGCAATTAAAGCAAATGATTTCGAAAATAACGTCCTACATTCCGACGTTCCTGTTCTCGTAGACTTCTGGGCTGAGTGGTGCGGACCGTGCAAGGCCATTGGTCCGTCCATTGAGCAACTTGCTACAGAGTATGACGGACGCGCCAAAGTTTACAAGTTAAACGTTGACAGCGAAGGTGAAATTGCGCAGCGATACAACGTTATGAGCATTCCTGCACTTCTCGTTTTTAAAGGTGGGAAAGTGGTTGACCAAATGGTAGGGGCTGCACCCAAGCAAAGCATTGCTGCTTTGATCGACCGTTCGCTTTAATCGTTATTTGCCCTGGCTTCGCTAGGGCCTTTTTGTAAATAAAGAAGCTGCCTTTTGCCTGAACTCAAAACACAACCGAGCCACGGCTTCTTTTTCAGCTTCATCACCTTCTTCGGCCGTTTCGGGGGAGTTCTGCGCGCCCTCGTTATCGCCGCTTTTTTTGGTGCCAACCTGCAAACGGACGGGTATCGCTTAGCCTTTCAGGCACCGGAATGGTTGTTTTTTCTAATTTCCGGGACTGCACTTGGAAGCGCATTCACCCCGATTTATTCAGAACTGATTGCCAACAACAAGGAAAAGGAAGCTTCGGACCTTTTCAATGTACTGCTCAGCGTTATCTTAACCTTTGGGGTTGCCGCTCTTATTTTTGGAGCGGGAGCACTTAACCAAATCACGCACCTTCTTGCGCCGGGCAAACCACAGTTTGCGCTGAGCCAAATTTCAGAAATGGCCGGCTTATTAATGCCGGCGATGTGGTGCTTGGGTATCGGCAGTCTGCTTTACGGGGCTCTTTACGCTCGCAGGAAATTAGCAATACCCGGTTTAGGGAATGCGATTCTTAGCTTCGGCGTCATTTTCGGGGCCTTATCGGGCAGTGCGACAGGCCAAATTGAGTATGCAGCTTGGGGAGCACTAGCAGGCGCCATATTTGGGTCGCTCGTTTTTCCTCTAATAGCGGTGCGCGGGAGTGGGATCCGCTACAAATTCAGCCTCGATTTTAAAACGGAGGGAGTTGCGCTGGTTTTGAGCAACCTCGTTCGGGACAGCCTTATCTTCGGAATGCCTGTGCTGTTGATCATCACCATGCAGGTGTTTGCAAGCGATCTCCAGCCAGGTTCGAACAGCATTTTGGATTATGCAACGCAGGTTGCTTGGCTTCCGGTCCTGATTTTTGGCATACCGCTTTCTGCCGCGCTCTCACCTGCTTTAGCGCATTTTCGGTCGCTCCATCGGCCCGATTTGGAAAGAGCGGAAATCGCGAAAAGTTTTACGACCATGTGCTTCTTGGTCTTCCCCATTTCAGCCGCCTTGTTGGCGCTGGCTCCCGCCATTTCAGTTGCTCTTTTTGAACACGGAAAGTTTGAACATCAACAGGCTTTGCAATGCGCTTACTTGCTACGGGTCTTTGCGGTGGGCGTAGCAGGCTGGGCGATTCACCCTATCTTTGCCCGAGCGCTTATCGCTACAACGGACGCATGGAATGCGGCGTTTCTTGGGCTATTGAGTCCGGTTCTTCTTTGTATCACGATCTTGGCGATGAGTTCAAGGCATACGCCTTTGGCGATAATTCCGCTTGGTTTTACGGTGGTGATAATCCTAGTTGCGGCGGCCCTCTTTTTCATGGTTTGCCAGGAGTTTGGGTGGGAGATAGCCAAGCCCTGTGCGATCGGCAAGCTTAAGTGCTTACTTTGCGCGGGTGTTGCCGGAGGGGTTTTATACGGAGCGTCGATTCTCCTTGAAGGGCCGCTTCAAGGATCGTTCCTGTGGCCCATTTTATTGTTGCTTCTCTTGGCCGGGGCATGGATCAATCTGCTTATGGGCAAGCTGCTAAAAATGCCGGAAGCCGGGTTCGTCGAACGGGCCATGTGACGGGTTCAACCGTAGGTAAACTTCGACCCCGTTTTCGTAGAAAACAATGAGGTTTCGTTAAATGCAAGAAGCAGTAATTCTCTCTGGCGTCCGCACTCCGATTGGTGCATTTATGGGCAGTTTGTCCAGCCTAACCGCACCCCAACTTGGCGCGGCTGCAATCAGGGAATCGGTGATTCGGGCGGGCGTCAAGCCAGAAGAAGTCGACGAAGTCATCATGGGCTGCGTGCTTACGGGAGGTCTTGGTCAGGCTCCGGCAAGGCAGGCTTCCTTGGGAGGCGGTCTTCCCGACAGCGTTCCTTGCCTAACCATCAACAAGGTTTGCGGCTCCGGAATGAAGGCGGTTATGCTGGCAGCCCAGGCGATCAAGCTGGGGGATAGTAAAGTTGTGGTTGCAGGCGGAATGGAATCGATGTCCAACGCGCCTTACGCCCTCGATAAGGCCCGCACCGGCTATCGAATGGGCAACGGCACTCTTATTGACACCATGATCCACGATGGCCTGTGGGACCCGTACAACAATGTTCACATGGGCACCTGTGGGGATGCCACGTCTTCCGAATGCAACATATCCCGTGAGGAACTTGATGCCTTCGCTGCTGAAAGCTACAAAAGGGCACTGGCGGCCCAAAAAGAGGGCCGGTTAAGCGCCGAAATCGTACCGATCGAGATCCCGCAAAGGAAAGGTGACCCAATCGTGGTTTCCATGGATGAAGAGCCGGGCAAAGGCAATCCGGAGAAGCTTCCCTCCCTTCGACCAGCATTTGGCAAAGAAGGCGTTACCACGGCAGGCAATGCAAGTTCCATTAACGATGGAGGCGCAGCCCTGGTGTTAAGCAGCCGAAGCGAGGCTGAAAAGCGCGGTTTGAAGCCCCTTGGCAAGGTTGTCGCCTATGCCACCCATGCCCAAGAACCGCAGTGGTTCACCACTGCTCCGGCCTATGCCGTACAGAAACTTTTGGCAAATGCAGGATTATCTGTAAATGACATCGATCTTTTTGAAGTCAATGAGGCCTTTTCAGTCGTCGCTATCGTTGTGTCTCAAAAAGCTGGCATTCCGCACGAGAAAATGAACGTCAACGGCGGTGCGGTAGCACTGGGACATCCTATAGGCATGACAGGCGCTAGGCTTGTGCTTACAGCTCTCCACGAATTGCGGCGACGAGGCGGCAAATACGCGGTTGCAACACCTTGCATCGGCGGCGGAGAAGCGACGGCTGTCCTGCTTGAGGCCATCTATTAGTCGCGAATAACTCGTAAAATTACCAACCGTGTCGAACTTCATTCCCGGGAATGGGATCAGTAATCCTGTCAGTGCAAGACAAACGCTGCTGAAGCGTTTCAGCGAGAAGCATGCACTTTGGGGGCGGACGGGAATGGAGGAAGGGTCGGTTTGAAAATATTAATGTTGTCGGCGGAAGTCTCACCTTTTGCCAAAGTCGGCGGGCTCGCCGATGTGGTGGGTTCGCTGCCCAAAGATTTGATTAAGCTTGGCCATGATTGCCGCGTGATCATGCCTGCCTATGCAATGATCGAAAACGATCCTCAGTGGGAGATCAAAACTGTCCTCCACAAGTTCACGGTCCGCATAAACCCCACGTGGACGAAGGAAGCCTATCTCAAGGAGATCGTACACGCCGGAGTCACCTTCTATTTGCTCGGCACCGATGAGTGGTTCGGTGAGAGCACCAGCAGCCAGACCGTTTACCTTCCGGGCAGCGATCAGCATCTATTTTTCTCCAAAGCTGTGCTAACGGCCATGATCGCAACGGGTTGGATCCCCGACATCGTGCACTGCAACGACTGGCACACCGGATTCACGCCCGTTCTTATGCGCGAGATGAGGGACAAGACCTTTGAGCAGTCTGCCTCTATTTTTACCATCCACAACCTCGCCTACCAGGGCGAGTTTGATGCCGATGTGCTTAAGAAGCTCGATCTTCCGATGGAGCTTTTCAACTGGAATCAGCTTGAAACGTACGGCCGTGTTAACTTCTTAAAAGCGGGCTGCGTGTATGCCGACCAGGTGAATACAGTTAGCCCAACCTACGCCAAGGAGATCCAAACTCCCGAGTATGGCTGTCGCCTCGAAGGTTTGATGAAGCACTTGGCGGATTACGATCGACTGAGCGGAATCCTGAATGGCATCGATTACGATGAGTTCAATCCGGAAACCGATCCTGCGATTCCTGCCCATTTTTCCGCGCAGTCGCCCGCTGGTAAAGCGGCTTGCAAAGCAGGCGTTCTGGCGGAGTTAGGTTTGCGTTCGATTAAGGGTTCGGCGCTGATGGGGGTCGTTAGCCGGCTTAGCAGCCAGAAAGGCATGGACCTGATGCTGGAAACTGCTCAGGAGCTTTTTGCTCTTAATGCTCAACTGATTATTCAGGGCCTTGGAGACCCGTGGCTTGCCAGCGAGTTCCGGAACTTGCAAGACGCTTACCCGGACAATTTTAGATTTGTTGAGAAATTCGATGCACCGTTGGCGCAGCGAGTTTATGCCGGATCGGATATTTTCCTGATGCCGAGTTCTTTTGAGCCTTGTGGATTGGGGCAGCTTATTGCCATGCGCTACGGAACCGTTCCGCTCGTTCGCAAAACGGGTGGCCTGGCCGATACGGTTTTCGATGGCCTAAACGGGTTTGTGTTTGAGCATCGTTCTTCCGCTGAGTTTTTGGCTACCTGCCAACGCGCGATTAGCACTTTTGGCGAGCCTGATAAGTGGGGCAAGCTGGTTCAGTCTGCCATGACTTCGGACCATTCGTGGAAGCGGTCTGCCTGCGAGTACGTGGACATGTATGAGAAAGCGTTAGAAGAGCGGCGCCAATCGTTGTTGGCGGGATTGCCGCTGAAGAATGTGATGGCAAGCTAACCCCTTTCATTTTTTGATTTTTGGTTTTTGATTTTTGATTTCAAAAATGTCATCTGGTGCCCCCTATATGTGAGGGCGCAAAGTCGCCTTTATACTGCCCATATAACTGCCATTGCGACACAAGACTGCGCACCGAACGGAGGGAGAACCAGGGGAGCGAGGTACGAGCGGAACTGGAGGGGGTAGCTAGCGGGCCCGTCGCGACTAGCGACACGACAATTGATCATTTGAAGTCAACCCTCGATTTTTCGATTCGCCATTTATCGATTAACAGATCCAGGAAGCCTGAATTTAGCACGGGCCTTCGTTTTTTCGGTCCAGAATTGATCTGTGATACCAAGCGAGGTAATTAAAGAAAAGGCGCTTTCGCTTGGATTCACCACCGTTGGGATTTGTCCAGCCTTGCCTGCTCCGCATTTCTCGGCTTATCAATCCTGGTTGGACAAGGGTTATCACGGGACGATGGCTTACATGGCGACCTCATCAGCTTTGCGCTCTGATCCCTCGAGTTTGTTGCCCGGTGCGCGTTCTGTTGTTGCGGTGACCTTGAACTACAACCAATCGAATCCCGCTGTTGAGGGCCAGCCGCGGGTTGCGCGGTACGCACTGGGTAGGGATTATCACAAGGTGCTGCGGGCAAAGCTGCGGGGATTGGCTTCTTGGTTGTCTTTGGCTTATCCGGGGGAACAATTTCGGGCCTGCGTGGATTCCGCGCCGATTTTCGAACGGGATTATGCGCAGTTGGCTGGGTTGGGATGGTTTGGCAAGAACACCTGCCTTATCGATTCAAAGCGTGGGAGTTGGTTCTTTATTGGCCTTTTGCTAACTACGATCGAGTTCGATTTTGATCTTCCCGCTGTCGGTGGATGCGGGACTTGTTCAAAGTGCATTGACGCCTGCCCAACGGGAGCTATTGTTTTCGAAGAGGATCGTTGGCAAGTGGACGCGCGGCGCTGCATCAGCTATTTAACAATTGAGCACCGTGGGGCCTTGGTCGCGAATATTGGCGACTGGACGGTTGGGTGCGACGTTTGCCAAGAGGTTTGCCCTTTCAACGAGCCGCGCTCATCTCAGCCTCTGCGTGGGGTGACTACCATTGAGCCTGATTTTTTGAAGTTAAGGAGTTGGCCCTCCTTAGAGCAGTTGACGCAGATCTCGTACGAGGATTGGGATTCGCTTACGCGCGGCTCCGCCGCGCGTAGGGTTGGGTATGAGGGACTGAAACGGAATGCGAAGATGAATCTGGTGTAGCTACTTACTGTCTCGCCGGGAAGTTACTGCGACCGCGATCATGCAGATCAAACCGAATTGAATCGAGCCAAGGATTGTGCTCGCGGTCATTTGTGCGTTTTGCCCAAGTGACACAGCGCCAAGGGCAAATATGGCTGCCGCGAAAAAGACGACTATGTAAGTCTTAGCCATGGGACTCCATTATGGGCTTGCCAACGGTGCGACTAGCATACATGTGGTTGGGGCTGTGGTGAGCGTGTCTGGATGCCGGAGGCATCACAGAACTTAGCCCGGGGTTGAGCGGAGCCAACGAAGTTGGGCTAGCGACACCCCGGGTGGCTGCATCGGAGCAATATCGCGGTGGAGGGTTTGACTGGGACCACGAGTGGTCTTGTCAAACCCTCCACCCCGAAATTAGAAAAACGATTCGATACCGGCAGTGTCGCCCCGGATTCGTGCTGGCGCACTCATTCGGGGCTCAACTGACCGGCTAAGCTCTGATGACCCCTTCGGGGTAGCTAGAAATCTGGAGCTATGCGGAAGCCGATCATGCCCAGCCCAATTGGGTTCAAACGCGGCAGCAAGCTGCCGGATTTGAGCGGGGAGCAAGCTCCAGCACTCTAGAGCTTCGCGACGGAGGACCTCTCCCCCCAGCCCCATAGGCGTTAAAATAAGGAAACCTTGGCGTTTTTGCAGCCACAAATCTCTCCCGGATGGAGAGGCCGGTGAGTCCGCGAACCGGGTGAGGCGCGAGCCTACTGCTCGGAAATAAACCTTAAATTGATGGCTATGCCCCCCAGCTCCCTCCCCTCCCAGGGAGCAGGGGAGGGGGAGCTACTTTTTACTTCTTCCGCTTGTTCAACCACCAGATCAGACCCGCGGTCGGAATCCAGATTGGCGAATAGACGAACAGGAAGATAATCACTTGGCCAAGGAACCGGCCAACTGTTGTCAGGCCGCTAAGGGCGGATTTGAACGAATCTTTTGCCCAGGGATCTTTCGGTTCGTCTTTGGGTTCTGGCTTTGCGGCGCCTTTTGCTTTCTGGTCAAACGTTACGTTCAAGGTTGACAGCGATGACTGATCCTTTAAAGCTGTCGCTTGGGCGTGAAAGCTCTGAATCTGCTGGCGAACGTCGCTTAACTTGTCTCGGAGCTGCATCACGTCACTGAGCCTACGTGTATTTCGAAGCATGCCTACATAAACGTCCTCTTCGGCTCCCAGCTCTTGCAAACGGGCATTTACGTCTGCCGATTGAGCTGTCACGTCCTCACCCGTTACGTGGCTGGAAGTGACCTTGCCGTAGCCCATAATGGTCGCTGCCACGGCGGCAAACCTGGGTGCAGGGATACGGAGCGAGAGCCTCACCGTTGGTTGGCTCTGAGCATCGTAATCCAGGCTACTGTTTTGAACAAAGCCACCGCTGGCGATGGTTGCGTTCGTCGCGCCGATCTGAGCCGATTGAACATCGGGAACGGTGACACCCAAATCGCCGTTCTGAATGATTTTCCGGTTGCTATCCGGGGTTAACAACTGCGGGGCCGGTGCAGGTGCGTGGACAGTGTTGGATGGCGCCTGTGTTTCGGTGTTGCCTTGAGGAGTTGTGGTCGTTGTTTTACCGGGTACATCGCCGTCAACGGATTCTGGTGCGTAACCGCCTGCAGGGGCTAACGGCCTACCGGCCTGATCAGCAATTCTATTCGTACCTTCAAACTCTCGTTTGAAAGCCATGTTCTTGGTTTCTCCTGATTTTGGAGAAGCGGTCGCTGCTCCAAAAGCGGGCGTCGATGTTGCCCTCCCCGAATCTCCTCCAACCCCGTTTGAAACAAGGCTGTTTTCGGAAGCGCTATCGTTCATCGCCACTTTTGATTCCGGATTTAGATAGGGGAGTGCCAAAAGCATAATCAGGGCGATGGCCCCAACCGACCAAGCAGTTCGGTACCGCTTAAAGATTCACGGCTTCTTCCGAACGACGTCGATAACCTCGGCCGCGCCTTTTATTTCGGGTTCGGCGGCGGATTCTTGTATTTCTCTACTCAACAGTTTCATGAACGTAACCTCCTGTTGAAGAGCAGGATCTTGTTCGATAGCCAACCGCACCTCTTCAGCGCGCTCTGCCGGCAGTTCGTTATCAACGAAGGCTTTTAGATCGTCGCGAATGCTCATGCGGGCACCTCCTCGGCGGGAAGAAGCTTTAGCCGGAGTTGGATAAACGCGTTATGCAGGCGGGACTTAACGGTCCCGGCGGGGATGGCCAGAATTGTGGCGATCTCCTCATAGGTGAGGCCTTCCAACTCGTGCATCACGATCACCTCTCGGTGGTCCGATGTAAGAGCTTTTAGGGCCTGCCGAAGCGACTCCCGGTCGATAACCGACCGCTCGCTGCTTTCGCTGCTGCCTTCCCAAACTTCGCTGAAGCTCATTTCCATTCGGTTCTTGCGTGCCATGTTTCGGCACTGGTTGTTGGCGATTCCGAGCAAAAAGGTGAGCAGGGTGCTTTGGCCGTTGAATCGTTTTAGCGTTTTCTGGGCGGTAAGGAATGTCTCTTGTGCGGCGTCTTTTGCAAGCTCGCCACCAATCCTTCGCGCACAGAAACGGTAGACGGGAGCATATTGCTCCGCCACGATCCGGGCCATCTCCTCCCGGTCTCCTTGCGCTGCTCGGGTTATTCGCGCTTCCATCCGTCTCTTCACCAGTGTATGTCGCGAGCAGGGGGAAGGGTTCAGGGGAATTTTTGATTTTTGATTTTTGATTGCAGTTCTTCGACGCCGTTTGGTTGTGGCGCCCCTGAATATGCGTTCACGTGACATAACCTGGCGGCCTGAACCCGTTGTGTCCGGTTATGGCTGCCACAACTGGTTCAAGTTCGGAGTCTTTCGTAAAAAGTTGGTGGCTCCCTAGGGCAGCATTTTCCGCCGAGGCTGAAGACCACGGTCCTTCTTCCTTCGAACCCATACACAGGTAGACGTGTGGCTAGCCTTTTAAAGGTTCTTCGAAAAGGCGACTATGCCACCTCGTATACAGGGGCACCTAGTAGAGTTTTTGGGTTTGGTTTTGAATTGGGGGAAGATTCGAGTTAGGATCTCTTCATAAAGCCTGGTGTAGTGCTCGGCGACGAGTCGCCTGATCAAAAGTGCGAACAAGTTCGACGCACTCTAAAACCGGACCCTTCAACTCCGGCAGTAGCTTTATATATGGGATATTGATGTTAATTAGCAGCGCAGCGGGTCTCCAACTCGGACCGATGCCAGTATGCTCGGCTTGCCAATTCTTGGATTCCTGCACTTCCAAGGTAATGGAGTACAGGACATCTTCCGACGAATAAATTGTGAAGATCAACTGGCTTAGAACCCTCAAGAGAGCTCCGGTTTTCGTAGTTGGATTATCGTTGCTGGCGGGAACGGCCAATGCGCAGATGGAAAATGCGTGGAGAATGAATCTGCCGGGGCAGGGCGATGGCGTTACTTTCCCCGTAACGGACGCTACAGGAACGGTATTTGTCCAATATTGCGATTACACCCAGCCACTCCAAGTTAGTCCGTTACATATTAGGAGAATCAGTTGGACGGGCGAAACCCTTTTTGATTGGAAATGCACCGATCCAGGCGTATTAGGAGCCGACTTGAAGATAACACCTTATTCGGCGGGGACTTCTCAGAGACTTGTCGTGATTTACGCACCGGTTGAACAGAGCCCACCGATCTTCATTCGCGAGTTGGATACCTCAGGACACCAGTTATGGCTCGGGCCGACCCAACTGAACGTGTATGGGTATTACGGGGTGTCTGCGGATGCAGCCGGCAACTTAACATTTCTTTGCCAACTAACTAAGAGTGATCCTCATTTCAGCTTTCTAACCGTGAGTTCTCAAGGAGTTCAAGGCCAACCTGTGCCCATTGGCTCCCTTAACTCGATCTACCAGCAGCCTTACCCCCTTCCAAATGGCAATTGGCTAATCAATAGTGAGTGGGACGCGCCAATCCCGAGTTCCTGGGGTGTATACCAGCCATCTACAGGAAACAAACTGTTCGGTGACTCTACGGCAACATACCATTTTGCTGTAACGGCGGCACCTGATGGTACGGTCGCAATTTGCGCCGTCACCCAACCTGTTTTAGGGGTCGCAACAGTTATTCACCAAAACATTTCTATCTACAGCCAAGCAGGGATGCTGAAAGGCTCTCTCGACGACTTTTCCTTGTTTTTCATAAACGACATGATCTTTGATGCCGGAAACAAGCTGTATCTTTTAGGCTTCAAAGGGATTGGATATCCGTACTACGCAGCAGCGCTCGACGAAAATGCGTCCCTTCTTTGGAATGAACCATATCCTTGGAATGGGAACTTCCTAGCCGGACCAATTGCCGGGAGCGACGGTTTTTATTCCGGCTATCCAGACACGACCGGGATCACTGTTCCCGCAAAGGTGTTCGTCTACCACATGAGTTCGTCAGGAAAAGTTGACATCTTAGAAACGCAACTGAACTCGGATAATACATTGTTGGTAGCGCATGGAGCTTCTGGCGACGACTTCCTTCTATCGTTCCTGGAAAACTCCAATCATCAATTGACACAACTTTTGGAGCGCTACGTGTCTGGCCCAGCGCTGGCGAGCGTCACCGCATCGGCTGTAACGGGTCCAAATCAGATGATCACAATAACGGTGAAAAGCAACGCTGCCGCACCAGTTGGAGGCTTAACGATCAAGCTCATAACAGATGACTCGGCGATAACTCTTGGAGCAACCTCCGTTACGATTCCTGCCGGAAAAACTAGCATCACCACGAACGCGCATGTCGGAACGCTTAAGAGAAATCCAGCCACTATCCAAGCTCAGGGGCCCAATAACATTCTTCGCGATGCGACGATCAGTTATTAGGCCTTTGTTTGGCTACTTCTTCGCGCTTGCCAGATAGGTATCCAGTTCTGCCTGAGTCGAAGGGACTTTGATCTTGCCTGAGCTGATGTCATCGCTGATGGCTTTGATTTTATCCAAATTCTTCTGGCCAACAATATCTTTCGTATAGGTCATTGGCGAGAGGCCGACACCGCCGGCTTTAAGGTCATAAACCGTATCTCCGGGGGTGAACTTGCCATTCTTCAAATCCTGGATGGTCGAATACACCGCGTTATCCACATGCTTCACCATGGAGGTTAAAACGTGGCCCTTGGAAACGTCGTCCTGGTCGCTATCGACCCCGATGGCGAACTTGTTCTCGTCTTGAGCCTCGCCGATGACGCCGAGACCTGCACGGCCTGCCGCGCTGTAGACAATATCGGCACCACTTGAAAAGAGAACGCGAGCGGCGGCTTTGCCATCATCCACGTTGTCCCAGTTGCCCGTGTACTTGGCGGGAAGGACTTCGATGGCAGGGTTGGCGGTCTTTGCGCCTGCGGTGTAGCCGACTTCAAACTTCTTGATCAGAGGGATCTCTTCCCCGCCGACGAAACCGAGCTTGTTAGTCTTGGTTACCAGCCCGGCGCAGTAGCCGGCAAGGAAGCTGCCTTCCTCTTCTTTAAAGAGCAGGGATCGGACGTTGTCGCCCTTGACGCTGGCATCGATGGTGGCAAACTTGACTTTGGGATATTTGGGGGCGACGGCCTCAACCGCATCTTTCATATCGCTGCCGACCGCGATGATCAAATCGACGCCGCTATCGGCGAGGGAATCAAGATTGGGTTCGTAGTCGCTCTTGTTCTTGCTTTCAACCGGTGTGGTCTTAATGCCAAGGTCGGTTTCGGCCTTGTGAAGCCCGTTGTAGGCGCTATCGTTAAAAGATTTGTCTCCGCGGCCGCCGCTATCGTAAACGATTCCGACGTTTAGTTGCTTCCCGGAGGTCACGCCGCCGGTGGTTGAGCCTGAGCTATCGGTGGTCTTATCGCCTCCGCCATTACATCCGGCAACCGCCGCTCCCAATGCCAACGCAAACAGTACTTTACTTAGACGCCTCAACTTGATCCTCCGATAACTGGTAAACTTGGTCATTATGGCGCAGGCTTCGTTCCTTTGCGCTATCCCCTAGGAGCCTTCTTTAATTTGATCACCTGTAATCTAACCAAGCTTGAAAGTGCCTTCGAACAGATCCGCAAAGCTTATCCAAAGCTAAACCCCACCGATGCAGCTCTGCTGGCATCCGCCCTTTCCCTCACCGGACGGCACGCTATTGCCCTTTACGAGGGAACCCAATACACCTGGCCAGAGGAATATGAAGAACTGACCAAGTCCATGGTTAAGGAGCTTGAGCAGGTTAACGACAGCATCGAGGTGGTGAAGAAGACCAAGAACAGCCCCGAGGAAGAACCGATTATGGTTTCGGTGGGCCTTGCCCCTAACCTTTCGGCGGGCGAAAAGCAGCTTGGCGACCGAAAAGATTTGAAAGCCCAACTCAGCGATGCGCTTCAACAGGGTGTTGAGTTTGTTTACACACCAACCGATATCGGCTGGCAGTGGGCGCTCGACCGCGTGAACTGGAGCACCGTTAGTGGCGGCGATTTGAGCCGGCGCATTCGCATTAAGGCGAACTTTACGGAAGGCGCTGTTGGAATCGAGATGGGTGCCACCGGTCCTAAGCGACGGGCGAGCAAGAAGGTCGCGGCTGAGGCTGTGGTTGACGAAGTCGACGAGACCGGTGCAGACGAAGCGGCGGAAGAAATGGCCGAAGCGAGCGAGTAAGTTTTTGATTTTGGGTTTTTGATTTGGTTCCCTTCCACGTGCGCTCCGGCGGAGGGGGAAGGGTTAGGGATGGGGGTTTAGTTCGCCCCGGATTTTCTACATCTTGGCCCCTCCTCGGGGCGGGATAAAAAAGGACCGGAGGCTTCAACCATGCCCGCCTTTTCCAGGGATCCCGATCCTTGTGATACTGCCCCGAGGAGGGCAAGCGTAGTGCGCGTATTCAGCGGCTATAGCTCTAAGCGACCGAATAAACTCGCTATGCATATAAGGATTCTCCTAGAGATAGTCGCCTGCTCCGCAGAAGATGCGGTTGGAGCGCAGTCCGCGGGCGCGGACCGAATCGAACTCTGCGCAGCGATAGAGTTGGGCGGTTTAACTCCCTCGATTGGTCTTCTTAGGCAAACCTTGCAGGAGTGCAGCTTGCCCATCATGGCGATGGTGAGGCAGCGGCCGGGCGGCTTTTGTTATTCGTCTTCCGAGATTGCTACTATGTGCCGGGATGCTTCGGCCTTGGCCGAAGCGGGCGCCCACGGGTTGGTATTTGGGTGCTTAAAAGGCGATGCACTGGATTTGGCAGCTTGCCGGGAAGTTTTGAAGGCTGGCGCGGGATGCCAGAGCGTGTTTCATCGCGCCTTTGATTCCATTGGCGATCAGGTTTCGGCTTTGGAACAACTTATCGAGTTGGGCTTTACACGAGTAATGACAAGCGGGCGCGCCGCTTCCGCGTTGGAAGGGGCCGGCGTTTTGCGGGGATTGGCTGAGCGAGCGGCTGGGCGGATCGAGGTCATGCCTGGCGGTGGGATCCGGGCGGCAAACGTGGCCGAGATTGTGCGGCTTACAGGTTGTTCCTCGGTTCATGCGGCACCAATGAAGGCGATGGAATCGGATAGTTACGACGGGGCTGGCGCGAGCCAAGTGGATGCGGATGGGGTTAGGGAGCTGAGACAAGCTCTCGGGTGATTCGACCCTCCAATCCCCTCATGGCCATTAAGTTAAACGCGGAACACCCTTTTCCAAGTTTGTTTCTTCGGGACCTCCCCCGGTTCGCGGACTCACCGACCCCTCCGCCCGAGAGGGGTGATGGGTTTTGCGAAAGCCACAATCTCTCCCGAATGGAGAGGTCGGTGAGTCCGCGAACCGGGAGAGGCGCGAGTCACAATCCTTTGAGAGTAGCTCTCCGAACCTTATTTTAACGCCTGTGGGGGAGTAGGGGGACTAATATGCCCTTCGCTTGACCTATTCCGCCAACAATCCCTTAGCCAACTCAACCACGTGAGCGGCGGTGATGCCGAACTTCTCCATCAGCAAAGGCCCCGGGGCGGAGGCGCCGAAGTGGTCGATTCCCACCTGCGCCTGCGCGTACTTGGCCCAGCCGAGGGTTGTTCCTGCTTCAACGGAAACGGTGGGCAGGCCCTTCGGAAAAACGCTCTTTTGATATTCTTCGGACTGCCGAGAGAAGAGCAGCCAACTTGGCATGCTGATTACCCGGGTGGGGATGCCTTCTTTTTCCAATGCCTCCGCCGCTTCCACAGCAACGGAAACCTCGCTGCCAGTTCCAACGACTTGGCATTTGGCTTTAGAGGAAGCTTCGCGCAACACGTAAGCGCCCTTTTCGGCGGGGTGGTTCTTAACATCCGAAGGCGTGAGATTTGGCACGGCCTGACGAGTAAGAACCATAAGGGTCGGCGTTTTCTTGGATTGGAGGGCAACTTTCCATCCGACCGCCGTTTCGTGGCCGTCGGCGGGGCGGAAAACGTCAAGATTCGGAATCGCGCGAAGCGCCATGAGGTGCTCAATTGGCTGGTGCGTGGGTCCATCTTCGCCAAGGCCAATGGAGTCATGGGTGAAGACGTAAATTGACGGCAGCTCCATAATCGCGGCCAGGCGGATGGAGCCCCGGCAATAGTCGCTGAAGACCAAGAAAGTGCCGCTGTAAGCCTTGCAGGCGCCGTGAAGGTTGATTCCGTTGACGGCGGCGATCATCGCGTGCTCGCGCACGCCGTAAGCCATTGTGCGGCCCGTTGGGTTGTCCGCTTGGAATTGGCCATCGTCCTTAATGGTAATTATAGTGCTTCCGCTTAGGTCTGCACTGCCCGCAATCATGGTGGGCAGGCTGGCGGCAATTGCGTTGAGCACCTTTCCGCTGCTCGCGCGGGTGGCGATTTTATCGTCTATAACGGGCAAGGCGTCGATCCAGGCTTGTCCGAAATCTCCCTTGATGAGGGCCCTTAACTCCTTTGCTAGCTCGGGAAATTCGGTGGCATAGGCGGCGAACTTTTTGTCCCAATCGGCCTCTTCCTCGGCACCTTTCGGAACTGCCTCGCGATAGAACTTCAATGCCTCGTCGGGGACGTAAAAATCGGGTTCTAATGGAATGCCGAGGGTTTGCTTGGCAAGTTTCACTTCATCCGGCCCAAGCGCCTCGCCATGGGCGAGATGGGTGTTTTGCCGGTTGGGACTGCCGAAGCCGATGATGGTTTCCGCGCTGATGAGAGTGGGCGCTTCGGTATGGAGCTTGGCGACAGTTATGGCATCGTCAACCTCCTTCACATCCATTCCGTTGACTTCGATAACGTGCCAATCGAGAGCGCGAAACCTTGCCACGACGTCTTCGGTAAAGGTATCGCTGGTGGGTCCATCAAGCGAAATGTGATTGTTGTCGTAGAGGAAAATTATCTTGCCGAGTTTTAGATGGCCGGCAAGGGACGCTGCCTCGTTGGTGATTCCTTCCATTAGGTCGCC
Source organism: Fimbriimonadaceae bacterium (assembly GCA_036502005.1). GTDB lineage: Bacteria > Armatimonadota > Fimbriimonadia > Fimbriimonadales > Fimbriimonadaceae > DASXZH01. The sequence goes on from DASXZH010000062.1 coordinate 26,078, forward strand.
GTCGGAGCAGATGCCGAGGGTGAAGTGGTCGATTATATCGTGGCCCGGTCTATTGAAATAGCTGGACAGATACTTTTCGGCGATGGCGTACCCAACGCTGGTGGCAAAACCTTGGCCGAGCGGGCCGGTGGCCATTTCAACGCCAGGAGTGTGAGTGTTCTCAGGGTGGCCGGGGGTTTTGCTTCGCCATTGGCGGAACTGCTTGATATCGTCGAGGCTGAGGTCATAGCCGGTTAGAAATAGCAGAGAGTAGAGCAGCATGCTGCCGTGGCCGGCGGAAAGGATAAATCTATCGCGGTTAAACCAGTGCGGGTTCTTCGGGTTATGCCTTAGATGCTTGGTCCACAGGGCGTAGGCCATGGCGGCAGCCCCCATGGGCAGGCCCGGATGCCCGCTGTTGGCCTTCTGCACGGCGTCCATGGAAAGGCCCCGAATGGTGTTAATACAAATCTGGTCGATATCTGTCGCGATGGCACTCACAATGGATTTATCCTACCTGTCGGGGGAGGGTTGAGGGGTCGGTTGAATTGGGGACTCTCGGCGTGACGGGTGACGGGCATAGGCGTTAAAACAAGGTTTCCAGAGATAATTTCCAAGGTTTTCGACTCGCGCCTCTCCCGGTTCGCGGACTCACCGCTTTCCTTTGTCGGTGTGCCTGATTTGGTTGCCACGCGCATATTGGAAAGCTTCCGACCTCTCCATTCGGGAGAGATTTGTGGCTGCGGGAATGCCAAGGTGGCTTA
>DASXZH010000063.1:0-24240 GCA_036502005.1 Fimbriimonadaceae bacterium
CAGGAAGCTTGCTTCCGATGCGTTAGCCCTACGCGGCAGCAAGCTGCCTGATTTTGAGCAGGAGCAAGCTCCCGCACTCCACAGCTTCGCACGATCTCCGTCTTTCGACATTCGACTTTCGACTTTCGACTCAAGAGCCCAATCAAAAATCAAAAACCAAAAATCAAAAATTTCGTGGTTAGCCTTCAACATACACCCACTTGCTCAGCTTCAACTGAAGCCCCGTCAGAGCCAAGATAATAAAGAACAGGAACCAGGCCAGGGACGATGCGTAGCCCATCCGCAGCGAAGTAAATGCGTTGTCGTAAAGGTAAAGCATAAAGAACCGGGTTGAATCGCCGGGGCCGCCGCTTGTCATCACAAACGACTGGGTAAAGACCTGGAAGCTGCCGATAAAGCCCGTCACCATCACAAAGAACAGGGCGGGCGTTAGCAACGGCAATGTCACCGCTTTAAAGCGGTGCCAGGCGTTGGCGCCATCGAGCTTGGCCGCCTCATAGTAAAAATCGGGAATGCCCTGCAAGCCGGCAAGCAGGATCACCATTCCCCCGCCGATTCCCCAAAGGGACATGATGATGAGAGAAGCCAGCGACGTGTGCTCGCTGCCGAGCCAATTCACCTGGCCGCCGTGCTCGGTCAAAGGTTTTAGAAAATGGGCCAAGCCCAAGAAGTTGCCCTTGCCGTCGGTGCCGTAAATAAGATCATCTATTAGCCCGCCGTTCGGCTGGAACAGCTTCCGCCAAATGAGCGACGCCGCCACCAAGCTGGCGAGCGACGGGATGTAATACATGGTGCGGAAGAGGGCCATTCCGCGTACTTTCAGGTTTAGCAGAAGGGCCAGCAGCAAGGACCCAATAATGCCCAGAGGCACCGCAAACAGGGTGTAGATCGCCGTGACCTTTAAGGTCACAAAGAAGCGCGGATCAGCGCCAAGTGCCTCCCCAAAGTTGCCTAAGCCGCGCCACTTGGCGGCGGTGATGATGTCCCAATCCGTGCCGCTCATGAGGAGCGAAAAAACCATGGGGCCGAGGGTGAACACCAAGAACCCGATAATCCAGGGGGCCAAGAACTTGTAGGCGCTGCGGTTCTCCGCCTTCATTTTGTTGGAAAGCTTGCGGCCGCGCTCCGGCCAATAAATCCAGAAGATCAGAGCGACCGCGATGACAATGCCGGCTATGCCGCCATACACCCAATTGAACTCTGGCAGGTTCTCTTTGCGGCGTAGGTTATCTAGCTGTTGCTGAGCGTCTTGAGTTGCCTGGGTAAGCGCCTCTTGGGGCGTGTGCTCGCCCGTCCAGATCGTATCCACACGCGGGTTTATGTAGGTTTGAAGCGCTGGGTAATACTCAGAGCTTGGCGCGAACTTTACATATTTCACCGCTTCATCCGTAACAATTCGGTTGTGCGGATACTGCGATTCTAGCGGCGTGTTCGGCCCCGGAACCCAGGGCTCGGATATTGCCAGACGTCGGATCGCCGGCTGTGCGAGCCCAGCCGCGGCAACCTTCTGCATCACGTCCGGGCTGGTCATAAACTTTAACAGCTCCCAAGCCTCTTTCGGATACTTCGTAGATGAAACGATGCTATAACCGGAGCCGCCACTCGGAAACATGCGGGTGCCATCTTTGTAGGCCGGAAACATCGTCAAGTCCCAATCGAAAAAACCCGGCTTCTCGGGGATCAGGTCTTTGCGAATATTGGGGACTTCCCAAATGCCGCCTTCCATCATCGCCACCTTTTGGGTGCTAAATAGATGGTCGGTGTTAGTCTGCAGAACGGATGTGATTTCTTGGTTGCTGGGCACCCACTGGTTCTTAAACATCAAATCCGCCGCAAATTGGTACGCGCGGATCATCTCCGGGCTGTCATACAAAACCTTGGTGGGATTCGCGTAGTCGTCCAGTTCCCTGCCGCCGGTGGGCAGGGCAAAGGATTGGGCGAGCAGACCGGGCCAGGCGGAAACGAACCCCCACTGGGTTGGCTTGCCATCGGACCCAAACTTGCTGAGGCGGTGTATTACCCAAAGGAAATCTTTATCCTTTAGCTCGGGGCGTTCTTTAAAGTCCCAGGTCCAGGAGCCGTCAGGATAGGGGATCCCCGCATCCTTGAACATCTGCTTGTTGTAATAGATGAGCCCCATCGGCGCGATATCGCGCGGGAGCACGTACAGTTTGCCCTGGTACCGGTGAACCTGGATGATCTCGGGATACCACTGGCTAAGGTCAAACCCTGGAGTGCTCCTTATAACATCATCGAGCGGCATGAGCACGCCGCGCTTGGCAAATGGCTGAAAGTTCTCGAAGCCCATCATGGCCACGTCTGGCGCGACGTTTGCTGCGAACATGGTTAGCAGCTTTTGGAAATAGAGACCGTGGTCGATGTTTTCGAGCTTGACTTGAATTCCGGGGTGGGTCGCTTCAAATTGCTTGACCGCATCGCGTTGGATATTCAGCGCGATATCGCCTTCCCACGAGGTTAGGCGGAGGGTGATTTGCGCGCTGGATAGGCAAGCGGCAAGGCCCGCAGCGACAATGCCGAGAACTCTGAAAATGCACTTCAATGTGAGTAGGGATATTGTATCTCCTAAACACGCTGAACCGGTTCAGTAACACTCTATGGCGCTGCATGTTACTAATGTAGATTGTGCGGTATTTTGCGGCGCAGAATAGGTTCAAACACTATAACGAATTTTTTTTGATTTCGGGGCGAATTCATTCCGGCAAAATGGCGTTTAGATTTTTTGAAAGCGGGCTTCCGAGATTCCCTCGGACGAACGGACGAGGCTGCCTCTTTTAAAGGTTCTTGGAACACCACTTAATCCGCTCCTTCCACAGTACACTTAAAATCCATGTCCCCCGAAGCTGCGTTGAATCTAGCTACCGCGCTCGCAGCCAATGCTGTTAAGCGCCAAGGGCTAACGCCGCTTGCTCAGGCCCAGCACAAAATCGCCGCAGGAGTTCAGCCGTCTATCGACGAAGAGATGGCCGAATCCGGCGCCGCATGTAAGCCAGGCTGCTGTTGGTGCTGCCACAGGCCGATTCCGCTGACAATTCTGGAAGCAGCCGCGATTGTTGAGCACATCATCGCCAATTGGCCGGACGAACGCCAACGCGAGCTTAACGAGAAGCTTCGCACCTACGAAATCGAAACAAGGTTTAAACGCGCAGATCCGGTTACAACAGTCGAGAACTCAGGACGGTCCACTTCGCGGTTCGCAGGGCTGTTGCACTCCTAATCACCGCAGAATCCGTCTCCTTTAGCTGGCGAAAAAGCAGACGGATTGCAGAACTCTGGAGCGCCGCGTTCTGCAAAGTATGCCACTACATGTCAAAGCGGTAAGACCAATAGGTCGCTCCCGACATTGCTACGTAGACCTCACCACTGCCACCTTCCTCCATGTCCAAAACCACTCCGACGGTCGTGTCGTTGAACGTGTCGTAGCTACCGGTTAGCGGATTACTCGTCGTGCTTGTGAACCTTATAATTCCTGCGCCCGATGAACTCGGAGCAGGATTGAGACCTATAAACCAAGCAACACTCTTCGGAATGCTCGAATTGTAATAAGCCGCGCATTGCAAGACGTTATAAGGAAACGCTGTTTGTTGAGTATATTCATTGCCCCCCTGGTCCGGAAACCAAGAGTACTGGTATGGAGTCGTGTCAATAGAACTATAGTACCAGAAGATATTTTCAGCCCACATATCAGATCCAACTAGAGTGCCATAACATTTTTGAGTGCATATCGTGGGAGCCGAAACACCATAAATAGGGTTGTCTCCTGAGAAGTTTCCGCACCAGGCGACGTAGCTCGGAGTCGTTCCGCTTACCGAAAACTCAAGATTGAATCCCCAAGTTCGCTGAGTGTAGTCGTAGTCGGGAAGGCGATACGTTGACGTTCCTACGAGATAAGCGTAAGATCCGCTGCAATCTATCCCAAACCCCGTTGCCGTCGTTTCCGCTGTAAGCGAATCCGTCGTTATCCCCGGGGGAGACGGTGCGTACTGGCTAGAATAGGTCACCGATATGGATGTTCCATCGTAGGTCACCTTGGCCATTCCTACACCGCTGGAATTGTATTCAGCCAGTAGTACGAAAGAGGCGCTCAATCCACTGAGCTCATTTTTTCTTTGAAGGTACGCAGACGTAACCGTATAGCCCGAAGTCATTGTGGTTGTCGCTAATTGATCACCTGTTGATTTATCCCAAACAGAAAGGACCACTGAGGAGCCATATCCTACGCCTGTGTAAACGTAAGAATCGTCAACCCTGGAAAACAGGGGTTCGCTGTCGTACTCGCCTAAGCCGGTTATCGAATGATCAGAATCGTAGTTATCATCCCACTGAAAACCGGAAGAGGTGTGCTTTTGCAAATGAAGAAAGTTTTTAGTTCCTACTTCGCGAAAAAGGACATAGGCGCCGCTAGAATCGCCGTCTAAGTCTCCCGGAGACATATATGCTTCAGGGTAATTGGGCGCCTCCGTTGACGTCCAGGTCACGGAGCCGTCGCTCGGGCTACAGTCGTTCACTACAACCTCTGCACCTGCTTCCCCACCGTGGTATAAGTAATAGTCATACACGTCGGTGGTAGCACTTTGGGTCGTGAGGTTGCAGGCATGCGGATAAGGAACGATTTTAATCGCCCCATTACCTGTTTCCCATGTAGGCGTAAGGGTTGCAAATGCGCTACCAAACGAAAGGCAACCAGCAAAGATGCCGGCAATCGCTTTACTGAATTTCATTAGAACCTCCGTAATCTCGTATCGAGTTCGATTCTACGCCAGAAAACCGAAGCGTGGTTTAGAATTTATGTCCTAATAATCAATTATCTAGATAGCCATTGAATTTGCCCGATAAAAGTTATTTATGTGGTGTCAATAAATAGTCTGGGACGTAGGGGCGAAAAATAGTTAATACTTCTCGGGGCAGTAAACTGTATCCATGTCCCCCGAAGCTGCGTTGAGCCTAGCAACTGCCCTCGCAGCCAATGCTGTTCGGCGTCAAGGTTTGATTCCGCTCGCCCAAGCGCAACAAAAAGTCGCCGCAGGAGTTCAGCCGTCTATCGACGAAGAGATGGCCGAATCCGGCGCCGACTGTAAGCCAGGCTGCTGTTGGTGCTGCCACAGGCCGATTCCGCTGACAATTCTGGAAGCAGCCGCGATTGTTGAGCACATCATCGCCAATTGGCCGGACGAACGCCAGCGCGAGCTTAACGAGAAGCTTCGCAGCTACGAAATCGAAACAAGGTTTAAACGCGCGGATCCGTTGGAAACGATAAGGGTTCAATGCCCATTTCTTAGCGACGGGCTGTGCTCGATTTACGAAGTCCGCCCCTGGATGTGCAGATCGCAGGCCTCAAAGAACGCCGAAGACTGCAAGAACTGGAAGGAGAATCCCTACGAACGGGTTCCAATCTCCGATCCGGGGATCCTTGGACCGCCGGGCAAATTCAAGGCATTACGGATAACTAAGCGGCCCAGAATCGATTCTTGCGACGCTTTTGGCGAAGCCGTTCTCGATGGAATTTTGAAAGGAACCGCTTCGGCCAGTGTGCAGACCGGCTTCTTGGAACTTGGGCTTGCGATAAGGCCCCAATTGGCAAAGTCTGCCGGATTAAGTGATATTCCTTACGACTCCGACACTAATATCGCTGCCTGGCTGGAAGGTTTTCACCCCAGGTTGGGAGAGCCTATTGGAATATGCACTATCGACCCTCAGGTTGATGAAGCAATGGAGCGTTGGCGCAACATTCCCCCAAGACAAAGGCCCATGCCGTTTTCGGGAATGGATCCCCAACTTGCATTAAGCATGCTGCAATTGCCGATTTGTCCAGGTTCTGAAGACGAGATACTTGACGCAAGAGCGCATTACGAAAAAGTGCTCGACCACCTCCTGGACATCCATTTGGATTCGAAAGCGGTTTTTGATGCGCTCGATACTCATGTTGCCATCACTCTTCCTTATTTTGGATTCGTGGATCGAGACTTAAACGCAAAATACGGATCATTTGTAGATCGCCACGCCACCCGTGCCCTTCCGGACCTCACGCAAGCGCTGCAAAGGAAAAAACCCCATACGAAACTGAGAGTTGGATTCATAAGCGGGACACTGTGGAATCACAACGGCAGCCGATGGGCGCTCGGTTTTCTGCTCCACACCCCGGCCAACGTCGAAACATTCGCGCTTCAGCTAGGTTCGAAAGAAGATTTTGCAACTGAAATTTGGCGCGCACGATCCGACCATTTTTACGGACTGCGGGGGCCCGTTCCGGAGGCGGCACGCTTCATCAAATCACTCGAGCTTGACGTTCTTATCTATCCCGACCCGACCGAGTTTCTTACGAACGCAAAACAGTACGCGGCGCTGAAGCTTGCACCGATTCAAGCGGCGATGTGGGGCACCCCCTGCACGACGGGCTTTGCCAATATGACCCACTACCTCTCTTCGGATGCAATGGAGCCTGAAAACGGGCAAGACCATTATTCCGAAACGCTAGTGAGACTTCCCCGATCCGGACTGTGCTATGAAAGTTGGTTTGCCTCTGATGCCGGACACTTCGACAAGAGTTTGCTGGGAGAGGGGCCGCATTTTCTGATCGCGCAGAATCCAATGAAGATACTGCCTCGAAGAGATGCACTGCTTAAGAGGGTTTGCGAGGAAATTGGGAGGCCACTTCTTGCAATTCAGGGAGACAACCTGGCCACGGTGCTTTTGAAGGAAAGATTCGAAAGAAAAGGGATCCCCGTTCAATGGATTCCTCAGCTGGACGCCATGGAGTTTGCGGGATTGCTTGCCGCTGTCGATGCCTCATTAGATGTTCCAGACTGGAGCGGTGGCAACAGCACATTGCAGTCGCTTCTCGTCGGTACCCCCGTGATCTCTCTGCCCGGGATGCACATGCGCGGACGGCATACGCTTGGCTTTTACAAAATCATTGGCGGGGAAGCTCTTATGGCCGCGGATGAGGACGATTACGTAGCGAAGGCTAAGAGTGCCGCAACGATGCGGGAGAACCTTAAAAACCTACCGGTCGGCGACTTATTTGATGATGTTGAAACGTCCGGGCATTTCTTTGAAGCACTTCGACTATTGAGTTGCTCAGAAAAAAGCCTTTAGGCCCTGAAGTCAGGATTTCCTCGCCCCATCTCCGATTTCGGTACATCCTAGGCTTATCAACAGCGCCTTGGGCATAGTGGCTAGGGCTTGCCCTACTGAATCCATTCCGCACATTCGGAGCCGATTCAACAGGAAATAAACGAACGGTGGGACGCGGAGTCCGAGCCTAATTCTAAACAGAAACGATTCTCGTTCTTGCCCGGTCTATCCGCCGCCGCCCTGGGAGGGAGGAAGGCCAGATTGGGCAGCCGCGTTAGGAGTATGAGGTTTCATGTACTTGAACGCCGTTTGAGCTTGTTTTTCGCTACCCAGCAACTTAACCAGCGCTGCTTTATCGGCAGTGCTAAGCGAATCATAAGTGCCGCTCGATCTATCGATAATAGCTTGCTCTTGAGTCACTGCGTCTACTCGCGACTGGGTTTTGGCGGGGTCTTCGCTCGGACCACTGCCACAGCCCGCGATCGACCCGAGGATTGGCAATACCAGAGCCGATGCAGTGATACAAAACAGAGTTCTTTTTCGTGAGTTCATAGAAAATCTTTACTTGTCAAGTTAAAGCGCAAAAATTGCGAGACCAGGAAGAAAATCCTCCTGGTCTCGGTGCTGTAAGCTAAACCTACTGGTTTACTTGCGGCATACTCGTGCAGAACTGAGCAGGTCCTGCTCCAGTGCCGATATCGTTCGCGGAGAAGTTCCAGAATCCCTTGGCGTTGAGATCACCCTTCCAAACAGGAGCCGGGAACGCGCATCCGGTGAGTCCGCCAGAAGCGGGATCCGTCGACGTCTTGCAGTTTAGCGAGTCCGCGCCCACGTTAGCGAACTGAGAGCACTCGGCGATATACGGAGTTCTCTTGGCGTGTCCGTCAAAATAAGCTACATTTTCTGCCTGCTCGTTATATTTGCCGCTAAGATTGGAGCCTAACAGGCCCGTATTGGGATAGCCGGCAATCCAGGAGAAGTTGTAGTCGCTGTTATCTACCCAGCCCTGAGTGAAAGGGCCGTCGTCGGTAGTCCAGTTTCTACCCTCAACGATGTCGCCTGTTGTTGCAGGCGAATCAACTTCGCTGAGGTTCAAACCGGACTGATCCCACACGTTGCCGCCCCATCTAGCACCGTAAACGTTGTTCCAATCGTAACCTCTATTGAAGCCAGGAAGGCCTCCAAGCTGGCTACGGTCCGTCCCGCAGATGGCCGCGCGACCCGCAGGGTCCGTGAACGCATCCGTGTACTTCGCTGCGGCGTTCATTTGATCGTTGAAAAGGCCTGTGCTTTTGACGTACGGATAAGTAATCTGTCTCCAGCTCTCGCAAACGCCCGGATCCGGATCGACGTTTTGTCGCCCTTCTCGAGTGTCGTCATTGTCGTTGTAATACATCTGCTGGGCGAGCCCGAGCTGTTTGAGGTTGGAAAGGCCGGCAACTGCCTTTGCGGCAGCCTTCGCCTGTGCGAAAACTGGGAAAAGGATGGCGGCGAGAATTGCAATGATGGCGATAACCACCAAAAGTTCAATTAATGTAAATGCGCGATTTTTATTCATGTATGTTCTTCCGTCTTTGGATTCAACATTCCGTCGTTGGGTTCAACAAACTATCCGATAATGCTTTTTACCAATGGCAACGTGATCTGCACGTCCTCACAAGGCCTCGGACGCCACGCACCGGCAAAATCTAAAATTGACATTTGCTGATACGTTTCAGCAAGTATAACCGAACTTTTTCAAAGCTCCAAATTTTCAGAGAAAATTGCCTGTGTGTTCGCAAATATCGTCTTCGCGGGCGCGTTTGTTTTTATTTTGTCGTCCAAGCTGGCCCTTCAATCGTTAGGAATGCCAGCTTGCAGAACCGATTCAGCAAACCCTTAGGCGCTCGACTATAATGAACTACATGGAATGCGATGTTGCAATCATTGGCGGCGGCCCTGGGGGCAGCACCATCGGGACCTTTTTAAAAAAGTACAACCCTGGTCTCAAAGTTGAAATATTTGAACGAGAGGTGTTCCCAAGAGACCATGTGGGCGAAAGCCATTTGCCCCTTATTTCCTATTATCTTGACGAAATGGGAGCCTGGGATAAGATTGAGGCGGCCGGATTTCCTATTAAAATAGGCGCCACCTACAAGTGGGGAAAAACGAACGATCTCTGGGATTTCGATTTCTTGCTGGGGGGGCAACTTAGGGAAGCACCGCGGCCCGCAAAGTTCGAAAACGAGAGGAAGTTCACAGCGTTCCAGGTCGATCGCGCCATCTACGATGAGATACTCCTAGACCACGCGAAGGAGTTGGGTTGCAGCGTTCATGAAGGAGTTGGCGTTTCAAAAGTTCACCGCAGTGGGGATCGCGTGGAGAATCTCGAGCTAAAAACCGGCGAAATGGTGACCGCTCGCTACTATATCGACGCTTCCGGCCATTCTGGATTGCTTAGGCGAGCCATGGATGTGGAGGTCGAATATCCCACCGGTTTGCAAAATATCGCAGTTTGGGACTACTGGCAAAACGCTGAGTGGGCGGAAAACATCGGCATCGGCGGAACCCGGGTTCAAGTCATGAGTGTGGGCTACGGCTGGATCTGGTTCATTCCTCTCGGTCCAACTCGCACAAGCATTGGCCTCGTTATGCCCGTCGACTTCTATAAGAATGCGAAGAAGAAGCCGGAAGATCTGTATTTGGAGGCCTTAGCTAGTGAACCTCGGATAACTGAGTTGACTAAGAACGCGACCCGGGAATACAAACTAGGCACCACCAAAGACTGGTCCTTCATTGCCAAGAAGATGTACGGCGAAAACTGGTTTCTTGTGGGCGAAAGCAGCGGCTTTGCTGATCCGATTCTGGCAGCCGGACTCACCATTACCCACGGCGCAGCCCGCGAAGCCGCCTTCACGATTCTGGAACTTGACCGCGGCGAACTTGATCCCGCCTGGCTAAGAGACGAATATCAAAAACTGCAAGAAAACCGGATTACGAACCACCAGCGATTTGCCGCGTACTGGTATGGCGCCAACGAGCAATTTTCTGAACTCAAAGAACATACGGCAAAGATCGCCGAGATCAACGGGCTAAACCTTTCCCCGGACAAGGCGTGGCAATGGCTAGGGCAGGGCGGGTTTATCGATGATGATCTCGTGGCCGGGACTGCGACCCTCTCCGTTTCCGCACTGCGGGCCCTCGGCACCTACCTTACACCTATGGACACGCCAAACCCCTTGGGAACTAACAATGTGTTCAAACTTAACCTGACTGGAGCAAGAAAGGTAGACCGAGCGAAATACGAAAACGGGGGTGTACGTCGATATATTGCCTACCAAAGAGACGGAAAGTCATTGCCACTCGAAGGCGTATTCGAGATGCTTTTCAACATTCTTAAAGAGCACTCGACCCTTGGCGAAATCATCCGAGAACTAAATCGAGTGGCAAACGCTCGCAAGAACGACCAAGAGTTTCAAAATTGGTACATCAAGCGAGTGCCGGTGGCCTTCGAAGCGATGATCATAAGCGGTTGGGTAGATGCCAGTCTGGACCCTACAAAGCCGGTGATGCCCATAACAAGCGGTCCCGGCGTTTTTCATTGGCACGTCGATTCTAAAGAGGTGTTGAAAAAGCTAGCATCGGAAGCGTAATAACCCTTAGGCAAGCGGTAATTCCGCAAAAAAGGCTTGGTTTCGGTCCTTAAAGGAACTAACTGGAGTCCCAGATCGGTCTGCCAAAGTATAATGCTGAATCGGTTCAGTTGGCCTTAAACTTGCTTTCTTGACCCTTCACACACATTTTTTTAGTCATGGCCCTTACTCTCGATCCTCGCTCCGACGACAAACTTTGCCCGAACGCATTCGGCTTCTTCCGAAAGGATGGCCGAGAGTTTGTCATCACCAATCTCGCCACACCGATGCCCTGGACCAACGTGATGAGCAATGGCAAATATGGCTTGGTGATAAGCCAAAACGGAGGCGGATTCTCGTGGGGCGATAACAGCCAGGTCTCGCGCATCACACGCTGGAACCAGGATCTGGTGGAGGATCGGCAAGGCCGATTTGTATATATTCAAGACCTAGACTCTGAACACAAAGTTTGGTCCACCACCCGCCAGCCAACGGCCGTCGAAGCGGAACTGGATGAGGTTGTGCAAGGCCTAGGCTATACGACTTTTAACCGAAGGGTCGACGGAATAGAGAGTTCCCACACCGTTTTCGTCCCTCAGGATGCCCCTTGCGAGGTTTGGACCGTGACGCTTACGAATACGGGCGGGGTTACAAGAAGGCTTCGAATCGCCAGTTACCTGGAGTGGCAGCTAGGCAATGCCAACGATTGGCACCACGAGTTCCACCGACTGTTTTACTTCTCCGGCCGCGAGAGAGATTTTGTTTACGCGCGAAAACTTCCGGGCCTTCAGCATGATATCCGGGAGTTGGAACCAGAACAGCCCCTTGCTTTCCATGGCGTTCAGGGCCTTTGCGTTGACGACTGGCTTTCCGACAAGAGCTCATTCTTAGGTCGCCCGGCCGACCTAACCCTTCCCGGCTACCTTTTTGGCCATGTTCCGGGACTGGAGAATCCACGCTGGAACGACCCTGTGGCCTCCGCCATCGGCTCTATCGAACTAGAGCCCGGCGAAACGCGAACGCTTGTTTTCACAATCGGTTCCGTTCCCACCGTTGAAGAAGCCGCGGAGCTAGTTCGCCGCTTTAATCCCGACACTTATGCCGAGGAGCTTGCCGCTGTTCAGCAAAACTGGGTTGAGTTTTGTGAACGCAGCAAAGTCGAAACCTCTGACGCCGCCTTCGACTTGATGAACAACTATTGGCTGAAGTATCAGTCTTTGGGGGCCCGCATGATCGCGCGGTGTGCTTATTACCAACAGGGCGGAGCATATGGGTTTAGGGACCAGTTGCAAGACAGCTTGGGCATGCTCAACCTTGATTCGGAGATCACGAAAAGGCAACTTCTGACCAATGCGGAGGCGATGTACGATGACGGCGTGGTTCGCCACTGGTGGCACCCCAACACCGACATCTTTGTCGAGAGCCACCACAGCGATACCTGCCTATGGGTCGCCTACGGCACGCTTGCCTACCTTGAAGAGACAAACGATTTGGAAGCGCTGGGCATCGAGTGCAACTTCTTGGATCGCCAAACGCAGAAGTTTGGCTCAAAGGCGACTTTGCTTGAGCACTGTTTCAGAGGAATCCGGCGCACGCTTTCCAAGCTTAGTGAAAGGGGACTTCCCTTCATCTTCGCGGGAGATTGGAACGATGGCCTCAGCCATGCCGGCATCGACGGCAAAGGCGAAAGCGTCTGGCTCGCCATGTTCCTGTACGATATCCTGCAGCGCTGGCAGCCCATCCTCCTTGAAATCGGACAGGTTAAAGTAGCTGAGGAGTTTAAAGCGGCGGCTGATAGTCTACAAAATGCAGTTGAGCAGTTCGGTTGGGACGGCGATTGGTATCTTCAAGGAACCCGCGATGACCGAGTGCCGCTTGGTAGTTCGACCTCTAACGCCGGAAAGATTTTCTTAAATCCGCAGACTTGGGCCGTAATCAGCGGTATCGCCAATCCGGCACGGGCCGAAAAGGCGATCGCCTCTGCTAAGGACAAATTGGTTAGGCCATACGGGGCTCTCCTCCTTGCCCCGGCCTTCAGCCAAGTTGATCCATGGGTGGGCTACATCACTCGTTATGCCCCAGGTCTGCGCGAAAACGGCGGAGTCTATAGCCACGCTTCCACTTGGATGGTGCAAGCTTTGGCCATGCAAGGCTGGCACGATGACGCACGCTCCTTGTACAAGGCAATGATCCCGTGTAATGGCCGCAACGCTGAGCGGTACGTGGCGGAATCTTATGTAATGCCTGGAAACGTGGATGGTCCCGATTCTCCATTCGAGGGACGGGCCGGCTGGACTTGGTATACCGGCTCCGCTTCTTGGATGTATCGCATGGCGCTTGAGTGGATCTGCGGTATTCGGGCAAGCCGAGAAGGGCTAATCGTCGATCCGCGCAGCGGATCACAACCCTTGAACTACCGGTTGAAGAGGCAGTTTCGAGGCGACGTGTTCCACTTTGATGTCCAGGGCACCGGCGAAGTCTCGCATGTGGAATGCTCAACGGCCGATTTCCAATGTGGCAAATTGCAGTCTACGGGCACCGGTGCTGAACATTTTGTAAAAGTTCAGCTAGCTTAATCGGTTCAGCAGCCTTACGTCTCAGCATAGTTCAACTAACTTGCGATACTATGCGTTTTAATCGATCATACTAACTCCCTATGGGGCAGCGTCCCACCATCATGGATGTGGCCAAAAAGGCCGGGGTTAGTAAAGTCACCGTAAGCTATGTGCTGAATGGGCAGGGCGCGAGGGCGCGCATCAGTACCTCCACGAGCGAGAAAGTGTTAAGCGCCGCCAAAGAGCTTGGCTATGCTCCCAGCGCTATCGCCAGAATGATGGTCAAGAAGTCCAGTTCTACGCTGGCTCTCGTTTTTCAACATGCACAGTATTTCACCGTGTGGTCCAGCTTTACCAGTGAGCTCATGCACGGCATCTGCCAGGCCACGGTAACCCAAAGCTATGACCTGATGCTGCACACCGGGTCCCTTTCGGACGGCAGGTCCGAGGCGGACGCTCTCGCCGATGGCCGCGTGGACGGCGTCCTGGTTCTAAGAAACCGAGATGACGAGACATTAATCGAACTGCTGCACAGGCCGCTGCCGGTAGTGCTGTTTTGCTGCCGCAGTGAAGACCCAAATGTCGCCTTTGTGGATGCGGATAACTTTGACGGCGGGAAAATGGCCGCCAACCATCTTATTGAACTTGGCCACCGAGAGATAGGAATTATTTTAGGAGACGTTAACTCCACTAGCTCGATCGAGCGGCATCGCGGGTTCAGGGCGGCTTTGGAAGAGCACGGCATTCCTTATAATCCGGATTTTGCCGCCCAAGGTATCCACGACAAAGAGCAAAGCAAGAGACTTGAGCATCTTTTGAAGTCTCCGAATCGGCCGACCGCCTTCTTTAGCTGGTCCGACGATGACGCTATAAACTTGCTCAACTTGGCAAGGGATTTAAACATCAAGGTGCCGCAGGATTTGTCGATTGTGGGTTTTGATTCACTCAGCCCGGCTGAGTTTTCGCGGCCGGCTCTCACCAGTATTTCCCAGCCCGTGAGGGAGATATCCAAGAAGGCGGCAGAACTGCTAATCGAGATCTGCAGCAATGCTAAGCCGGCGGAATATCAGATCGTTATGCCCGTCAAGCTTGATATTCGGGCATCTACCGGCCCGCCAGGACGAAAGCACCCTTAGAAATGTTGCAACAACGATATAGGTTGACGCTTCTGATCTTGGGTTGGATCACCAGTATTCGTCCAGTACAATAAATATAAGTGGGTTTCCCCATATCTCAAGTTGAGACGGGGCAGTAACCGCTGAAGTTTACTCCTTTGCAAGCGGGGCCTTTAACTCCGCTCTCAAATCTGGACAGGATATTCCGTGCAGCATTGATATCTGCGTTGCAGGCGTGGCCACATTTTTTGCAGCAGAACGCCTCTCCATTACGATTTGAGCGATCGACATGACCACACTGGTGGCAAGTTTGGCTGGTATACGCAGGAGGAACAACATGAAACTGAACACGGTTCATTTCACACGCCATTTCCAATCTGCCCAGCCAATACCGCTGATTCCAGTTGCCGATCGTGGCTCGCATTCTCTTCCCCAAGCGAGCTTTGGTGTTGTGCGAGATCCCTGTGAGATCTTCCGCAACAATGAGATCGACAGGTTTCGCTGCAATTCTCTTTGCAATCCTATCGATAAACTGTTTCATGCTCCTGCGAGCTCGTTGCTGGCCCTTAGAGCCTTGCTTACGTCGCCGCACTCGTTGAATCATCGATTCCATCTCGCGGCCGTATTGTTCTCCCGTTGAAAGGCTCGCGAGGGCCTTAATTCCAGTATCCACGCCAATGGCTTTGGACACGGGCCTGGGATTTCCAATATCGATTTTGTAGGCCAACTGAACCGAATGGTCAGTGATGGTGAAACTGCCACACATTTTCCCACGAGAAGCGAGTTTTTGCATATGTTTGTGAGGCAACACAGGAAGTTGGATAGATATTCGATGAGCCTTGTCTTTATTCCCGACTTTTACCGACAACCACAAATTGAATATGGAGGCGGTTTTCGCTTGGAGTAGTTGGGCAGTTCCAGTCGACACTCTCATCGATTTCGCCTTGTGTTCAGGCACGATGGCGCGGGCGCCGTGTCGCGTCTTGGAAGCCGTGATCATATCGACGGCTTCTCTGGCGGCCGTTTGGCGGAGAGTGTAATCGAGCCAGGTATCTGGCGTGTTCACAATGGTCTTTAGCAGCCTGCTCTTTGAGGGACAATGATCCCAAAACTTTTTAATAAAGAAGTTGACGACGACGGCATATTCATCCAGAATTCGCCGCAGTTCGGCTGCCTTAGCGGCCGTAGCGAACTTAAAGCTGCATTTTGTGCTCCTCGTGATCTCCACGAATGGGCTTTCGCCATCGCGTAGCGTTTCACCTGCGGCTTTTTTGCTACCAGACTACGAAGTTGTATAAAGCACTTTGTGGCGAATCGTAAATATCCAAATAACCTTGGGCTCGAACGTAAGCGAGCGTTCTTAGGGCGCAGTGAGCTATCGGTGCGGACTTCCAAGTTGGCCGAAGATGACCCAACAAAGTTCGTTCCCGTTTCCGCCAGAACCCTGGAGCCACTCGAAAGGGGGGAGGTCAGACCTCTTCCGCGCACAGCCACCACATTAGCAATGGCGCTTAACGTTGAACCAGGAATACTCTTTCCACTTGGGCCAGCCGTTTAATAAAAGCTGTGGCCCGAGCTAATTCAATAGGTTAAGTCAAATTTTACTTGATCGAAGATCCGACAAAATGTCATCTATAGTGCCTTTTAGTTTTGGATCCTGAGATAGGGGCTTTAACGCATGTTCCAGATCCTCAAGCATCACGCTTCTTTGGTCGTTGTACATTTTGACCAATGCCGCGTAGTCTTCTTCGAGCTTCTTTATTTTATTAGCTCTTGCTTCGCTAAGTGTCTGGGTGTCGTGCAAGAGGTTTTGAAGATGTTCGATTGTGGGTTCGTGGGGGTTACTTGGAGTCATGCCCGATCCTACCGCTTTTTTGAACAACGACGCACGTCTGAGTTTCGCTGCCAACTTTTCAAGCAAAGCGAACCTTGGGTCGTTCCTGATTCGGCCATTTAGCCTTCCTCTTCTCGCATTGCTTCGGCCAGCTCCAAGCCGAGCTGTTTTACGGCCAGCTTGACGTTCTGAGGCAAGTTAAATACCTCAGCTGGATAGCGAAGCTCCTGCGGCGGTTTGTAAGCTTTCAAGAGCTTTTGCGACGATGCCAAAATATGCTTGCATCGCAGTCGAATTCCAACGTCGTCTGACAAAACGTAGTACTTGGACTGAGACCCACCTGACGCATCCATGATTGCAGCGATAAACCGCTCGTCAGGACCATGAACTCGAAACCTGTTGCCAGCGCGAGTTATATCATTTGACTCTGGCCAATAATATTCAAGGCAAGTTTCGCCCGAAAGGATCTTTCGTTTCCTCGGGCTATCGTCCGCGTCTTCCAGGTAATCCAAGAGCATTTTTGCCCGTTTTCTTTGACCGCTGCTATAGTGTTCGTCCTTTATTGCTTCTAACTCACAAACGATAGGTGTCGTTATAACAAAACGGCCCTGAGTCGCTCCTTCTGGCCAAAACTTTTCAGGTGTTTCCAAGAACTTGAAAAGAGTGATTATTTGAGTGTCTACAAAGATTTGTGGGGCTTGTTCCCATTGTTCGTGATCCATCGTTAAAGTTGGGCTCCTCACACTTCAAGACGATACAAGTCCACTTTTAGACAGTTAGTGGGCGGGAACGTTTGTGACGATAAGTTATCGTGAGAATTTCTTACCTCGTGCTTAGATTAGGTGGCAGCCCACCTTTTCATCTCAAAAAACCTGGTTTAGATGCGGCGGCAAAAATTCTTGAAATTCTTTTTGCCTTTTTGAAAGCCGCGAAAGATAACTATAAACATGCAGTCAAGAAAGCTAAATCTTTCAGTGGGCGATGTTCAAATGATTGCGGGAGTTACTCGTAGCTCTCGCTTTCAATACTTGTCCGATTTGGCTGCTTCGACTCCACTCGTCTCCCCTCGACTCCATTTATCTCATCTCTACTCTTTTCTTTTCAACTCACCTCAACTTACTTTCCGAATCATCCAGTTTCTGTTCACCTTTTCGTCTCGGCTCGGCTCGGAGAGCCACAACTCCACTACCAGCGCAATTTTTAGCACAGATTTTCACCTCGACTCGACTCTGCTCAACTTAACTCAACTCATCTCGACTCGATTCGCCTCAATTCAACTCAACTTACTCTGCCACCCAAAATCATTTTCCTTTTTCTACTCGACTCGACGCGCCTCACTGCGACTATACGCCATTCCACTCTATGCTGCGCGACTCAACTCAACTTTCACTTATCCATCCATTTCTTGCCCAAATCACATAAGTTTTCGCCTCCACTCAACTCGTCGCCATGCTGCTCGACTCTGCTCGACTCAAGTCGTCTCCACGCGCCTCCTCTCATCTCAACTTCCAATATTTCCGCCCATTTCGCCAATCGCAACAGTTTTCCCCTCATCTCACCTCCCCTCTACTCGCCTCACCTCGGCTCGCCTCACCTCGTTTCTGCTCGATTCAACTCATCAATCTATTGCTTGATCAAATAAAAACAAACAACCAAACAAGGAAAACTCTATGAACACATCATTACAACCTACAAAACTGACATTTACCATCGAAGGCATTTCGCCGTACTCTTCCTCCCGCTATCACGGAGAGCCACAACAAACCTCAGAAGACGCGGGGCACTACGATGATCGCACCTGGCGGGACAAATGCACCTATGTAGACGGGAAATGTGTGATCCCCATCGCCGCCTTCCATAACTGTTTGTGCGATGCTGCTGGAAGGATCACATCTACCATTCCAGGTACTCGCGGTCAGCGTTATAAGGGAAGATTCGAACAAGGCGTCTACTTTCGAGATGCACCAGTTCTTAAAAACCCACTGACTCTTGAACCGTATACACGAGATAACATCATTTCCGTAAAGCTGCTTCAAAACTCGGATGGAAAACGAGGAAGTGGTACCCGAGTTCCTCGGACATTCCCGATTGCATATAAGTGGGAGGCGGACATTGAAATGGAACTTCTCGACCCTCAGCTTACGGAAGACATCGTGCGAGATTGTGTCGAGAAAGCAGGCATGTATATAGGTCTCGGTCGTTGGCGGCCTCAAAACAGGGGTTCAAACGGACGTTTTCAAGTTAAGAAGTGGCAATGGCCGAGTTAATCTCTGGCTACGTATACGTCACGCAGGCACTCGACCATCCCAACCACATCAAGGTTGGATGGTCGAAATGTCCCGTTAAACGTGTCAAGCAGGGCGTAGGTGCGTGGACACTGCCGCAGGCTTTGATTCTCTATTTTCCTGGAACGCAACAGGACGAGCGCGCCCTTCATAAACAGCTTTGTAATTTTGGTGCAGGCAAGAAGGAGTTATTTTCGAAGGAAAGCATTCCTGCTCTTGAGACAGTTCTGGATTCAAAACCTGAACTGCTTAGACATACGCCATGGATCAGTAAACCAAGCGAAGGGCCAGTTCAAGAAATAAAGACACCTGAACTATGGATTCCGAACGCTATCAAGAAGGGATCGAAGAGCGAACAACAGTCTGTGTCATCAGATCAACCTCAATTATTTATTCCCAACAGAGAAATCCCTAAAACACAGTTGAAATAAGCTTTGGAATCATATCGTCGGGTCTAACTCGCCCTCTGAAAGAGCCGTTGTGGCCTCCTTTGTAGCGATCATTACTGATAGCACAGCAGTTCTTTTTCGTTCTTCCCTTTCTGCGTTTTCGCTTGCCATCTCCTGAATCTGCTCAGTCGTATCGTCAACAATTTCGTTCGGACGGGCGAGATTCTGTTGGTCTTGATAGTAAAGAAGCGAGTGCATAGCGAGCCAAATTTCATAACGACTCCTAAACGATTCTGCTAAGCTCGGATCCCGCACCTCAAAGGCAAAGTGTTTAGCTTGAAACGCGGGGAATTGCGTGTTGTAATAGATCAGAAGCACTCCCTCAGACATTTCTGCGCTTGAGGCCACGGCTGATGTGTCTTCGGGCCAATTCAGAGTAATCCAGTTCTCATCTTGCGGCTCAACGGGGATTATCTCAAATTGTGGCATGGTAGTTCGTCTGTCCGACTCCCTTGCTGGGGGTGGGGCATTTATCGAATATGATCTTTCGTCAGAAAGCGTCGGCAGTCCTACTCGCCTGAGTTCAACTCTTAAATTTCCACGACTGTCCAATTCGGTGCCGTCTTGGCAAAGAAGCCCAACTCGCATCCGACCATGTTTTAGTGGTGTAGCGCCCACAATGACGAGCCCATTACCGTTCGCCACCATTATTTGAATCTGGCTCCGTTCGGGGTCCTGATTAAAATATGTGCTGCTCGCATCGGTATCAATGCGGAGATAGCGCCGTTGCCCAGGGAAGAACGATATCTCACGATCTTCGTCAACTGCGAACTTAACATAAGTTGGGGGTTCGTTGATCTCGATCAGTGGCAACGGGGGTCTCGGTGAACGTGGCGAACGAGGGGGCCTTGATGTGTCACCTCGAGAGTCAGCTTCACCACCGCTCCTGACGAAATCAAATCCTTGAAGTCGAAGTAGTCGAGAAACTTCCGAGCGCATTTTCTCGGCGGCAGATTCATCCCGCTCGCGGCGAGAATGATCTTTAGCGTCCTTGTTTACTTGCTCCAGGTCGGTGTCACTCTTAAGAACTTCAATTAACTCTTGAATTATTAAGTTACGAACAGCCCCCGCCCGCGCTTCTTCTCGGTTGGAAACAAACAATAGTCGTTTGGCCGCTGCGGATAGACCATCACAGTTTATGTGGCATATCAACCGATTCACCAGAAATGGTAGCTCAGCATCCTTTCTAATCAAAGATTGCGGAAACTCGGCGTGGTTCTGGCCGTTGCTTGTCAGAATGATTGGTCTATAGGCGTTCACAAAAGCCGATGAGGGCCTCTTGTTTGTTGAAGTTGGCGCCTCAAGGACCCAATATTCGATCCCGATTCTTCCGAAATCTCCGAGGCCCGCATAAAACATCGGCATATGATGCGCAAGGGTGGGCCCTCTGCCGTCACCATCATCCAAGGCACCGTTAAGTGCATTTCTTGAACCTTTAATAACTCGGTTCCACCCATGAACCTTGTTAACGAGCCAGACAGGCATGACGGGATCAAATAGAACTTGATTTAGCAAGCCATAGACGCTGCTTGGCCCAAGTGGAGAAACATAAGCGTCCAAGTCATATCCAAAGTGCTTACATAACGTGCCACTTGGAAACAGATCAGTTGGCTCTGCCGTAAGAACTCCACCACTATCACCGAGCCACACATAATGCCCAGTCTTATATAGTTCTGGATCAAGATCTAAGTATTTAACGAGAGTAAATCCGATCGGACCATCAGATCCGCGCCTGCTTGCAATGAAACATAGTTCGCAAGCGGCAAGAGTGCTGGATCCACCCTGCCCAAAGGTCCCTGCGAGATAATGTTTTTGAAGCTTATTATCTTCGCTTAAGCTCAAAATGGTGTTTGACATATCTTGCGGAAGGATGCCGATTCCCGTATCCCTCACACTTACCAATCTCCGTTCGCGGGAGTCGCCTTCCTCAAGTGTGACCGTAACGCGCTGGGCAAGTGAACGTCGTTGAGTTGCGGTTAAACCGCTTAACCCTTGTTCGGGAACGCCAAGCCAAGCCACTCCAGCATCTTTAGGGTTTGAACAAGTCGGAATTCCGCTGTGCCGCTCATGTTCGAGTTCCAGTACACCATCGATTCCATTCGTCAGACGCTCCACAAGTGAGCGGCCAGGATCACCCGATGCTTCAATAGTGCCCCGATTGTTTCGGCGCCCAAACGGAGTCCATGATAAAGTCTCGGGATTCGAAGCTTCGTATTGGCCAATAGCTGTTAGAGCTTGCGCAATTGTTTGGGCGTCAAGCAAAGCCTTAAAGAGTTCATTGCTGTTCAACGGGGTCATCCTCTACTAAGCCTGGAAAGCGTCCCCTTGATCCTTTAATATAATCCGAATCGGGTTCAATAGAGACCCACTGGCGCTGCAACTTTTCCGCTGCCGCTCCAGTTGAGTTACTTCCTCCAAAGGGATCAAGAACCACATCGTTTTCGTCCGTAAGAAACTTTATGAAAAACTCAGGGAGTGCCATGGGCATACGAGCAGGATGTAGCTGCAGTTTTTCCTTACGACAATAGCGCAGATATTCATCACTCGAAGTTGTATTAGGCATTCGCAGCACGTTCGAAGGGATCGACCCGCCGTTGTCTTTTAAGAAAGATTTCTCACCAACTCGGAACTGAGAGGGACGCTTTCCAGAGTTGTATTTCTTAGAGGATAGCAGCTGCTTCATGGCTTCGCTGTACTCTTGTAGAACCTTTCTATTGTCCGCTTTTGGTCGTGAGCTTTTTCCGAGCCACCATACGTTGGTATAGCTGTCGATTACGCGAATGCGTTGAACGTTAACCCACTCGATCGGCGACGGTAAACGGGTGGGATTGTGGCAAACAAACTGCTGACACAGATGAAGTTTAGCGGACTCTTGGAATTCGATCAACGATTTAAGAGCCAGAGTTGACATCGTTGGCTCTCCAGGCATCCAAGCATTTCCGAGTTCAATCACGATTGAGCCATCTTCAGTGAGAAGCTCCTTGAATAGTGGAGCGAACTCCTTCAGCCACTGCAAATACGCGTCACCTTGGAGGTTGCCATATTTCTTCTTCTTATTTAGAGGAAACGGGGGAGAAGTGAAGATTAGCTGGACTTTTCCCTTAAGAGCATCGAGAACATCCCCAGACAAAATTTCCTCCGACTTTCCTTGCAACATCGTTCCCAAAGCGGTTTGATACGCGGGGATGATGTGTTCGGGCAGTAAGGAATGTCGAGGTTGGAGCTGGGGTGCGGCCGCCATTTTGAAAACTATATTAGAGTCGTACGGTGGAAGGTGAACGATGCAATATTCGCGTGGTTTCCGCGTGTTTTCCGCGCATCTGGCGCCAACCTTTCAAGGAGCCGCGACCTTAGCTGTTCTCTTCGGCCGTTGCCAAGCGCATCATTTCGACAGGGTCTAAGCCCAACGCCTTCGCGATATCGACCAGCTCCGCAACATCGATACCTCTTTCATTAGATTCAATCAAATGGATAGTCATTTCATGCCAGGTAAGGCGTCGGGATAACTCCCTCTGAGACCATCCGAGCTTTTGCCGCTGATCGGCTATTAGCGTCGCGATTTTCTCCCGTTCCCGCCTTATGGCCGTCTTCCGCACGAATCAGCCTGCAATAATGGGTGCTCGATTATTTCGAGCACTTGTGTTAGACTAAGGCATGGTTGGTTCGGGAATGCCTGCTCTAATAGTTTTTGCTATTGCCACGTTTATCGTGGCAGCCGTTATTGGACTTATTGTCGCAGGACTTTGGAAGAAGGAAAGTGGTCAATTTGCTTTTTGGTTGGTGTGCGCGGCAGGGGCAGGTCTCTTCTTAGCTTTCAGAAAGAGCCCCGCTGGGCTTGGCGTTCAATACGATCCGACTCCAGCAGGAGCGTTCATCACAAATGTGGTTCCTGGCTCGACTGCGGATCAATACAACCTCAAAGTCGGAATGTCTATCGTTAGAGTTGACAATGCTAATTTGACGGAAAATACGGAGTTATCGTCGATTGTCGCCCGCCATCACCCAGGAGATGTGTTGCATTTAGCAGTCATGACCTCGAGCGGTCTTTACTCCATGGATGTGGTGTTGGGAGTTAAAGATTTCTAAACGCTTTTACAGCCTACACCGTTATAAAAGCCGAACGGTTTAGTATAATAACTGTGCTGCGAATCGCTCCTTCGGGAGACGCAAGCATATAGGGCGACCACGGTCGCAACGGTTCACATGAACGAAATTACCTTAAAAGTGTTTGGCGCACGACGCCAGCCTGACCCTACTTTTCCTGGTGCTTTTGAGCACAGCTTTTGGATTAATGTGCAGGATCTCTCGCACCATATTCCCACTAATCCGAATCCCCGACGTCCTGCAAAGACTCTCAAGTCAGTCTATTTAGACGTCACTGATAGCCTCCTGAACAAGGACATTATTGATCCCAAACTCGCCAACTGTTTTCACGTGAAAAACAAAGGCATGCTCATTTTCGCGAACTCTGTCGACCGAGACAGCGAAAGAACCGATAAGGGGCACAAGAGCGGCTCACTCAAGGAAGAAGAGGCCTATCTACGAATCAGCTTCCGCGAAGAGGAAGGAGATTTTGTTGGCGATGGCAACATGGACGGCGGCCACACTTACGAGATCATTAAACGGACTGCGAACGAGATTCAAAAACTAAACTCTGAACCTGAGGATGGATACTGGACTCCCATCAAGCAGTATGTGAAGGTTAGTGTTCTTCAAGGCTATCCCAAAGAGATCATCAGCCACATCGCGCAAGCCCGAAACACGGGAATTCAGGTGACACAAGAGAGCTTGCTAAATCTCGAGGGAGCATTTGACTGGATCAAGGAAGCTCTAAAAGATGAGCCCTATAATGACAAGATAGGCTACTTCCAAGGCGACACGGACGAGAATGAGCAAGCGACGCAGTTCGACGTGCGCGACATTGTAAGCCTCCTTGAGTTGTTCAATCTCAATACCTATCCTAAGGAAACGCCCTCGTTACAGCCAACGGATGTTTATCATCAAAAAGCTCAAATCTTAGAACGCTACGGTGCCGACACATCGGACCTGCAAAAGATGCTGCCAATTCTGAAAGATGTTCTTCGCCTGCATGATGTAGTCACCAAAAGTGCTGCTGAGTGGGCGGCAAAGAACGGATTCGAATTGAAGAACGGCATCGTAAAACGGCGCAAGACTCCCTACACCTTCATGTTTAGTGGCGAACAAGGAGTTGTACGACTTCACAACGCTCCCCTTTATGCGCTCCTTTCAGCTTTTCGAGGCAAAGTTAGGAGAAATGACTTAGGAGTTGTAGTTTGGG
>DASXZH010000064.1:0-60125 GCA_036502005.1 Fimbriimonadaceae bacterium
CTGGCTGCTCTCGTCAAACTCTACAGAAGAGACAAACCAAGGAGCGCTGACACCCAGCAAACGTGTGTAAAGATCTGAACCGTCCATCGGTTAAGATTAGACCTAACCCACAGAAAATCTCGTAGACCCAGAATCGAAAATGCGTACGGCGCCTGGCCTAATCCAAGTTAAATTATCTTCTCCCAATCGAAGAGCTAAGTCCGTCTAGCAATTCATGCCCCGGGCGAAATCACTCTTTACGCTGTTGCTCTCTTCGGCCGTAGCCATCGCCGCCTACGCGGATGACGGAATCCTGTCCTGGGGCGGCAGCCCAAAGCTCCTTCACGGCAAAACCACCGTCCGCATGGTCTCAGAAAACGTGAACCTCAACATAAAAATGAAGGGCTACAACGGAACCGTCTATGTCGATTGCACCTTCACCTTGCAGAACACTGGTGGCCCGTGTGACCTGCGGATTGGCTTTCCGGATAAGGGCGAAGGGGCGATGGAATCCGATTAGGCTGGAAAGTAGACGAAGCATATAACAACCACACTAAAGCTCCCCCGTATTCAGGTTTGGAGGATTTTCGGTCTTGGGTCGATGGAGAGCCAGTCGACACAACTATCATCCCCAGTAATAACAAGATTTTTGTGGCATCTTGGCACGTTAAAGTTGTACATTTTAACGCCCACCAGACACGTATTGTTCGCGACACCTACTCCCAAATGCTCGGCGGCGGCGCTACCAGCGTTTGGTACAACAAACTCACCACCATCTATTTAAAGGAAACGGCCTACGAAATGGACACGGGAGCTTCATGGAAAGGCAATATCCGGCGAGCTACCGTAACTGTGAACCTGCCCTTTTCCATCTCATCCGCTACTCCTATTCGCAACCAACGGATTGCCTACGATTACCAGGGCTGGACAAAGGTCAAGCCTGGACAAGTTAAGTTCGAAGGTTTCGCGCGCCCACAACGGCATGGAAGCACCCTCGTATTTACGCGAACCCATTTCAAGCCAAACGAAAGCTCCGACATCCACATTTACTGGCCGATTCCGGATGGCAGAGGGTTTATGGGCGAAGATTACGCCCACGGCAAAGACTGAGGCAAGAATTATGATATTCGAGGATCTCGGTGCCCCCTAAATGCGAGGAACAAAGTCGATAACAGCACCGGACGAGCGTAGGAGGAACCAGAGAAGCTGGAGGGGGCGGAAATCAGGCTGCCAAGAAATTCCGATCCCCAATCGACCATCAAAAATCGAAAATCCCTTGGGGGGTGCAAATGGACGAGTCCGCGACGAGCGGACACGATATCGATTTCCCCTTCCTAATCTGAAATTCCATGCCCATGGCGAAAACGACAACGACAATCAGCCTCCGGTCCTCATAGTCCGCCCCGAGGAGGGGCAAAGAATAAGATTTCCCCATCCGACATCCGCTATCCGCCATCCGCCATCCGCCATCCCCATCCCCATCCGCCTCCAGTAAACTTCCAACACCCCAAAATGCTCGCACCCATACTCCTAGCCGCCTATCTCACCTGCCCGACCCAAGACAACCTCATCCAAACCCAAACCGGCGATATCCCCATCATCCTCTCCGCTCCTCACGGCGGACGAACTCCCATCCCCGGAATGCCCGAACGCCAGGGCAACGGCGTCTCCAAGTTCGTCGCCGTTCGCGACGAGCGAACGGATGAACTGGCCGAGCTAACGAGCAAGGACATCGAGCGCGATATCCATAAGCGCCCCTACATGGTTGCCGCCAACTTCGAAAGGAAGTACGTCGACCCAAACCGCCCCGCTAACGAAGCCTACGAATCCCCCCAAGGCAAACCGTATTACGATGCTTATCAACAAGCACTAACCAGAGCCAAGCAAGATGTACAAAAGAGATTCGGGGCTGGCTTACTCCTCGATCTGCACGGCCAAAAAGCCGAAATGGACTCGATTTTTAGGGGCACCGATAACGGCCTAAGCATCCGCCATTTACAAGCCTCAAAGGGCCCGCAGGGGCTGGATGGTCCGCAAACCATCGTTGGCTTGCTCGCAGCGGAAGGCTATCCAATAATCCCACCACCGGGCTCAACGGCAAAGGAAGGCAAGTTCGACGGCGGCTACATCGTTCAGACTTACGGCAGCGCCAACGGCGGCACGGTGGACGCCATCCAGCTCGAGTTCGGCACCCATCTGCGAAGCAAGGCCAACATTGAGAAGACCGCCCAGGCCTTAGCCTCCGCGATTGAGGGATATCTACGCGCTCGGTGAAAGCCCGAATTGCTGTTGGCTTGGCCCCTCCTCGGGGCGGATTATAAGGATCGGAAACTAATCCGGGACCTTTTCCAGGGCTTCCGATTCGCTGCCCTCACCGGGACAGGTGCCGCCCGTTCGCTATACATTTAACACCTTTGTGAACGTGAAGAAGAATCGGTAACCTCAAACCAATTTTCTTTGCGGGCTTTGCGCCTTTGCGTGAAATTTCCCCTCCCCAATCTAAAATCGAAAATCGAAAATCGAAAATCGAAAATTCCCCACCGCAAACATACGGGAACTTGCCAAAAACCAAAACCTGCCGTGAAAACAGCGTGAAATAAATTTCACACCCACCAAAAAGCCATTACACTTTCAGTAGCTACCATGAAAACACGTCGCATTTTAGGTCTCTTTGCGTGCTTGTTCGCCCTAAACACAACTTCTATGGCCGGACAAGGTCTCGTCCGAGTCGAGGGTGCCCCCGATCTCACCCAACTCCAGCCATCCCTCAATCGCACCGTGAGCGTAAGCTCCTTAAGGGTTGGCCTCGCCCTAAAGAACATAGACGAAGCCGGGTCTGATGCCTTCGTCCTCTCGCAATACGACCCCAACTCTCCTAACTTCCATAAGTGGATCGACGGCGAAGAGTTTGGCCGCCGATTCGGCGCGCCCGATGCCGACGTTCAGGCACTAACCGCCTATCTCAAAGCCCACGGCTTCACAAACATCACAGTCTCCGCAACCAAGCTTTTCATCTCAGCCGACGCCACCGTAGGCAACGCTGAAAAGGCCTTCAACACCAAGCTTGCAAACTATGATCGGCCCACCTATCTCACCGCCAAAGGCGAACCTCCCATCACCTTTGCCCCTTCCACTCAGATCACGCTGCCTGCCAACCTCGCCGCCAAAGTCGCGGCCGTACACGGCCTTTCCGATATCCTCGTCCAGCATCCGTCGCATACGGTTAAGAAGGTGGCGCTTACCGGGGAAATCGAAGGCTACGGGCCCTACGGCATCTCCACCGGTTACGAGACCGATGCCGTTCACAGCCGCGGATATCTCGGCCAGGGCATGGATATCGCCGTTTACTCGCCAACTCAATGGACCAAGACCGATGCCGATACCTTCGCAGCACAGGGAACCTCGGTCTACAAGCAGTTTACGTACGGCTATCCGATAACGGGCTATACCATCATCGATACGCCGGTTGATGGCGGTCCAACATCGAATGGCGGAGCAACCGAAGCCTCGCTTGATGTCGAGACCATCATCGGCCAGGCTCCCCATGCGACCGTAAATCTCGTCGAGCCTTCCAACAGCTTGACGGCCGAGATCGATGCTTATAACAAGGTTTTGGCACTCAAATACCCTGTTCTGACCTCGAGTTGGGGAATCGCTGAATACGGCATTATTCATGCCGGCCTGCGGTCCTTCGCGACCACGTTCAGCGACACGATAAAATCTTTGGCAGCGGCCGGGATCAGCGTTTTTGTGGCAAGTGGCGATAGCGGCGCTTTTTCGAAAGCGAACTATCCCGCCATTTCCTCTCTAATGGAGAGCGCCTGCCCGTGGGTTACCTCGGTTGGTGGAACCGATCTCCAACTTGTTCCCCTCTCGCGCGATTGGCTTTCCGAAACAGCCTGGATCTTTAACGTACAGAGTGTTTCGGGTGGAAGCGGCGGCCTAAGCCAGCTCTATGCCAGACCTACATGGCAGACCGGCCCCGGAGTTTCCAATTCCCATTCCAATGGCTTTAGAGAGCTTCCCGATGTTTCTGCAAACGCGGATCCTGCCAGCGGCTATGCCATCTATTCCACCGCCGAGGGGGGCTGGGCCGAAATCGGAGGCACCAGTGCTTCAACCCCACTGTGGGCAAGCAACATTCTCTTGATCGACCAATACCTTCATGGAAAATGTGGCCTTCTTGATCCTGCGCTCTACACTCTTGGCACCGATTTCGAGAATCCGCTTCAGGATTATTCCGGCGCGTTCTATCTCTATCACGACATCACGATCGGCAACAACGGCGCTGTAAACTGCACTGCCGATTGGGATTACTGCACGGGCTGGGGTTCGGCGAATTTCCAAAAGCTGTTGGTGGACCTTGCCAGCTATATGAAGCTCTCGGCCTACGGCCCGGACCTCGAGGCCTATGACCCCTACGGCGCTCTCGGGTTTTCCGCTTGGACAAACCCGATCATGATCCACACGTCAACCAGCACCGTCGCCGAACCGACGGAGTTCTTTAGCACGGATACGCTCTACTTCGCGGTTTGTATGGCGAACCTAGGCTCTGCCGATGCCCCCTACTGTTACGATGCCATTGAGATCGACGGAGTGGTGAAAGCGTCCATCGGCTTCCCTGCGCTGCCTGCTAATAGCTTCGGATCTTACAACGCGGCTTATTCGACCAAGTTGGCTGCGGGAACTCATACGATTACGTTGCTCTGCAACAACGGGAATCGGCTTCACGAATCCAACTACGCGAACAACACCTATACGCGAACGATAATTGTCCACTAGGGCAGTTATAGGCAGGTCCGTCGCGAAAACTCCAATCCAAAAAACCATTAAAACCATCCCCGCCGTCTGGGTCCTTCATGGGCACCCCAGACCAAGAGGTCTTCGACCCAACCTACTGGCTCCTCCAGCTGCCCGACTATCCAAAGCCGGCTAGCGGCGGCGCACCATTAGCCCTCGGACCTTATCTTGCGAGTAAGATCCTAGTCAATATCGCCCACGGCGCCCTACCCAAGGCCGCATTCGCGGCGGCCGGGATCTCCAACTTCACGTACAGCCGCTATCTCAAACGCGCTGCAGCCAACTCAGAAAGTGAAATCGACCAATACCTCTCCGCCTACTTCGAACTCCAAAACAGAGCTCAGGAGGAACACATCAACCAGTTCGCCGAAAAACAGTTGGAGCTAATGGGTAAACCAAAACCAGAAATCTCCGTTAACATCGTCACCAAAACCCGCCATATCCTCAAGGGCGGTAGGATCATCACCCTCCGCGACACCACCGAAACCCGCACCGAAAAATACAGCGAAGGCATAAACCACTTCCCCGAATTCCAATTTAACGAACATGATTTTGAATCTGACTATGTGACCATAAAGTAGCAAAACCTAGCACAACCCACCCAAGAATCACCTTTTGCCATCCTGTAAGTCGCGAAGCTCTGGAGTGCGCGTAGCTTGCTACCGCTCAAAACCAGGCAGCTTGCTGCCGATGAACGCCAACGATGAATAACGGACATTCCCTCCCCGTGCTCCAGCTCTTCGGGGCTAATCTGAAGAAACAAAATGGAAAATCCGACAAAAGAAGAAATCTACGCGGCCCTGCAAACCTACATAGGCTTGCCCCTCACCGATATGTGGCGGCCGGCGTACCAGGTTTTCGAGTTCGGTGAGCAGAAGCCGAGGGGATTGAACGAAAGAGGCCAGGAATATTGGAGCGCGGATTTGCAGATGGATGTCTCGGGCCCATGGAGAATCCTGCACAACGGCCGGATCCTGTTCGGGCGCGAGGACTACAGACAGCGCGAGTTTCTCTCGGGCCATCCAACGGCTGCTTCTAAAGCAACAGAGGAGTTTTTTGATAAAGTTGAAGAGGGGAAGCTAGTTTGCCTTTCCGTCACGATTCCGTTCGGGGCCGACATCAGAATCGAACTAAGCGAAGACTACGTTATCCAGTCTTTCGCATCCTTCAAATCTTGGCAAACCATCCTTTTACGCAACAATAGCGCTGGACCTAGCATTTTTGTCGACAAGGAGAGCCTGGCTTGAGCCACCCACTATTGCTTTCTAGCTACGAACACGCCGCGCTCCCGCCTCTCCCGCCAACTCACTTGCCATGCCCTATGAATCTGGTGGCGTTGCTCAAATTCAAAGGGAATACTCCGGAGAAGACTTGTGCAGACGATCTCGCCTCGTACAGCATAGGCGACGAAGCAAACATCTGGGTTTTTGATTTGTGCGAAGAAAACTTTGTCATGTGGATATCGCTTGAGCAAAGCGAACTGGGCGAGCTGATAGAGGAAACCTATTTGCCGCCTTGGATCACCATTGAGAAATATGTCGCCTTCCGAAAGGCGATGCTGGACCATCGGCGTTACGTTGCGGCGGCCAGAACGCTTGGAACAGAGCTACCCCAGCGGCTTTTAAAAAAGCTGATCGGGAAGAAATTAACCCGCTTTTTCGGCCATGGCTTTAAAATACTGGAGTTCGAAGACGCGATCCTAGAAACGACAATGGCGGCCCGTTTTATAAGGGAAGGAAAACACATTCTTGGATCCGATGATTACCGAGACGATGAATACGACACCTACGACGAATGTGGCGACTTCGACTTCATCGCAAAGCAAGAACCCCTTGTTCTGGGCGGAGTTATTATTGAAGTTGGGCTAACAGAGTTAGCCGAACCGATTATCATTTTCGATAACGGCATCGTTCTCGAAACCTTTTCAAACTCTTTTTACAACAGATGGCCATTCTATTTGGAGGTGGATGGGGAAAAGGTCTCGTTCGGCGAAGGGTGATTGGGTGGAGGATTAGATTTTTGATTTTTGAATCGTCCGCAGAAGACATAATTCCCACTATGTCCATCCCTCGCGTGATCTATTCCCTTTGGCTGCAGGGAAAGGGGCAGGCCCCGCCCGCGGTAAGGCTCTGTTTCGACCGATGGGAAGCGTTGAATCCTGGCTATGAGCTCAAAATTCTAGAAGAAAGAGATGTTGCTCATCTCCTTGCGGAGACTTCGATAGACAGAGCCGCTATGCCGCACCAGGCGCTCTCCGACATTGTGCGCACACTGCTCCTACTTAAGAACGGCGGGATTTGGGTCGATGCGAGCCTTTTTCCAGTTGTTCCACTAGACAATTGGCTCCCCCAAGTAGTGGAAAAAACCGGGTTCTTCGCCTTTAACTGGTATGGGCCGAGCGAAGATTTGAACCCCGAATTGAAGCGAATTTCATCTTGGTTTCTAGCGAGTGATAAAGGGCACATCCTGTTCCAAAAGATGTGGGAGCAGATCGAGCGATTCTGGTCGACGCCACGCACGTTAGGTCTGTACGGCGGAAGAATGCTTCCCGCGTGTCCCGTCGCTTCGGTAGAACCGGGCTCCGAGCTAACCCGCAGGTATCCCTATTACTGGTTCCACTATCTCTTCCAATACATAACAGAAACGGATCCCGAGGCGGCGGCGGCGTGGGATGCGTGCCAAAAAATCTCCGCAGAACCGCCTCATGCGGTACAGACCTTGGTTTTCGCCGGCAAGCCTTACACTGACGACAGGTTGATTGAGGCGGCGCGATCCGCGTCGGTTCAGAAGCTCACGTGGCGGGACGAATTCCCCCTCCATCTATTGGCTGCCTTGTAAACCCGGCCAAAAGGCTCACATCAATTTAGCCAGCAACCTTATGCAAGAACTTATCCAGTTCCAAGACCGGAGAAACGTCGTCGAAGATCCTATTGGCGTCCATCTCCATCGCAGCTTTCTTCTGCCGATCAAAGTCCGAAGCCAACGCCACAAAATCCGCCTCGTCCTGCGCAACCAAACCGGGTGCGCCGGCCTGTGTCAGAAACGCCACACCCTGCCTACCGCGCCGAAATGCGGCGGGCAAAGTTACAACCGGAGTTCCGACAGAGAGAGCTTGGATCGTCGTCACGCCGCCATTAAAGTTCACTGTATCGATGGCGACGTCGGCCAGCTTAAGCAAAGCCATGTACTCCGCTTTACTCAGCGGCGGAATCCATTGCGCTCGGACGCCTGCCTTGGACATTCGCTTCTTTATCAGTGTCGACTCCCCCGGATACTGGCCCTCCACAAATATGATGGGCGCGTTTGCGCGCTTGGCGATTTCGGCGTACAGATGATCCTCTCGGGGGTGCAGCTTCGGCATGGCCTGAACATTTATCAGCAGCGGCCGACTCTCGGAGATGCCAAAATGTGAGCGCCCCAGATCTGGCGAATCCAGCGGGAATCGGGGATAGCAAATGCCCGAACCGGGCAGCTTTACCAGCTTTTCGGAGTAGAACTTCTCCGAGCTGTCCGGCTCCATCAACTCGCCGGAAAGGTAGTAGTCAATTGTATCCAGCCCGCTTGTTTCAGGAGTGCCCCAAGCGGTGCACTGCACGGGCGCCAGTCGCAATGTGGAGTAAACCGTGTTGAGGCCGTTTGTGCCAAGGTCGGTGAAGATCAGAACATCCAAGCCCAGAGACTTGATGAAGGCAGCATTCTCGGGTACGTTGCGCGTAAGGTGGAAATAGTGGTCGGCGGCCAGCCTAAAGTCGCGGCACACTTGGTCCAGGCAGAAGCCGACGTTGAAGACAAACGACTCGATCTCCTCACCGTGATTCCGGATCCAGCCGAGCGACCAGTGGGTGCCGCTATCATCCCCGATGTTGGCGCTTATGTAACCAACTCGCAGCTTCCCTTCTCGTTTGCGCTGCTCGATTGGCGCAGTCAATTCCGGCACCGCGCGCTCCGCGATTCCGCTTACGAGCTTCCCGTGCTCTACTAACAGATCTTTGTCATCCATGCCTTGGTAACTCAGCAGTCCAGGCAGGTCGGCATGGAGAGCATTAAAGGCCAAAGTTGCATTGTGGTTAGCCGGATCGAAGTTCCTCAGGGCATTTTTGTAGTGCTCCCGCCAATCGCTGATCTCCTTCTCAGAACGATAAACTCGCGGCACCGTGATCTTTGCCATCTGATGGATGGGCGTTTCTTCGACCAGAGAACGGATCGCCTCGTCGTATCTGGCTTGCCTCTGCCCAAGATCATAAAACGGCTTTAGGGAATCCTGGTCGACCAGCGAAAGCTTGCCAACCGGGCTGGATTTTGCCGTATCGGAAATATAGGCGGGAATAGCAGAATCTGCAAAATCGGGTTTTTCAAAAGGATCATCAGGCAAGGAAACCCGGGCCGGCCCAAATAAATTCGACCCTTGCAAATACTGGTCTGCTGCGTCCGGGTAGGCGAACACGATCTTGGAAGCTTCGACAAAACTTACCAAGCCATTGTCTGCCGCCTCAAAAAAGAGGCCTTTCCGCAAGCCCGCGCTGGCAAACGATACTACTGCGTCCATCATCTGCAACCTGGGCACTGCCGACTCTGGTTTTGTCCCGTCCTTCACTTCGACACAAACCGACACATCGAGCGAATTCCGCATTCGGCACAGGTGGGGCCGGGCCGCGTAAACGCTGCACATATTGTCAACTAAAAAGGGGCAGGCCGCTCGCGGGGCATAGCCGTCAATACGTTTAAGTAGAGCAGCTTTATCCTGTGCCGCAAAGCTGTCGTCGACAAACTTGCCAACGGCAAGCACTTCCGGAATGGTGGTGAAAACTGGCCAATAGCAGCAGGAACTGCAGCCCTCAATGCAGTCCACTTTGGGAACATTAACGCCCTGGGATTCGGCAAAGGCAAGCGCTTGACGGATGCGGTCCATCTCCTGGTCGGTGATCATATTGATCTTACGAATGATCTGTGGAAGCCGCTTGCCGGCGCGCTCGCGCTGCAAAGTCGATTCGGTGTAGGTCTCAGAGAAACTCTTAACGCCCTCAACGTGTTGAACAAACTCTGGATCAAATTCCTGGTGGGCCGGAGTTTCTGCCTGCATAAGAGTTATTATCGCCTATCGAGTCCAAACTGGACCATACCTTTAAACCCCAAATGCAATCACAATCCTTTGCCACCCAACCCCGCGCGAGTAAGATGACGTACGTGAGGAACGTTCTTGCCGCTGTTCTGCTTCTAGCCGCCGTTGGCTGCAGCAAGAGCGCGCCCACCTTGACGGAGCAAGGCAGCGAAATACCCAAGCCTCTGGTGAACGGCAAAACCATTACCAGCGATTTGGTGGGCTCGTGGACAGTCGCCGGCGACGATGGCACGGGCATCGAACAATACAAATCGGACGGGACCTTTTCGACGAACTTAACCGCGAACGGATATCAGATGGAAATGTTGGGTAACTACGCGATCGATGGAACGCAGCTAACCCTTACGTACACCAAAATCGACATGACCGCGCCAAAGTCAGCGCCGGCGGCAGAGTTGTTCAAGCTGAAGCCGATGATTCAGCAAGCTAAGGGGCAAACAGCGCGAGGAACGCTCTCGTTTAAGGGCAAGGATGCGGCCAGTCTACAATTCGGGACTACAAGTACAGAAACCTTAACTCGCCACTGATGCCGGCTTTTTATGGCGGATCTTGTATTCGCGGGCGATGATCGCAACCAAGAAAGCATCAAATATTGCCAGAACAATGAGCTCCGGCTTATATACAACGAAGTATCGATAAAACTCCACGATGGCAAAGAGGGTGAGGACGCCCATGAGTCCTACGTAGCCCCAAATCTTGTCTCGCCAAACGGCCAGGATCAGGATAGCCTTTGCAAGGCCATGTACCATTAGATAAATAGCCGTGGCCAGGGTGACTGCTTGAACACCGTGGGAAATGCTCTCCAGGCCGCGCGCGATGAAATCGTGCCGGCTATGCTGAGACAGCAATTCCAAGTAGCCACTTAACTTGATCGGTGAAAGGAGCAATACACCACCGACGACCTCGAAAACAGAGTCAATCCCCTTAAGGATTAGGCCGATATCGAAGAGCGCGGTCGTGTTGAGTTTCAACTTTTATAGGGTACCGGTCCTGGGATAAGAGCGCAACACTCTTGGGTCGATTTGCCCAAACGAGTTTTTCAACTGGAGTTGCAAAGGCAGGAACGATCACAGTATTTCCCTAAAATGCTTGCCCGGATGATCCACCAGGCCCTGCAACCGCAAGCAGACACGTGTATACTAACGATGCAGAGCGACGGCTTTATTCGCTCATTTAAAGCACGGAGTTTATAACGCTACAACCCAACCTCTTACCATTCTTGAGTTCCTAAAGAGAATCTCAAACAATTGTGCGCTCAATTGGCAACTTAGCATCCGAACCTGACGTGGAAAGAGATGACGCATATCCTCCTTCCCTCTCCGGGAACGGTTCTGGAAAAACGACCAGAACCGAAAAAGTCGCCCTCAGAAACCCCTGGGGGCGATGTTTTTTAAACGGTCAGCGGCTCTTCAAATCGCAGCCGGATCACGTAGCCCGGGTTTGCGGGAGAAGAATCGACTACCCAAGCGTACATCTTATCCGCGCCGAGGAGTTCGATTGCCGTGCGCTCGCCGCGCTTAAGGGGATCGTGCAAGACCACGCGAGCCCCGCCTTCAGAAAGATCGAGCAATGTCGCCGGTTGGCCTTCCACGAGAGCGCTTGGACTTAAAAATTTGTCAACCCTGAAAGACTGGCGCCGCTCTACGTTAGACATCCGGTCCGGGATTTTTATGGTCAGTTCGTGGGTATCGCTATCGCGCAACAGGACCTCGGTCTGGAAATGCTTCAGGCCGTGCTCGGTGGGACCAACAACGGTGATTTTTTCGCCAACCCTCAATGGAACATAGGCATCTCTGCTTAAGGGTGCGCTTATGATCCATCCCGATGCATTGTCGCCAAGAAACTTGGACCGGTAAATGCCTTCCCCGGAACGGATTTGCAGCGTCGTGTTGGGAAGCAGTTCAACGTTCTTACGCTTAACCCTAAGGGATGTGATGAAGTAGCTGGCTCCGATAGAAACCGCAAAGACTATCGCGAAGTATCCGCATAGCTCAACGATTTGTACCATTTCTTTCAGTTACCCCTTATCCATTTCCCCCACATAAGCTTTTTTGGCCAAGTCGAGGTTTTTCAAACCCTCACCTAACGTTATCGTAGCGTCCGCAACAGTGTCGTCGTTGGGAGCCTTGATATAGTCCTGAAGGTCTGTTAAGCACTGTAGGAGCAATTTCAATGCCAATAGCCTTCTGTCGCTGGAGCCTTTGTTCTGATCTGGTACACCCACCAGACCCATAAGTTCAATTTCGGCGTTAACTTTCTTTTCCAGGGCGTCCCTTTCGGTCGTAACTTCAGGATCATCGGGCTTTACTCGTGCCCGTTGAAGCAGGGTTCTGCAGCGGGGGCCCAGGTCTTCTTCCACAGCCTCGCAGAGCTTATCGACTTGGGGATAGCGCGCCGCATCTGCGCCTTTATCCGAGATGAAGCCGTTCTTCTTGGCGCTATCCAAGTCTTGACTCATCCCATCCGCATCGCCTGCCAAACATTTGGCCAACGCTCGGTAGTAGTAGGCACGCCCGGTAGGGGCCTTGCCAAGAACGTAATCAAACTGGGAAATGGCTGCCTTCGCGTCTGACTTCGTCAGATCGATCTCGCCAAGCAGAAGTCTCGTCTCGGTTCCATCGGGATCGTGGGCAACCGCTTCCTTCACATCGGCCATTGCCTCGTCCGGCTGGCCGGCATCCAGATAACAACGGGCCGCAAAGACTCTAAGCTCGACCTTATCGGGCAGCAGAGCCGCCGCCCGGCGGGCCTCGACGGCCGCCAAAAGTGGCTGTCCGGTTTGCTGCAACGCCGTAATAAGGGCACGCCTTCTTTCGAGGTCCATGGGCGCTGCATCTACGGCATCCCGCAACATTTCAATGGCCTGCGCACCCTTGTGGTCTGCCAATAGAGCCATAGCATTTGCCACAACCTGCTTGTTGTCCACCACGGGCTTGGGCGGGGGAGTTACAATGATGGGCTTGGGACCGGGATCAATAACTGGGGGCTCAATCTTCGGCGTTGGGGCAAAGTTCCTTAGGGCGGAAATCTGAAGCGAAGAAACCCAGGAACTGGCGAGAGCCCGCATGTTATTGTCAAAATCCTGGCCGGTGTTGGAAATCATCACTTGCCGGGCGTTCACAGTTTCGGGCGCGGCAACTTGCTGTTTGTTCTTCTTTGAAAGCTTTTCGTAAACCTGCTCATTTCGCTCGGTGATCTTGGCAGTTGGGTCGTTTTCGCTTGGATCACGCCAAACGGCCCTCTTGTCCTTGTATAGAGTGGCAATAGCAAATACGCCCCCATTTTGTTTCCACGCGGAAACTGCCATTACATACTGCACTTTGAGTTTTTCGCCCACTTGGAAAGCCATGTCCAAGGTAGGGGCCACCTTTTGAGAATATTTAAACAGGTTGGAATCGACGGCTGATCGAAAGAACGGATCGGTGAGTCCCCATGCCACCGGCTGCATTCTCCCTCCGTTATCAAACTCTTGGGCAACATATTCAGGGAGGTTATCCTCCGGATCGGCATCATCCACCTTCATTTT
The DNA here is from genome assembly GCA_036502005.1 of Fimbriimonadaceae bacterium. Classification (GTDB taxonomy): domain Bacteria; phylum Armatimonadota; class Fimbriimonadia; order Fimbriimonadales; family Fimbriimonadaceae; genus DASXZH01. The sequence goes on from DASXZH010000064.1 coordinate 13,425, forward strand.
TGTTGGAAAGGGAGGCGGGATCTTGACGATCAGAATCAGCGGTTTGGCAAATCCGAAGGCTGCCAAGCCAAGTATGAGCAAAATGAGAGTTAACCGGTGTGTTCGCAATCTAGCCTTTAAGCAGCTTTATCGCCTGCTTGCAAGAATCAAGCCCTGATTTAAGGCGTTTCGAATCGCCTTGCCCAGAGTTTATGGCGTATTCAAAAGCGCTTGCCGCACGGGTGTAGGCGGCAACGGCATCGCTCGTCCGGCCCAGCTTTTCATAGCACATGCCCAGACGCTGATTGATGGTTCCTTGGTCTCCGCCATGTTGAAGTGCGCGCTCATAAGATCTCGCGGCAGAATCGTATTTTCCTATTAGGAACTCATTTCTGGCCGTTTTCATAAGCGCCTGGAGTTGATTCGGCGAACTATCGTTGCCCCCCGCACTTTCTTGGTTACGCGGCTTGGAAACCGTGATCTCGATGACGCCAGGATCATCTTTTGGTGGGTCATTCTTAGCTTCTGTGGCGGGAGTAGTCTTCGTGCCCGTATCTACGGAAGGAGCAGGATCGCCGCTATTTCCCGGCTTCGCCTGATCGGCGGAAGGAATAATCACGGTCGGTGCTTGCTGCAAGAGGCTTGGATTTACCGGTCTGATGGGATTGTCGATCTCACCGTCAGACCTGTTCGAAGCGTAATCCTGCGAGCTATCGTTTCGGCTTTGGTTATCCGTTGGCTGTGTTCGTAGCGGCTCACGTAAAGGCTGTGGGTTTGGCACCATCGGGTTCTGCGGCGTCTGCTGCGCTACGACCATGGTCTGTGGCTGCTGCTCCGCGACATTAAATGGCTTGGCCTCTATCGTAGGAGTCGTGGTGGATGGCGCTATCACATTGGCCGCCACCGGTTTGTTTTTCCCACCCAGTGCAATTGCGAGCCCGGCGAACGTAATAATGGCGAGCGCGGAAAGACCGGAAATCAATGCAAATCTTTTGTTTAGCTTGCTGTCGGTCTTAATATGGGTCGTTAGGCTATTTCTTAGCTGACTCACCTTCATTCGCTCCAACGCGGAATCGGGCATTATGGTCAAAACCCGCTCGAAGCATTCCAGAGCCTCTGCCAGTTGGCCTAACCGCTCGTAGCACATACCGAGCAACGAAAGCGCGTTGGCGGAGTTGGCATTCTCCTCGACCGCAGCTTGGGCAATTAACAGGGCCTGCCCTGTCAATCCGGCGTTAAAAAGTGAATAGCCCTCCCGGACCATTTGCTCGTGCTTTACCGTGGCGGTCGTAATCGCATCATCGGCTAAGGGCTGCCCGCAGTTCTTGCAGAACTTTGAATCGAGCCCGTTGGTAGTCTGGCATTGTTTGCAAGCGATCATAGGCGAAGGTGAGTGTACCGAGAGTTGACCCTATATGGACGTGCAACCCTCTATGAAACCTCTGCTCCTTTACCTGATTTTATCAAACTTCTCGCAATCATGTGTAGTTTAGGGATTGACCACCATAGTTGTCTCGACGGCAGTCGATCCGGTTTTGGCAGTGATTACGGCTGTTGTTGCGGCGCTCACCTTGTTCGTTGTCAGGGTTGCGTTTGCGGCCGTTGCCCCAGCGGGAACGGTGATTGTGGCAGGTGGTTTAGCCGAAGCGCTGTTGCTTGCCACGTTCACAACGAATCCGCCAACCGGAGCCTTGCCGTTCAAATAAACAGCCACTTTTGTGCTCACACCTCCTACAACAGGAGAAGGCGCGACTCTGACCACAGAAACCGAAGGTGGGATTACGGTGATCGCAGCAAACTCCGTCGACGTTCCGAGAACGGCCTTAAGGGTTACTGCCGTGACTGCACTCACCGGAGTAGAAGCGAGCGAGAAAGACACGCTCGTCTTGCCCGCAGGCACTGTTACCGTTGCGGGAACGGTAATCCCAGCCGCGCTGCTTGAGAGAGAAACCACATCTCCGCCACTTCCAGCGGCGGAAGCCAGTGTAACAGTTGCTGTTGCGGCGTTGCCTCCAACCACGACACTGGCAGAAGGTGAGAACTGGGTGATGCCAGGGAACACGGCCGAGGGGTTCAAAACAAAGTCGGCCGTCAGGGTCACTGCCCCAGTGTTAGCCGTGATCGTAACCGTGGTCGAACTTGTGACGGCGCTTGTAGTCACGGTGCAGTTTGTGCTCGTGGAACCCGAAGCGACTGTTACCGACGTGGGCACCTTCGCAAGTGAGTTGTTGCTGGACAGCTTAACGAGTTGGCCTGCGCTAGGTGCTTTACCGTTCAGGTAAACAGCGCATTTCGTGCTAACACCCCCCACCACGGGTGATGGTGCTATCCGAACCAAAGAAAGGGTAGGCGGAATAACCGTGACCATCGCATTCACAATTGAGGATCCTAGAGTGGCCTTCAAAGTCACGGCCGTCACTGCGGTAACCGGTGTCGAAGTCAACGCAAAAGAAACGCTTGCCTCGCCCGATGGCACGGTGACGGTAGCTGGAACGGTAAAGCCGCCGGTATTGCTTGAAAGGTTAACTACATATCCCCCAGTGCCCGCGGCAGAGGCCAGCGTCACCGATGCGGTGGACGCGTTTCCTCCGACGATAACGCCCGCCAAGGGAGCAAACTCCGTAATTGCCGGCGGCGGCGGCGGGTTTACTACGATGGTAGTGCTAGCTGACGTTGAACCTAGCGTTGCCGTGAGTTGTACGCTCGTTGCCGTTGTTACGGCGTTGGAAGTAACTGTAAAAGCAGCCGACATCGCTCCCTGCGGAACGGTCAGTATCGTATTGGCAATTACTGCAGTGTTTCCGCTGTCGAGAGTGGCTATAGCATTAGCAGGGGCTGGATAGTCTAACGAAACGGTGCCATGGACCGGGCTCCCTCCCACCAAGCTGGTTTGTTCAAGTTGAAGTTTCGTAACTGCAGGGCTGATCCCAGCAATAAAACTCTGGCTCGCAGAGCCGTTTCTGCCTTGCACCAACATGACAGATCCGTCGCCGGACATTGACTGCGTGCCAACGTTGGAAAGCGTGTAGCCGTCGCTTGATGCCCCCTTAGCCGTTAAGAATGCTAGCAAGTCCTGCTGGGTGCCACCAAAAGAGACCACTGAATTGCCCGGCACAAAGCCTGTGAGGAAATTGCCAAATAGTGTGCGCTTGAAATTCGGAGCTATTGAGAAGCCGGCGAGAACTGAGCCATCCACGCAGCAGGAATGAACTTCGAAGTTGCTAAGGTTAAATAGCTGTTGAGTAGGGCTCAGGAAAAAATCGCTGATGGTCAGGAAGCCATCGGTCTCGTCGCCGGTGAATTTGACTTCGCCGCTGCCAAGGGTTTCGGTGTAGACATCGAATGCCCCTCCATAGCAGGTTAGCCCGTTCGAAGTTGAGCAAAACGGATCTACATATCCAGTTACATCGTTGTTTGGGTCGTTCTGATTGACAAAGAACGTTACTACCGCGTCAAGAGCTAGAAAGTCACCGAGAGTTCCGATGCTAATTAGGCCCCCTTTCTGAACGACACCAACGCCCGGGGAGGTCTCAGCCTGGGCATATCCGCCCGTTGCGTCGCACAGGATCGCCGAACCGTCGTCGCTAATGGAGTTCAAGACCGTGCTCGTACTAAGAAAGGGTGGCACATAGAGAGTCCCATCCGTCCAAAAGGAGGGAAGGCCGTCGCAATAGCCCGCGATTGTGGCACCATTAGCACTGATGAGGGTCGCAGTCCCCGTCGTCGTATTTGATGCCAGTGGTAGCGTGATTAACTCGCCGTCAATGTAAACGATAGGCAAGTTTTTGTTTTGGCCAACGATCACAGACCCGTCGTTATTGCAGCTATTGGCTACGGAGCCGGCTGAAACGCCGGGCAAATCGTACACGGCCCCATCAACCCAGTAGGCCGCCTTATTTGTGCTTAAATCGGTTCCAACTACGACCTGGCCATTTCTCGAGAGCGCCTTGGCACTGAAGGTTGCCCCCAGTCCGGTGAGGGAGGCTGTTTGGGCACCAGCGAAGGCTGCGCAGGTAAGGGCCATGAGTGCGACTACTACTTTTGCCGGCTGAGCAATACGACCATGTTTCAAACCAAGTTTGGTCCAACTAAGAAAGCTCTTAAACATAACGATCTCCCGAACGCGGTTGCCCTACCGTTAAAGCTAAGCTCCCTTTATGCGATCCAAACCAATTGTACAAGAACAATATTGTTCCGGCAAAAGAAATGAAAATGTTACGGGTTAACCACCATCGTGGTCAGCGTACTGACCGAACCGGTCTTAGCAGTAATCACGGCCGTTGTGGCCGAAGTTACTGGGCTTGTGGTCAATGTTGCATTTGCTGCCGTCGCCCCGGCTGGAACCGTGATGGTTGTTGGCACCTGGGCTGCAAGGCTGTTGCTTGCCACACTCACAACAAAGCCGCCGGTTGGCGCCTGGCCATTTAGGTAGACAGCCACCTTTGTGCTCACGCCGCCAACCACCGGCGAAGGCGCTACTCTCACCAAGGAAACAGAAGGGGGGATCACCGTCACGATGGTTTTAATGGTCGAAGTTCCAAGGGTCGCCGTAAGAGTCACCGTGGTTACGGCGGTTACGGGCGTTGAGGAAAGAGAAAATGACACACTTGTCTTTCCGGCTAGGACAGTCACTGAAGAGGGGACCGTAACTCCAGCCGTGTTGCTCGCCAGTGTCACAACATCGCCGCCCGTTCCAGCGGCAGAAGCAAGAGTAACCGAAGCAGTCGCAGCATTCCCACCGACTATCACGCCTGCTGAGGGATAGAAACTTGTAATCGCAGGATAAACCACGGCGGGGCTTAATACCATGGTTGTTTCGGTGGTGACCGAACCGGTCTTAGCCGTAACAACCACGGTAGTGGAGCTTGTAACAGCTTTAGTAGTTACAGTTGCATTTGCAGCCGTCGCACCGGCAAGGACGGTGATCGTTGCAGGAACCGTCACCAAAGAGTTGTTGCTGGCAACGCTCACCGCAAACCCGCCGGTTGGGGCTTTTCCATTCAGATACATGGCAACCTTTGTGCTAACTCCGCCTACTACCGGCGAAGGCGCGACTCGGACGAGTGAAACAGAAGGCGGAATTACGGTGACGACCGTGTACTCAGTCGATGATCCAAGAGTGGCTTGCAGGGTCGCTGTCGTAACCGCATTTAAGGGAGTTGAAGTAATGGGGAACGAAGCAACTGTCGCCCCAGATGCAACCATGGCGCTTGCCGGCACCTGAACGTTGGCATTGTCGCTCGACAGGGTTACAACGTCACCCAAAGCTCCGGCTGCAGAGGCAAGGTGCACATAGCCTAGGATGGTATTTCCACCAACTACCGTTCCCGCCGCGGGATAAAACTCGGTAATGGCTGGAGTTGGCGGCGGGTTGACGGTCACAGTGGCCATGGTTGAAGTCGACCCTATCGACGCCGTAAGTTGCACGGTTGTTGGGGCTGTTACCGCGCTGGACAGGAGGGTAAATGAGCCGAGCATGGTTCCCTGAGGAACGGCTACTGACGTAGGCTGGACAACGGTGTTGTTGCTGCTTTGGACGGTGACAGTTGTGTTAGCCGGTGCCGGGTAGTCGAGGCTCACTGTCGCCTGCACCGAAGCTCCGCCTACAAAGCTGCTTTGGTCAGGATTGAGAGCCGATACGGATGGGCTTACGGTGGCAATAAAACTTTGGCTTGTATTAGCGATACTGCCCGCGCCCAAGATGACGGAGCCATCGGCAGATATTGCCTGCGTCGACAAGTCGCTTAACGTCCAGCCGGCCGTTGCCGCCCCCTTCTGCGTTAGGAACTGGTCCAAGTCTTGAACGGTGCCTCCAAAAGAAATCTCTGGGTTAAGGTCTTGGAAGAGAAACAGTTCGGAATTGCCAAACGCGTCGGAATTGAAATCTTGCTTTACATAGCCGCCGGCTAGGACGCTGCCGTCCGCGCTGCACGAGCGAATCTCAAAGTTGGCCTGATTGCCGAATTGCCCGTTACCACTAGCGTTGTTGATGACCGGCCAGAATCCGTCGCTCTCCGGGTTGCGGTACGGGCCGCTGCCGACAGGCGTAAATGTTTGAGTGAAGAGATCATATGAACTCCCAAACTGCGTGCTGCCGTCCGCGGTTAGGCATAAAAGATCCTCATATCCTTGGACATCGCTATCAGGGTCACTTAGATTTACATAAAATGGGCTGACGCTGGAAGCGGCTATGGTTTGCCCAAGCCCACTTACATGAATCACGCCTGGATTCTGGGCGGTAAATCCCCCGGTAAAGCCGCCTTCTGTGAGAATGTAGGTGCCCGTGAGGTCGCATGCGATTGTGGAACCGTCATCGCTGATCTCGTTCAAAACGGCATTGGGATAAGCAGAGATAGGGAAAATACCGGCAAGGGTCCACACCACGGGAGTTCCATTGCAATAGCCTCCAACCGTTGAGCCGTTCGCGCTGATCAAGCTCGCGTATCCAAAACTCGTTCCCGCCAATACGGGCAGTGCAACCAAGTTTCCGCCGGAGCTGTTGTTCTCCCAAATGAACGGGAGATCATTGTTTTTGCCAACGATGACGGAGCCATCGGCGTTGCAGCTAAAGGCCTCGGAGCCCGCAGCAACCCCTGGAATATCCTTTAAGACTCCGTTAGCCCAGTAGGCAGCCATGTCCGTATTAATGTCGCTTCCGACTACGACTTGCCCGTTTCTGGAAAGTGCCAGGGCGGAAAAAGTGTTTCCAAGGCCTGTGATGGTTGCAGTTTGTGCGATAGCCGAAGAAATACAGGCAATGAACAAAACTGAGGCAACGAGTTTAGCTGCAGGCAACAATCGATAAAGGTTTGGGCCAACATTGGCCCGTTTAAGAATGCACTTTCGCAACGTAAATCCTCCGAAGCAAATCGCTTAACCAGAGAAGTAAAGTTGCGTTATCGCACCTTCAAAAAAATGGATTTAGTGATTGTCCGATACAAGTATACAAAATGTGGCCCGATGAACAACTTGGCATTTAGCTCGCGAATGCGAGGGCCGGACACTAAAGGCTGCTCAAGTAGAATTTGAGCATGAAGATGTACGCCAGTTTTCTGTTTATTGGGCTTGCCTTTCTGGCCCTTGCTTGGCAACAAAGTGTCCGCTACCAGCGGCATTTCGAGGTCGGCCAGACAGGAAGGTATACCGTCCATTTTTCGGGATCGGCTATATTCGGGGATTTGGATGTCACTCAGACGACGGCCAGCAAGGTGATGTCGATCGACAAGGGCGGAGGCGCGAATGTGCAGTACACCATCCAGTCGCGTAAGGTGCTGGTTAACGGATCAGATATCTCCACGAAGTTGGATCCACCCTACATTCACAAGCTCGATAAAAACGGCATTCCCATCGAGGGGGCGAAGGATTTCGACCATAACGACTTTTCGCTTTACTTGGGTGGTTCGTTTGGGCGAGATTTGAATGTTGGAGACGTTGTTCCGATCAAACAACCAATGCCCGATGGAAAGGGAAATGCCACAGGAAGCCTAAAGCTTTTAAGCCTAAGCCAAGGCGAAGCGACCTTCGACGCTGTTATCACAGTGCCGAGAGGTAACCAAGAACCTACGGTGCTGCGCGGCAAGATAGAAGTGAGCACAAGGGATGCGACGCTGGACAAGATCGAGGCTACCGTGGAGAACCTCGACCTTGGCCAAGCCGTGCTTGCTGATGCGAAATACTCCTTGAGCCGGACCGGATCTCTCTAGGAAAAATGATGGCCCAGCTACTGTCACCTTATCAACCGGCGAATCGCCGGTTGATAAGGATTGAATCACATTAGGGATCAATCAACATTGTGGTCAGCGTAGTGACCGATCCGGTCTTGGCTGTTACTACAACTGCTGTGGCAGCCGTTACCGCGCTCGTTGTCACAGTCGCATTTGCTGCGGTGGCTCCTGCTGGAACGGTGATTGTTGCCGGAACATGGGCTGATGGGTTATTGCTGGCGAGGGTCACAGTCAATCCGCCAACAGGTGCTTTTCCATTAAGGTACACGGCCACCTTCGTGCTCACACCACCTACAACGGGTGAGGGCGAAACTCTAACGAGCGACACACTTGGCGGAACTATCGTAACAGCGGCCTTCTCAATCGCTGTCCCAAGTGTTGCAGTCAAGGTCGCCGTGGTAACGGCCATAACGGGAGTGGATGTCAGCGAAAAGGAGACGCTCGTCTTACCTGCCAGCACTGTAACTGTTGCGGGCACCGTAACGCCAGATGTGCTGCTGGAAAGGTGGACAACATCCCCGCCCGTTCCCGCAGCCGAAGCGAGAGTCACGGTTGCTGTGGCTGCATTTCCGCCAACAATGACGCCGGCCGACGGCGAAAACTGTGTAATCGCTGGGTAAACCACTGCTGGATTTAGAACCATAGTCGTTTCAGTTGACGCGGCGCCGGTTTTAGCAGTGACAACCACGGTTGTCGAGCTTGAAACAACCTTCGTAGTGACCGTCGCATTCGCTGCAGTCGCGCCCGCGAGCACCGTGATCGTTGCTGGAACAACTACCGATGTGTTGTTGCTGGCGACGGTGACTGGAAATCCCCCGGCGGGTGCCTTCCCATTCAGGTAGACAGCCACTTTTGTGCTAACTCCGCCCACTACAGGCGAAGGGGCAACCTTCACCAAGGAAACGGTTGGCGGAATCACGGTAACGACTGTATACTCGGCTGAAGTTCCGATGGTAGCTGTAATCGTCGCCGTCGTCACAGCCTTAACGGGATTCGAAGTGATAGAAAAAGACCCAACCGTAGTGCCCGTAGCAACTTTTACACTCGCCGGAACTTGAACGCCAGCATTGTTGCTCGACAGCTTGATTACGTCACCAGAAGCTCCCGCCGTAGGGGAAATTCGCACATAGCCCAAGATTGTATTTCCACCGACAACCGTTCCAGCCGCTGGATAGAACTCCGTTATCAGGATTAGCGGCGGGTTCACCGTTACCTTAGCTGTCACCGTCGTTGAGTTAAGCGTCGCAGTGATGGTAACCGTTGTTGGCGCAGTCACCGCAACCGAGGAAAGTGTAAATGCGCCAAGCATAGTTCCCTTTGAAACGGGCACAGATTGAGCCGGAATCACACCCAGGTTATCGCTCTCGATATCCACTGTTGTTCCTGCAGGTGCGGGAAAGTCAAGTCCAACCGTGGACTGAACTGAACTGCCACCAACAAAAGTGTTTTGGCCGGGCTTTAGGCTGGTTAGAGCGGGACTGATTGTGACAATAAAGTTCTGGGTTACGTTGTTTAAAGTTCCCTTGCCCAATATAACGGAGCCATCCCCAGACATGGCCTGAGTAGAAACATTGGTGAGAGTCCAGCCCGCAGTGGCAGCGCCTTTTCCGGTTATGAACTGGTTTAGATCCAGCACCTTGCCGCCAAAAGCGATCTCAGGATTCCCTACGACGATAGAGATTGCCTCCAGATTGCCATAAATGTCGGTGCCAAATGCCGGAGTTACTGCGCCTCCGCCGAGGATGCTGCCATCCGAACTGCAGGAGTGGGGTTCAAAGTTGCTGAAATTCCCTAACGGAGCGCCGGTAGTGGAAGTATTGCTAACGGTAATGAAACCGTCCGTCTCATTGTCATAGACAGGTGCTCCGTCGCTGCCAATCGGGGGAAATTCCGTGACAGTAAAAGCGTCAAACGCAGCTCCGAACTGAGTGGTTCCATCGGAGGTTAAGCAGAAGAGATCTTCGTAAGCAGTTAGGTCGTTATCGGGATTGTAAAGATTGTGATAGTAAGGAGTGGCGACATTTGTGACCGGTCCAAAGGGAGTTCCGAGGACCACCCCCGGGCTTTGAGCACCAAAACCTCCTGGGAAGCCATTTCGAGCGCTGCCGTAGGTGCCAGTAAGGTCGCATGCGATTGTAGAACCGTCATCGCTTATGCTGTTCATTATCGTTTGGGCCGTGGTACCCCCAATGGTGGTTACATCTCCAGTTGGAAACTCGCTCATTTCCCAAATCACGGGGGTGCCACCGCTATAACCAGCAATCGTTGTTCCGCCCGCGTTTATCAGCGTTGCCGTACCGTTCGCATTGCCTGAAAGTAGTGGTAGTGAACTAAAGAAAACAGCGCTGTCATTGGACTCTATAAACTCTACAAATGGAACTCCATTATCGGTCCCAACGATGATGGATGCATCCGAATTACAACTATTTAAGACAGAGCCCGTGCTCGGACCAGAAATGTCACTTACAGCTCCGTTCGACCAATACGCGGCCGCGTTCATCGTCTTGTCCAATCCGACCGCAACCTTGCCGTTTCTCGAAAGAGCGTTAGCGGTAAAGTTTGGCCCCAACCCTGTTAGAGTTGCCGTTTGGCCCATGGAAAAAGCCACGCAGCTTAATGTAAAAGCTGCGCCTAGCGGCTTAAGATAACGGTGGGTTGGGGCAACAATAGCCCGCCCGACCCTGGGCTGACGAAACCTGATTATTTGCAAACAAACTCCTCCGGGCGTATCGCTTAACCAGAGAAGTAAAGGTGCGTTATGGCATCTTCAAAAAAATGGATTTAGTGATTAAGCTTTAGTATACAAAATTGTCAGGATGGTTCCAAATTTAATTGGACCGCCACACCCTTTGGGGTTAGGTTTTGCAGATGGGGGGATTGGTATCCTCTTGTCATGTCCGAAGAACCGCTGTTGCGCACTCCCCTTTATGAATCTCATATTGCCCTTGGAGGCAAAGTTGTGCCTTTTGCTGGCTATGAAATGCCCGTCCAATACAAAGGAATCATTTCTGAATCAAAGGCCGTTCGCGAAAGCGCAGGAATGTTTGACGTCAGCCACATGGCGCGGCTATGGTTCCGGGGCCCTAAGGCAGAAGAACTTTTGGAGTGGATCACTTCCAACGATGTTTCCAAACTGGGGGACGATCGCGGCCAGTATTCTCTGCTTCCGAACGATACGGGCGGCGTCGTCGACGACATCATCGTTTACCGAGTTTCAGAAGGCGTTTATCGGATGGTTGTGAACGCTAGCAACCACGAAAAAGACGTGCATTGGATGATGTCCCACAACACGATGGCGGTCGACATCGCCGACGATACTCGGGAAACGGCGATGATTGCCGTCCAAGGACCAAAAGCTGTAGAAATTTTGGAAAGCCTTGCTGAGGAAAAAGGCGTGCTTCCGAATCAGCCTGCCTTCGGGGTGGTCTATGGCAAGATCGCGGGAGTCGATTGTTTTGCCGCTCGTTCGGGCTACACCGGCGAAGATGGCTACGAGATCATTTGCGATGCGCGCTTTGCCATGAGCCTATGGACAGCGTTGCTAAATTGTGATGTAACGCCTTGCGGCTTAGGCTCGCGAGATACGCTACGCGTAGAGGCCGGATTGCCGCTGTATGGACATGAACTGACGGATGACACGAACCCCATCGCGGCGGGATTGGGGTGGGTGGTCAGTAAAACGAAGTCTTTCATCGGGTGCGAACCCATGCAAGAGGCACGCGCCAACGGAACGCCGCAGAAACTGCAGGGGGTTAAGCTTGGCTCGAAAAGGCTTCCCATGCCTGGCATGGCCGTTTCCGTTGACGGCCGGAAGGTTGGGGAATTAACAAGCGGCGTCTACTCACCGATGCTGGAATGCGGGATTGGGTTCGCGTATATCGATAGCGCGATTAAGCTGGATACGGCGGCCGAGTTGGATTTGAGGGGGAAGCCGGAGCCAGCTACGATTGTGAGCAAAAGATTTTACAAGCGGGAAAAGTAACTTCTTTTGTCATTGCGAGGAGCGGCAGCGCGCCGGAGGCGGGCTAGCGACGCGGCAATCTACCAGGCATACCATCGGATCGCAAATGGCGCGGTTAGCCAAGTAGATCGCCACGTCGGCACACCGAGAACCTCCTCCCGATGACAAAAACTACCTGTCACACGTAACGCGTCACCCGTTACCCACTCGTTATCGCTCTCTGCCTAAGCGCGTGATCCGCCAAAACCAGCGCGACCATCGCCTCAACCATGGGCGCCGCACGAGGGAGAACGCAGGGGTCGTGGCGGCCACGTCCGGTTATGGTTGTGTTCTCGTGCGCAGAAGTCACCGTGTGCTGCTCGCGCATGATCGTGGCCGTCGGTTTAAAGGCAGCCTTCAAAACGATCGGTTCGCCGTTTGATATTCCGCCTTGGATTCCGCCGCTGAAGTTGGTTGGCGTGTACACGTGCTTGACATCATCGGCAAAAAATTCATCATTGTGTTCGGCGCCGGTCATATCCGTTCCGGCGAAGCCGCTTCCAACTTCGAAGCCTTTGCAGGCAGGTAAGGACATTACCGCTTTCGCCAAATCAGCTTGAAGTTTATCGAAGACCGGTTCGCCCCAGCCGGTGGGGCAGTTTTTGGCGATGCAACCGACAATCCCGCCGATGCTGTTGCCCTCTTTTCTCACCTGCTCAATATGGGCGATCATTCGTTCGGCCGTTTCGGGGTCCGGGCAGCGGACGATGCTGGCCTCGATTTGCTCCATAGTGACGGATAAGGGATCGATTCCGGCTGTAATGTGGTGGACTTTTTCCACCCAGGCTAGAACCTCAACACCATAAAACTCTTTAAGGAGCTTCTTGGCTACCGCTCCCGCCGCCACGCGACCAACCGTCTCCCGAGCGGAAGAGCGCCCCCCTCCCGACCAGTCCCGAATGCCGTATTTCTCGTCGTAAACGTAATCGGCGTGACTGGGCCGATATTTGTCCTTCATCTCCTCGTAATCGCGAGAGCGCTGGTCGTCGTTGTCGACCATCATCGAAATCGGCGTGCCAAGTGTGAGGCCGTCCATCACTCCGCTTAGGATCCTAACCGTATCGGGTTCTTTGCGCTGGGTGACGATTTTGGACTGTCCCGGCCGACGGCGATCCAGTTCAAACTGGATATCTTCTACGGAAATCGGGATGCGCGGCGGGCAGCCATCAACGACGACGCCGACGCCACCGCCATGCGACTCGCCCCAAGTTATGATTCGAAAAAGGGTGCCCAAGCTGCTGGACATTTCGCCGTCATTGTACTTTGGATTTCGTGTGCCAAGTGGTTGGCGTAAAACGGTTTAAATTCGAATACCGCCCTATGAAGAAAATTCTCATCACGATCTCGCTCCTCCTCTGCTCAAATGTTTTTATGAACTTTGCCTGGTACGGCCATCTTAGGTTCAAGGACAAGCCACTGGTTCTCGTTATTTTCGCGAGTTGGGGCCTTGCGTTGCTGGAATATTGCTTCCAGGTACCGGCGAATCGGATCGGCAACGATGTGCTCACCGTGGTTCAATTAAAGGTGGTTCAAGAGGTAATTACGCTATCGACCTTCGCCGTCATTGCGGCCGTCGTTTTCAAAGAGCGACTGACCATGAATCAAGGCATCGCGTTTCTGTTATTGGTAGCGGCCGCCTACTTTGCAGTCAAGAAGTGAAACTCTATTGCCCTTCCAAGTACTTCTTCAAATTCGAAAGATGCATCACTTCTACTTGAAGCTGTTTCGAAAGATTATCTTCGATCAGCTTGCCAAAGCCCCTTGCTTCGTAGTCAAGCGAGAAGCGAACCCGTGTCCCGTCGGCCACGCTGGCCAGGAAGAATTTTCCCTTTGCCTTATCGGGGCCGTTCACGACTTGGAAATTGATTTCCTCGTTCTGCTTGACAACCGTGATCTCGTAGTCCCCATCAACTCTCTTTCCTTTCTTATCTTTAAGGCCCTGCTTGTAAACGCTGCCAACCGTGCCTGGCCTGCCCGAGCGCAGTGCGACATCCATTACGGTTGGACGCCAGAGAGCATTGTTGCGGCCTTCCGCCAGGAACTGAAAAACTTCATGGACTGGTTTTCCGACGACAACCGTTGCATCCGCATGTACCATATCGAACACCTCTCACGCACTCCCATTATGCTCCCAAACAGAAAACGATCTAAAAGCGCGAATCGATGCCTTGAAACGTCAAGGAAAATAGTGGGAAGTGATAGGTGATAGGTGATAGTGGCGGAATGAAAACCTCTCCCCCCGAACCCCTCCCCTCCCAGGGAGCAGGGGCAGGCGGAGCCTTGAGCCAAATACCCTTCTCCTCACCTATCACCTATCACCCGTCACTTTCTTAACCATGGATGAGCCGCAAGAACCGATAACGGAAAATCTGCCGAAACGGAAACGCCCATGGAGATGGGTGGTCTACATTTTGTCTGCGGGCCTCCTCGGCGCACTCCTCTTCTTTGGATTGCCCATTTGGCACCTGCTTCACGGCTTGGGCGTTTTGGACGCCAAGGTGATGGAGAAGTACAACGCCTCCAACGAGAAAAACCTGATGGCATTGAGAACGGCGCTGATGGAATACCACGAATCAGAAGGGCAATTCCCCGATGCAGCCCATTGGATGGACGCGATCAAGAACAGGGTGAAGGTCGACAATATGGAGCAATCCGAGGTTGCCAAAAAGTTTATAAACCCGCTCTACCCGGCGTCATCCGCCGTTTTTGGTTACGCGCTAAACGATGCGGCCAGCAACAAATATAAGGGCGATTTGAAGCCAAACACCTTGCTACTTTTTGATAGTAGCGACACCAGTTGGGACGCGCACGGAGATCCTAAGAAATTGAAGCCTGCCTCGAAATCCAAAGGCGGTGATGAAGGGATTACGGTGGATGGGAAGATAGTCCACTTACCCTGATGGAGAGGAATTAGAACCTGGAACGTAGAACTTAGAACTTAGAACCGACGGCCATTCGCACATTCCGTCCGGCTTCGTGACTTTCCATAGCTCTCCCTTCTACTTCCTCCGTTTTCCTTTCTATGTTCCCCTTTCTAAGTTCTTCTTTCTGTTCTCGCGCCCCGGCGCTCGGTATACTCACAATCTTCATGCCTTGCAGCCCCGCGTACGGTGGCGAACTTTGAAACGAGGTGGTTTGATTGTCCGCTGTTCCCGCAAATAAAGCCTACAGTAAGCTTGATTTTCTGCGTTTAATGCTCCTTAGTCGCGAAGGCGACCGTCGAGAGGGCATCCTTCTTAGACAGAGTAAGGGCTGGTTTCAAGTAAGTGGAATGGGCCACGAAGCGCTTGCCGCGTTCGCCTTTTGCCTAACGCCAGACGACTATCTCTTCCCCTATTACCGTGACCGTGCGCTGATGCTCGGCCGCGGCATGTCGGATTACGAATTGGCTTTGGCCTACTTTGCCAAAAAGTCTTCAGGGTCTGGCGGGCGGCAGATGCCTGGCCACTACAGTTCCAGAAAGCTCAATGTCTTTAGCGTTTGCACCCCAACCGGCGGCTCTCTTCTTCCCGCTTGCGGCACTGCGTGGGCGATGAAGATGAACAAAAAGGACAGCCTGTGCCTTGCCAGCGTGGGTGATGCAGCTTCCAGGCAGGGCGAGTTTTTTGAGGCAATCACCTTTGCAGTTCAGGAAAAGTTGCCTGTTCTTTTTGTGGTGGAAGACAATAAATTCGGTATTTCCACTCCGACCGAAAAGTTCTTGCCGTTTAACCTCGACATTTTTAACGAGGACCTGATTGTGAAGGTCAACGCCCGTCATCCGGATGAGGTTTACGCGGCCGGCCAGGCAGCAGCAGAAAAAGCCCGCGCCGGCCATGGACCGACGATTCTCTGGTGCGATTTAGACCGGCTGAGCAGCCACACCTCCTCCGACGACCACCGCGTTTACCGAAAGTTGGAAGACATCGAGGAAATGCAAACTCGAGATCCAATTCGGCTGCTTGCCGAAGAGTTAATCGCCTCAAGCGAACTGACGGCCGCCCACTGGGCAGAGATCCAAGAGCAAATAGCCAAGACGGTTGACGATGATTATCTAAAGGCGGAACAAGAAGCCGACCCAAAGAAAGAAGACGTTTTAACCGAGAACTGGGGCGAGAACGCCCCGGCGGAAATGCCGCCTCTTCAAGGCGGCCAGAAAATGACGATGGTTTCCGCTATCAACGGCACCTTCAAGAAAGCGCTAGAAAGCGACCCCAATGTCATCTTCTTTGGCGAAGACATCGAAGACCCCAAAGGCGGCGTTTTTGGCCTCACCAAGGGCCTTTCGGAGTCGTTCCCCAAGCAGGTTTTCAACGCCCCTCTTGCTGAAGCGACCATTCTTGGCTGTGCAGTTGGCATGGCTTGCTACGGCATGAAGCCGGTGTTCGAGATCCAGTTCATCGACTTCATTTCGCCTGGCTGGAACCAGGTTGTTACCAACCTTTCCACCCTCCGCTGGCGCTCTTTCGGCGACTGGAAATGCCCGATGGTGGTTTACGCGCCCATGGGCGCTTACCTGCCGGGCGGCTCGCTTTGGCACAGCATGTCCGGTGAGGCCTACTTGGCCCACACGACCGGTATTCGGGTTGCCATTCCTTCCACGCCCGAGGACGCGGCCGGCCTTTTCTGGACCGCCATCCACGGCGACGACCCCACCTTTATTCTTGTTCCCAAGCACATCTTCCGCAAACAAATGCAGGTGAATAAGGTTGAGCCGGTTCCCTTTGGCAAGGCCAGAATTGTGAAGGAAGGAGCAGACGTCACCATTGTTTCTTACGGCAATTGCCTGGAACTTGCCGAAGAAGCAGGTAAACAGCTTGAGGGCGAGGCGAGCTTGGAAATCGTGGATTTACGTTCCCTGGTTCCCTGCGATTACGAGACCGTAACCAAGTCTTTGGAGAAAACTGGGCGTTTGGTGGTTATCTGCGAAGATAACAAGACGGCCTGCTTTGGGCAATCGGTGATTTCGGAGATGACGAGTAAACCGGAGCGCTGGAACCTGTTCCTTTCGCCTCCTCAGCTTGTGGCTAGGGAAGACGTGCCGATTGGTTACAATCCCATTTACGAATACGCCGCGCTTCCTTCGGTTGATGAAGTTGTGGCCGCGATTCGAGTCACGATGGACTGATGGGAATTTTCGATTTTCGATTCTCGAATGTCGATTGGGTTTGTCGGCGCTTAGAATTTGGTAGCTGAGCCGCTGGCTTTTCAAAACGGTTCAAGTAGCGAAGCGTTGTCATCCCGAAACGAGGCTACGCCGAAGTGAGGGACTAGATACACCTCTTACCCCTCCGCGCAAATCGTTCAAGTTCCTTTGCCACTAGTGGCTTACGGAACTTGAACGATTTGCCCTAAGAAGGAGGGTGCGCCTCGCATCTCGCTTCGCTCGATGTGACAACGCTCGCGAACTCACTATTTGAACTCAAATAAAGATAATGGGCATCTTTTGAGTTGGCCCGTTATTCGAGCAAGTTATGCACCTCTCGATTCGGCCGCCCCCTATTGGCGCGAACGAGTAGGGCAATAAGGCCAGAAATTGGCACGGCCGTGCAGCACAGCGCCAACAATAACACTGACGGTGGTTGCTCCACAACTCTTTCATATTGCGTTCGGTTCCGGAACACCATGTGGTCTGGGTAAACGTCGAGCACTGCCCGACCTCCGCCTAGTGGGTCCACTAGCACGTCGCTCGGGACTTGGTCTCGAGTCCAAGTGTGCTTTAAACGCGTAACTCCACTTATTGTGAAAGTGACTGACTCCGTAGTGTTGTCGATCCACCAAAGCGCATGATCCCTCCCACCGGGTCCTATAAATTGCTTCGGCGACTCCTCTGAAGGCTGTTTATCGTGGATGGATTTTGCTGAGCCGCTAACATAGATGTTGCCAGCCGTTTTGTTGGCCGCGTCGACGATGTTGGGGCTGTCACAACCGACAGCACCCATAAGAAATAGGCAGAACAGCAGGACCGGGCGTTCCATCACTGTCCTTGGACGACCGAAAACGTCACGCACGTTACCGAGTTCAATAAACGGTTGGATGAGCCAGCTTATAGGCAAAGGCGATTCCCACGACAACCACCGTTGCCGCTGCGATGCCGACCAGCAGATTGCCATGCTTATGGTCGCGAGATTTCGCCTGAATCGCATAAATAAGGGCATAAACTGCGGTTATAAGACCCGCCGCTCTAAGCACAAGGCAGAGAATAATGGCCAATCCGCAGCGCATCAGAACGCCCATTAAGAGGGCATTGTCGGCACCGGTATTACGGGGCTGCTGATAAGGCCCGGGAGGGTTGCTCCAATTCGGATTGGGCACGTTTGGCCGAAGGTAGGGGCTTGGGTTCCCGGGGGCGCTCGCCGGAGGAATCGCCGCCGGCGAGGCTGCGGCAGGCGGTGCAGCCACAGGCTGCGGAGCAAATGCTCTCAATACGCTGGCTGCCGCTACCGTTTGCCCGCTAGGGTCCTTCAACATGGAGGTGGGCGCAATTCGGTTTTCGGCAGCCCAAGTCTCTAAGGTGGCAAGGCTGGCCGGTCCATATTGTTGGCCATCCGGCCCAATGACGAAATACTCCATGATCCCAGGATTATACGCGAACTAAGTTACGCCGGGTTCAAAGCAGGATAAGTTTTTGAACCGGGCAAAGTCTCGGTCGAATGTTGCCAGGCGGCATCCGTTTTCAATGGCCAATGCGGCTATAGAAGCGTCAGTAACCAGGTTGCCGGTTGCACGGGCATCTCTTATTAGATTGCAGAAGATCGACCAATATCGGTCCCCCGGACCGATCACAAGAGATGCCTCGCGAACTTCATCCAAAAAGGTCAGGGCTCGTTCGGCAGTGTTCGATCCACGTATGACAGCAGGCTGCGTGAGAATTCGGTAAGCAGAGATTAGAACAACATCCCAAACTGCTACCGCCTCGTCTCCATTGACGCTCCTAAGCAGCCCAATCAAGTGTTTCCTCGTGCAGTGGCGATTCCGGTCTGTGAGCTACTATCAGAATATTGACGTCCAGTAGGATCAATTTTTTTATCGCCCCGCTCAAAGGCATCTAGGTAGTCAAGCATTTCACGGTTACTTCCCGGATCTGCGGGTGCTATCCAGTCGCCCGTGCCCACCGTGAAGCTTTCGACTCGCTTTTTGCTACTCGGCTTTGATGCAAAGTACTCGATCAAAGCCTCTGCTACTACCGAAGACATAGATTCGCCCTTTCGTGCGGCCCGTTCGCGAATTTTCATATAAATCGATTCATCGAAGGTCAAAGTCGTTTTCTTCGTCATACCACTATTATGGCATTTGATGACCGTATTTACGGCGGGGCAAAATGGGTGAAAGCTAGAGGGCTTTTAGGCTCGGCAATTCAATTGGGCAACTAATCCCATTAGAATGCTATTCCTATTTAAGCGAATAGCTAGGTTCTATCTAAAGTTGGAACCCCATTCCCCTTCGGACGTGTTAGGAATCTTGTGCCGAGTATGCGTAACCTTCGACCTCAAACCGCTCTTGGTGGACAGAGTGCCAGCCATTCAGCCAGAATAAGCGTGATGCGTTTTTATAAATGGGCAGTTCCTGCTCTTGTGATGCTTCTGGTTTCGGTTGGATGCCAGGATATTAAGCATCAAACAACTAGCCACCGCCCCAAGGCTCTGCGATCGGTAGTGAGCTTAAGCCCAAACACTTCGGAACTAGCGATCATGACTCTCCAAGTATCGCTCGTAGGCCGTGGCGAAAGCGATAACTTCCCGGCGAACGTGAAAAGCTACCCGGTGGTTATGAACGGCGTCCACCCGGATTACGAGGCGATTGCGAAATCCAACGCCGATGGCGTCCTCTACGACAATCAAACGATTAGCCCCGCCGATATTGCCAAGCTCAATCAAATGAAGTTGGTCACGATCGGGGTCGGTGGCACCAGTTACGACGCCTATAAAAAATCTTTGTATGAAGCGGCTGCTTTGCTAAGGGCCGAAAGCTCCGTGAACGACTACATCCAGGGCCAAATCGATCGCAATATCGCCCAAGCTAAAGCAATAATTGGAACTAAGAAAACCACGGTGGCCGTGATCATGCCGGGCACAGGCACCGAACACATGATCGCCGGAGCTAATTCGTTCATTGCCGATCTATTGCGCCATATCGGCGCGACCCCTATGGGTCCCGATGCTGACAAATATGTGAAGCTAAACGCAGAGGATTTCATCAAGGAGAATCCTGATGTGATCCTGGTTGTCGGAGCGCCGGATTCGTTTGCTTCTGACCCTCGTTTTGCTAGCATGCCGGCGGTCAAGGACAAGCGCTTGGCAGGTTTGGATCCCGACATAGCCCTTCGAGAGGGATCGAGAGTGGATCAGTTGGTCCAGGATATGGGCAACGCAATCGTTAAAGTAAGGCCATAAATGAGTAAAGCAGAAATTGGAGTTTTTGGAGGATCAGGCTTTTATAGCCTGCTTGAGGATGTACGCGAGGTAAAGGTGGACACGCCTTACGGCCCGCCCAGTGATTCGGTGATGTTAGCCACCGTGGGCGGCCGAAAGGTCGCCTTTTTACCGCGCCACGGAAGGCTGCATACGCTGCCCCCCCACAAGGTCCCTTATCGGGCCAACGTTTGGGCCATGCGCTCTCTCGGAGTGCAGGCTATTATCAGCCCCTGCGCGGCGGGTTCTTTGCAGAAGCATTTTGCACCGGGCAGTTTCGCCGTCTGCGATCAGTTTGTGGATCGCACAAGCGGCCGCGCCGATACGTTTTTTGATGGGCCGATCGTCACCCACGTTTCCCCAGCGGAGACTTATGATCCAGTTCTGCGAAAAATCGCGATTGAGACTATCAAAGAGCATGGGATCGATTGCCACGAAAAGGGCACCGTTGTTGTTATTCAGGGCCCTCGCTTCAGCACGAAGGCGGAAAGCAAGTGGTTTACCGATGCCGGTTGGGAAGTAATCAACATGACCCAATATCCGGAAGCGCACCTTTGCCGAGAGCTTGGTATGGCGGTCGTGAATATTTCGCTTATCACCGATTACGACTCTGGCGTGGTCGCCAATGCGGAAGCGGTAACCGCTCATTCGGTTTTAGAAGTATTTCAGAAGAACTCTGAACGTATCAAGAAAGTGGTTCTCGATATGATCAAGAAATTCCCTGCAGATTTGAGCACGCTTGGCGCCCGCGACGCGCTGACCTATAGCCGGGGCGATGGGCACGCCGCTTCTGACGACGATATTCGGATTTTTGAGGTTTTGGAGTAAGGCGAATTGCCACTTCAAAGCAAAGGCTGTAGACTAGGTTTTCCAGGGATTATTTCCAATCTTTTTGGCTCGCGCCTCTCCCGGTTCGTACCTCACCGACCTCTCCATCCGGGAGAGGTTTGGAGCACTTGGAACGCCAAGGTTGCATTCCCTTAACGCTTATGCCGTTACTATCTGTCGTCTTAGCCTTATCGTTAGCACAAGCACCGGTTACGCTAGATACGTTTCAGCTTGCCGGCAAATCGGTTCAGGCCGTTTTGCCGGTTGGCCCTCCACCGACTTACTTTAAGACCGAAGATTTCGAAGGGTGGTCTTACGCGACACGCCGCGACGACTCAATCTTTGATCGCCACCTTGGAAAAGGTGGTTGGGATGAGCTAAAGCAGCTTTGGGACGCGCGCAACGCTCCGGTGGCGGAATGGCGCGCGAAGTTCGTGATCTTTGCTTACTCCGACATTTTGGATCATGGCAAGGATGGTGTTCTAAGAGAGCGGCGGAGCGGCTTCTTCGGCGCTGACAGGTTAGCCGCACTGCAAGAAATAGCCCTATTTGGCTCAATGGTTGAGGCTTACAGTGGCGGCAAGCTGAAATTCGTTCCAGAAGTCCAAATCGAGGAGCAGGCTATGCGCTTCGATTCCCCTCAACAAATGCCTTTTGGAGAGGATTTTGCCAAACGCTATTTCACGCCACGGCTAAATGCTGGAGGCTACGAGCCGGACGACAAGGTTTTTCGTGGGCCCTATAACTCAATCTTCTTTCTTCATGATGGCTTAGCCGACACCAGAGTAAATACATCGGTTTATGGGATGCCCGTTACTGGTCTGCCCTTTTATTCCGATTACGACAGCGATAACCGTGGCCAACTAGCCCGGCGGATGTTTAATGCTTGGTATGGGCATCTTGTGGATGCCATGAGCCGGCACGGGTATCAAGTTGGCACTGTTACAAAGCCTCTGGACGACCGATGGACCTCCGACCCCATGAGGTTGCGGCTTCCGCAAGGCCTG
Source organism: Fimbriimonadaceae bacterium (assembly GCA_036502005.1). Lineage (GTDB taxonomy): Bacteria > Armatimonadota > Fimbriimonadia > Fimbriimonadales > Fimbriimonadaceae > DASXZH01. Next base: position 35,353 of record DASXZH010000064.1, read on the forward strand.
GTTTCGGATTCCATGTGGCCGGTGCTTGCAAACCTCAAGGACACGAACGATTACGGTAGTCATTGGCCGGTGAAGGGTGCCACTGCGCAGCCATCGGAAAAAGTTGAGCAGAGTCCCTGGACATTGTTGCCGCATTATAGTGCCGGTGACATCCTTGATGGAGCCAGTAAAGACATAGCGGAGACCACCCTTACCCAAAGGGGAGGACGCGCGATAGAACCCGAGTTTGACTCGTATGAAGTTCAATCTGACGGTCGATCCGGCTCTAGTTTAGGATTTATAGTAACGACATGCGGCCCCAAAATTGCTCTCGAAGGTTCCATTTCGGGGCTGTACCATGGAGGCCCGTGGCCCGCGCCCTCGGACATGGATTTTGAAACTGGTGATCCGCACACTCCAGTGTCTGGCTATTTCTCCTATAAGCTAGTTGACGACAAAGAGCGGCGATCCACGGTTGGATTGATCGAAGAAAACTGGGTGTCTCGCACTGGTTGGATGCGGCTTATAAACGGAAATGGGAGTCCGGAAAATGTTCGGCAGAAGTTTGTCGATATCCTCCTCAAACAGGGATTCGGCGCTCACAGTATTGAGGTTGTCGGTAATGACAAAACGGTCCGGTACAGCATCTTCAGTTCAAATCCCACTCCCGCTGAATCCAATGGGCAGCAGCCAATTCCGCTAACACTCAAGGATGACGGGAGCTGGCAACACGTTGTGCTGGATGTATCCGGAGTCGGCCCATTGGTGGGTGTCTATCTCACTCCCGGAAACGGTAGATATTGGTCGGTAGATCTCGACAAGAAGCCTTCTATTTACATCGACTACGCTCGGATGTCGCCCTCCGCGCAACCTACACCAACCAAAAACATCGCGCTAGCTGCCGACCAGAGTTCTTCCGATCCAGATGCACGAGCGCTCCACGCCGTACAAACCACCGCAGAGAATTATTCAGTTCGCAAACAAAGCATCTTAAAGATGCTGGCCGATGAAAGCGCCGAAGTCGCCATGAATGCTGCCAACGTCTACACCAGGTTCAAAGATAAAGCCGCAATCGATCCCCTTATAGGTCTCAGCAAGAATGCTGATCCCCGCATAGCGGAAGCCGCCATTCAAGCATTGAAATACCAAGGAACGCCAACCGCGCAGATTGCACTCAACACCGCCTTAGCCCAAGGCACTTTCGAGGCAAACCGGTTTTACGCCGCCCTCACCCTCGCCGACGAAAAAGACCCTTCCCTTGCCGAATCCTACAGCCTCCTTATCGACTCCAAGAACCGAGAAACCCGGTTAGCGGCCGTAAGGGCGCTGGCGGCCATGCCCGGCGAAGCGCCGCGCAAATTCATGCTTGCCATGCTGCTAGATACGGACCCCGAAGTCGAAGCGACTGTCGCCCAGCTAGGAGATCCCACCTTTGAAGACTTCGAAAAGCGCATGCAGTGGTACTCCATCAACGATGCGTCCGACTGGGTGAGAGCACAGTGCAATATCGCCATGATCAAGTCTTCCCTGCCAGGTTTTGCGGCTGAAGGATTTAAGGGAATCTCAGATGACAGTTATCTCGTAAGGATTCTTGTATTGCAATACTTGGAGGAGCATCCAACCGAAGCGGCGCGCCCCGCCATCCTCAGTGCCTTCGCTGACAAAAACGAAGAGGTTAGGGCTCAAGCCCTAAAATCGTTGGCCTCGCTGCAAACTCCGGCGAACTTAAAGGAGTTGGACAACGTTGGAATGGATACCGATCCAAGAGTACAACTTGCCTTAATTGATCTTGCAAAAAAGCAGAAATTGAAACTTAGTCAGCCGATATTAGATCAGTTAAGGAAAAGCGTTGATCCACAAGTGCTAAGCCGTCTAACAGACTGAACAGATAACATATAACAAAAATGAGCCCAATTCAAAAAAGCTTTATATCCGCAGGAGCCATTGTTCTGGCGTGCGGAGCCATCGTTGCCGGGACAGTTTCGCGGGATAGAGCGGACTTGCACCTGAAAACGTTAAACCCGTTTACGGGCAGCCACACTTTGCTCGCATCCCTATCCAACGAGGCACCAGGGGCGAGTGCCACAGATTTTTATGAAGTCGTTTCAGATTTGTTGAAGCGTGATTATGTGGATCCGATCACCGATGAGCGAAAGCTGTCGACGGGTGCAGTTCGCGGCATGATTATGAGCCTCGACAACCCAGATTGCATGTTTTTGGATCCAGGCGAATTTAAGTCCTACAGCGAAGCTCAAATGGGCAAGTTTGAAGGCATCGGCGTTGAGCTTTCGCTGGAAATCCCCAACGCAAAAGTTTTGGCAGCTAACGTGCCCGGCAATTCAGGTCCCGAAACCGGCCAGCTTCGAATAGAGAAAGCAAGCCCCAACTCGGCGGCGGGCGCTCAAGCGGTATCCAAGATTCCCGCCCTTGTGGTTGGCGTGGTCGTCCCCGGCAGCCCTGCCGATAAGGCCGGGGTTAAAGTCGGAGACTCGGTCCAGACGGTGGATGGCCACTGGCTGATGAATCCCTATGACTTGGAAAAGCTTCGCAGACTTCAAGAGGCGGCCAGAACTGACGCCAAACAAATGCCGGCATTGATCGAGTTCCGCAAGATCCTGCGCAAAGATCTTAGCGTAAGCATGATGCCGCTAAAGGCACGCGACAAGATCTGCATGGGAACTACGGGCACGCTGCATATTGATTGGAATCGAGCCGGAACAATGGTCCAAACCACTATTTCCAAAGCGCTCACCACGGAAGAGCCGGTTGAGAAAGGCAAAAACGCCATTGTCCTCCACTTCCTCCCGGGTGCTGCTGAGAAGCTAAAATCGATGGTTGGTTCCGGGCCGATTACACTCGATCTACGCAACAACATGTTCGGCAACTTTGCCGAGATGAAGAGTTGCCTGGCGCTTTTTGCTCCGGCTGGGACCTATGGCGATTTTGCAAACTATAAGAGCAAAACCGCCAAACCTTTCGCCATCACCGACGGCTCCAAGCCTCGCGAGTTGACTCTTATCGTAGATGGCTCGACTGCCGGCCAAGCCGAAGTTTTTGCCCTCGCGCTGAAGTCGAAGGGGTACGCAACCTTGCAAGGGCCACCCATGTCGGAAGATAAGAACTTGATTGAAACGGTCAAGCTGCCGGATGGCAGTGGCTACACGCTCGTCACCGGGCAATATGAACCCGCGCCCTCCGCTTCACGGAGGTCCGCATGAAGACGGTCATCCGAAGCGTGACGTTCGTGTTGTTGCTTCTTTTACTGTTTGTGTTCGGTTTTGCCTGGCGCGATGTTAGACAGGGTCATCTCCCGACGGCTTCAACTTTGGCCAGCATGATTGATATGTCCGTGTCTCAGTCAAAGGTCACCCCTGAGCAAGAGTTTGAGCAAAACTACGAGCGAATTAGAACGGACTACTACAAATCCGTTCAGTCCGAGAAGTTGACCTACGCGGGCATGGAGGGCCTCATGGCCTCCCTTGGCGATCCTCATACAATGTTCATGGAGCCGCAACTGGCTTCGGATTTTAGCTTAGAAACTAATGCCTCGTTCGTGGGAGTTGGCGCTCGTCTCAGCACCGATGAACTTGGTGCCAAGACCATCAACGTATTTGAGAATGGCCCTGCGGAAATCGCAGGCTTAAAGGCTGGCGATATTATCACGGCGGTTAATGGCAAGTCCGTGGTTGGCAGTGATATCGATGATATCGTTTCCAAGATCCGAGGCGAAGAGGGCACGACCGTAAAACTCAAGCTCCTAAGGGGTGACAGCAAGACGCCGATCTCGATCTCCGTCAAGCGAGAGCGAGTAGAGACGCCGACGGTTTCTGAAACCAAGGTTGTCCCAGGCACCCAATTTGGTTACTTCCAGATCTCGAGCTTTGCCGAGCCAACCGCGCGCCAGTTCGATGAACAGGTCGATAAGCTTGAGAAACAGCACATCAAGGGCCTAGTTATCGATCTGCGCGACAATCCGGGTGGATTGTTGGATACGGCGAAGGAAATGCTTTCCCGCTTCTTCGATAACAAAACCGTGGTGACTATTAAGGGCCGGAACGGGCAAGAAGAGACCGTCACTACTGACAGCGGCGACGTACACAACTTTAACTATCCGATCGTGATTCTGTTGAATGAGGATTCGGCAAGCGCCTCCGAGATTTTCTCTGGCGTCATGCAGGACTACAAGAAAGCGACGCTGGTTGGGACCCACTCCTACGGAAAGGCATCCGTTCAGAACGTGATTCCTCTCGTTGGCGGTTCCAGCGCGAAGATCACCATCGCGCACTACTTCTTGCCCAGGGGCGGCGGCGCAAACGACATTAGCCGCAAGGTTGATGAAGAAGGCGAATACATTAGCGGCGGGCTTCAGCCCGACGTGAAGGCCGATCTGGATCTGGATTCAGTGAAGCCGATTGTGTTTGGCGACATCACGACCGATACGCAGCTTCAGAAAGCTGTTCAGGTTCTGCAGCAGAAGCAGTAGGAAAGAATGGTCAGATGATTGGGTTGAAGCGCCAGCCAATCATAACTCAGAAGAAGATGCAGAAATAAAACGATCGACTGAGTAAATCGATAGTCCTTGGTAAGGGTCGAGTGTTAATAAGTCTCCGTCACTCGATACAATGCAGTCAGCTTGTCCGCAAATTCCAAGCTCCAAGATATGATTGTCATTGGCGTCGCGGCAAGCATTAATTTGGATGTTAATTTGAACTTCCTCCGTCACGCCTAAAAGAACGGCCAATAACTCTAGTCGTTCAGACAAAGTCAGATATTTGTCAAATTTCGGTCGATGAATAACTGCCTGCCACTCCAAAGCGAGTTGTTCGGAAATGAGGAGAACATGCTTGTCGCGGATTATGTTGAGGACTTCCCTGGGCTTCGACGGTGACCTCAACATTCCGCTAATCAAAACCGTAGTATCGACCACGATTCTCAGGCTATTCTTTCTCGCTTAAAATGTCTTTCAGCACTTCGTCAGTGAGCCCGCGTTTCTCGGCAGATTTAGAAACCTTGCGCGTTACCTTGTCAAACTTTAGCCAGGCTGACTTTTTATCCGTTGTTATGGCTGATTCAAAAAGTTTTAGGGCCCACTTTCGCTGTTCTGGCGAAGCCGACTTGTAAAGCTCGATTACGTCGGGGCTGACATGAATGGTTAGGGGTAAGGGTTGCATGTACTAATTATAACGAGAATTGGGTCTATAACTGGGCTCTCAAATGTTAGAAGACTCGAAGCGATCTTGTTCCACGATGTGTGTTCTCTGAACACTACTTAATCTTTGCGCCGTTTAAGAAAATCAAAAAATCCCTTCACTTCTCCTTCGGATCCAAATAGCCCCGTAATCCATCCCCCAGGAAATTCAACGCGAAGATGGTCAAGCTCAAAATCACGCACGGGCCGATCAACATTTCCGGATGGGAGTTCATGTTCTCCCGCGCCGTTTCAATCATGATTCCCCAGCTAGGCTGGGGCGGCTGAACGCCGATTCCCAAGAAACTCAAGGTGCTTTCCGCCAAGATCGTAGCGGCCAACTCTACCACCGTCACCGCCATTAAAATCCCCCAAAGCTGGGGCAGAATGTGCCGGGTTACGATATAAAAAGTCGAGCCACCAGCCGCCTTAGCGGCAACCGCGAACTCGCGATCCTTAAGCGAAGCAACCTGCGTATAAACAAGCCTGGCAAAGGCTGGCCACGCAGTAATCGCCAAAGCCACGATCACGGGAATAATGCCCGGCTTCCAAACGGCGATAATCAGGATAGCGAGCAGGATATCGGGAAAGGCGAACATGCCATCCGTAAACCGCATTATTGGCCCGGCAACCCACTTGTTCCCGTAAATTCCGAGAACCCCCGCCGTGATCCCAAACAGCAGGCTAATAGCCTGCACCGTAATCCCAACCACCAGCGAGATGCGCGCGCCATAGGCAAGGCGCGTAAACACGTCCCGGCCCAGTTCATCGGTTCCTAGCCAAAACTTGCCGCTAAACGGCATATAGGGCCGGGAAACTACCTGGTCAAAGCCGTAGCCAAACATGGGCCAAAAGATGGCGAACAGAACAAGCAGTACCATGAACACTGCGCTCGCCCAGAAGAAGGGGTCGCGGCGCTTCAAACCTGTGCCTCTCTAATGCGTGGATCCAGGATGGGAAGGATGACGTCCACCACCATGTTCAGGACCACGAACATCATGCCCGTAACCAGGATGCAAGCCTGCACGATTGGGTAATCATGCTTCTGAATGGCGTTGATCGTCTCGCGCCCGATGCCCGGCATCGTAAAGAAGGTCTCAACCACAAACGAGCCCGTCAGCAGATAGCCAAAGCTGGTCCCAATCGACGTTACAACGGGCAAAATCGCGTTGCGCAAGGCATGCTTGGTGATCAATCGCCAAGTCGGCACGCCTTTCGCAATTGCCATGCGAATGAACTCCTGGCGGAGGGTTTCGATCATGCTGGCGCGGGTTAACCGAGTCAACGAAGCCATCGGACGCGCGGCCAAAACAACCACCGGCATCAGCAAGTAATACCAAAGTGGAGCGACCCGCTCGACCTCCCAGTTTTGGGGCAGCCGGTTCAATTTCATGGCAAAAATGTAGACAAAGAGCGGAGCGAGCACAAAATTGGGCAGAGTTACCCCTAGAGTGCTGATAGACAGCACCGCTTTATCGGCGAATTTGTGTTCATAAATGGCCCCAATTGTGCCGAGCAGAATGCCCACTCCGGCCGCCAGAAGAATGGCCAGCAGGGAGAGCCCCAGCGTCATCGGCAAGTCCCGTTTTAAGATATTGGCGACCGGCTCTTGGGTGCCGTAATAACTTTCACCAAAGTCAAAATGGAGGTCGTTCCATAAGCTTTCGCCGTATCGGACGTACCAGGCACGGTCCAATCCCATTCGGTGCCGAACGCGGGCAATATCTTGCAAAGAGGCTTTTTCGCCTGCAAAAACCGTGGCAGGATCGCCGGGCGCTGCCTCGTTCGCGATAAACGTCACGAACGTTATGAATAAAAGGCTAAGCAGCCCGTAAAACAGCCTTAATCCAATCGCACGGGCTAGACGCACAGGTGCGCGAGATTATACCGGGCTTAGTTCTCCGAAGTGGTGATGGTGACTCCAGAAACGACGTCGCCTTTCTCGATGGCCTTCAGGACATCCATGCCTTCGATCACCTTGCCGAAAACCGTGTAATTTCCATCCAAAAACTTGGCGGGTGCTAACAGGATGTAAAACTGGGAATCGCCGGAGTCCTTATCGCCTTGTTGTGTTGAGAGCCCGACAACTCCGGCTGCATCGTTTGAGTGGCCGCTGCCCTCAAAGGAAACTTTGGTTCCAGAGCCCTGGTGCGGCAGATCCGGATCATCCATCGCTTTCGTTCTCGAATCGGGCGCGCCGAACTGAACCAGGTACGGCCGCGGGGTTTTCACGACCCGGTAGAATTTCTGCCCATCATAGAAATTCTTCTTAACCAGGTCAATAATGTGGTCTGTCGTTTTCGGCGCCTCTTTGGTGTAGAGGAGGATCTTGATGACGCCTCTGCCGTCCACATCGAGCCGCATCAGGGTTTCCGGAGGCAGCGGTTTGGCGAACGCGAAGGAGAGCAAGCCAAGGGCAAAAAGGAGAATTTGGACTCTGCACAGTCGCATCAATTTGATTGACGTGCGAAAGGGCCAGTTGGCTTAAGAATCGCCGAGAACTCTTCCGAAACCGTCGAATTGTACGCCGCCGGTCAGGATGATGATGCCATCGATGATGGACCAGAGCCACAAAACGCCGGTGCAAAAACCCAAAACCATCTGAATGGTGCCGTAGGCGTAATAACCGAGATAGATGCGCCCGGCTCCGGGAAAGATCTGCATCACGCCCGCCCACGTGCGACTCTTGTCGCTTCGCACCGCATAGGTCATCCGGTTGTAAGAATTGGCCACGGGCTGATAGCCGGGTTGAAAGTTCTGCTGAAAGCTTTGGGTCGGCTGATAGGGATTGTAGTTACGCTGCTGTTGGGGCTGCTGTTGTTGAGCCATGGGCGGAGCAGGCTTGGGCTGCTGCTGATACATGGGCGGCGGAGGAGGCGCTGCGAAAGGGATGGCCATCTGAAGGGATGCTTTCAACTCGGGCACTGTATCGGCCGTTTGCCACTGGGCCATGCCCGTTCGCCAGACGTAGGTTTCGTGCAGGATAACTCCGCCCTCTACCAATTCTTCCATCTGCTCTTTGGTTAGAGGGCCCAGTTGGCCGTAATGCCCGATGTAATACCACTCGCCCACGAGAAATTCCTTGAAACGATTTGATTGTACTGGGAGAATCGGTTTTCTGTGAGTGCAGATTAGAAGATGTGGGCAGAATGACCCAAAGGAATCTCGAATGTCGATTGTCGAATGGGGGATCAGATAGAAGAGTGGGTCAGGGATAGCGGATGGTGAGGCCTCTAAAATCTTTAGCATCTCGATAACACACAAGACATTTCCTTTAATGCGCCTGGAACTCGATCTGCTATCCCTATCCGCAATCCTCTATCCCCTATCCTCCATCGGAGGCACCCATCCGCTTCTCCCCTCATTAGATAGACTAACACCGATGTCCGTACGAGTCCGATACGCGCCCAGTCCAACGGGAAGCCCACATGTGGGCAATATCCGCACCGCCCTGTTTTGCTACCTTTACTCCCGCCACACCGGCGGCGAGAACATGATTCGGCTGGAAGACACAGACCGAACGCGCTACGTTCCTGGCTCCGAAGAGGACATCATGGAGAGCCTGCACTGGGTCGGCATCGAGTGGGAGGAAGGCCCCGATAAGGGTGGCCCTTACGCCCCCTACCGGCAAAGCGAGCGGAAAGAAACCGGGATTTACCAGCCTTACATCGATCAACTCCTTGCTTCTGGCCAAGGCTACAAGGCCTTCGATACGCCGGAAGAGTTGGCCGAAATGCGGAAGATCCAAGAGCAGAACAAGAAGGCACTTGGCTATTTCGGCGGCGACTGGCGCGAGGCGATGCCCGAGCAAGTAGCGGAGACGGAAAAGGCCGGCAAGCCGTTTGTAATTCGCTTGAAAATGCCACGTGGAAGGACCCTTTCTTGCGTGGACGCCGTTCGCGGGCGCATCGAGTGGGATTCAGACACTTGCGATGATCAGGTGATGATCAAAGCTGACGGCATGCCAACCTATCATTTCGCGGCCATGGTGGATGACCATTTAATGGGGATCACCCACGTCATTCGTGGCGAGGAGTGGATTAGTTCAACGCCGAAGCATGTTTTTTTGCTGGAGTCTCTCGGTTGGGAGCCGCCTATTTTCGTTCATACGACGATTATCAAAGGTAAAGATGGCTCGAAGCTAAGCAAGCGCCACGGCGACACGCGGTGCCTTGATTTTAGGGCGGCGGGCTATCTGCCGGAGGCCTTGGTCAACTTTATCGCCCTGATCGGCTGGGCCCCCGGCGGCGACCGGGAACTGATGAGCAAAGCCCAACTGATCGAAGCTTTTACTTTGGATGGCCTGCAACCTTCGCCGGGCGTTTTCGATATCGACAAGCTGCGCTGGATGAACGGCAACTATATTCGGGCGCTGGATCCTTTGGATTTGGGCGCTCGGCTGGAGGCCTATGTATCGAGCGAAGAAACTTTCGAATATTGGCTTAAGCCAGAGTTCGCAACGGAGGGAACGCACGCTTATCTGGGCCTGCTGCGCGAGGGTTTTGCCCGCGGTAAAAGCTATGCTCTGGCGACTCTGCCACTTGTGCAGGAGCGGGTTCATACCCTCGCCGATTTTGGCGAAGCGACTGCGTTCTTCTTTAACGATGAGCCGCCGATGGATCCAAAGGCTGTTGAGAAATGGTTTGGCGAGCCGTACGTGGGGCCGCTCTTCGATCGCTTTATCCTCGAACTCGGCATCGCACCGAAAACTTTGGCAGAGTTGGAAACGATCGTACGCGACTACGCGGCTGAAGCCGGATTTGAGAAACTCGGCCCAATCGTGCATCCGTTGCGCGTTGCTTTGACCGGGAAGACAACTGGGCCAGGGCTTTTTGAGCTTATGGAGGTTTTGGGGAAAGATCGCATGGTTGCTCGCCTGACGAGGGCGAAAGGGCTGCTAAAGCTGTGAATTTTCTATTGGTACATGGGCGGCGCTCTACCGATGGGACGGATTCTAGGCTTAATCAAAAATCAAAAATCAAAATTCAAAAATCCTTCCTGCCGGAGCTTGTGGCCTAAATGGGGGTTCCGCTCTGCAAAATCTACACGGATTCAGCCGAAGCCTTCCGCTTCTTGGCCACGCGAGGCGTGGCGATTGATGAAAAGGTCGGCGCAGTGGTCGCCCAGATTATCGAAGATGTGCGAACCCGCGGGGATGCCGCTGTGCTCGAAAGCGCCCAGAAATTCGATTCTCCCAAAGTCTCATCGGTGCTCGCCACGGAAGAAGAAATGGAACAAGCCGCCGTCCCGGAAAGGGACCTGGCAGCAATCAGAACGGCGATAAAGCGTGTGCGGTTCTTCCACGACTCCCAAATGAAAGCTCTTACTGCAGGCTGGGATGCATCCGATGGTCTTTACGAATGGCAGCAACAAGAATCCCACGGCGGCACTACCGGGCAAAGGCTACGGCCGCTTAGCAAAGCCGGAATCTATGTTCCGGGCGGTAAAGCCAACTATCCCAGCTCTGTAATCATGAACTGCGTGCCCGCGCTGGCGGCGGGCGTTAAAGATATCACCATAACTTCCCCGGCAGGCGAAAACGGCTCTTTCAGTCCTGCGGTTTTGGTCGCGGCCCGCGAATGCGGGATTGAGCGGCTCGCTAAAGTTGGCGGCGCGGCCGCGATCGCTGCGCTGGCCTTTGGAACCGAATCGATCCCGAGGGTCGATAAGATAGCAGGCCCCGGAAACAAGTTCGTTAACGAAGCAAAGCGTCAGCTTTGGGGACGGGTGGGTTTAGACCTGTACGCCGGCCCAAGCGAGGTTTGCGTGTTGGTGGATGATTCGGCAAACGCCAAGTTCGCCGCCATCGATTGGCTCACGCAGGTCGAACACGCGGAGGATAACGCCGGGTTTTTGGTTTCCACTTCGGAGTCCAAACTGCTGGAAGTCTTACTGGCCGCAGAACTGCACTTGCAAACTGCTCCCCGCGCGGCAATTATAAGGGCAGCCCTGGCCAACTACGGCACCGCATTCGTGGCAAAGGATATCGATGAGGCGCTGGAACTTGTAAACGCCATCGCGCCCGAGCACCTCACGGTTTCGGTTCGTGAACCCGAAAAGCTCTTGGGGAGAATTGAAAACGCAGGCTGCACCTTGCTTGGCGAGTTCACTCCAGAAAGCGCCGGAGACTACGCCATCGGGCCCTCCCATACGTTGCCGACCTCAACTGCGGCCCGGTTCGCCAGCCCCCTAAACGTTTTGGACTTTGTAAAAGTGCAGAGTGTTAGCTTTTTAACCAAGGCCGATTTGGAAGAAATAACTCCCGCAATCGAGGCATTCGGGACGATGGAAGGTCTCCCAACCCACGGCTATGGGGCAACCGTCCGTAGGTTATAAGTCGATAGTTGATGGTACCGGCAGGTCTCGCGAAGCTGTGGAGTGCGGGAGCTTGCTCCTGCTCTGGAATAGGAAGCTTGCTTCCGGCCAAATAGCAAATATGCGCGGCAGCAAGCTGCCTGATTTTGAGCAGGAGCAAGCTCCCGCGCTCCACAGCTTCGCGAGACCTTCCGAGCGTTCGGCTAGCGACCAGCTACTGTCAACCATTGGTTATCGACTTTCGCCTTTCGCCTTTCGACTTTCGACTTTCGACCTATCCCCCGTCTACAACCTGGGATCGACCGGTTCGCTCTCCAGAGCCAAAACCGCGAATACGCATTCGTGAACGCGCCTAAGTGGCTCCCGCTGAACAAATCGCTGCAAGCCTTCCATTCCCAAAGCGAACTCGCGGGCAGCGAGGCTGCGCTTACGGCTAAGCCCACGCTTCCGAAGTCGATCCAAATGCTGCGGCAACGTGTATTCCGGTCCGTAGATGATTCGCAGATACTCACGGCCGCGGCATTTGAGGGCAGGCTGAACAAGGCCTTTAGGGCCTTGGGCGATAAAAGTTAATGGCTTAATCACCATTCCTTCCCCGCCTTTTCCGGTGAGTTCTTCCCACCAGGCAATGCCTTGCCCAACTCTTGCTTCATCGCCCGTGTCCACCACCAAATAAGGCGTCTGGAATAGGAGCGAATCCTCCTTGGCAAAGGCAGAAATGGTTTGCATGTGCCAAAGGTGGTCTTTATCGCTATGAACTGCCCCCTCGCTCGCAAGGATATGAAACGGCGCCAAACGCAAATCTTCCATGGAATGCACCGACCAGCAATAGCGCAAATAGGATTCCACGTACCGTTGGGCTAACTCCTGGCGTTCCTCGGTTCGCTCCAGTAAAGCCTTGAACTCCGGGCTATCGTTTAGTTGGGCAGCCTTTGTAAGCAGTTCCTTCTCTTGGGTGAGAGATTTGCCAGCCGCTGCTCCCAGAGGCGCATATTGCTTTTTCAGCAGTTCTTGGGCCTTGGCGGACCAAGGCATCAGTTCGCAGTCCAGAATCACCCAGTTCGTTGACAGCGTTTCCCACGTTTCCGCGCGATCCATGGAAGAAACAATGCGCGCTAGAAAGGCCGCTTCCAGGGCGGCATCGTCGAAAAAGCGTCGCCCAGTTCGTGTATAAACTGCACCCTGCTCGCCAGATTCGAGTCCAAATCGTATCTTGGCAACGTCCAGGTCGCGGCACAGAACAACCACCGCCCGAGAACCCATATGCTTCTCTTCGCAAATGACCTGCGGCACGCCCACCGAGCTGAAATACTCAAAAGCTTGACTGGGGTGCTCCAGATAGCCTTCCAGATACGAAGTTTCCGAAGGCGACATCGTTGGCGGCAAATAAATCAGCCATTTCGGATTTGAAGCGAACCGGCTCATTGCCTCTAAAGCGGCGGAAGAGTTTTCCTCGCGGATCGTGATGTTCCCGCCAAGCGCGGTAGTTACAAGCCTCTTGCCAAAAACGTCTTCCAGGTCGAGCACATCGTCAATCTGGTGCTGGCTGCTTAAGCCGGCCGCCTCAAAATCGATGGGCCGCGCTGATTCGGCATAAACCTGATGGGCGGGAACAGAAACAAGCTCCATTTCCGGATAGCGCAAGGCGCTCAGCTTGCCGCCAAAAACGCAGCCAGTATCGATATTGATTGTGCCGTTTAGCCACTCGGCGTAAGGAATGGGGGTGTGGCCGTATACCACCTTGGCTCTGCCCCGGTATTCACTTGCCCAATTGTAGCGGACCGGCAGGCCGAACTCGTCGATCTCGCCCGTAGTTTCGCCAAACATTGCGAACGACCGAACTACACCCGAGGTGCGCCCCTGCATGTTCTCCTTCATCCCCGCGTGGGCAACGACCAGTTTGCCGTCGTCCATCACGTAGTGGCTGATCAATCCATCTAAGAATTTGGCTGCATCTTGTACAAATTCCGGTTCTTCCTTCTTGAGTTGGTTCATGGATTCGGCAAGACCATGAGCCAGCTTCACGTCACGTCCGTGGAGCTTTTTCTGGAGCTTGTCATCGTGGTTGCCGGGCACGCAGATGGCGGTTCCTGCCCTAACCGAAGCCATCGCCAGCTTCAAAACTTCCGGCGTTTTGGGTCCGCGATCGACCAGGTCCCCGAGGAAAATGAGCTTGCGACCATCCTTGTGGGTGGCGACATAGCTTTCAACTTCGTAGCCGAGCTTGGCTAGGAGCTCAGTTAGCTCATCGTAGCAACCGTGTACGTCACCGATGATGTCGAATGGCCCGTGCTCGTCCCTCTTGTCTTGCCAAAGCTTGGTGCGCTCGATGCTCGCTTCTTCAACATCATTCGGGGTGCGAAGGAAGAACTTCTCCCTAATCCCTTCTTTGGACATACCGTACACGCCTCGGCGCAGAGCGGCCAAGTGGTTCCGAACCACGGGTTTACCAAAGTGCCGGTCTGGCCTCTTCTCGTTCCTTTCGTGACAGATTGACTCAGGCAGATCAAAAATGATCGCGTAAACCATCACGTGGTAATCGCGCGCCAGTTGGATCATGTCCTTTCTGCTCTCGGGCTGAACGTTGGTGGCGTCGATGACGGTTAGCAGTCCCCGCTCAAGGCGCTTGCGCGCTATGTAGCGCAGCAGGTCGAAGGCGTCCCCCGTGGCTTCCTGGTTATTCTCATCGTCGCTGATGAGACCACGGCAATCATCGGAAGAGATGACTTCGGTCGGCAAAAAATGCTTTGTCGCGAATGTGCTCTTGCCGCAGCCTGAGGCCGACTAGGAGTACAAGGCACAGTTCTGGCAAAGTGATTTTCACGGAGCTTTATAGTGTAGCCAACCGACATTCGCAAAAGCCTTTATGAGAACCGTGCCATTGCCGAACAGGGTCACTTAAGCCCTCTCCCGCTTCGTTCCTCAGCGACCTCTCCTCAAGGAGAGATGAATAATCTCTTGGCTTTCCGCACGTCTTAGGCCCCACATTGACGGAGATTTTGAAACTAGATTCGGCTATCACCGCCAGCTTTAAGAGCCGTCCAGCCACTCATCTCTCCTCAAGGAGAGGTCGGTAAGTGAGTCCGCGAGCGAACCGGGAGAGGGCTAGTAAAGCTTCCCCGGCGTTCGTAAGGCTCCCAGTTTTTTTCGACTACTGCACAACCTTCCAGCTACAATAAAAGACCTCTTGCTAACGCTCACAACCACCCATAAGCCCGCAACCGATTTGGGATTCTTGCTCCACAAGAACCCCGCCCGCATGCACACGGCAGAGCTCAGTTTCGGCGCGGCCCATCTCTTCTATTCCGAGACCAACGAAGAACGCTGCACGGCAGCTTTAATGCTGGAAATCGACCCGATTAGATTGGTTCGGGGCCAAACCACAAGCGGCGAGGGTGGGCTGTTCGGCCAGTATGTGAACGACCGGCCATACGTGGCTTCTTCCTTCGTTAGCGCCGCTATGGCGGAGTTCTTCGGAACCGCAATGGGCGGACGGAGCAAAGAACGGCCAGAACTTGCCGACACGGAGATTCCGCTTGAGGTCCATATCTCGGTCATTGCCGTCCGAGGCGGCGAAACGTTCTTACAGGAGCTATTTACGCCGTTAGGCTACGAGATTGAGACCTACCGATTGCCTTTGCAGGAGAAGTTTCCGGAGTGGGGCGATGGCCATTATTTCGCGCTGACCCTTCGTAAAACCACCCGCATCAAGGAGTTTCTGAACCACCTTTACGTGCTGATCCCGGTCCTGGATGACGGCAAGCACTACTTTGTCGGGAAGGCCGAGATCGAGAAGCTTCTGCACCGGGCTGGGGATTGGCTGCCAACCCATCCGCTAAAGGATGAAATCACCTCACGATATCTGCGGCGGCAAAAGGTTTTAACGAGAGAGGCGCTGGCAAGGCTGGCGGAAGACTCGGGTGATACCGATCCGGATGAAACGGAAATCGGGCATGACATCGAGGAGCGGATGGTCGAGAGGGTGCTTTCGCTGCATGATATCAGGCTCAATCAGGTGGTCGAAGAGTTAAAGAAATCCGGTGCCGAGCGAATGCTGGACCTTGGATGCGGCGAGGGACGGCTGATACAGCTCCTTCTAAAAGAAAAGCAGTTCCAAGAGGTCGCTGGCATGGACGTTTCGCTGTCGGTTTTGCAGCGGGCGGAAAGGCGGCTTCATTTCGATACGATGTCCGAGAAAATGAAGGAGCGCGTGCGCCTGCTTCACGGCTCGCTTGTCTACCGAGACCGGCGGTTAGCCGGCTACGATGCCGCCGCTATCGTCGAGGTGATCGAGCACCTGGATGAAGCAAGACTGGCCGCCCTTGAGCGCATGGTTTTTGAGTTTGCTAAACCTAGAACGGTTATTGTAACAACACCCAACTCGGAGTACAACGTGCTCTTTGCGACCTTGCCTTCGGGAACGATGCGGCACAAGGACCACCGGTTTGAATGGACTCGCGCTCAGTTCTCCGAATGGGCTGCACGCGTGGCGGCGACGCACGGCTATACCGTAACCACGAGCGGCATTGGGCCGGAAGATGAAACCCACGGCGCGCCAAGCCAAATGGGCGTATTCGTTAGGTCAACCCATGGATAAAGGAAGGCTGGAAGCCTTCAGCGATGGCGTGCTCGCGATTATCATCACGATCATGGTGCTGGAGCTTAAGCCTCCCCAGGGCACCTCTTGGAGCGCGCTTCAACCCCTAATCCCAACTCTGGCGAGCTACATTCTCAGCTTCATTTATGTGGGGATCTATTGGAACAACCACCACCACATGCTGCAGGCGGCAAAGCACGTAAACGGCGCAGTTTTGTGGGCTAATCTTCACCTTTTGTTATGGCTCTCTTTGGTGCCGATAGCTACAACTTGGCTTGGCACCACCGGTATCGCCTGTGTTCCAGCCGCGATTTATGGGTTTTTGCTTTTCATGGCCGGCGTTGCCTACTTCATTCTTGCTCAGCTAATCGCCGCGAATGGCAAGGGATCGGAGCTGGCCCAGGCGTTGGGAAAGGATTTTAAAGGAAAGCTCTCTGTTGTCTTTTATGCGATCGCGATAGCCATCGCCTTCCTCCAGCCGGTGGTTTCATGCGTGATTTACGTTTTGGTGGCAGTCATGTGGCTGGTTCCGGATCAGCGGTTTGAACATCTGTATGCGGCGCGGAGTTCCGCGAGTGACGGATAGGGTCGAAAGTCGAAGGTCGAAAGTCGAAAGCCGGAGATCGGATGGTGGTCGAGGATGGCGAATTGGGTCGAAACCCGGAAGTCGAAAGTCGAAGGTCGAAAGTCGAAGGTCGGATAACGGATGGCATCTGGAGGATGGGATTGGAAGCCGGGAGGTCCAAAGCCGGATTCGGAAGCCGGATGTCGAAAATTGAATGGGCCGCCCGACCTAATATCAGATGCGTCTTTCCCCTTCGTCCAATCACCATTTCGCCCCCAAGTAGCTACCTCACTTCCGGCCTTCGACCTTCGACTTTCGACTTTCCTTATCCCCCATCCGCTATCGACTATCCCCCATCCGTCATTCGCCTTTCGACCTTCGACCTTCGACCTTCGACCTTCGACCTTCGACTTTCGACATTCGACTTTCCCTAATGCCCAATAGGCCAATAGCCCCGATTCGCTCCCCTCAATGGAACATCCCATCTACACTCTTAATGCAATGCTGCAAGTCAAGCAGGTAAAATCCAACTCGTATGAAAAGTATGAAAATGGTGAGGAGTCAGAAATGAAGTGTGATATGTTCTATGGCTCGGTCACCGTGGGAGAGCGAGGGCAGGTCGTCATACCGGCAGAAGCGAGAACGGATATGGGAATTGGCCCTGGAGACAAGCTGCTTGTAATGCGACACCCGATCCACAAGGGACTCGTGATTGTGAAGTTTGATCATATGAGGGATTTTTTACAGGAATTTGAGGAAAGCCTTTCGAAGGTAAAAGAACACATGCAGGAGTCGAAATAGTGAAGTTTTGGTACGGGGCCGCGTTCGTGGCTGCCCTGCCACTCTTGTCGCCCCCACAGCGTCCAAACGACCCCGTGCAAAGTAACGTCCCTGTGCTAACCGTCGATCAGGCCATCAGCATTGCCGAAACGAACGCGTTTACTCTCCGAACCGCCGCCTCTGGCGTCGAACTCGCCCATCAGCAGGTTTTGGCAGCCAAGGGCGGCTTGGGGCCGCAACTTACGTCTAACCTCACTTACACTCAGGTGATCGACCACTCTAGCCTGGGCGGAGGTAGCACGACCGGAACAACCTCCACGACCACGGGTACGACAGCTACGACAACAGGAACAACTGCTACAACCACGGGAACCACTTCTACAACAACAGGAACCACAGCCGCCACGACAGGAACTGTTTCGGGGCTTACTGGCACATCCGTCGGCTCAGGTTTCAACACTTTTTCGCTTGCCAATACCCAGGAAGGCACTCTCTCTTTCACTCTGCCAATCGACATAAGTGGAACGATTAGAAGCGGCGTGCGCAGCGCGAAGGCTGCATACATGGCGTCAAGGCAAAACTTCGCGGCGGCTGATAATAACCTTCGCCAGACTGTCCGCAACGCATATTTCACGATTTTGGGGGATAAGGCGCAGCTTACGGTTGCCCAAGATACCGTTCAAAACGCGCAAGATACGCTCAAGAATGCGCAGCTAAAGCTGACAGCCGGCACTCTGGCGCGATACGACGTTCTTCAGTATCAAACCCAGCTTTCTCAAGCGCAGTCGGACCTGATCACCGCGCAAAACAATCTCGAAGTAGCGAAAGAAAACTTTAACGACGTCCTCGCACGGCCCATCGATACGGCCTTTGAAGTGCAAGATATCGAAACGTTGCCGACCGTAACCCGGGGCGCAAACGATCTCACAAAAGCGGCTCTGGCAAACCGGCCGGACGCGCTCGCTCTGCAATCGACGATCGAGTCGTTCAAGTACAGCGCAAAAGCAACCGAAGCGAGCATGGATCCAAGCTTGCAGCTTGGCGCCCAACATCTGCGCATCTTCTATCCGGGCACGGCGAACACGGCTTTTTCCGAAAACTCGGCGTTTCTTAGCCTTAACATCCCGCTATTCGATTCTGGGATCACAAGAGCTAAGGTTAAAGAAATACACCAGCAAGAGGAGCAAAGTAGAATCCAGCTAGACCAGCTAAAGCTAAGCATTTCGCTGGAAGTCAGGCAGGATCTTTCCAACCTTCAGAGCGCGCAAGCCAAGCTAGACGTGGCCCAGAAGCAGGTAGAGCAGGCCGCCGAGGCCTACCGGCTGGCCGTCGTTCGTGCTAACGCCGGAGAGAGCACAACCCTAGATGTAACCAATGCGCAGACGCAGCTTACAACCGCCAAAACTGGCCTGGTAAACGCGCGTTACGCATACCTAATCGACTACGCCGCATTGCAAAGAGCCATCGATGAAGACGGCGCGAAGGTGCCCCCGATCGTTGCACCGAGGGCAAGGTAAATAATTCATGACTTCTAATCGTTCCTTCATTCTATATGCCCTTGCCGTAACCTTGGTTGCGGGCGGCTGCGTTGACCGCGCCGCCCAAAAACAGGCAAAAATCACTCAGAGCATCATCACCAATCCGGTTCAGCAAGTGGACGTCACGCCGGTTGTATTAAAGAATGTTAGCCAAAAATTAGAAATAACGGGCGCGCTTACAACCAGTAACGATGTTGAAATTGGAGCCAAAGTCGGTGGGAGGCTGGTCAACGTTTTCATCCAGGATGGCTCGCCTGTCAAGAGGGGTCAGGTTATTGCGCAGCAAGATACGGCGAACGCGCAAATCACCTTGCAACAGGATGTGGCTCAAGTTCAGTCCGCCCAGGCGGCCCTTAACCAAGCGCTTGACAATGCTCGGATCGGACCGCAAAAGAGCCAGACCGCGGTTTTGCAAGCCAGAGCGCAACTCGCACAATCGCAGTCGGCACTTCAAAAAGCTTTAAACGGCGCGCGAACCGAGGAAAAAGCAGAAGCGGATGCGACTGTTGCCTCGGCTAAGTCCACCATGGACACAGCGAAGAAGCAGCGCGACCGGCAGCGCCAACTTTTGGACCAGGGTGCGATCAGTCAGCAAGATTTCGATACAGCCGAGAACGCATTTGAAACAGCGGAATCGGCTTATCAGAGCGCGGTAGCGGCTCAAGGCATCAGCCGGGCGCAAACCAGGCCAGAGGATATAGCGGCGGCAAGAGCCATGGTTGCCCAGTCCCAGCAAGGCTTGCAAACAGCGCTCGAGCAAAAGAAGCTTGACTCGCTTTTTAAGGATCAAGTAGATTCCGCCAAAGCTGCTCTCAACAACGCCATTGCCGTCGAGCACATGGCCCAGCAATCGATTCGCGACCTCACGATCCGCGCTCCATTCGATGGCACGGTAAACGGCAGACCGGCCGAACCGGGCACCGTTCTCGGCGTTGGCGGGACCGTGGCTCAGCTTGTAGGTTCAACGGGAACCTACTTCGAGGGCAACGTTTCCGAAAACGATGTTGCCGGAATTCATGCCTACAGCCCCGTGGAAGTATCGTTGGACGCGTTGCCAGGAAGGACCTTCCCTGGCCACGTTCAGTCCATCAGCCCTTCTGCTTCCACCACCGGAAGGCTCTTTACCGTGCGAGTGATACTCGACACCTACTTCCCAGGTTTGAAGCCGGGCATGTTCGCCCGAGGCGACATTACGGAGAAGGTGATCACAAATGCGACCGTGGTCCCAAATCTCGCCTTGATTCAGCAAAACGGCTTGAACTATGTTTATTTGGCTCAAAACGGTAAGGCCCACATGGTCGCCGTCAAAACCGGCTTGCTGCAAGGTTCGGATATTCAAGTTGAAGGTCTCAAAGTTGGCGACCAGGTTATTACGACCGGGCAAAACAATGTTGGCGAAGGGACGCAGATCAAGATTGACACCGTCCAGGCATCGACAAATCAGAGAGGAAGTTAATAAATGGGTTTAACAAAAGCGGCCATTACGCGACCGGTCTTCATCTTGATGATGATGATCGCCTTGATCGTGCTCGGTTTATTGGCCTACTCGAGCATGCGCAAGGAGCAGAATCCGGATGTTTCATTCGGTTCCGTAACCGTCAGCACGGTTTATCCGGGCGCGTCTCCGGAAGAAGTTAACACCCTTGTCTCCAGAAAGATTGAAGAGGCGATTTCGGGCGTCAACGGCATGCGCGAAATCGATGCGACTTCTGAAGAAGGCGTTTCCGTTGTATCGGCCCAGTTCAACATCGGCGCCAATATGGATGCCGCCATGAGCGATGTTCGTTCGAAGGTGGACAGCGTTGTTAACGACCTTCCTACCGATGCCCTGAAGCCGACCGTTACCAAGTTTGATTCCTCCAGCGCACCTGTTATTAACCTGGTCGCGACTAGCAGTAAGCTCTCAAATAAACAAATCCGAGATTTGGCGGATGACAAATTAGCGGACCGGTTTGGGCAGATCGACGGCGTTTCCTCCGTATTCGTTAACGGCGGCGACGTTCGCGAGCTTGAAGTTCAACTCGATCACACCGCTCTCTTGGCTTACGGAATTGGCATTGCCCAAATCCAACAGGCCGTGTTTGCAGCGACTCAGAACGTTCCCAGCGGCCAAATAATTGCGGGTCCGCAGGAATACAACGTTCGCGTAATGGGCGAATTCAAGACCCCCGCTGACCTGGCAAATATGATCATCGCGATCACGGATCCGGCCAATCCGAACAACCCAAGAACGGTCAAGCTTAGCGACGTTGCGAAGGTTTTGGACACAACGGCCGTGCGAAGCTCTTATACGACTTTAAACGGAAAGGATTCGGTTTCGATCAGTATCTCGAAGTCGCACGATGGGAACGCGGTTCAGATTTCATCGGCGGTCGACGATCAGATCCAGCAGATCGCCAAGATCTACGGGGTTCACCTAGAGAAGATCCAGGATCAGTCGATTCAGATCAAGGAAGCGCTTGACGACCTAAACTTCGCCCTCATTTTTGGCGTTTTCTTGGTCGCGACCATCATCTTCATCTTCCTGCACAACATGCGCGGAACGATCATCGTTTCCATCGCGATTCCGGTGTGTTTGGTGGCCAGCTTTATTGCCATGGCTGCCCTCGGATTTACGATCAACAGCATGTCCATGTTAGCCCTGTCGCTCGCGATTGGAGTGTTGGTTGACGACGCCATCGTTGTCTTAGAAAACATCTATAGACACTTGCGCATGGGTGAAGATCCGCGTGAAGCGGCCATCAATGGCCGAAGTGAAATTGGCTTGGCCGCTATCGCCATCAGCTTGGCGGACGTCGTCGTGTTTACTCCCATCGGCTTTATGGGCGGCATCTTGGGCGAGTTCTTCAAACCGCTCGGCCTAACTTTCGCCTGCGTTGTTTTAATCTCGCTTTTTGTTTCCTTTACGGTTACGCCGATGCTTGCCTCTCGCTGGTACAAAGCCGGTGAAGATATGGAGCACCCGAAGGGCGGCTTTGCAATGTGGTTCGAGCGGCGCTTCCACGGTTTGGAAAACTTCTATCGACGGGTTCTTGAGTGGGCGTTAGTTCATCGCTGGTTTGTTTTCGTGACCGGTTTTGTTGTCCTCCTCAGCGTAATTATGGTGATCGTTGGAAGCACCCAGCCAAACATGAAAGGCGCTATAAGTGCCGGCGTGAACCTAACTGTCGGAGCCGTGCTCGTTGGATTTGCCGCCTTTGGCATTAACTACTGGCCCAAAGTGCTTCACCCGACAGCGAAGAAAATATTTGTCGGGCTTGGTTTCGGCATTGCCGGATTAGTTGCGATTGCGGTTCCGATCGTGATGCATTTGCCCAGCCCAATGTCTCTGATTGCGCCTGTATTTATTTTTGGGTTGGCAAGTCTTGCGATTTGGGTGATTTATGGCATTCCAGCTTTCTTGGCGAACTTTGCCTTTCCCAGATTCCGAGCGAGATTTATTCTGGCTGCCTTGGCTTTCGGCCTTGCTTTTCCGGTCTTTTCGGCCGTGGGTTTTCAGTGGCGACAATGGAAGGGAGAAGACGTCTTCAAGTTTTCGTTCTTCCCACCTAGCGACCAGGGCCAAGTCGCCATTGGAATCGAACTTTCCCCAGAGGCCAGCCTTGCCGCCACCCAGAAAGTGGTGAACTACGTTGAGAATATAACCACTCACGATCCCAACGTTAAATACACGCTGACCCAGGTGGGAGCGGCCTCAAGCGGAGGGTTCTCGTCCGTCGGCGCCATTGGCGAAAACCGGGCATCCGTAAACCTAACCCTCTACGACAAGAAAGCGTTTACCGACATCTTCGGCGGCCACGCCGAGCATGAGAGATCGATTTCCGATACGGCTGTCTCCGCCGAACTTCTGCAGAAGATTGGCCGTGTGCCTGGCGCGAACATCACCGTCGGAACCCAAAATGGATTTGGTCTTCCGATTCAAATGTCGGTTGTCGGATCGAACACGGCAGATATTGTCAAGGCCGCACAGAGCATTGTTGATGCCCTCAAAAATGGAGCGGTTCCTGGGGTCATTAGTCCCGACCTATCTTCCAAGCCCGCCGTACCTGAACTTGATATTAAGCCCGACCGGCAAAGGCTGGCCGAAAACAATCTCAGCGTAGCCGCTTTGGGGGCTGCCGCCCGAATCATGTATCAGGGCGATAACTCGACCAAGTTTCGAGTAAACGGGAGAGAATACGACATTCGGGTCATGCTTGACGATGCAGACCGCAACAACCCGAACATCGTTACCGAGCTTCCGATTGCCTTTAACGGCGGAAACCCAATCTTCCTCTCGAGCTTAGCTTCGGTAACTCCGGGGCGCGGCGTGGACGTGATCCAGCGGCGCGACCGTCAGGAGCAAGTTGCCGTTACTGCGGATCTTCTTCCTGGATATACGGCGGGCAACGCCCAGCCCGCGATTGACAAGATGATTAAGGACCGCCATCTGCTTCCAGAGGGAGTATCCATCCTTCCTGGAGGCCAGGCTGACTTCCAAAACCGTGAAGGCGGCGGCATGATCATCGCCCTATTTCTCGGCCTGCTGCTTGTTTACATGCTGCTGGCTTCCCTGTTCGATAACGTGCTGTATCCGTTCGTTATTCAGTTGGCACAGCCCCAAGCCATGGTCGGCGCGTTGCTTGCTTTGATGATTTTGGATCAGCCTTTGAACATCGTCGGAATGATCGGCATCATCTGTTTGGTGGGGTTAGTGGGTAAGAACGCGATCTTGGTTGTGGACTACACGAACACCTTGCGCGGCCGCGGTCGAAATAGGCACGACGCGCTGGTTGAAGCGGGCCCGACCCGACTTAGGCCGATTATGATGACCACGCTGGCTTTGATCTTGGGCATTATGCCCGTGGCTTTGGCGATTGGGCGAGGTTCAGAGTTTCGTCAGACGATCGGCACGACGATCATCGGCGGAATGCTGCTTTCGACGCTGTTGACGTTGGTCGTTATCCCTTGCTCATACACGATCTTCGATGACTTCTCACTTTACGTGGGACGGGTTTTTGGAGGCCGCGGCAAGGTTAAGGGTGCTGATCCGTTTGATGACCTGAGTTCGGATGAGCCGCTTGTTCCTGTGAATGCCTGATCGGATTTTCGATTTCTCGATTCTCGAATGTCGAACCTCGATTCGGGAGCGGACCTGATTCGGAGCTAGCCCTTGCCTCCTTTTGAAGTCCTTAGATCCCGCCGAAAAGAAATGAGCGAATCGGGGCCAGCTTTCGAATCGACAACAAATTAATGATTAAGCCCTTCCCTCCTTTCCAAGGAGGGATCGAGGGAGGATGATGAGGAGGCGCTCGACCGTAATGAGCGGACTAACAATGGCAGGGGTCCGGACTCACGACACCCAAGTGGGCTCTTTGCTTCACCCACCCAGTTCGGGATGAGCCTATCCAAAGTTTAGCTGCATAATTTGACACGAAGCCCCTCGTGAACGCTGTTCGGGCTATCTAACTGGTTTAACTACTTTTTCTATAGTGAAGGACATGTCGTCTGCCTGGGTTAGCTCATTTTCCTTAAAGCCGGTGTTGGGCCATGTAGATTGCCGCGTCGCTTAAGTCACTGCTTCATTGGTGTTGCGAACTAGTCACTCCTCTTAATGACAACAGGTTCGAAAGTTGTTATTTCATCCCTTCTCCGAGCCTCCGGGATCGGACTTACGCTCGCAATGACAATAAAAATCCAGGCATTATGGGGTTTTTTGTGGGTTGAGATTGAGTCTCCCCAGGAAAAAGAGAATGGCCACTCTGAACCCTTGGAAGGTTCTGAAGCCTCTGGCTGCGAATTTCACTTCTTGGATCAAGGCATTTGTGCCTT
>DASXZH010000065.1:0-31561 GCA_036502005.1 Fimbriimonadaceae bacterium
AATAATCCACATGGACCCGCTCGAGCACGGACGGCGCAGCGCGCCCTGTTCTATAGCTGGAAAAATCGTGCACCATCGCCTCGATGGAGTGCTTCATTTTGCTTTCCGTATCCTTAAAAATTTGATCTACCGACATCACTCTCCTCCTACAAGAGTTCCAACCTCTTCGCCGTGAACGGCGCTATAAAGGACTCCGGTTTGGTTAAAGTCCAAAACGATGAGCGGCAGGCTGTATTCCTGGCACATCGTGAAAGCTGTTTGGTCCATTACGGCCAGCTTGCGGCTAATCGCCTCCGTGTATGTAATGGTATCGAACCGAAGGGCGTCGCTGTGCTTTTTTGGGTCGCAATCGTAAATCCCATCCACTTTGGTCGCCTTGATCAGACATTCCGCGTCGATTTCAAGCGCCCTAAGCACGGCTGCTGTATCGGTGGTGAAATAGGGATTGCCGGTTCCGGCGGCAAACACCACCACCCGGTCCTTTTCCAGATGACGAATGGCGCGCCTGCGAATAAAGCTTTCCGCAACCTGGGAAATAGAGATGGCACTTTGAACGCGGGTCGCCAATCCAGCTTTTTCCAAAGCCGATTGCAGGGCCAGGGCATTCATGATGGTGCCAAGCATGCCCATCTGATCAGCGGCTGTACGGTCGATGCCCCCGCCGGCTGAGAACAGATCGCCGCGAAAAAGGTTGCCACCGCCTACGACGATGGCAACCTGAACGCCGGTATCCCGGACTTTTTTGATCTCCTGCGCAATAAAGGCTAGAACGTCATTATCGAGGCCGAAGCCTTTTTCTCCCGCTAAGGCTTCCCCACTTAATTTGATTAGAACCCGCTTAAAACTGCGGCGTTCAATCATTCGGGACTTATTCGCCCTCGCCGACTGCGAGTCGGATAACACGGACGATGTCGATGGAGCCTCCGCCATTTTTCGCCTCTTCTTTCAAAAATTCTGAAACGTTCTTGCTTGAGTCCTTATAGAACGGTTGTTCCAAAAGCACTGCGCGCTTCATGAATTCCTTGTTTACCCTGCCTTGGGCAATATTCTTCGCGATATTGGCATCTTTTCCTTCTCCAATAGCTCGCTGAGTCTCGATTTCGATTTCCTTATCGATGAAATCCTGCGGAACTTCATCCTTCTTTAGGAACTCCGGCGGGAACGCAACCGACTGGATCGCAACCGAGCGGGCTGCTTCCATAGCGTTGGATGCATCGCCTTTCAGCTCAACTACCACTGCTTTCTTGCGATCGTGGTGGATATAGCTGGCAAGCTTGTTCTCCGAAGTGATCTGCTCGGCTTTGGCGACGCGAATATTCTCGCGGATCTTGGCTACTGCCTCTACCACAATCTCGCCCACATTCTTATCGCCATGCTTTACAGCAAGGGGATCGGAACCCGGGTTGTTGTGCAGGAAGATCTCGGCGATCTCCTGCGCGAGGGCGACGAAATCCTCATTGCGGGCAACGAAGTCAGTCTCGCACTCCAGAACAACTGCGCCAACCGACTTGTGGTCGTGGGCAGTGGCGAGTGCGACAACGCCTTCAGAAGTTTTTTTGTCAACTCTTTTCGCCGCCGCCGCTTTTCCTTTCTCGCGAAGGATCTCCTTCGCTCTGTCATAGTTGCCATCAGCCTCGTCCAGCGCCTGCTTGCACTCCATCATGGGTGCATCGGTTTCTTCTCTTAGGCGCTTAACATCGGCCGCTGTATAGTTGGCCATTAAACTTTTTCCTCCAAATCTTCTTCTTCCTCTGCTAGTTCCATCCCCTTCATGGTGTCGATCTCTTCGTCACCAAATGCGCGCAGAAGTTCCTCTTCCACTTCGCCGAACTGAATGCTGGAGCCTTCTTCCATCGGTTCACCCTCTTCGTTAAGGGTTCCTTCGGTGAGGGCTTCGTCAATCGGACGAGCTTCCAGGATCGCTTCGGCGATCTTGCTGGTGACCAGGCGAACGGCGCGGATGGCGTCATCGTTGCCGGGGATCACATAGTCAACCAAATCGGGATCGCAGTTGGTGTCTACGACGGCGACGATTGGGATGCCGAGCTTGATTGCTTCCTTAACGGCAATGGATTCCTTGTTAAGGTCCACCACGAACATGATTGTGGGAAGGGCGTGCATATCGCGGATTCCTTCCAGGAACCTGTTCAACTGGGCTCGCTCTTCCATTCGCTTGAGGGCTTCTTTCTTGGGAAGTCGCTCGAAGTAGCCTTCCGCTTCCATCTTGTCGAGCTCTTTCAGACGAGAGATCCTCGCTTGGATGGTCTTCCAGTTTGTAAGGGTGCCACCGAGCCATCGTTCGCTGACGAAGTACTGGCCGGATTTCTGAGCCGCTTCTTTTACGGCTGCTTGGGCTTGTTTCTTCGTGCCAACGAAGAGGACGGTGCCGCCATCTTCAGCGACTTTCTTTACGTACTCGAGGGCGTCTTCGAAAAGCTTGATCGTCTGGTGAAGATCGATGATGTAGATGCCGTTGCGTGCGCCATAGATATAGCGCTTCATCTTGGGATTCCAACGCCGGGTCTGGTGTCCAAAGTGGACGCCGGATTCCAGCAGCTCTTTCATGCTGAGTTGTGCCATTATGCCTCCAGGTTTAACCTCCGAGCAGACTTTGATTTGCGCCGACAACCCTTATTGGGACCTGGCCGCGCAGCCATGCTCGTGTGTGATCGAACGGGCGAGAGTATACCTGGGGGGCATTCGGCATTCGGCATTGAACAAGAATTTAGCCCATATTTGAAAGGATGCGCGATCCGAGACGAGCGTCGAGCATTCTGTCCCGAAGGCCAAAGGCAGAATGCCTAGAGCCCGCTTCCCTACAACCCAATTCACACTTCGTCCGTCCTACATCTCATGAACTTATTGTTTAGACCCTTTTTGGTTTCCATTCCCCTTTTGGCCCTGAGCTTTACTGTCCTCGCTCAATCCGACCAAAAGGTGACCCTCCATTCCGAAGACAAGAAGGACACGATGATCTTGGAAACAAAGACCAGCAAACAAGGCGACTTGATGGGAACGATGGATCTCACCCTCGGCAAAGCGCACCTTCAATACGCCTCAGCTATTAGATCGACCGGCATGCCGGGCATGCGTACACTTATCGCCGCCAACAACGGCCGCGGGCAGCTTGGCATGAAGGAAACTTATGGAGCAAAAAGCGCAGAAATCCTTATAATGCTTCAGGGCAAAAAGAACACACTAAATGTTCCCTATCCAAAGGGGGAAAGCCCACGGGACGAACACGTTTTTTGGTTCGTCAGGACCCGGCCAAAGATCGGCCAGGCCGATTCCTACCTCTATTTCGACCTGGCAAGTAGGAAGTTCCAGCTCAAAACCACTAAATACGAAAAGGACGACAAGATCAGTTACCACGGCAAAGCCGTGAAAGGTCACAAGCTAGTCGAGGGCGACAATGTGAGCTGGGTTGACGACAAAGGAATGCCTTATGTCGTTGACATCGGAAAAGTTAAGGTGAGGTTTACCCGGGACTAGGATTTGCCGCTTAACTTAGTTCTCTACAACCACCTGAACCGTCATTTACATCAATGACTCTCACTCACCGAGCCGCATTTGCTACTTTGGCCCTTTTCGTCGTGGCCTCCGCATCCCACGCCCAGATAAAAGCTGTGCTTTACAACAAGAGCGGCAAGGCCATGGGAGCGGCAGTTCTGGATACCAAACTTAAATCTGACGGCATATTGGAAATGTATATGATCTTAAAAGGATCTGCGGGCACCCTGAAAATTTCTGAGACATTCACCGCATCAGGAATGCCTATCGAACAGGTCGTTACAGGTGGCCCCCAGGGCGCGCCGGTTAAGATCGATATTAAATATGGCGCCGCCTCGGCAAAGATGACGGCGACTGGCAAAGACAAGAGCAATTCCAGAACGTTTCCATATCCCAAAGGCGCGAATGTTAAGGAACGTAACAATCTCTGGTTCGTCCGCCGGAGGCCAAGAGTTGGAGAGATGGACGCATATTCTGATTTGGACGTCCAGACCATGGCGTGGAAAGCAATGACAACCAAATACGCCGGCGATGAGAAGCTTAAATATCATGGAAAGCTGGTCAACGCTCATAAACTTGTCTCGAACGATTACACGACATGGCTCGACGACAAGGGGCTTCCCTACCGCTCCGAAAACAGGAAAACGAACGAGCTTCTTGTGAGGCAGTAAGAAAAATGGCCAACTTAACAATCAAATCTTTAGCCGCGTCAGCCATGGTTTTCACATTAACCGCCATTTCTTTCGGACAAGTAAGCGGAACTCTATCAAGCAAAGGGAAAACGGTCGGTTCCGCTACTTTCACGATCCGTGTAAGCCCAAACGGAAATGTCGTGATCTCTTCCGATCTTACTTTTATCAGAACGCAAGCCGGTTCTGCCATTCCCGGAAAGTCCCTCACGGAAGTTTCTCAAACTTACGCTTCAAACGGAAAACTTCTCGCCGAAAACATCATGTTCATCGCTGATTCCAAGAAAGAAAGAGCTTCCATCATATACAACGCTACATCGGCAAAGGTAACGGCAACCGTTGGGAAAGAGAGCCGGGAGAAGATATTGCCTTACCCAAAGGGGCTTGATCTCCGGCAACCGGATAGTCTGTGGTTTATAACCATTCAGCCCAAAATTGGTGCTAAGACCAGTTACACCGCACTAGATTCTCAAACTTTTCAATGGAAGGCCAAGACCAACAAGTATGTCGGCGATGAAATGATTAGTTACCGAGGAAAGAAGGTCGCAGCACACAAAATCATATCCACCGACCTAATCCAATGGTTAGATGGCCGAGGCTACCCCTATCAAGTAAAAACCTCTTCTGGCATGCTTTTCCAGCGAAGCTAGAAGCTACCGTCCCATTACGCGAAGCGCAAATCGATAAATCAAGCTAGTGTCACTTGTGACAACGCGAAGATTTATCGATTTGCGCAGGCCAACCTAGCTTTTTTCGTTCTTCCTACGAGTCTCCCACCCCAGTTTTGCAGCTTCGCTGCGATTGTGAGTTGGTGTTCGCCCCTTTGAGCCACTGTGGCTGTGCGCCCCGCCGATCTTGCCGCCCTTTACTTCTGGGCTGTGGTCTTCGGACTTGCCGTAACCGCCGCCGCCCTTCTTTTCGCCGCCGTGTGTCGTTTTGTTAACGGTAGCCCAGGCTCGGCTCTCGGCTTCCTTCTCGCCAACGCCGTGCTTTTCATAGCCTTCTTCGATATGCTCGGCCATTCGCTTCTGCCGGTCCGTGTACTTCGATTTGTCGCCTCTTGGCATTTTTCTCTCCCTTGGGCGACTGCTTTCCGCCCAACTATAAGACCGCATAGCCCCAGCTTCAGGTTCCGTTCTGAAGGGTAAGATTAGAGGCATTCCATGTCAATTCTTGTAGATAAAAACACGCGAGTTCTCGTCGCCGGAATGACCGGTCGCGAGGGCGCTTTCCACACCGGCCAGATGATTGAATACGGCACCAAGGTCGTGGCAGGCGTCACCCCCGGAAAGGGCGGAACTGAGTTTCTCAACACCCCGATTTTTGATTCCGCTGCTGAAGCGGTCGCCGCTACCAACGCCGACGCGGCGCTCATCTTTGTTCCGCCCGCTTTCGCAGCCGATTCGATTCTGGAGTGCGCGGCTGCAGGTATCCCATTTGTGGCCTGCATCACGGAGGGAATCCCGATTCACGACATGGTTCGCGTCGTCAACAAGCTCAAACATGACGGCACAACCAGACTTTTGGGCGGCAACTGCGCAGGGATCATCACTCCCGGCGAATGCAAGATGGGCATTATGCCCGGCCACATTTTTAAGCCAGGCCCAGTTGGCTTGGTTAGCCGGTCTGGCACCCTTACCTACGAAATCGTTTGGGAAATGACGAGAGCAGATTTTGGCCAAACCACCTGCGTTGGAATCGGCGGAGATCCTTTGCCCGGTACGCGCTTTATCGAATCTCTTGAGATGTTTGAAGCCGACCCCGCCACCGAAGCGGTGGTAATGGTTGGCGAAATCGGGGGAACCGACGAAGAAGCAGCGGCAGAGTTTATCAAGACGATGTCCAAGCCTGTGGTTGGTTTTATCAGCGGACGCACCGCCCCTCCTGGCAAGCGCATGGGCCATGCAGGCGCCATCGTTTCCGGCGGAAAGGGCACCGCGCAATCGAAGGTGGATGCGCTTTTGGCGGCGGGTGCTTCTGTGGCGGATAAGACGAGCGATATCCCGGCTCTGCTGAAAGCAGCGATGGCGACCTTGGCTAGAGTCTAGAGTAGTTAGAATCCTTTGGCATTCTGTTGTGACGCCAGACTAATAGACCTATAGCTAGCACGAAAAATAGGACAATGCCACCGATTATCAATTCGCCCATTAACTCCGCTTTGTGCATAGAGGCGTCGTAGTCGCGATCTACCCCATAAACGGGTAACTGTGGCTCGTGAAAACTTTTCCAGAAGTTTGGGTCCGTGTCTGGATGTGAGCCAGCCTCTATCTTCTCAACTTCGTATTGCTGGAGCTGCGTTCTATACGATTCCGCGGCCTTTCGCAGTTCGGCATAATCCTGATCGACAAACGCGGGAATGCCGCTTTTTGCCCAATTGTAGCTATGGTCATTCTCGGTATAGACAGATTCATCCAACGCATCTGCATTGTTCCTCGCATTATATAAAGGAAACAGTTTCCCAGATAAAGACCTGTTCCCCAGCTTTTGCAATTCCTGAACCCGAAGCGAAGCAAAATAGGCCATAGTCGGCATGTGGTTCTCTTCAAAAGCCTTTACTAAAGCTTCGTAAACGTCCGGGCTCTCCCAAGCGCCGCCAAGTTCAACAAGCCCCGCTAACGCATCGGCCGTATGGCTGCCATCCCAGAACTCAATCGGCTCAAAATCGTTGAAGCTCTGCCCTTTTTCGCCGGTGCGAATCCAGCGAATCATCTCTCCTTGCGCATACTCCCTCAGTCCGTGGGCCAAAGGGTTCAGCTTTATCGCTGCGTCGATATCTAACTGGGCGCGATTTAGCCACTCTTTCTTATGTTCGAGTGGCATTCCATCGTGCATCCAACGATGAACCCAGAATGTGCCTGCATTCGCGTAATAGCGATACCAAGGATCTAAAGATGAGCGAACGATGGTGTCGTGATCGGCTTTGTCGATATCAGCTTTGAGGGGTTTGGGGTTGATGTTGTGAGCAACCATATAAACGCGCTTTTGCTCAGTGGTTTGGATCGCGCGAACATCATCGCCCATGCGCTCGTAAGCGACAGCGATGTCGTCGTACAGCGTGAGATTCTCGGGATGCGACTTTAGGCTTTGGCTCGAAAGCTCGATCCGTTTTTTGTAGTAGAGATTCGAGTGAACGGGAAACCAGCCAACGATCTCCTTTACGTAGTCAACGCCACCGCTATCCCGGGTTTCTATGGCGAGGGTATCTCGATCGTTTAGACAGGCAAAACACGCGCTGAAGATGAGCCCGACGGTTAAAGTCGCAATCGACTTAGAGAATCGCATTCTTTACCTTCCCAATACTCTTATCGGCACTATGGTTTTAAAACTAACTTCTGCCTGCAACTAGTCGCAGGTGACGCTTCACCACTCCAAAAATGTAAATCACGATTGCGAGAAGGATCGCGCCGCAGAATACAGGAAGAAACATTGACTGGGCTAGGAAAATCATAAGCCCTGTCCTCCTGCCGAACACCGGAAACTCTGGCTCTTTGTAGCCAGACCAAAAAGTCGGATTAGTGTCAGGATGCCTCCCGGCAACCAGCAAAGGCATTTCATAGGCAGCCAACCCGCGTCGATATTCTTCTGCAGCACTTCTAAGCTGGGCATAGTCTTTTCTTGCGCTCTCATCTTGGGTTGAAAAGCCGTCCGACTTTATCTGAGTAAGGGTCTTGCCGGTCAGAGAACGCTTGCCTTGCGTCTGCAACTCGCTCATTCTTAGTCCCGCCACGTATGCCATTTCCCTGCGATGTCCAAGGGCGACTTGCAACGCCTCGTATACATCTGGGCTCTCCCAAGCACCACCTAACTCGATGAGTCCCGCCAACGCTTCGGCTGTTTTCTCCCCCTCAAAGAACTCTGAGCCGGCAAAATCGGAGAATGTCTGCCCAGGCTTTCCTGTTCGGATCCAGCGAATCATCTCGTCTTGGGCGTATTCCCGCAGTCCATGCGCGAGCGGGTTTAGCTCAATCGCTTTATCGATGTCGCCCTGGGCACGGTCCAGCCAGCCCTTTTTGTGCGCACTCGGCATGCCTTCGTGGAACCAGCGGTGAACCCAGAATGTGCCGGTGTTCGCGTAATACCGATACCAAGGATCCTTGGATGACGAAACGATTTGGTCTTCGGAGACTACATCGTGTATTGTGAGCGGGTTCTTAACCTGCTCGACGTGGTTGATCTCCAGAACCTTCCGCTTCTGCTCCTCAGTCCTGATGGCAGAGACATCGTCGCCTATCCTTTCATAGGCGACGGCAACGTCATCGTAGACTTCAAGATCGGCAGGCTTTGACTGCAGCGTTTTGAGACCTTGTTCGATCCTAAGTTTGTAATAGAGGTTAGGATGAACCGGGAACCAGCCCACCATGATTTTCAAGACGTCCATGCGTGACCTTCCCATGGACTCCATCGCGAGAGTATCGCGATCATTTAGGCAGGCTAGAGCCGAAACGGAAAGGGCTGCTAGAGCGGAAAGATTTGCGAGGCGCGAGACCTTAACCATAACGAAGGGACCGGTGCCGTGAAAGTTGACGTTCGCCAATAGGCCAAAAGTCGCGATTTAGCGTTGATAATCTTCAACGCTAAATCAATGTAAAACCTGAATCTCTAGCGGTTTTATTCCTTCTTCCCACCGTCTTACCGTGATGTGGATACCGAGATCGCCACCTTACCGTTTCGAATCGACCGCTTCAAGTTCTTAGTTGCTTCAGTTAGGGCGCGCCTTTGGCGCGTGTTGTCAATTCCGCTTGTTGCAGCGATTCTCTTCTGGTTGTGGGTCTGGTTCATCACCAAGAGGGTGGATTACAGCTTACGTGTTGCAGCGGAGCTGTTCCCTGTGTACCTCGGGGTGGTTTTCTTGGCGAGTGTGCTAAGAATATATCTGCCAAAGTTTCGCAGGTACTTCGAGGTGGAACGGCAGTTACGCTTTTCGGACAAGAGCTTGGATGTGAAGACTGCCTCGGACTGGACCAGTTCAACCCCCTGGGAAGAATTTGACACCGCCTATTACTTAAACGAGATGACCCTTATTCGGTTTCCGACTGGCCAAATAATGGCAATTCCGGACTCAGCCTTCGAAACGCCGGAGGCGCGAGACGCTTTACACAAACTGCTTAGAGAGAAAGGGCTATTGACAAAGTAAATGCTGAAGTAAGAGAGTTTAGACCCGACAACCTGCTCCCTCTTGACTCCCCTCCGAATGGATTCAACACGACCTCCCTCATGTCGAGGCCGCGAGCGACCGGAAATGAGGATAAAGAAGTTGGCCACGGAGCACAAATAGAAACCCTTAAGCGTTTCTGAATCCGTCATCCACCGCCCAGGCACTATCATATTCCCTTTCAGTCGCCGCTATGCCACCGCCAACTCGTTCCCCCAACGGAAGGATGTTTGCGAGTTCTAGCGGCACTTCGCGTGAACTGGTCCAATCCGCGAACTCGCGGCCTAAAAATCCCGTGTCGATCCGGCCAGCACGAAACTCCGGATGGCGCACGATTTCAAGCAAATAAGGGATGTTCGTCTTGATTCCCAAGACATGAAAATCAAGCATCGCTTTTTCCATTTTATCGATGGCGTCGCGTCTGGTTTGGCCATGCACGATCAGCTTGGCGAGAAGCGAATCGTAATAGCGCGAAACTTCCGCGCCAGCGGAGAAGCCAGTGTCCACGCGTACGCCGGGTTGCTGAGGTTGAGCCCAGGTTAAGATTTTGCCGATAGATGGCCTAAATCCATGGGCAGGATCCTCAGCCACGATCCGTACTTCAATAGAATGTCCGTGGATCACTTCCCTACTTCCCTCTAGCAAAGAATCGCTAAGGTCCAGCTTTCCTCCGTCCGCGATTCTTAGCTGCCACTGAACCAAGTCCAGACCGGTGATCCCTTCGGTCACGGGGTGCTCAACCTGCAGTCGCGCGTTGACCTCCAAGAAGTAAAACTTGCCCGTTTTATCATCAAACATGAATTCAACAGTGCCCGCGTTTGTGTAATTCGCGGCCTTTATAAGCCTTTCTACGCAGGCTTTAAGATCTGGCCAGATCTGCGCGCCAACCACTGAAGGCGCTTCCTCCAACACCTTTTGATTCCGTCTTTGAAGGGAGCATTCACGCTCGAAAAGACAAGTCACGGTGCCATGTTGGTCAGCGAGGACTTGGACTTCGATGTGGCGAGGACGATCAATGAGTTTCTCGACCATCATCGCTCCGTCGCCAAAGGCTTTCAGCGCTTCATCGGAAGCGATATTGAATTCACTCGCCAAGTCGTGTGGTTCGCGAACTACACGCATGCCACGCCCGCCGCCTCCGGCAGATGCTTTTAGCATGACGGGATAACCGATGGTTTTTGCCGCCTTTGTTATCTCCTCTAGGCCAGCGCCTTGCTTAAAGAAACCGGGAGTAATCGGCACATCCGCCTTTACGGCAATCTCTTTTGCCTCGATCTTAGAACCCAACATGCGCATGGCTTTCGCCGAGGGACCCACAAACTTCAACCCGGCTTTTTCGCAAGCTTCGGCAAACTCGGCTCGTTCAGAGAGAAATCCGTAGCCGGGGTGCACCGCCTCCGCTCCAGTCGACTTCGCCGCGTCCAGCACCTTTTCAATATCCAAATAGCTTTGCGAAGGCTCGGAAGCCCCTAGGCACACCGCCTCATCGGCTAGCCCCGTGTGAAGTGAGTTCTTGTCCGCATCGCTGTAAACGGCGACCGTCTTAATCCCCATCGCGCGCGCCGCATAAATAATCCGCACCGCGATCTCACCGCGGTTGGCAATGAGCAGTTTTTTCATCTTTCAACCACGTACGAAGCCTTCCTTCTCTCCAGGAATGCGGCAACCCCTTCGCGCCCCTCCGCGCTTGCTCTTGCCGTAGCAAGTCGTTGGGCGCATTCCTCCAACGGGAGTGGACCGCTCAGTGCCAATTTCTTGGCTTCCCAAACGGCATCTGGCCCGGCAGAGAGCACCGCTTTCAGCTTTTGTTCTACTAACGCATCTAACTTATCAGTTGGTCCCGCCTCATGGATAAGGCCTATTCTAAGCGCCTTCTCCGCCGAGAACGCCTCTCCCGTGGCAAATAGGGCTCTTGCGTTTCCTGCCCCTATTTTAGGGATCACAAACGGCGAAATGGTGCCCGGGATTAGGCCCAACCTAACCTCGCTAAAAGCGAATAGGGTGTCTTCAGCGGCTATGGCAACATCGCTGGCTGCAACCAACCCGCACCCGCCACCAAAAGCAGCACCGTGGACTTTAGATATCACAACCGATCTAGTGTTGGCAATCGCTTCAAATAGGCCACCCAGCTTCAGGGCATCGTGGTAGTTCATTTCCTCCGAATAGGAGGCTGCTTTTCGCATCCATTCCAAATCCCCGCCCGCGCAGAACGACTTGCCGTTGCCAGATAACACAACGGCCCTAGTTGCGGCAGGAATGTTCTTAAAAGTATGGGTGAGAAGGTCGATCAGTTCATCGTTGAACGCATTGCGGACTTCCGGCCGATTGAGAGTGCAGTACAGCACCGGCCCGTCCGATTTGACTTCGAGCATTTTGTGAGTATGGCACTCTAAAGCGGCCTCGGTTGCTTGACGCGCTCGTACACCGGCTCCGTCGCAAACTTCCGTCTGGGCCATTGTTTCTGAAAGAAATTCAACCTTTCTGCTAGGCTGTCGATCTGCAAGGTCCTTGTGCCAAAACTCTCCAGGCCCCAGGTTCCGTCGTCATTGATTTTCCAAGGCCATGGTGGGGCCGGAGCAAGGGCGCCCGCAGAGGTCTCGTGTAGAACATCCTGTATTTTGAGAATTTGATTCGAGGTTTCCGCTGTATTAGGGATTTCGTAAATCAGGATTAGAAGCAGATCGCCGACCGTCGTCCGCTGGTAGCTTTTGTTCTTATCAAGAAGTCTAAAGGCCTCCGCTATGGTCGCGTCATCCGTTCTCGCCAGAGCTAGGATCGTCCTGCCCAGATCATCCTCCTGCAAGCTTGGATTAAGTCCCCGAACAAGCGTGGAAGCGTAAGAGAACTTCTGAATGAATCCGTCAGTTGCGCGCGATACCTGAGCGCATGCGACTCCAGAGGCAACGCAGAGCAAAGCTAGGATCAAAAATATCCTTCTCATATGTAGTTAGACGATTTATCCTACCAAGCTCATCTGAGAATTTCCATGGAAGCTTCTCGCGCAATCTTTGGAGTGAGGGAATTTATTCCCGCTTTGACCAGGCGACTCATCGCCTGCAAGCAGGGTTTCCTTTCAAAGCGGCGATAAATCGCTTCTCTCAAGCGGGAATAAATTCCCGCGCTCCATATTCGCATCATAATTACGGGATGCTAGTTCCCTCACGCGATGAATTCCTAAAGGCGGCTGGTGTGCCCACGCCCGTTTATCGCGACCTCCTCGCGGACTTTGAAACACCCCTCAGCGCCTATTGGAAACTAGCCCACGGCGAAGAGCACAGCTTCCTCCTGGAAAGCGTCACTGGAGGCGAGCAGCTTGCCCGTTATAGCATCCTCGGCGTGAGGCCAAAGCAGGTTCTAAGAACAAAAGGCGAAAGGGCTTCGATTACCACCGGGAAAGAAAAGCAGGAAAGAACGCTAAAGCCCGGCGAAGACCCGCTTCATTTGCTCAAGGAGCTCATGGGGCCGGAGCAGTCGCACGTACGGGGGCTTCCCAAGTTTGCCGGCGGCGCCGTTGGGATGCTCGGCTATGACATCGTCAGGTTCTTTGAACGCTTGCCAAACACCACTACCGATGACCTGAATGTCGACGATCTGGTCATGATGATCACCGATACGGTGGTCGTCTTCGATCATGCCAAGAACTCGATCAGGATCATAGTCAACGGCGTTAAAACCGAGAAAGAATACTACGAGGCGGAAGGAGAAATCGAGCGCATATTGCAAATCCTTAAGGGTCCGCTTCCTGCCCTCCCAGCCGGCGCCTACCAGGCTCACCCCGTGACAAGCAATGTCACCCAAGAGCGCTTCGTCCAGAACGTTATCAAAACTAAGAAATACATCGCCGAAGGTGACGGCATCCAAATGGTCATCGCTCAACGGTTCGAAACTCCCGTAGAAGCCCATCCGTTAACCGTTTACCGTGCGCTGCGTTCACTCAACCCTTCGCCCTATATGTTCCTGCTTAGATTTGGGGATTTCGATGTGGTCGGCGCTTCTCCCGAAATCCTAGTTACTTTGGAAGGAAAGGAAGCGCGAGTTAGGCCCATCGCCGGAACACGCTGGCGAGGCGAGACCCACGAGCAAGACGTCGCCTTGGGCGAAGAACTTCTAGCCGACGAAAAAGAACGCGCCGAGCACATCATGCTTGTCGACCTAGGCCGAAACGACCTTGGCCGCGTCTGCAAATATGGCAGCGTTAAGGTTGACGAACTCATGACCATCGAGCGCTACAGCCACGTCATGCACATCGTCAGCGACGTTACAGGCGAGTTAACGCCGGATCAAGATGCCTACAGCCTTATTAGGGCAACCTTTCCGGCCGGTACAGTCAGCGGAGCGCCCAAGGTTCGCGCAATGGAGATCATCGACGAGTTGGAAACCACACGTCGCGGCCTTTATGCTGGCGCGGTGGGTTATTTCAGCTCTCATGGCGACATGGACACCTGCATCGCCATTCGCACGATCTTAATGAAGAACGGGAAAGCGTACGTCCAGGCCGGCGGGGGAATCGTTTACGATTCTGTTCCTGAGAAGGAATTTCAGGAAACCTGCAATAAGGCGAAGGCCTGCCTGAAGGCGATAGAGATGGCACAGAAGGGATTGGAGGAGTAGCGGCCCTCGGTTCTCGGCATTGGGCCATCGGAAATTAATGTTTTCCTTTTTGATCGGCCCTTAATAACTCAGATTCTTTGGCCACCGCACTACTACAGTCACCCTAAGGCCAAATGCCGAAAGCCGAAGGCCAAAACCTAGGACCTAGCCCCATGGGCTGTCCTAGATATCCCTTCCTGAATCCTCTTAAATAAACCGCTAGCTTTCGCTCGCGTCGAAAGCACGCGGTTGGTCTGGAAATCGCGCAAAAGTTGAAGATGTACCACGTCCTGTTGATCCTCATTCTCCCAATAACTTGCCACTGCTTCTTCAAATTCGTTTTCGTTTAGCCACATGGTTTTCGCCTTTCCTATGTCTCTATAGAAGCCGGATTGGCTTGGTGTGTTCCAACAATGGGCTGAATCTGAATAACTTGGGTCGGAGGGTCGGTTGTTGCGGCAAGATTTTCTTCTCCTACTTCTGTTTCTTCAGCCGCCTTTGCCTGGGATTGGGCTTGCTCTTCTTCCATATTGGCCTCTGCCTGAGCAACCGCGTCCTCAACGCCCTTGTGAAGCTCCATGGAAACGTCCAGCTTCTCTTGCGGGTTGTCGCTATCGGCCGCCGCTTGGGCCGTTTGCTCTGGCTCTTTCGCTGCTTGGCTGGTTGTAACGGTTGCCGATGAAAG
The DNA here is from genome assembly GCA_036502005.1 of Fimbriimonadaceae bacterium. Taxonomy (GTDB): domain Bacteria; phylum Armatimonadota; class Fimbriimonadia; order Fimbriimonadales; family Fimbriimonadaceae; genus DASXZH01. The sequence goes on from DASXZH010000065.1 coordinate 14,627, forward strand.
ATCTATCTCCTGATTCAACTTCGGCACCAGGGTCAAGACAGCAACCTGGACACTTGCCGCAACAGGCACTGCCAAAATCATTCCCGCAACCCCCAGCAACTCATTTCCAATGAGCAAAGCTAAGATGGACAAAATTGGGTGCAAGCCAACGTGGCCGCCCAAAATCCGCGGCGATATGATCTGATCGAAAATGATTTGGTGCAGGACTACGTTTACACCCACCACAAGGAGCATAAAGTTTAAGCCACCGCTTAGGAAGCTCACTGCCGCTACAAGCACAATTGTGGTTAGCGCCCCAATGTAGGGCACCGAGTAAAGCAGACCGGCGACACAGCCCAACATAAACGCGTTTGGCACTCGTAGGACAGTTAGAACCAACCAAGTCGCGAGGCCGTTCAGCACAGCAACCGTCATAAGGCCGCGCATATACTTCGCAAAGATCACGGTAACTTCTGCCACCAGCGACTGCACGATCTCGCGCCGCTTTTTTGGCACCAGCAACAAAGTTTTCGCCAAGATCAAGTGAAAGTCTTTGAGCGCGTAAAAAGCGACGATCGGGATAATCACGATCCAAATAGCATTGGATGCGATCTTCATCGCGTTGGTCTTTATCCACGAGCCGGATTGCTGTACAGCAACCTGGACCTGTGCGGAAGCTCTGCCTGCCCAGTCTGCAACCGTCGAGTTGACTTGATGCGCCTCTAAAGTTTTCGTAATGCCCTGCGGCGATCTGTTGGGCAGATACTGGTTGAACTGATCGCCCAGCGTTTGGCCTTGGTGAATCAAGGCAGGCACAGCAAAGAAGAGCGCAACCCCAAGAGCGATGATGAAACAGCCAAAAATCAGCGTTGCGCCCCACGCGCGGCTCCAACCTCTAGCCTCAAGCTTATCCACGACGGGGTCCAACACCATCGCTATCAAAAAAGCCAACGTAATGGGCAACCAGATATCGCGGGCGACCCAAGCGATATAGCCAACTAAGACCAAAGCGGCGAGGAACCAAAGCCAGCGCGTCCAGCGCTTTTCAATCAGCCACTGAACTTGCAGCCTGGTTTCCGGGATCGGTGTTGGCACCACTATGCCAGCGGCGGCCCGCCCGCATTCTCGCCAACATCGAGGTTATGTGCACCTTGCCTTGCGCTTTCAATCAGGCGCAATAATTCGGGGTCGTCGTTCTCGATTCCTTGGCCACCTAAAAGAAAAAATCTTTGCTTCGCATCTTCAATGGCGACAGCAACGCGCTCAATCTGTTCGCGCTTTTCGGGATCACTTTCTTGGTAAGCATCAAGCTTGCTTCGAATGTGCTCGTCCAGATGATGCAGTTCAGCCTGGACGTCTAGGTTTTCGTCCCTTATATCCTTTTCCATGTCTCTCCCTTTAGGTACAGCTACGCGTTCGTGCATGCGCCTGTTTTATGCGACTCCGGACAAGGGCTTAATGTTTCGTGTTGCCAAATAGTTTCATGGCTCATGTATGATAGTGAAATGTCACCGAAGTATGCCCTTCTAACTCTGTCTGCAGGCATTTTTGCCATGGCGCTCACTGCTTCGAGCCAAGACCAAACGGTCCCTGCTGAAAAGGCCTTTAAGAACATTCAATCCTTTAAGGGTGAGCCGGCAAACTCAATCATCCCAGCCATGCAATTTATATCCTTATCGCTAAAGGTTGGTTGCGACTATTGCCACGTGCAGGACAGGTCGAGTGACGAGAAGAAGGAGAAGCTGACGGCTCGCGAAATGATCGCGATGACCAAGGACATCAACGCCAAGAATTTTGGCGGCCGGAACCAGGTGACCTGCGCTACTTGCCATGCTGGCAAAACTCATCCCATGAATCTGCCTCCCGTTCCCGGCGCCGATACTAGAGCGCGCCGAAGCAACGACGTGGATCCAGTTAAAGTTTTGGCCGATTATCAGGAAGCGGTAGGGGCTGGCGCTTCTCAGAAGATCACTTCCATGTCCATTACCGGCTCGGGCGTCATGGATGGCAAGGAAGCACCTCTGACGGCGGACTATTCGGGGAACAACTTCATGATCCGCCATCAGAATATTTCGATCGGCACGAATGGGACACAGCCCTGGTATTCGGATGGAACGCACGTGTACCCCCTGCCTCCCGAGGTTGCTCCTGGCTTCCTTCGCCAGAGCAAGATATTTCTTGGAGCCGACACGCTTCCCTCTCTGAACAAGCCAAGCGGTGGAACCGCTAAGATCGACGGCAAGGATGTTGTCGATGTGATGGGCACCATCACCGGAGACTCCACCAGAGTGATCCTTTTCTTTAATAAGGACACCCACCTGCTCGTTCGCGTAACCTATTTGACCCCGACTATTTTAGGCAGCATCCCCGTCATCGTGGACTATTCCGATTACAAGAAGGTGGATGGCGTTGAAATCCCGATGACAATGGGCATTCATAGTGAGAGCGAATCGATCTGGAAGTTTAAGTCGGTTAAGGCTAATCCCAAGCTGGATTCGAAGGAGTTCGATCCTCCGAAGGGATCTTAGGTTGATACCGGCTGACACAAACCCGAGCAAAGTCCCTTAAGCCCTCTCCCGCTTCGTTCCTCAGCGACCTCTCCTCGAGGAGAGATGAATAGTTTTGTGGCCATCCAATCTGCTGCCCATTAAGGAAATTCGGTTACTGCGGCCAACTTTGAATGCGGGTCAAACATTCATCTCTCCTTGAGGAGAGGTCGGTAAGCGAGTCCGCGAGCGAACCGGGAGAGGGCGAACAGAGCTTGCAAGAGTTGGATGGAATGCGCAGAGGTTTTGCAAATACCTCCCAATGTTAGCTAGAACGTTCGAGCCCTTTTAAAAATGGTTCGGCTCTCTCTTCAGCATTTTCCCAATCCCTTTCTGCCCCACAAACTCGCCGTCTCGTGCCTGGATCTTGCCGCGAACGGTAACCACCGAAGGGCGGCCCAAAATCTCCATGCCTTCAAAGCCGTTGTAGTCGTTGTTGGCGTGCTGGGTCTTGGCCGAAATCGTGCCTTTGTAGCTAGGATCGTAAATCACTAAATCAGCATCGCTGCCAATCGCAATCGTCCCTTTCCGCGGATACAGACCAAAAAGCTTTGCCACCTTTGTGCTTGCGACGTCCACAAACCGGTGGATATCCAAAATGCCCGTCTTCACGCCATAGGTGTAAAGCAAGTTGACTCGCTCCTCAATTCCCGGGATCCCATTTGGAATAGCAGTGAAGCCATCCTTTCCAAGCCCGAATTTCTGCGAAGTATCGAACGGACAATGGTCGGTCCCAACAGTGTCAATCAAACCTGATCCCAAAGCGTTCCAAAGTGATTTCTGATTTCGTTTATCACGCAGCGGAGGCGACATTACGTGCTTCATGCCTTCCACGCCCGGCCTTTCGGCATAAGTTTTGTCGAGCAAAAAATGCGGCAAAACGGACTCAACCGAGAGCCGAACGCCGCGTTCTTTGGCCTCAATCGCGGCTTGCAAAGCCGGTTCGCAGGAAAGGTGCACCACATAGCCGGCAGCGCCTGTATTCTCAAGGAAGGTTGCAAACCGAGTCGTTCCTTCCGCTTCGACAGATTCCGGCCTACTTGGCTCGTGCCATTCCGGTCCCGTCTTCCCTTCGGAAATCAGCATCGCCTGAAGCTGAGCCACTAGTTCCGCGTTCTCGCAGTGCGCGGTAACGATGACGCCGAGCTTTTTGGCAAGGGTCATCGTTTGGTACATCTCAACATCCTCAACCCCAAAGAACCCTTTGTAGGAAAGGAAGATCTTGAATGAGCTGATCCCATCCTTTACGATTTCTTCCAGTTGAGCTGGCGTGTCATCCGTGAACTTGGTAACCGACATATGGAAGGTGTAATCGCAGGCGCTGTTTCCCTCCGCCTTCGATTTCCAAAGGTGGTAACCCTCCAAGGCATCGTCCTTCCTTGAGGGGCAGCACATTTCGATAAAGGTGGTTGTTCCCCCGCATAACGCTGCGATGCTGGCCGTTTCGTGCGTGTCCTTGGCAAAAGTCGCCATGAATGGCAAATACACATGAACGTGAGGATCGATAAAGCCGGGGAATATGAGCTTTCCGCTGGCGTCTTTCGTTTCTGTTCCTGGGGGCACCTCTAAGTTGTGGCCAATCCTCGAGATGGTCTCATCTTCGACATAGATATCCGCCTTATAGCGAGTATCCGCTGTAACGATTTCTCCGTTTGTGATTAATAGGCTCATGGGTGAAAGGTGATAAGTGATAAGTGATAAGTGATAAGTGATAAGGAACCGAACCTGGGAGAACTCAAGATTTACCAAGCCGAAAACCGAAGGCCGAATGCCTAAGGCCCTCCCCTAATGTATTTCTATCCCCTTTTCCTCCCGATATTTATTCATAGCTTCCCAATTCTCCGTAACTTCGGGTTGGTGCTGGGTTATCTCATACCAAGTGGTAGAAGACCTCTTCTGAGGCACCTCTACCATGGAAATGCAGTCCACAACCGGGCAAACGTTGTAGCAAAGCCGGCAACCAACGCAATCTTCTTCCCGAACCACCGGCTGCGGACGAGAACCCACTGCTTCGTCCTTCCCGTTCTCGCGAGAAGAATAACTATGAGGCAATACCACCGCCCCATCCGAGGAAACCAAATCGATGCATTGGTGTGCCGTGTCATTGCAAGCCACATAACACAGGTCGCATTTAATGCATTTCTCCTCGCTAATGCGAGCCACGGCAGCAAACGATAGATCGAAGTCCTTAAAATCGGATACCCGGTTGAGGCTCTTTCCTTTCACATCCTCAATCGAGTTTAGCCCCTTCGAATCCAGCCAGCGCGAGAGCCCATCGCACATGTCTTCTACAATTCTGAATCCATAGTGCATGGCTGCCGTGCAGACCTGCAAGCTCCCAGCGCCAAGCAGCAGAAACTCAGCCCCATCGCGCCAGGTTGTAATCCCACCCATGCCCGAGATCGGAATGCCGGAAGCAGCTACAGTTGGGTCCGTTGCAACCGCAGAAAGCATGTTCAAGGCTATCGGCTTCACGGCCGGGCCGGCGTATCCTCCGTGGCCGCCTTTGCCGCCAATACTCGGTTGGATCTCAAAAGAATCCAGATCAACTGCTGTTATTGAATTGATCGTGTTGATCAGCGAGATCCCGTCCGCGCCAGCGGCGACCGCTGCCCGCGCCGGATAGACGATGTTTGTGATGTTTGGGGTCAGCTTCACAATAACCGGGATGGAAGCTGCATTCTTAACCCATGAAGTGATCTGCTCGCAATACTCCGGCACCTGGCCAACCGCGCTTCCCATTCCTCGCTCGCTCATCCCATGAGGGCAGCCGTAGTTAAGCTCGATCCCGTCGGCGCCTGTGTCCTCAATCTGACGAACGATCTCGTACCAAGCCTCGGGTTTGGATTCCACCATGGCTGAAACAATAACGGCCCGATCCGGCCAAGCTCGCTTTATTTCCCGAATCTCGCGCAGATTGACTTCCAACGGCCGATCTGAAATCAGCTCGACGTTATTGATGCCCAGCATCCGCTGTCCTCCGTAATGCCATGCTCCGTACCGATTGGAGACATTCAAAACAGGAGGGCCAACCGTTTTCCAAACCGCCCCGCCCCACCCTGCTTCGAAAGCCTTGTGAACCTGGAAGCCGGAGTTGCTTGGCGGCGCCGAGGCTAGCCAAAACGGATTTGGGGACTTGATCCCTGCGAAGTTGATGCTGAGATCCGCCATTTAAGCATTCACCAACTTCTTGTGGATTGCCGCTGCCGCTAGCTTGCCGTCCTGAACCGCCATCACTGTTGAAGCCGCGCCTCTGTGACGGACGCAGTCGCCACCCGCAAACACGCCCGGCAGGTTCGTTTGAAAGTCTTCGTTCACCTTTAGGTAGCCGCGCTCAGTTTCTAGCCCCAGCGACTTTGCCAAGCTAGGCTTCTCTTGGCCGATTGCCTTGACGACGAGGTCCACATCGAGAACAAATTCTGAACCGGAAATCCGTGTCGGAATCGGCCGATCGGAAGAATCTCTTGCCCCTAACTGCATTAAAACGCATTCCAATCCTGTGACCTTACCGGCTTCAACCAAAACCCGCGAAGGTTGCGAAAGGAACCGAAATTCAACTCCCTCCGCCTTTATAAACTCATATTCGTGGGGATAGGCGGTCATCTCTTTGTCCGTTCTTCGGTAAACGACCGTAACCCGATTCGAACCCAGCCGCTTGGCAATCGTCGCGCAGTCTATGGCCGTGTTTCCCGCTCCAATCACGGCCACATGATTGCCGAGCTCTACTTCGGAACGCCGGATTTTGCTGCGCTCCACGTAATCAAGCCCATCCAATATGTGTTCCTCTCCAGGGATGCCTAGATTCGGGCTTGCTTCCAACCCCAGGGCCAGAAAAACCGCATCATAGCTCTTTTGCAGTTCGGTCAAACTCAAGGAACAGCCTAACTCGCGCCCACTTTCAACCTTAACACCCAACCTAGAAAGCATCTCGACTTCGTAAAGAGCAATTTCTTTTGGCTCTCGAAGCGTGATGATCCCGTAAGTAGAAAGCCCGCCAGGAAGATCTCGTTTCTCAAGAACTGTCACTTCGTAGCCAAGCTTGGCGAGTTCACCCGCGCAAGAGAGCCCGGCTGGCCCCGCCCCAACCACTGCGATCTTGCCCTTCCCAACCGAACTCATTTTAACCGGAAAAACTCCAGCGGAGGCAGCCGCATCCATGGCAAAACGCTGGAGCCGGCCAATCGTTATCGGCCTATGCTCGTGCTGCAAAACGCATGCTCCTTCGCAAAGCTCTTGAACCGGGCAGACGCGGGAGCATGTTGCTCCCAACAGGTTACTCTCCAAAATCGCGGCGGCCGATCCGATCAGGTTGCCTGTCGAAATCTTTTTAATGAAGCGAGGAACGTCGATATGGGTTGGGCAGGCATGAGTACAAGGCGCGTCGTAGCAGTTCAGGCAGCGGTTGGATTCAACGAGGGCCTCTTGGGTGGTTAGAGGGGGCAGAAGTTCGCCAAGCGGATCAGTGAGGAAGGCATCTGTCACCGCCAAACCCCTAGTCGACTAGGCTGCAACGCCGTGCCTTCGGGTTTCCCTGACTTTTCGCGATTTCTCAAAGACACAAAACACAAAACACAAGACATTTAGCCTTCGCCTTTTAACCCTCACGGGGAAACATCCATTGTAACACCCTTTACCGGGTTTGGCAAATCGGAATGTAAACTGCGCCAATGGAATGGACGCGACCTTTCGGCAACACTGGCTTCACCGTAACTGCACTTGGCCTCGGAGGGGGCCAAGTTGGCAATAAGGAACTGAGCGAAGCCGAAGCGGAACGCTTTCTTAATAACGTTCTCGACCAGGGCATCACCCTCATCGATACGGCCCGGGGCTATGGCCTCTCCGAAGAACGAATCGGTAAATACATCTCACACAGAAGAAGCGAGTTCGTCCTCTCCACAAAAGTCGGCTACTCAATCGATGGTTTCGAAGACTGGACGCCAGCCATCATTCCGGCCGGAATTGAGCGGGCGCTTAAGCTTCTTAAAACCGACGTTCTCGACGTCGTTCATCTCCACTCCTGCCCGCTTGAAACCCTAAAAACGGGCGGCGTGGCGGAAGCCCTCGTCAAGTGCAAAGAGGAAGGCAAAATCAAGATTGCAAGTTATTCAGGAGAGAACGAAGAACTCGAATGGGCGATCCAAAGCGGTCTTTTCGGCAGCGTTCAAACATCGGTGAACCCTACTGACCAACGCTCGCTCCACAACTACATTCCCCAAGCGGCCGCGAAAGGAATGGGGGTGATTGGCAAGCGCCCTAACTCCAATGCGTTTTGGACCCATGCCTCCAGACCGATAGGAGATTATTCCGAAGAATATTGGGTTCGGTGGCACGCCATGAAGGCAAGCGCCGATGGCATGGATATGCAAGAGTTGGTTGTCCGCTTCGCCACGCATGCGCCTGGCGTTTCCACCGCCATCTTCGGCACTGCCAATGTCGATCACTTCAACAAGAACATTGAGCTAGCCAAAAAAGGACCGCTTCCAGAAGAACTCATTGACTCTCTTACAACGGCATTTAAGGCGCACGATAAAGGTTGGACGGGCCAGATTTAGCCAAATTTCTTAACAATTCGTGCTATCTTCATAAATCGTGTCTGAATCAGTAAGAAAGCAGAAAGAGTTCCTATTCCCCGCTGTTGCCATGTACTATCAGGAGCCCCTGGCTCTTGTTAAAGGTGAGGGAATGTACGTCTGGGATGACAAGAACGACCGCTATCTGGATTGTTTTGGCGGCATTCTCACCGTTAGCGTCGGCCACGCGAACCCGGCCGTCGTAAAAGCCCAGGTCGATCAACTCCATAAAATCTCGCACACGAGCACCGTTTATGCGAATGAGAACCAGTCAAATCTGGCCGAGAAGTTGGCCGAGATCATGCCTGGCAAACTCAAGAAGACGTTCTTTACAAACTCCGGAACCGAAGCCGACGATACAGCGGTCTTAGCCGCTAAAACCTATACAAAACGACAAGAGATCGTGGTCCTGCGCCACAGCTACAGCGGCCGTTCGGCGACCGCACTTTCCGCCGTTGGACACCACAACTGGAGGCCGATTCCGGCGCAGGTGGCAGGCTTTGTCCACGCCCACGCTCCTTATTGCTATCGGTGCCCGTTCCATCTCAAATATCCAAGCTGCAATTTGCAATGCGCCGAGGATATGGAAGAGCTGATTCAGACCACCACCACCGGCGAAATAGCGGCCTTCATGGCTGAGCCTATTTTGGGAGTAGGTGGATTCGTCGTGCCCCCTCCCGGCTACTTCGAAAGGGCCGTCGAGATTGCCAAGAAACATGGCGGACTCTTCATTGCCGACGAAGTTCAAACCGGATGGGGCCGAACAGGCACCAAATGGTTCGGTATCGAGCATTGGGATGTTGAGCCCGATATCATCACCTCCGCCAAGGGTATGGGCAATGGCGCCCCCATCGCGATTACAACCGCCACGCCCGAGGTCGCCGATGCCTTCCCCGGCATGTCGATTTGCACTTTCGGCGGCAATCCGGTTTCCACCGCTGCCGCTCTCGCCGTCATCAAGGAGATCGAGGACAAGCAGCTAAAGGAAAATGCCCAGATGGTGGGCGAGTATTTCGGGGGCAAGCTAGAAGAGCTGAAAGACAAGCATTCCGTTATTGGCGATGTTCGAGGAATGGGTCTCATGCGAGGCGTTGAACTTGTGAAAGACCGTGAAACCAAGGAGCCCGCGCCGAAAGCGGTTGCCCAGGTCTTTGAAGGCGCCAAGAAGCGCGGCGTGCTCATCGGCAAAGGCGGTCTTTATGGCAACACCCTGCGACTTGGCCCTCCCCTTATTGCGACTAAGAGCGACATCGACGAACTCATCTCCGCGCTGGATGGCGCATTCTCCGAAGTGAGCTTAAACTAAGACCATGATAGAACTAGAAAACGCGAAGAAATCGCCTTCGGCGTCGTTGGTACCCAACTTCATCGGCGGCAAGTTTTCTGCAGCCGAAGGCTTCGAAACGGTACCCGTGCACAACCCCTCCACTGCTGAGATCATCGCCCTCACGCCGCTTTGCGGCGAAAAGGAAGTTGATGAGGCAGTCAAAGCCGCGGAAAAGGCTTTTAGAAGTTGGAGCCGAACTCCGCCCATGGCCCGTTGCAGCATCCTCTTCAGGTTTCGCCAATTGATGGACGAACATTTTGAAGAACTCGCGGACTTGGTTACGCGTGAGAATGGCAAAACCAAGGAAGAGGCGCGCGGCGATGTCCGGCGTGGAATCGAAGTTATCGAGTTTGCTTGCGGCATCCCACACATGCTTAAAGGCGAGGCCCTCCCCCAAGTTTCAGATGGTCTCGACGGCATCACGACGCGCGAGCCGATCGGCGTCTGCGCGGGAATTACGCCCTACAACTTTCCTGCCATGGTCCCGCTGTGGATGTATCCACTCGCCATCGGATGTGGGAACACGTTCATTCTTAAACCCAGCGAGAAGGTGCCGTTAAGCGTCGTTCGCCAGGCCGAGCTGCTTCAACAGGCGGGCTTGCCCGATGGGGTTTTCAACATCGTCCAGGGTGGCCGCGATGTGGTGGATGCGCTTTTAACTCATCCCGAAATCGCCGCCGTTTCCTTTGTTGGCTCAACGGCCGTCGCCCACCATGTTTATAGCCTTGGCTGTGCAAAAGGCAAACGGGTTCAGGCGGCAGGCGGCGCCAAGAATGTTTTAGTAGTTATGCCCGATGCCGACCCTGATAGCACCCTCAAAGCGGTCATCGGCGCGGCTTTTGGTTGCGCAGGGCAGCGATGCATGGCTGGTTCCCTGCTGCTCCCGGTTGGCGATGATCCCGCCTTCAGAACGCGCTTGGTTGAAGCCATTGAGAACTTGGTCGTTGATGATACAACCAAGAACGAGCATGCCGGTATGGGTCCCCTCATCGACCAGATCGCCCAAGAGCGAGTCGGCGGCTGGATCGCCCGGGCAGAAAAGGATGAAGCCAAAATCGCCCGCGACGGCCGAGGCCGAACTCCGGCCAAAGGCTTTTTTGTGGGTCCAACTCTTATCGAGAGCGTCCGTCCCGGCATGGCCATCTTCGATGAAGAGGTCTTTGGGCCAGTTTTGTCCATGTCTCAGCCTAAAGACTTAGATGAAGCTATTCAGCTTGCTTATAAGAGTGGATATGGCAACGGAGCGTCGATCTTCACCACCAGCGGTTCATCTGCGCGGCATTTCGCCCGGGAGATCCCTTGCGGCATGGTTGGTATCAACGTGGGAGTGCCTGCACCTATGGCGCTGTTCGCGTTCTCCGGTTGGCGGAATTCGTTTTATGGGGACTTGCACGTGCAGGGCACTGAAGGTGTGCTTTTCTATACGCGGCAAAAAGCCGTCCTCTCGCGCTGGGATTCCAAGGGCGAGAGGAAGTTGGGCTGGTAAGCGGTGATGGGCTTTCGGCATTCGGCCTCTGGCCTTCGGGTTTTAGGCAGCGGGTCCTAAGTGTCAATCCCGAACCTGTTCAGTTACTCTTCGTATCCCCAAAATAGCAAATTTGTCATGGCAATGGGCCGGGGGTGCCGCCGTAGGCGAGAAAGCGACGCGGCAATCTACCTGGCTAACCACCGGCTGGCAATTCGGTGGTTAGTTCAGTAGGTAGCCATGCTCTCTCATTACGACCTGCCCGCAATGACAAGCTTTGTCCTAACCGACGCACCTAATCGTTTTCGAGCTCCCAAGGCTAGGGCTTGCGACTATCGACTATGACCATCCCCAATCGACATTCGAGAGTCGCGAATTCCTAAACCGCTGGCAACAGCAACACAGGCGAGCCATATTGAAATCTTACGCTGCCATCTCCCATCAAGCCGGTTATGGTGGCCGAAGCACTCAGCGGACTAACCGGCATGTTGTTATCCTGAACAGCGGGAACTAGGCGCGCAGTGAAATCGCTAAAAGCTGTGTTTAAGACTACTGACTGATTGGTGGCGACATTTGTGATCGTCATTTTGTAGCCAGCCGCACCGGTGGCGGGTTGCGTGATGGTGACCATAAACCTGGCATTGGTCCGAGGCGGAGCACCAACAGTATTTATTTGAAGCTCTTTGACCGTGTCTTGATTAAATATCTCTAGCACAAAGGGCGAGCCTGTTCGGACGGCCGGAAGTAGAAGTCCAATTAGCGTCTGCGTGCTTCCGCCCGTAGTTATTCCCTGAATCGGCCCAAAGTTGTAGGTCATAGCTGGCTGCACGCTTTGTGCGGAAGCTCTACGTACCAAGCCAATAGCTGTTGCTATGCAAGCAACAAGTACAAGGGAAAGTGCTGCAACCGTTGTTCGGCCGCGTTTTGATTTGATGTTCATTGAGAAGCTCCTTTTTACGCCCTCATCTAGCTACGCCAGATAGTATTAGTATAAATCGAATCTTGCAATAGTGCGATAGCTGAGCGCAATTGTAACGCTTTATTCCCTTGCTTGTCACACCACAGCCCCTACGTGCGCGGGTAGTCAACAAAATGGGGGCTCCAACAAACTTGCGGTCCGCAATCGAAAATCGACATTTAAAAATCCAAAATTCCTACAGTGCCCGCACTCTTAGGCTTTGCATTAGCCGATCTTTCGTTGATATCTGCCTAGAAGCCATGCGGCTTACCAAGTCTTCGAGCTGCCTCTCGTCGAGATCGATCTGGAATCCATTCATCTCTAGAAAAATCTCGCAGACGACCAAACCTGTGCGGGCGTTTCCTTCCAGAAACGGCCGATTAAGGGCAAGGGAGAGCCAATAAGTAGCCGCCTGCGAGCGCAAGCTCTTGTTGATCAGTTCCCCGAAACGGGATTCTTGAGGGGCCAGGGCGGCGCTTTCTAAAAGCCCGTAATCTCGAACTCGCGGGTCGCCGCCATACCGCCCAACCACCGCTCGGTGGATTTCCACTATTTGATCGGGGCTAAGAAACAGAGGCATGGCGGTCCTTGATTATACGGAATGCCTACGTTCCCAGAAGGAGATATTGCCGGCAGAATCCAATTCGGCATAAGGCTCCCCCTTCGCCTGTGCGCTAAAGCAGAGGAGAGGCGGTCGGGGGGAGAGGTTTTTTGGGAGCCCTGGGAAAGCCACTAATTCCGCCATCAGGATCTCGAACGTTGACTCTGGGGATACTGAGTGCAATGAGTAGCAATAGGGACGCCGCTACTCTCGGACTAGAATAGAACTACGTGAAACGCATTATCCTTTTCCCGGCCGTCTTTATAATTGCCATCGCCTCCGCCCAGGCACCTAAACTCGACCTGCCGGCGCGCAGGGCCGACGCACCGACCGGCAGCGCCTTTGCAAAATCAATCGAGAACCTTCCCTTAGAAGAGCGCGAATCCCAAATTTACAAGCAGGTTCAAGAAGGAAACGTGCCAGACTTCGAGCGCCAATTCGTGCCCGTTGAAGTCACCGATGGCGTCCTTCATGGCCACATTTACGTGGCCCCGGATTATCTCGCCGTTGGCACAAATGAAGACTACTTCTTCGTCCCAATGACGCCCTATACCGCTCAAAAGATCGCAGATCTCGTCCACTGCAGCCTCCCGACTCCCAAAATGGTTGACGATATCTATGCGGCCGCTACTGTAAAGCTTGACCCAAGTCCGATTCCGCCAACCCCAGCGATGACTAGTGTTCCAGAATTCGAAACACACAACCAAACCGTAAAGGATCAACGGGCCGCAGCCAAAGTCCCCCTGGGCGCCCTCACAGCCGGAGATAAAAAGGACATCGTCATTTGTGCGGGGCTTACACAATACACCCACAACGTGGCCATTTACGGCTGGCATTTGGCGGTCGGGAAGCCGATTCAGCCGCTCTATTTAAAGCACCTTTCTTCCTGGGCGGATTACAGCCATGGCGTTCGGTTGGTTTCCCGGACCATCGAAGTCGAGGGCAAACCAGCCAAGCTGGACGACGTGCTTGCCGATCCGGCGAGCGCCCGTCTTTTGAGCTCAGAGGGTGTACTTACCCAGCCTCGTTATGTGTTCAAAGAGTTTCCTAAAGAGCTGCCTCCCCCGATAAGAGTTCCGAAGGACGAAAAACTGGAGTGGCTCAAAACAGTCCCTGGTGTTCGGATCCTTATCGATGAACCGGCTGTTCTAAAGCAAAACGTGTTGCTTGTCCTCTACGCCCTGCCAAACGGCAACACCATCGAGGAAACCTTCGGCAGGAAGCTCTTGCCTCAACCGGTTACTGCTTCCAAGCAGTCAAACACCCCGGGCTGGAGATTTGATATTCAGCACATTGGCGCGCAAACAAGGTTCCTTCGGCAGGAACTTTCGGCAAGTGGTTCAGATCCACAATCCTCTTCGAGCCTGGTCGTCGCCTACCTGGAAAATGAGAAACACAGTTGGCCGACATTTCTTAAGACCCAGAACCAGGAGCTGCCAATCACAGTCGTAAGCGCCCTAATCGATCATTTCAAAGGAAGCAACGTTAAGGTAGTTTTAGATTCCCACAGCGGCGGCGGCGCGTTCGTTTTCGCCTATATCAGGCAAGTTCCGGAGATTCCCGCTAACATAGAAAGGATCGCCTTCTTGGACTCGGAATACAACTACGAAACCAGCGAACACTTTGCCAAATTCACGGCTTGGCTGCAAGATAAGAACCACAGCCTGTGCCTGATCGCCTACGACGACGCTTCGGCGCTTTACCAAGGAAAACCTTTTGTTACAGCCCAAGGCGGCACTTGGGGCCGTACCCATCTCATGCTTCAGGATCTGGGCCAAACCTTTAATATAAAGCGAACGAACACAACCGACCCCGAAAGATACGCGAGCGACAACGGCCAAATCGTGATCTGGTTAAAGGAGAATCCCAACCATGAGATATTTCACACGGTCCAGGTTGAGAGAAATGGCTTCATCGAGAGCATTCTCTCGGGCACCCCGCTAGCGGGAAAAGACTACGTCTATTTCGGTGATAGGGCTTATTCCAGTCTCATCGGAGACTAAAACTAATAACCCATAAGTTCCCATTCCTCTGTCGGGAGATCGTTGAAATAGCCTCCCCGGATGCCGTACTCAACAACACCTGCTAACATGAGTGTTTGATTGTACATGCTCTTGCCTGGGTGCCGGGAGACACATCGAATGAACAAAGGAAGTGCGTGGTAGTGGACGATGATGAACGAAAAACTTAGGCCTTTAGAGTCCGCCAAAATCCGTCAAAATCGAAGGCTTTGATCTATCCCGTAACGACTACCGCGCCACCATGAATTTCCGCTCCCTAATCGAAAAGCAAAAATCGAAAATCGAAAATTTGGGCGTTTTCCTCGGTTACATCGCGATAACCTTCCTCTGCTACGGCTCAACACTCAACGGCGGTTTTTTGGTCGACGATTGGTGGTGGGCAGCTACCGCCAAAGCTGGCGGCTTTCCTCTCTTCGGCGATCAAAGAATTTTCTTCCGGCCACTCTCTTCCGGCCTCTTTGTTGGCTTTTGGCACATGTTCGGGGCGAGCACCCTTGGCTACCATGTCGTTACACTTAGCTTTTTTGTTCTAACCGCTTGGGTGATAAGGCAGATTTGGCGCACAGTTACAAATAACAAGCAGCCTTGGGCGGCGACCTTGGCAGGTGCCCTTTTCCTCCTATGGCCAAGCCACAGCGAAGCCGTTGGTTGGATCGCGGCCTTCTCCGATCTCCTCATCGTCCTTCTTGGCGCGCTCAGTTTATGGACCTACCTTCTCTATTTGCGCCGAGCAAGAGCCCGATTTGCAGTGGCAACGGTCTGCCTTCTAATTCTGGCTTTACTAACCAAAGAGCCAGCGGTAACTTTGCCGCTCATCGTTTTTCTGCTGGGCCAAACCCTTACCCCGGGTATTAGAGCGAGAAAAAAACAAACTTACATTGCCTTCGGCTGCATGGCGGGCCTAACTCTCGCCTACATTTTGGGCCGGCAAGCCTTCCTAGGAGGTGCAGTCGGCGGATACAACGGCTACCGACTCTCCGATGTCATGGCCGCGCTTAGAGGCTGGAAATTAACCGTAAATCTTTGCAACCTGTACTTCCCTGTCGGAAAGTTCGTGGCCATAAACCAGACCCCTTTCATGGCCGAGATCCTCTGTCACATCTTCATTTTCGCCACTGGTGCGGCGCTCCTTCGCACTTATCCGCGCACCACGGGCGTTAGTCCAAACCAGAAGAGGCTAGTAGCTCTAATTCTCTTCGCGGGCGTCATGTGGGCTCTCGAATTAACGGAACCGGCACTCATTGGCATCTGGGACTTTCTTTCGCAGAACCGAGCGTTTCTTATCCTTTCGCCAGTCCTCCTCGGTTTGTTCGGCTACCTGGTGGTGAAGGTAGGAAAACGCTGGTGGACCGACCTAATCCCCTTCCTAACGGAACGGAAGCTTAGCCTCTATTGGATTCCGGCCTCGATCGTGATTTTTCTCATCGACCTCCATTTTAGTGTTGTTAAAAACTTAGATTTGTGGATAAAGATCGCGGCTTTTGGCGTGTATTTCTATTCGATCTTTATAACGCGTCCCCAATCGTCTCAAGCCGATTCGCCAAGGGAGAATGCTATTCTCAGAAGGCTCGCCTTCGCGATGTTTTTCGTTTCGCTTATCGCTCTACTGCCGGGGATCGCACTACCCATCAGCATTGATGGTGAACAAGGAAGGTTCTCTTATCTTGCAACTTTATTTTCCGTGATAAGCCTCGCCGCCGCTTACGCAGTGATTCTAAAGGCAATGGACGTCCGCCGAATAACGGCCGGCATTGTCGCTGCCATCCTTTTCTTCGCTGCCCAACATAATGCATCGGAATGGGGTCTGGCGGGATCGGTCTCAAGGCAAACAATGGCCCTTGTAAAGTCACTTCTGCCGGCAAGAAGAATCTACGTTGTGGCTGCTCCCGATACAATCGGAGCCGCCCTGTTATTCAGAGGTGGCATCGAGCAGATTCCCTTTGTGGCCGTAGGGGATAAGACCACCAAGATGGAGTTGGATCTTGAATTCATAAACCTGCTGCCATCGGATCAGGTTGAGTGCCGGCTATTCTCGCCCACCGTGGCCGGAGTTCACGTCACCGCCTCCGGAGAAAGCAGACTAGAAAGGCTTAGGTTCACCTACGATAACAAGGATAAGGTTTTCGACAACCCAAATGACTACACGCTGACATTCGCTGACTTTAAGCCGACAGACCACGCGATCTACATTGATGCAAATGGCCCCCACCTTTTGGAGTAAAGAACCCCCTCCCCTGCTCCCTGGGAGGGGAGGGGGCAGGGGGACATAGGCATCAATTTAAGGTTTATTTCCGAGCAGTAGGCTCGCGCCTCACCCGGTTCGCGGACTCACCGACCTCTCCTTCCGGGCTTGTCGTTATACACATTTTTCATAGGGTAGTGGTTCGTCCTTGCCTTTGGCGGCATGCCATGGAGGGTGTGCAAATGGGATTAACGATGGAGTCCAAGGAATGGGCTGAGCATCAATT
>DASXZH010000066.1:0-20795 GCA_036502005.1 Fimbriimonadaceae bacterium
AACGCGAGACTTGAACTCCGCAGTAAATGTTCTGTTCTTTAACTTCTCTTCAGACATGTTCCTCCAGGGGTAATACCCTCTTTGGGGGGTGTCCAAGAATTCCGGGCCACTACACACCGACCCCTCCGCCCGAGAGGGGTGTGGGGTTCTGCGTTAGTCAAGGTTCCCTCCCAAAATGGATGGGACCCCGGCGCGCAAAGGGGAAGGGCTTTCCGGACCTATCACTCATAACTTTTCACATATCACTCGCCGTTAGGCGCCGTAAATGTAATACCGCTGACGATTGCGCATATTCAGTAGCAAGGCCACGCAGGACATGCACAGCCAAATAGCGGTGCCGCCGTAGCTCATAAAGGGAAGCCACAAGCCCACCACGGGTAGCAACTGCAAGTTCATGCCCAAATTGGCAAAAGTGTGAAACGCAAGAATTCCAAAAATACCGGCGGTTAGCATCTTAAAATAGACATCTTCGGATTGCACCATGAGCAGCCAGACCCGGTAGAAGAACACGCCATACAGAATCAAGACAACGGTGCAGCCGAACAGCCCAGCTTCCTCGCCGGGGACGGTGAAGATAAAGTCGTTTTCCTGCTCAGGGATGTAATGGGCTTGCTTTTGCTCCCCTTTCAAAAAACCAGTTCCCATCAAACCGCCGCTGCCAAAGGCGATCTGGGCCCGCAAAGGCTGGTATCCGTTTGTTTGGGCGTTCGGGCTCAGAAGAGCCTGTACCCTTCGCTGCTGATATGGCTGCAGAACTCCGGGCACCCGCATTGCAAAAGTTAAGCCGAGCACTGTCGCAACTAGGACGCCTGCTAGAAAGCGCAATCGAATGCCTGCCGAAACGCAGATGCTAACCCATGCCACCAAGATCACGAGGGTGGACCCGAGGTGGGGCTGCTTAAAAACTAAGATTAGCGGAACCGCTACAAGCAGTAGAGAAAGAATAAACGTTGAGAACGAACGGATCTTGTCCATCCTCATCAGGAGAAATGAAGCCAGCGTTATGACGACGAGCAGCTTGGCCAACTCGCTCGGTTCGAAATCAATTGGGCCGAACTGCAGCCATCGCTGCGCACCGCCCACGGAGCGGCCCTTCCACAAAACCAAGGCTAAAAGCGCCGCGTTTGCAGCGTATAAAACAGTTGCATAACGCCGCCAGAAGTGCGGATTTACGAAAAAGAAAATACAGAATGGGATTACACCGATCCCGATATGCTGCAACTGTTTCTTGAAGTAGGAATGCGACGGGTTTGCAGCGTCCACGCTGTAGAGGCAAAGCAAGCCGATAATCATGAGCAGCAAGGCGCTGCCGATCAGCCACGGGTCAAAGCGGCGCAGAACCTCGAACCGCTTTTCTGAATCCCGGTGCTGTATTAATGAAGCCATGTTAAGATTTCGATTTTTGATTTCGGATTTTTGATTGGGGACGCAGCTCACTGAATGCAACTATTCATTTGTTTGTTGTCCTCTTGTGCAGCCTCAAAGCAACCTCAAGTTGACATTCCACTTCCTAGTTAGTGATACCCGTCGCGATTCTTGTTGTTCCAGAACCAAAGACGCGCTTGACAAGTTTTCCGCCACCAAACCAAAACTCAAAGGTGCGTTTGGCGGGAACGGGGGCGCCGCTGTTTATGGCCAAGTTCACCGTCACTTTTAAAGTATCTAGCGGGATTCCGCCTTCGTGAAGCTTTGCGTCAGAAATGGCGATTGTTGCAGTTGCGCTTCGCGTGGTTGCACCCTCCTGAACGTTGCCGGACCAAGTTTCGGTCTGACCCATTGAAGCGGGGAAGTGCATAAGCGGAACGGGTGGCGTAAAAGTGTCGTCGCTCGTTTTGACCAAGTCCATTTCCTCGTCGGTAACCCGATATTGTTCGTTCTCAAGTTCCTCGCCATGGCTGAGGATGGAGACGCTCGAGATGCCGCCTGCAACGGCTTGTTTCACTTCGACCGGAATGGTTGTTTGGCCGATGGCGATGGTCTGTTGCAAGTCAAACGGTTTTGCCATGCCGCTGTCGGCACTGTGCAAAGTCGCGCCACTATCGGCCTGGCAACCAACCAGGAGGATGAGTAACGGAAGGGCAAAAATCCGAGTGTTCATTTGGAAGTGGAAGGCTCGAATTTGGTTAGTGTTTGTGTTGCTCGATGGTGACTGTTGCCTTGCGTTTGCTCCATATCCATTTGATACATTCCTAGCCCCTGAGCGTAATAGGTTGTCTGGGTGATCTGAAGTTCGCTTTTATTTCCCATCTTAACGCGCAGAATGACCATCAGAACATCGCGTTCGGTGCCAAGGACATTTCTCTTGCCCAGTTTTTGGAGTTCGCCGTCAACATTAATAGGTTCGGTTTCCTGCAGATAGTCAAAGTGCCATTTGTTGGAAGGCGTGTTCATCCTAATAAGGGGATGAGGATCGTTCCCGGGCTGATTTGGGTCGACGGTCAGGAGGGCCTGACCATCCAAGCGGTAATACAGCGTTCTATCAACGCCTTGTTCCGAAAACTGTATCGGATTGGCCATTAGTTTGCCAACCTTGACGGGGGCAAGGGCAGTGTAGATGACCTCATCCTTGCTTCTATCGGAATCCTGAGAGAGCGTCCATTTTGTGCCTGGATTTACCGGGAAGTAATCGGCCACGTTTTGGCTTTGGGCGCTAATGGCGATCGCTAAAACGAAGGGTAGAAGCATGTATTTATCCAGTTACCAGCAACACGATATTCCGTGACCCTTTGTCGCCCTTAAGAGTCGAATCGGTCTTCACCTGGCCAAGCCCTTTCACGTACCAAGTGTGATCCGTATCTGCCCAAGTGGTCTTATCAAAATTGATGGTTTTCGTTTCATCAACGAGGAGTGCATCGTAAACTTTGTCTCCAATCTTCAATTTTTGCGGCCCGATAATGGTGGCTGTGCCCATTTCATGATAAGCCTTTCCCCCAACTGTCGTCGAGCCATCTATTTGCCATTGCTTTCCTTTGGTGGGGATTGCGGGCAGTTCGAGTTCCGGTTTCGGGAGGGTGTTACCATCTTGGGCAACTGTGTAAACGCCATCGGGTCTGGCCTCCACCTGAACGGAACCATAGTTGGCAAGATTACCAATATAATCTTGCTGATATAGGGCAGTTTGGGGTGTTACCTTTAAAAGCTTGCGCTCGATGCCTCCTTCTTGAACCTGCTGGCCTTCAGTAACGACCTTCATCGTCTGCGGCTTTAAGTTGTCCAGACCGAAATAGGAGAACCCTTCCGTCTTGAGGTTGTCGGGAATGCTGCCCAACGTGGCTTCCACGTGTCCTGATGAGGTCGTTGCAGCAGCATCGGTATAGGATGTTGAGCTTTGATCCTTTTGGACCGCCAGTTTGGTAGACGCATCCGCGCTTGGCGTGGTTGTTCCTTTGCAGCCGGCAATCGCTAGACAGAGGGTCGGCCAAAGCCATGATTTTCTCATCTTATTTAGATGCTACTTTGCCAGCAGATGTGCGGATGTCATCAATTGCGTCTTGAATAAGAGATTTATCAGGCATTTGTGTAATTGTTACTGTGCTTTGGGCCAGTTCGTGCCTTACCGTGGGCGCTGCAATGGCGACACCATCAACAATGAGCAATAATTGTGTTCCGACTTTATTGCGGCTGTATTGCCACAGTCGATTGCGCCCTTCGTCGGTAAGGTCGAGCACTAAATCATAAATCGGCTTGCCGTCGTTACCCGTGTTTTCATCCATGTGCGCATCCTTGATAAGGCTGTCGTTCAATACAACCTGTGCCTTGGACAAAATGCGTTCCGCCGAAGAAGCATAGGTGGCCACCACAACTGCATTTATTCGTGAAAGAAGGGCGGTTTTTACGTCCTCCTTGTCGCCTTTCTTTCCGGTCATTTTAGCCGCTTCTTGCAGGTAATAGCCTTTAATAGTTTCAGGGGTTGGGTTTATGTCCTTCGATTGATCGTTAGCAATCGCTTCGGTGACTCTTTTTGTAAAGGCGGCTCGGTATGGAATCCGGACGTGGGAAACAAGGGTTTGCGGAACTCCCTTAACGTTGACCATTACGGGGACGGGCAGATCGATGGTGATGCCGTTGTAAAGCGCGTTAATTGTAATGAAATCGGCGGGCGATCCATCCAGGTTTACGTTTATGTCGTGGGTGAGCTTTTTTAAAAGTGCGGGATCGCCGTTGGTGGCCTTAACGATATCTTCGGCCGCCCAAACAACTGGTTTCGGCGGGATATCCTCGCGTTCTTTTCGGAGATCATCGTTCATGATGGTGACCAACTCGCCCAGCGCTTTTGTATCGCCTTGAAGGCTCTCAACCGCTTCTTTAAGGGGGACATGCTTCTTGTCGGAGGAATCTCCGTTGTCGCCGCCCATTGCGTCATCGCTTACTTGGAACTTCCCATCGGGAACCTCTTCAAGCTGAGCAATGCTGTTCGCGACGACGATTTTGTAAGTCATTCCGGGTGGAAGGTCGCTTGGCGTATTGCTGCCCTCTTTATGGCTAAGGTCAATACCGAGGAGGGTTACCTTCCCGGGGGCAATAGCTGGAAACTTTTTCGAGTCGATCACGCTGTGCGCGTAAGCCTGATAGCCGAAATAAACGGCTGCAATTAGGACCACGAAGCTAAAAGCGATTTTGAAAGTGCTGATCTTATTCACGGGTAGGTATGGGCTGACTAGCCTACGTTATATTAACGGTTCGGTCAGGAATTACGTGCCCGGGGGGATTTGGGGATGGTCGAATGTCGAATGTCGAATGTCGAATGTCGGGCGGGGAAGGCCAGGCGGGATGGGGAATAGTTGATAGGGATAGGGGATAGGGGATGGTCGAAAGTCGAATGTCGAATGTCGTCGAATGTCGAATGTCGAATGTCGAATGTCGAAGGTCGAAGGTCGGGCGGGGATGGTCGATAAGGAATAGTCGATGCTTTCTTAGCGCTTGTGCGCGAACCTAAACACTGGCGCCCACGCCCAACACACAAGACACGAGACACAAGACATCACGCATACCTCATCATTCACTCGGATTAAACCCTGCATAGATCGCGCCGGCAACTGAACTAATAACGAGCGTGACCCCAAGAGCCGCGATTGAACCAGCAAGCCCGCTCAATATCGGACCGGCCTTTACGACTGTCAAAACGATAAATATAGCTCCTGGAAAGAACAGAGCCAGCACTGTCCCCAGAAGCATCATGAGGCCCCTAAATTGCCTCTGGGTTTGGTCGTCGATATCGGGGAACAGGATGGTCACGAAGAAGTTAGTCGCCATGAGCAGCAGCGTTACGGATGGTGCGAGGAGCGCCGCCGCAGCTGCGAATTGCCAACTGGCCGGCGCAAGGATCACAAACCCAAGGCAGCCGATCCACGAGCTGAAAATGCCGACGGCCGACCGCCCCAAAAGCTCATTTCGAACGATTCGATCGGGAGTAAAAGGGAGCGCCTTTTGGAGGTCCACCCTTCGCAGCACTTCCAGGAACCCGGTCTGGCCGACGACCATGGAGAGAGACATATTCATCATCGACTGCATGCCGATAAGGAAATATCCGGAAATCGCCACGGAGCGAACGGTGGTGCTACCCATCAGGGCGGTGAGTGCGGAAACCCCAACTTGGCACACAAACAGAATGATAAGAAGGGGCAAAATCGTTCTTGGCTGAAGCACCAGTTCCTTCCAAATGAGGGCTTTTGCCCCGCTCATGTTCAGGTTATAAACCCATGCAAATCGTCTAACCTTGTACTTGCCGGCCCGTGCCCGCTCTGCCATCATTCCCGATTGATCGCCGGTGCGCATCATGTGGCGAGTCTTCACCATGTTGTAGCCTTTGGTTGCTGCCAGGTCGTAATACCAACCGATTTGCCGAAAGGCCAGGCGTAAACCGAGTACGATCACGGCAATCATTCCAACGAATCCCAAGACGGCGGGCCAGAACTCGCCTGTGAATGGGGCCATTGTGATTGAGGTCGCGAATAGGGGTAGGAAAAAGATCGTGCGGAGGGTTGGCGATTCCGCGAGGTCCATGGCAGACGCCAGACCTGGCTTCAAATAAAACCAAGTGATCAAGAACGCGACAAATCCGACCACATATAGGCCGATTCCCCAACTCAGTACGTTTCTTTTAAGGTCGCTCTTATTGTCACTTCGGTTTACATAAAGCCCGACCGCGTGCACCACTGCAACAAAGCAGAACGCCATCAGAATCCAGCTAACTGTGATCGTGCGGAGCGCGATTCCGGAATACTCGGGATGGGGCATCTTTCGGAAGATCGCTTCCCATCCCATCTTGGAGGCCCGCATGCCCAACAGGGCTAAAAAGAGCGGAGTAATGAGGGTGAAAAAGTAGTCCCGCGCAATCCTGAAAGCCAATACGGTTTTTGCGGGAATGGGAGTGGGGAAGAGCACATCGACATCGGCCGGGCGCAAAGTGCCCTGGTAGTTCGTTGTCGCCAACAGCATGATCAAGTAGGAAAAGGAAAACAGGGCGAACACGATGGCGTCCAGAACCTCCAACGGCGGAAACTGGAACTTGCCCACCAGTTGGCTCGGCATGTTCATGTTGGAGGTACCAGCGCCAAAGGCGACCCGGTTGATGATCCAAAAGTAATAAAGAACGAAGAATATGAAATAGGACAGCCTCTTGGGCGTCGTTATCGCTCTTTTCAGACCGTTGAACGTGGTTTTATATGTCAAAAACAGGAGGGGCTTCAACGGATTCATTCGTGAGTTTGAGGAAAATGTCTTCCAGGCTTTCGCCTTCCATGTGGCTGGAAAACTGGAGCTGTTGGATTGTGCCTTCCGCAACCATCTTCCCGCGAGCGAGGATAATCACGCGGTCGCAAAGCTTCTCGGCCGTATCCAGAAGGTGGGTGGAAATCAGGATTGCGCAGCCGGCCTGCTTTGCACGCATGATCTCCTGCTTCATCTCCACCACTCCCGCCGGGTCAATTCCGACGATGGGTTCATCGAACAGGAGCACATTGGCATGGTGGATGAACGCGCATGCCACGGCCAGCTTTTGGCGCATCCCCTTGCTAAGAGTAGCAACCAGGTCTCTGCGCTTTTCAAGCAGATGGTAGCGTTCCAGAAGCTGATCGGCGTTGGCCTTGAAGTTTTCGAGTTCGTTGAAACACATGGCCACGAACTGAAGGTGTTCTTCAACGGTGAGGAGCTCGTACAGGGAAGGGACTTCGGGTACGTAGGCGAGGCCGGTTTTGGCCTTGGCTTGGTCGAGCAGGATGTCGTGGCCGTTGATGATGACAGTGCCCGCTGTCGGCCTGAGGATTCCGGCCATGCATCGCATGGCGGTGGTTTTTCCAGCTCCGTTCGGGCCGAGCAGGCCCACGATTTCGCCGGGATTTAGGGTGAAGCTGAGATCATCCACGGCCCGGAAGTTCTTGTAATCCTTGGATAGGTGGATGGCTTCGAGCACGCTACTTGTTTGTACCTGGAAACGGTTGGGGCTGTTTGGGTTCTGGGATCGAGAGCGCCCTTCCCGTTGCGCTGCAATGGACTTCCTTTTTTGCGAGTGTTCTCGTAAAAGCGAGTAGAGGCGCTATGCCTAGTTTAGATAGCGAGTCCGTGAGCGTCGCCATCCAGAGCGCAGCGAAGGACTGCGCGGCCTCCAACCTCCTGCGAGCAAATCCTTTTAGTTGGGAATCGCTCGCGATTCTATCTAAAAAGATTTGCCCGATAGGAGAGGCGGGTTCTCGTCCCTCACTTCGGCTTAGCCTCGTTTCGGGATGACAACGCTTCGCTATCTGAACTGATCTGCAAGTCGCGTTCATAAGCAACGTTGTCTCTGAACCAATTTCCTGTCAGGAGTCTATCGAATCAAAGCAATAGGCAAGCAAGTGAGTCGCCCCCCAGTCAAAAGTTAAATCCTCAGCGAGCTCTGCGTCTCTGCGTGAAATGCCCCAATCCTCGGGTACGATTTTCTCCGCTACCCTTTAACATAAAAAATGAGCGTTTCCCAAATAGCCGATTCAATAAAAGCCGAAGTTGGAAAGGCGATTGTTGGGCAAGAAAAAGTTGTAGAGCAGGTGCTTGTTGCCGTCCTCGCCAATGGCCACGTCCTCCTAGAAGGCGTGCCCGGTGTGGCGAAGACTCTCCTTGTGAGGTCCCTCGCAAGATCACTTGACCTAGGTTATGGCAGGGTTCAGTTTACGCCTGACCTGATGCCAAGCGATGTCATCGGAACCACCATATTCGATGCCAAAACCAACGACTTTGTAGTAAGAAAAGGCCCGATCTTTGTAAATATCCTACTGGCCGACGAAATCAACAGAACCCCGCCGAAAACGCAGTCGGCACTGCTAGAAGCGATGGAGGAAAGAAGGGTTACAATCGATGGCACGAGCCACGAGCTACCCCCTCCGTTTCTTGTTTTCGCGACCCAGAACCCGATCGATTTTGAAGGCACCTACCCGTTGCCGGAAGCGCAGCAAGACCGTTTTGTTCTGAAGGTCTTGGTCGACTATCCGGAGGAAGCGGCCGAGGTGGATGTTTTAAGAAGGCATCACGCCGGATTTCGGTCTCAAAACTTGGAATCGGCTGGAATCCAGCCGGTTGTCAGCGGCGAGCAGGTTGCCCAGATGCAGGCTGAAGTCGCCAAAATCGTAGTCGAAGACAAGGTCTTCAACTACATCTACGAAATCGTGAAGGCAACCCGAAGGGCGCACGAGATCATGATCGGTGGTTCTCCGCGTGCTGGAATCGCTTTGCTTAACTGCGGCAAAGCCCTCGCCGCCCTGCGGGGAAGGGATTTTGTAATTCCGGACGACGTCAAGGAACTTGCGCTTCCTGTTTTGCGCCATAGGATTCTGCTCAGGCCCGAGGCCGAAGTGGAAGGGCTTACGCCCGACCGCGTTCTCAACGGCCTGTTGCAATCTCAAGTTGTCCCCAGGTGAGAGTTCTTCTCCTTCACAGACAAGATTTTGGCGGCATCACTTCTCTGACGGAGACGCTTGCCGTTGCCTTGCGCAAGCTTGGTGACGAAGTGGACATCGTTAATGCCCTTAGTTGGATACCTAACGAAACGAGCATAGCAGTGGCCAAGAAAGTGACTCCAAAGCTAAAAGACTTGGGCAAGGATTACGAGATCGTCCATGCTTTTGGGTACCGGGCGGCATGGGCTTGCAGCGATGCCTTTTCCTATAAAGAAGCCTGGATCTACACTGCCTACGGCATGCCCAAAACCACGCAACGGCTTCTCATTGATAAGTTAAATGAGGGCCAGCTAGGTTATTGCAGTTCGTACGCCGTGCGCGACGAACTTTCGGGCGGAGGCGCGATGGACCTTATGGTTCGTTATCCGGGCATAAATCCGGCCGTGGAAACGAGCATGGAAAAGCTGGATTCGAGGGAGCAGTTTGAGCTAAGCAATAATGCGCCCATCATTGGGGCGGTCGGGCGATTTGTAAAGGAAAGAGCCTTTGAAGTTGCAATCGAAGCGATGGAAGAAGTTTGGCGTTCGATCCCCGACGTTCAATTTGTTCTTGCCGGAGAAGGCCCGGAAGAAGAAAGCCTAAAGGCGCAGATAGCCGCATCTTCCAAGCCAACACAAATTAAAACTTTCGGAAGGCTCAAGAATCCAGCCGAGTTTTATCGGGCCTGTGATCTGATCTTGGTTCCCTCCCGCAACGCCGGGTTTAGTCTGGTTGCGGCGGAGTCGATGCGGACGGGCACGGCCGTCATGTTGCGTTCGCAGGGCGGTTTGCCGGAAATGGGCGAACGCGACCACACGATCTTCCTGTTCGAAGACGATCAAGACCTTGCCCGGAAAATCATCGAAGTCTTGCAAATGCCGATGATGCTCAGTTCGGTAGCCAATGCCGGAAGATTTCGATCTGAATCGCTGTTTTCTATCGACTCCTACGCCCAGGCAATATTTAGAAGTTATCGGACCGTCCTAGAATAAAGATGTTTTTTATTCCCTTCCTCCTTCTGGCGCTTGGCCAGTCTCAATATCAGGCTGCTCTCCCTAAAGAGTACGCCCCGGTGCTGCCTCCCGCCGATCATGTTTTAGCTACGGTGAACGGAGTTCCGGTGCGTGGTGGCGATGTTGAGCCGATGGTTTGGCAGATCTACCACGAGGCTATTGAGCAGGAATATATCGACTACGTCACCGTGAAACTTGCCGCTGATAAAGCCAACGTGGCCGTAACCGACGACGAGGCAAAAAAACAACTGGCGGTAGTTCTGGAGGGTGTGAAGAATAGCCTCCCCGCCGGCGTGACCATCACCCAGAGCTTATCGCAGCAGGGCTTTTCCGACAGCCGATTGCTGGTGAGAATCAGAACGCAGCTTCTTCTTGAAAAAATAGAGATGCTGCAGTTTCATCAAGCTGATTGGGTTCGGGTTTCGGCTCTCGTTTATCCAACGCCCGGTGGCAAACCTGACATTATGAAGAGTGCCGGGAATAGCGCTCTGTCCGATTACGACAAACTCCTGAAAGGGGCATCATGGGATGCCCTGTTGGCCCATTTAACGACCAAGCCTGATGTACTTAAAAGAAAGGGTGCAGTCGGCTGGAGGGCGTTTAATGATTTCCCTGCCCTAGTTCGCGATCAACTGCAAAAGATCAAAATCGGGGAATACACACACCCCGAGCAGACTCGGTCCGGGATCGAGATCTTTCGCCTAGACCAGGTGGGGCCAAAAGCGGCAGGCGATGATTTCGCGGACTTACGCACCACCTTTTTGGAAAACATGCGTAAGGAAACAATAGGGCGAATCAAGGCGGAAACAAAGGTCGTTAAAACAGATTAGCGAACTGCATGCGCAATTGAAACGTATAAATGAAATGAGGCACAACGGAGGGTGGAAACGGAGGTCGGAGCAGGGAAGCTCCCTCACTTATTTGCGGTGTTTTCGCTAGTAAGATCCGATATAAATCTTAGCGAACTGTTGAGGGCCTTTTCGCAGTCTATTTAGTAGTTAGGACCGGGAAAAGCTCATGCAGTATTGCAACTGGTGTCATCTCAACAGCGATACGGATGATTTTTGCATCTGGTGCAAAAGGCCGTTCAACGCTGCTCCCTCCCTTTTCAACATGCCGAAAAGGCCTGACTTCCATCTGCTTCAGACCGATGAAGATACTTCGGATTTGCAGGTGCCCATCTTCACTGGCCTCGGCATTTTGGTGTTCGCCGGAATCTTGACTGTAGCCTATTTCAACCTTCACCGCAACAAGGCGGTTGTGCAAGCAGGACCCGCCGTAACGAACCTTGGCGAATTAAGGCCCAATTCGCAAAACTTTAACAATCCGGCGAGGCTGGAATTTAGCGGCAATCCTGGAACTGGCAGCCCAACCCGGCCAGTTGCATCAGCAGGCGGAAATTCGGCATTTCAGCGGCCACCCGCCATCCCGGGAGGTAGCGCGGCACCTCAGAGTGACTCCGACTGGAAGTCTGGGACGATTACGCACATGAACGCAGTGGCTGTTCATGGTGAGACTGCAGAAGAGGTAGGAGCGCCGACAGCAAGCGCAATTTATTTCGAGATTGCTAAGTTAACCAGACAGGATGACCGCAATGGCGTGTCTCACCTTACGGCCGAGGTCGTTCTTGTTAACAATGCTCACACGAGCTTCTCGGGTGGGCAGTTATGGTTAAAGATTGGTGACACGCGCTTGAAACTTCGTCCGTTCACGGGCACGCTTGAGCATCCCAGGGATTTGGGCCTCATTTCCTTACCTGCAGGGTCGCACTTTGATTTTCATGTTTATGCTGAAGGGTTCAAGAAGGAAATGAACGTGGCCAACCAGCAAAAAACTATTGGCCTGGATGGTTTGGTGGCCGATGCTCCCTATCATACGTCCGGCGAGATAACTTAGGCAGGCGCTTTAGCGCATACTAAGTTGGCCAAAAGGGATATGTCGCGTGCTCTTAAACTGTTTCTTCCCATAGCCAGCGCAATTTTATTCCAGCTTGCTTTTCCGCCTCTGGACCTAAGGTTTTGCGTTTTTATTTGCCTGGTTCCTTGGTTTTTCCGATTGAGTTCAGATACCCGAAGAGGCGCCTTTGGAGCCGGATATTTGATGGGCTTCCTTATCGTCCTCGCTCAGATGTTTTGGATTATTCCGTTTGTTGGCAAATGGACGCATAGCACGGCTCTTTCGCTTATTCCCTGGATCATAGGTGGCCTCATTGGGGCGTTCTATTTTGCTTTTACGGGAGTCCTGATCCGCTCCTGCCTGCTCCGTAAA
The DNA here is from genome assembly GCA_036502005.1 of Fimbriimonadaceae bacterium. Lineage (GTDB taxonomy): Bacteria > Armatimonadota > Fimbriimonadia > Fimbriimonadales > Fimbriimonadaceae > DASXZH01. The sequence goes on from DASXZH010000066.1 coordinate 12,188, forward strand.
ATGTATTGGGCGATTCCACTGATTTGGGCCGGAACAGAAGTTGTGCGGTCATTTATGGTGGGCCTGGCATTTCCATGGTTCATCATTGCCATGCCTCTTGGCCATTATCCGGCCTTGGACCAGCTCTCATTCTTTGGGACGGTCTACTTGGTTTCTGCCTGGGTTGTGGTCTGCAATCTCTGCGTTTACCTACTTTGGAAGGACCGAGAGTCGTTGCAGCTCAAAGTGTTTGGTGGCGTGGCAGTTGGCATGCTCCTTCTCTCCTTAGCTTGGTATATGCGTCCGGTAGCCGGGCACTCGGTTCGCCTTTCGGTTGGGCAGCCGGGGTGGGATATGGCATTCGGTGATCCTCACGCTCGTGATGAACAAATCGGGATGAGAGTCGCACGCCTGGAGAAGCAAGCGATTGATGCCGGGTCGACGCTGCTGATCTTGCCGGAGGGAATGGCCGAGGGCAGAGACTATCCGCCTCATCCTCCGTTTCCGTTGCTGAGCAACCTGCCGATCTTATTTGGAGCTACGAGAGGCCATGATCCCACTTATCAAAGCGCTGTACTTTTCAGGCGAGGGCAGTGGAGCTTTTCTGATAAATCAAGATTGGTGGTTTTCGGCGAGTACGTGCCTGGGCGCGACTATCTCCCGTTTCTGAAGAACTTCAATCTGCCATCTGGAGATTTGGCGCCGGGCGAAAAAGTGACGGCGGTCTCTTCCGGCGGGCTCACGGTTGGCCCGATGATCTGCTTTGAGGGCTTGTTTTACGACATTGCCCATCGTCAATCGGAGAACGGGGCGCAGGTGCTGGCCGTGATGTCGATAGACGATTGGTATATGGGGACGGCTGCGCCTGAGCAGTTGAGTGATGCTTCGGCCTGGCGGGCGATGGAAACGGGCTTGCCGGTGGTACGGGCGGCCTCTCTTGGGTACACGCTGATGGTAGACCAAAAGGGAAGAGAGATCGGCGCTTTGCCATTGGGAGTCTCGGATAGCTTGACAAGGGACGTGCTGGTAGAGGATAAGCCGCTAAAGAATGTGGCGCGCCCTGTGTTCCCGTGGGCGGCTGGGTTATCTCCGTTTGTTTTTGGTTTTTGGTTTGTTGTTGAAAGGAAGCGGAAGAGTCGTTCTGGAGAGGGGGCGGGTACAGGGTTTCTCAGCCAATAGGTTATGGCTAGAATCCGTCTATGGGCTAATCAGGTTTCGGTGGCTGTATTTCTGGGCCCACTGGGCCTGCATCCCAAAAACTGGACCTGCACTCCATGTTGAAAACTGAGCCGCATCGCGCGGTAACACTTGCGCTAAAGCGCGCCTCTCGATGCCCGCTCAAAATGACGACTCAAAGAACTGATCCAGTGCACGGACCGGATCGGGGTCTCGAAAAATGGGCTGGATATCAATCTTTGCCATAGCCTCTTTTTGTCTTTCAAAATCGCAAGCAATAGCGACATATTCTTCCGACGAGTTAGCTATAAGCTCCTCCACGCCGGCTCGCTTTAGAAAAGCGTAGCTGTGGCGGCTTCGCATCCAGGGGCCGGGCAGGGTGACCACAGGCGTTCCCATCGCGAGGGCTTCGATGGTCGTATTTCCTCCGCTCCATAATGGCGGGTCCAGCGAAACATCTGCCAGCTTAAGGAGAGATAGGAATTCGGCGCGCTTAAGGTGAGGGAGCCAGATCGTAGGCACGCCCGCGTTTTCCATTCTTCGCTTGGTGATGATCGTATCGCACGACTGAATTCCCTCAAGGATAACGAGGGGTGAGTTCGTCCTTTCCGCGATCTGCTTATACAGGTAATCATGCTGCGGAAGCAGTTTGGGCTTGGTTTGCATGTTTACGATGATCGGGCCGGAATCCGGCAGGCCGAAATGGGCTCGGTCTAAATCTGGAGCTTCTTCTATTTCCTCGTAATATAGCCCGGAACCGGGAAGGCGGATGAGCGTTTCAGCGTAGTGGCTGTCCGCGTCCTCAGTCTCCATTAGGTCGGAGGACAAGTAGTAGTCGATGTCTGGATATCCTGAAGTGACTGGGTGGCCCCAGGCGGTGCATTGGGCAGGAGCCATACGCATGGTGGCATAGCTTGTGTTGTAGCCGTGAAGGCCGATATCGGTGAAGATAAGAATGTCGAGATCGAGGCTCTTTATAAAACGGGCATTCTCTGGGATGCTCTTTACCAAGTGAAAGTAATGATGGGCATTGCGCTTGAACTGTTGGCTAACGTTGTCGTGTATGGTGCCAACGTTTAGGGCATAGGTTTCGACGTTCGGCCCGTGGTTTCTAAGCCAGCCCAACGACCACCGGCAGCCATTGCTTCCATGCATGTTGGCGCTGATGTAGCCAACCTTTATTTGTTTGCCCCGCTTTCTGGGGATCGGCTCAGTTAGGTCTGGTGCCACGCGCTCTGTAATCTGACGCATTATTCGGCCATGCTCGACCATGATGTCCTTATCGAGCATTCCTTGGTAGGCGAGTCCGGCCGTGCGGTGCATGGAAAGGGCATTGAGGGACTTGATCGGATCGTAGTTTGCCTCTGCGAAGTTGGCAAGCGCCTTCTTAAAGTGCTCTCGCCATTCTGTGATTTCTTCTTCCGAATCGTAAACGCGCGGAACCACGATATTGGCAATTGCATGGGTTGGCCGACGTAAGTCCAAGGTTTCAATTGCTGCTTTGAAATCTGCCTGTTTCAAGCCAAGTTCGTAATAGTCCTTTAGGGAATCTTCGTCTTGGGGGGAGACTTTGCCGGTAGGGGTTGGAGTTGTGGTCGGCCTGTGTCGGGCCGCGAAGGATGGCGCGGAAATGGCGTCATCTGGGGTGTTCAACTTGGCATTTTCTGCCACGTTGGTTCCAGTTAGGTACGGCTGGGTCTGGCTTGTTTCAAGGGCCGCGCTGATGGCAAGGCCGAGGTCAACGAGTTCATGGTCGAGGGATTCGGTAAATAGTCCGAGTCTTAGTCCAAACAAGTGCGCTTGGGCGGTGGCGTCCTGATGAACAAGTTTGGGCACGTCTTGAGCAGGCTCGTTGGCCTTTAGCTTTTGGTTGCATATTTCGGCATCGGTTGAGTTAAGGCCCCTACAGGATAGGGGTCTGACTTCGTATATTGTGCAGAGGCTGTCTTTTAGGAAGGGACAAGGGCTTCGCTTGGCCGAATCATAATTCTTGACTCTTTCTCTTAGTTGTTCAATCTCCTGCGGTTCGAAGTTGTGGTGAACGAAATTAGCAATAGTTAAGGCTTCAGGAATTGATGCGGCAACGGCTCGTTGGCAGCAGGCCGCGCATCCAGCCCGGCAATCGATGTGAAAGTTTTGGCCGTAGGTTTGGCGTACGGCGTTGATTTCCTGGTCCGTTATGAGCTGAATGTTCCTAATCAGTTTGGATAGGGATTGCTCACTTCGGGCGGTTTCAAGCGTTTGTTCAGTTACGGCTTGGCTTCTTGCAACGAGTTGTTGTAAGTGGCGCTGGAAGGCGTCATCTATCTCTGGAGGGACGTTGGGTGAAGTGATTGAGATGGAATTAGGACGATGAACGGGGGTGGATTGGAGTCGAAGGGCGAAAGTCGAAGGTCGAAAGACGGAGCGGGATGCCGGATGGTGGTTTCCCTATCACTTATCACTTTTCACCTTTCACTCGCGGTGCGCAAGTAAAATAGAACCCGCGTTTCGGAGAGATGGCAGAGCGGTTTAATGCGGCGGTCTTGAAAACCGTTGAAGGTCAAACTTCCGGGGGTTCGAATCCCTCTCTCTCCGCCAGTTTGCTTAAGGTGGCCCGACCCTAAAAGATCAAAACTTCTCGAGCCTTGATCGTGCCAAGGTAAGCCCCAATTTTGTCGATGATAGATAATAGGAAGGGTGGACCTTCGGATCGAGCTGCTAGGAACGTTCCGCTTGAGAAGCGGGAACAGCTCCATAACGTCGATTAATTCCCAGCGTTTAAAAATGCTCTTCGCGTTTCTTGTTTTGCATGCCGAGGTACCCAATTCGCGGGAAAAATTAGCCTTCCGGCTTTGGCCGGAATCGAGCAGTTCCCAGGCCAGAACAAATCTGCGTCAGTTACTACATCACTTGCGTAGAGCCCTGCCCGTCGACTGGCACTACCTAGCCGTTGACAATCAGACGGTAGCTTGGCAAATGAGCGACCACTGCCGTGTCGATGTGATAGAGTTCGAAGCGGCAATCGCACGGAGCGACTGGAATGAGGCTGCCCGCCTCTATCAGGACGATTTACTGCCGGATCTTTACGATGAGTGGATTTCGGGAAAACGCGAACAACTAAGGCTGCAGTATTTGGAGGCACTAGAGAGGCTCACAGCGCAATTAGAAGCTGCCGGCGATTTCGTTGGGGCAATAGGCTTCGCCGGTCGATTGATTTCGTTAGATACCCTTCGGGAGCCTTCATACCAGTTACTTATCCGTTTGCATATTAAGAACGGCGATCGGCCCAGTGCCTTGCGGACTTACCATCAATGCATGCGTTTGCTCCGGCGGGAACTAGGCATTAGTCCATCTAGGGCAACAGAGGACCTTTATGAAGAAGCGCTGAGGACTGAGAGTTTAGAGAGGGCTCAGCCCCAGCCCTCACAAGGTGGAGCGCCTGCCGCTGGAGCGTTGGTAGGCAGACAAAGCGAGTGCAGAAAACTTGAAGTCTGTTGGTCAAGTGTGGCCACGGGTAAAGCGATCTTCGCGCTCATCAGCGGCGAGCCAGGCATTGGCAAGTCGCGCTTAGCCGAAGAAATGTTTCACTGCTTCACGGTTAATAAAGAAGCATCCGGAGCCAAAGCAAGGTGTTATTCCGTTAAGGGGCATTTGGCTTACGGGCCTATTGCCGAATGGCTTCGCGCAGATTGTCTTAGAGGGGCCCGGAAAAAGCTTTCGAAGCTCCAACTCGGTGAACTGTCGCGAGTTCTTCCAGAACTATTGATTGAAGATCGCGATCTTGCGGCGCCCGACCCCTTGACACAAAGTTGGCAGAGGAGACACTTTTTCGAGGCCATAAATGCGCCCTTTTTAAACTGTCAAAAGCCTTTGCTTCTTTTTATCGATGATATGCAATGGTGTGACCAAGAATCGATCGAATATTTACACTCCTTTTTGATGACAAACGCATCTGCCCACATTATGGTCCTGGGAACCGTCCGTCCGGAGGAAACAGATCGAGCCCATCCATTCACAACTTTTACAAACGATCTGCGGGCTGCCAACATGCTTGTCGATGTAAAACTCGAACCACTGAGCCTTGAGGAATCAACCGAGCTAGCTTCTCAAATTGGAGAAAGGGAATGCGATTCAGCGCTGGCAGCCGAGGTCTACCGGTCAACTAAGGGAAATCCGCTTTTTGTAGTTGAAAGCACGCGCGCGGCACTTGAGGACCCATCCGGGTCGGCGGTGCCTGCCCGCATCCAATCAGTTATTGCCAGTCGGTTGGGGAATTTGTCTCCTCCAGCCTACGAGTTGGCCGGTTTGGCGGCCTGTATCGGGCGACCCTTCGCGGCCGCGCTACTCGCAAAAGTAACCGATTGGGACGAAGAGAGCCTGGTTCGCTCAATGGAAGAGCTTTGGCGACGCTGGATTATAGAAAACCGCAACGGAGAGAGTCTTGATTTCACCCATGATTTGATCAGAGAAGTAGCTTATGCTGAGCTGAGCCCCTTTCGGCGACGAGCCCTTCACAAGCAAATAGCGCAAGCGTTACAAGGCTTGCATAGTGCAGATTTGGGCCCGGTTAGCGGTAGCATTGCCTCCCACTACGAATCGGCCGGTTTGATTAGGGAGGCACTTGGTTTTTACCGATTGGCGGCTGGTGCCGCTCGGAAGTTATACGCCTATGCTGAAGCGGCGGACCTGATCAGGCACGCGCTACACCTTTGCCGAGAGTTGCCTCGCTCTGGTGAGCGTGACGCAGAAGAATTGGAACTCTTAACCTCGCTTGGACTATCGTTGATCACCACACTTGGCTACAGTCATCCAGAGGTTGGCCGGGTTCTTGAGAGCGCTCTTGACCTTTCCCGACGATCTACGGATCGGAAGCATTTGTTTACTCTGCAAACAGGAGTGTGGCTGCATGAAGTTGTGTTGGGTCGGATCGAAAGATCCCGCCAAGTTTCTCATGAATGTATCCAGGTAGCCACCCAGGAACATAACTTGGAAAAGGAAACGGCGGCCCATTTTATCCTGGGCTCCAGTCTCTTCCATTTAGGGCAGTTTGCAGATGCCCGAGACCACTTTGAGCGATCTATAGCTTGCAGAGTTAGATATTCGGATCCTGCTATAAGCCTGTTTGCAGGCCCGGATCTTGGAGTCTTTTGTTGGGCGTATTATCCCCAGACCTTGTGGCATTTAGGACGAGTGGAAGAAGCAGAAGCCTGCCGTAACAAATCGCTTGAGTTGGCCCGAGAACTATTGCACCCATTTAGCTTGGCAATAGCCCTCAACTATGGTGCAATGTATGGCGTTTTCCGTGAAGATCGGGAATTGGCCTATGCGCTGGCAGACGAAGCTTCTACCGTATGCAGGAAACACGGATTTGCCTATTATCTAGCTTTTGCCGAAATCCTGGCTGGTTGGGCCGACCCCAACCGTTCACACGGACTGGCTCGACTCCGCCAGGGCCTCGAAGATTTTCGCGCGATGGGAGCTGAGTTGCGGTTACCTTTTTTCTTCAGCTTGCTTGCCGAAGCCTGCTTTGAGACTGGCCAGGAGCCCGCCGCCATGGCCGCGATCGCCAGCGGTTTTGCTTTTCAGAACAAGAATGGGGAAGTATGGTGCGAAGCGGCCCTAAGGCGTATACAGCAACACATTAAAAGCTCAGTTGCCCAACGATAAGCAGCGAAACCTTCCAACGGTTTAAGAACGCTTCCTTAGATTTGGAAGAACGGTTTTAGAACGCCTTACATGACAATATGTTCTTATAAACCGATAGTGACGGAATTTGAAAGGAGCTTTACCATGATATCTGAGGCTGTTACAGAACTGAGAAGTGTTTTACGGGGCGATGTGATTACGCCCAGCGATGACCAATATGACGAGTGTCGCAAAGTGTACAACGCGATGATCAGTCGCCGACCGCGTCTCATAGCAAAGTGTGTGGATGCGGCTGACGTTAGCGCAGCGATCAAGTTCGCGCGGAAAGAGAACTTGAGGGTTTCCGTGCGGGGCGGTGGGCATAATGCCGCCGGCCTAGGAGTTTGCGATGATGGCCTCGTGATCGATCTCAGCCCCATCAAATACGTACATGTGGACCAAACGGCTCACACGGTTCGCGTCGGAGGAGGCTGCGTTTGGAGCGATGTGGACCACGCGACCCACGCCTATGGGCTCGCCGTTCCGTCTGGTGTCATTTCCAGCACTGGCGTGGGAGGATTAACGCTTGGTGGCGGCTTGGGCCATCTAAGTCGCCAGTTTGGCTTAACAATCGATAATTTGATTTCGGCTGACCTCGTTCTCGCTGATGGCTCGTTTGCCGTTGCGAGCGCAGAAGAAAACAGCGATCTTTTTTGGGCGATTCGCGGTGGAGGCGGCAACTTTGGCGTCGTCACCTCCTTCCTGTTCCATGCAAGTCCGGTGGATATGGTTTGCGCCGGTCCGATGCTTTGGCCGATGGAGCAGGCGGCAGATATTCTAAAGTGGTATCGGGAGTTCATTAAGCAAGCGCCGCTAGAAATGAGCGGATTTTTTGCTTTCTTAAAAGTGCCACCCGGCCCGCCTTTTCCCGAGGAGCTTCACTTCAAAACAATGTGCGGTATTGTCTGGTGCTACAACGGCACGATAGAGCAGGCAAACGCTATTTTGGACCCGTTGAGGAGTTTCCGCGCACCAGCTTTTGAGTTCTTCGCGCCGATGCCGTTCCCGATGCTGCAAGGCCTATTTGATGGCTTGTATGTTCCTGGTCTGCAGTGGTATTGGAAAGCCGACTTTGTTAAAGAGCTAAGCGATGAGGCAATTGCTTTGCACATACAGCATGGATTGGAACTGCCGACATTGCACAGCACCATGCACCTATATCCAATCAATGGCGCGGTCCATAAGATTGGATCTGGGGAGACGGCCTGGACATATCGCGACGTGACTTGGAGTTCGGTAATGGTCGGGGTAGATCCTGATCCTGCAAACAAGTCGTTAATCACGGAATGGGCAAAAAGATACTGGGAGGCCCTTCACCCTTATTCGGCCGGTGGGGCTTACGTCAACTTCATGATGGAGGAAGGCGAGGATCGCATTCGCGCAACCTACGGGGGCAACTATGAGAGGCTAGCTCAAATCAAGGCCAAATATGATCCTACAAACTTCTTCTCTGTGAACCAGAACATTCCTCCGGCTAGCTAAAGGTTGCAAGCAAGCACGCCCCGTGCAGGTTAGCGCTATTTTGGAGAGCGTTTTCGAAGTTTGGAAACGCTTTCCCAATAGCCTCGAGTCCGACATGTCAACCGCTGCGAATCTTGCTGGCAACCATCGTAGCCATAGGCTCCAACACCAGTCCTTATTAAATATTTAGGGTCTACGAGATTTTCTGTGGGTTAGGTCTAATCTTAACCGATGGACGGTTCAGATCTTTACACACGTTTGCTGGGTGTCAGCGCTCCTTGGTTTGTCTCTTCTGTAGAGTTTGACGAGAGCAGCCAGTCAGTCT